>NZ_CABVHQ010000066.1 GCF_902497895.1 Pseudomonas fluorescens
GGCACTGGCGTCGACGGTCGGCATCCGCGCGGCGTTGGCGGCATAGGCGGCGGCGCTGGCCTGATGGGCCCGGGCGCTGGCGATCTGCATATCCGGGCTGTCCCGCAGGGCTTCGCGGATCAAGCCGTCGAGTTGCGGATCACCGAGGTTTTTCCACCAGTCACTTTTCGGCCAGGCCGCCGGTGACAGGGTTACGCCACTGAGGGATTGCCCGGCCTTGAGGTGGTTCGGGTCGAGGCTGACGCCTTCGGTGTCGAGGCCGCTGTAGCTGGCGCAACCGGCCAGACTCAGGGCCAGCAGCACCAGGCTCAAACCGCTACGCAAGGATTTATTGCTCATTTATCACCTACCCGCAGCAAGGTGATCGGATCACCGGCTGCCACCAATATTTTCTTCAGGATCCGTTGCAGGGTTTGCAGCTCCTCGGGGTCGAGTGCGCCGGCCAATTGATTCATCGCGTTGGCGCCGATGTCCGGAAGCATGTCGGCCAGTCGCTGTCCTTCAACCGTCAGCACCAGCTGCACCTGGCGCCGGTCACCTTCGCTGCGTTGGCGCGCCAGCAGGCCTTTGTGTTCAAGCCGGTCGAGCATCCGCGTCATCGAACCGCTGTCCAGAGACAGGTGGCGGCACAGCTCGGCCGGGGTATCGACGCCGAACTGGGCCATGATGATCAGCACCTTGAACTGCGCGGCGGTGACGCCATGAGGTTCCATATGGGTGTCGATGATCCGGTCCTTGAGCAGCGCGGCACGGCCGAGCAGCAGACCGAGATGGCAATTTTGAAAGTTGTCCGGCGTGAAGTGTTTCATCTGACCACCAAATAGCTGCCTAGGCAGAGAGTATGTGTCTAGATGTTACTGCCTAGGCAGCGAATGTCAACGAAATAGTTAGGATGCTTGGTATTTAGGGGATGAGTGGTGCGGGGTAGGAACACGGCTGCGATCTTTTAACTTTCCGGCCTAAAAATCCCGCTTGTAGAAGATATCCAGCGAACTGGCGATGCCACTGGCGGCTTCCAGATAGACCCGCTTGCTCAGCTTGTAACGCAGGGCGATGGTATTGGCCGGCTCGAATACCCCCACCCCATAGCGCAAACTGAGCTTCTCGGAGATGTTGCCGCTGGCGACCACGCTGGTGGCCGGGCCGCTGCCCTCGGTGTCGAGCTGGAAATCCTCAATCCCCAGGTTCTTGGCCAGCGTGCCGGTGAAATTGGAACTGCCCATCAACCCCAGACCCAGCGCCGCCTGGGCCAGCAGGTTGTTGTCTTCACCGGTGGTGCTGCGCGGATGACCGAGCACCAGGTAGGACAGCGCATCCTCCTGGCTCATGGCCGGCTCGGAGAAGATCTGCGTGGTCGGCTGCTCGGCGCTGCCGCTCAAGCGGATCCCGGCGATCACGTCGCCGGTCTGGCGAATCGCTTCGATGTCCAGATACGGCTGATCGATGGGGCCGGCGAACAACAGCCGTGCACGGCGCACCGTCAGGCGCTGGCCATAGGCGCGATAGCGACCCTCGTTGAGCCAGAGCTCGCCACGGGTGTCCATGTTGTCGCCGATATGCACCTGGCCTTGCAGGTTGGCGGTCAGGCCAAAACCGCTGAAGCTGAGTTTCTCTTTGCCAACGATCACGTCGATATCCATGGCCATGACCAGCGGCGGCTTGCCCTCTTCGGTCTGATGGCCAACGATCACCGTGTCATCCGAGACCTTGACGGTGGACGGCGGTAACTCGCGGATGGTGATATCACCCTTGGGCACCAGCACCTTGCCGGTGATCGCCAGTTTGTCGTTGTGCATCGAAATCTTCAGGTCCGGCGCCACTTCCAGCGCCGCATAAGGCTCGACCGTGACCGGCAATTGCGAGCCTTTGAGGCTCAGGTCGACCACCAGGGCCTGGCCCCAGTCAATATTCCCGCTCAAGCTGCCCTGTCCGCTCTTGCCGCTTTTCCAGCTGCCGTTCAGCTGCACACTTTCGCCAGCGATCAGTGCCTGAATCTGCAGGGCCTCGAAACTGCCGGGCAATTCCGGCCCCGACACTTCGCCGTCGCTGAGAACCAGACTGCCGTTGACCTGGGGTGCCAGCAACCCACCGGACAAACTGCCGCTGCCGTTCAAATGCCCGGACAGTTTCTCGACCATCGGCACAAAGGGCCGGGCCACCGACAGATCCAGGCCGCTGAGACGGAACGAGCCGGTAAGTGGCTTGTTCTTGGGTAATGGATTGATCTGCGCCTGCAGCAGCAGTTCGCCAAGCTTGCCGCCGACGAAATTCAACTGAGTATCGATGCGAGTCGGCGTAAGGCGGCTGTCGAGTTTCAGCGTCTGGTAAGGGAAATCCAGCCACTGGTCATTTTCACGGATGCGCAAGGTGCCGCCGCTGGCGTCGACCGTGACCTGGCCTTTCGGGCCGCTGGCTGGCAGATCCAGTTGCACATCAGCGTTAAGCCTGCCTTTCCAGGCGAAATCCTTCGGCAACCACTGGGCCAGGCTTTCAATCGGGAACTGCTTGAGGTGGTAACGCAGCATCGGGTCGGGCATCAATCGCTGGTCTTCACCGCACATACTGGCTTGTCCGGACACCCAGCAGTGGGCACCAAAGTTGAGCTTGCCATCGGCCAGGTACTCGAGCTTCGCCGGAGCCTGCAACTTCCAGTCCTGTCCTCCGGCCTGTATGTCACCGCTGGCCAGACGTCCGCGCCAGTTGCCTTTATCCAGATTGCCGTCCAGCCCCAGAGCCAGTTTGAGCAGCGGGCCCTGTAAATCCAGCTGCAGTTTCTGCTGCTTGATATCGCCCTGGCCGCTGGCGGTCAGCGTGCCCAACTGCGTATCGCCAGCCTGGATCCCGCTGGCTTTAAGATCGACGCGCGCCCGTTGCGCGCTGTCCAGATTGGCGTCCAGGTTCAGGCTTTGCAGGCGGTTATCGGCCAGCGCCAGCTGCAGGCCTTGCAGGCTCAGCTTGCCCTGGGGGGCCTTGAGCGTCCCCGCGACGTCGACCCGGCCATTGAGCTGACCGCGCAATTGCGGCCAGAGCTGACCCAGGCGCGGCAGCTTGATGTCGATCTGCCCGGCCAGTTTCTGTTGCAGGCTGCCGCTGCCATGAATACGGTTGTCACCCAGGCGAATATCCAGGGCGTTCAGGGTCCATTGTTCGCCGCCGCCATCGGCCTTGGCCTGGAGCACCGCGGGTTGACCACGCAGCTTGCCCTTGAGGTCCAGTTCAGCGTTCAACTTCAGCTGTTCATTCTTCATCTCGCCCTTGCTGCGCAACGGTCCAGCGAGAGTGCCCGGCAATTGCGCCAGCCAATACGCCGGGTTGATCGCCGACAGATCCAGCGCCGTGTCCCAGGCGATGCCGTCAGCAAATTGCAGGTTCAAATGCCCTTCGGCCTTGCCCTGCCCGGCCACCAGTTTGAACTCCGGCAGAAAAATTTTTGTCAGGTCGCCGCTGAACGGGCTGCTCAGGCTGAACGCCCCCGCCGGGCCATCGAGGGCGGCTTTGAAGTTGCCCAGATAGTTGCCATCGCGGTAGGACACTTCAGCGTTGAAGGTCCGCAGCGCCACTTGCGGTTCGTCGATCAGCGGATAGAGCCGATGCCAGGGGAAGTTCAGCCAATCGACCCTGGCCTCGGCGCTGAAGCCTTCACTCCAGTCCAGTTGCCCGCTGAGCTTGAGACTTTGCTCGGCGCTGGCACTGAGGTCCAGCGCGGCGATTTGCGCGCCCTTGGCGTCGACCTTGCCTTGCAGCAGCAGGCCGACCGGGCCCTGTTCGGCCGGTAAGGTGGCGTTGCCCAGCAATTGATAACCGTTCTTCAGATCGCCCTTGCCAGTGAGCTCAAGCTGATTGAGTTGCAGGGTATCGGGCAAATCGGCGCTGGCCTTGAAACCCTGCGCGGTCATGCGTACCTGAGCCGGAAGGTTCTCCACCAATGGTTGCAACTCGCCGGTCAATTGGCCTTGCAAGTAACCGCTGCTGTCGGCCTTGAGCTTCAGGGTCTTCAGCAGATCGCCCTCGACTTTCAGGGCCAGCGTCCAGGGTTCGGCGCCCGGCGCCGGCAAAGTCAAGCGACCTTCAGCGGTCAATGGCCAGTCGCCACTCGGTTGCAGCAGACCGGACAGATCCAGGCTCAGCTCGTCCCGCTGCAGGTGCACCGAGTCGATCTGCAGCCCGTTGGCCGTCCACTGCGCCGCCAGTTGCAGGCCTTTGAGTTCTTCGCTGCCGTTGAACACCAGGCTGCCGATCCGCACTTCGCCCAACTCCAGCGACAGTGGCAGTTTCAGGTCCGGCAGGCTGATGGGGCCGGTGCTTTCATCACTGCCCGGTGGAAACTGCAGGCTGACCTGCTCGACCTTCAGTTGTTCGATGCACAAGGTCATGCGGGTCAGGCACAGCGGCGACCAGGCAAACACCGGCCGACTCAGCTCGACCCGGCTGCTGTCCTGCTGCCAGAGCAGGTGATCGGCACTCCATCGGGCGCCCAGGCGACCCTGGAAGTTTTCCACCGTCAAACCCGGCACCCAGCCCAGCGCCCAACGGCTGCCAGCCTGAGTCCCCAGCACCGCGGCCAACGCCAGCAACACCATTATCAGCAGCGCCAGGATCGCCAGCAGGGCTGTTTTCACACCACGATTCACAACTCAGGCCCCATGGAAAAGTGCAAACGAAAGCCGCCGTCGTCGTCCATTGCCCGGGCAACGTCCAGGCGCAACGGCCCGACCGGCGAAACCCAGCGCACACCGATGCCGACCCCGGTCTTGAGGTTCGGCAGTTCAAGGGTATTGAACGAGTTGCCCTGGTCGATAAAGGTCGCGACCCGCCATTTATCAGTCACCGAGTATTGATACTCGGCGCTGCCGGCGACCATGTAGCGACCCCCGATGCGATCGCCGTCGGAGTTTTTCGGCGACAGGCTTTGATAGTCGTAGCCACGCACGCTTTGATCGCCACCGGCAAAGAAGCGCAATGACGGCGGTATCGATGCATAGCCATTGGTGGCGCTGCCACCGAACTGCACGCGACCGAGGAAGCGGTGCTTGTCCCAGACCGTGGTCAAGCCCTTGAGCAGCGCTGTGCCGTAGAGCAGATTGTTATCCGAGCCCAGCCCTTCCTTGGCCACCTTGGTGTCGAATTGCAGATGATAGCCATTGTGCGGATCGATGCGGTTATCACTGCGCAGGTAGGAATAGCTGACACCGGGCATCAGCAAGGTGCTGAGACCGGAATCATCGCCGAGGCGATACTCCTCGCGCTGCCATTTCAGCGAAACCACGCGCTGCCAGCCACTGGGCAACTTGCTGTGCCACTCGGGGCCGAGTGTCAGCAGTTTGCTCAGGGTGTCGGTGCCCGCCAGTTCTTCGTATTGATAGCCGCCGGCATAACGCAGTTTGTCGGTGAGCGGCGGATCCAGCGGCACGTCGTACCACAGCCCGACATTCTGCCGTGGCGCGGACACCTCGGCCTCCCAGCCATAACTGTGGCCTTGGGGGTTGACCCAATGCCGGGTCCAGTTGGCCTTGACGCGCGGCCCGACGTCGGTGGAGAACCCCAGGCCCAGGCCCATGGTCCGCGGCTTGCGGGTTTCCAGTTGCACGGCCACCGGGATCACATTGTTGGCGGCGGCGGCGGGCGCGGCATCGACCCGCACCCCTTCAAAATAACCGCTCGACTGCAGCGCCTGGTTCAGCTCAGCGATCTGTTCGGAGTCGTAGGGA
This sequence comes from Pseudomonas fluorescens, assembly GCF_902497895.1. Lineage (GTDB taxonomy): Bacteria > Pseudomonadota > Gammaproteobacteria > Pseudomonadales > Pseudomonadaceae > Aquipseudomonas > Aquipseudomonas fluorescens_BP. The sequence continues at coordinate 5,709 of NZ_CABVHQ010000066.1, forward strand.
TCACCGGCCTTGAACGGCACCATGCGTTGCAGCAAGTCTTCATCGAACGGGGTGTCGCCGGCAAAGCTGACCTTGCCCAAGGCATAACGCGGGCCGCTGTCGTAGATCAGCTCGATATCGGCGACGCCAGCCTGGGGGTCGACCAGTAATTTCTGGCTGGTGAAGCGCCCGCTGAAATAGCCGTAGCGCGAGGCCTGATTCTGGATCATCCGCTTGGCATCTTCGTAGTGACCGTGATTGAGCACCGCGCCGGATTTCAGCTGAGCGCCTTTCGGCACCCGGAAGGCTTTGAGGGAGGCTGCGGGACCCTCGACTCGCACGGTGACATTACGCAAGTGCACGGGCTCGCCGGGGTCGATGCTCAACACCAGCCGTGGCGTCTTGCCTGCTTTGACTTCACTGTCGATCTGCGGCTGATAGTAACCCAGGGCCTGGGCGGCCTTTCGCGCTTGCTCCTCGGCGCCGCGACTGAAGCGCAACAAGGCTTCTTCATCGCGCTCGCCGAGGCCACCGATATAGCCTTCTATGTTGGCTTTCAGTTCATCGTTGGACGGTTTGATCCTGACGTCCAATTCGCTTTGCGCGAGCGCCGTACAGCTGGTGACCAGCATGAGCAAACCGCTGGTAATTCTTCCTGGAAACTTCATAGGCGCGGATGCTATCACGAGCAAGGGAGCGTGATAGAGCCCTGGAATCACCGGAAGTTTCTGCATCAAGCAGTTGCTGTTTGCAACACCTGCGGATTGGGGTGAAAAAACACATGTTCGCGGACAGGTCCTACAGCGACCTCGCCGATTTCCTCATAACCCTGACGTTTATAGAACTCCAGATAACGAGGGTTCCCGGTGTCGAGCACTACACCTTCCGAATGCTCGTCCACTGCGCACCAATTATGCACCGCTTGGAGCAACTGCTCGCCGAAGTGCTTGCCCTGGAACTGCGGATGAATCCCCAGCAACGGCAAGACATGCACCGCATCGGAGGGCAGGCAGGCCACCACCGCCTCGTGATAGTCCAGATAACGCCGGGTACAACGAAAGCCGGTGCTGAGCACCATCCGCAGGCGCCAGGCCCAACTCTCGGTGATGCCCAGGCGACGTTGTGGCGGCGCGATCAGGGCGATGCCGATCAGCCGGTCGTTGACCAGCAGGCCGATGGCCGGCAGGTCCTGGAGAAAGTGCTGCTTGACCAGTTCGCGCACGGTTGCCCGGACCCGCTGCTCATAACCAGGCCGCCCGTGCTCGAACAAAAAGGCGAATGTCGGCTCATGCCGGTAGGCCTGATAGAGCAAGGAACGCGCTTCGCGGGAATAACCGCTGTCGAGCATATGAATGTCAGCGATGGCAGTCGAGGTTTCAGGCATAACGGTCTATCTCCCCAGGGCACGGCTCAAAATGGTGGTGCTCTTGATACAAAAGCCTTTTATAAAAAAGCCTTGTGACTACGAGCCTGTGGACGAGCGCACAGTTTCCCGTAATAACTGCTCACACTCTACGCTCAAAGGACACTAGCAGCGCATCCGACCTACCGCCACGCTGGCCGCCGCCGGACTTGTCGGCTAGCATCGCAGTTTTGCCAGGACTGCCGACCATGAAGATCGTCTCCTTCAACATCAACGGCCTGCGCGCCAGGCCGCAGCAGCTGGCAGCGCTGATCGAGAAACACCAGCCGGATGTCATCGGCCTGCAGGAAACCAAGGTCCATGACGACCAGTTCCCGTTCGCCGACATCCAGGCCCTCGGCTATCAGGTGTATTACCACGGGCAAAAGGGCCATTACGGTGTCGCCCTGCTCTCCCGTCAGGCACCGATTGCGCTGCACAAAGGCTTTGCCAGTGATGAAGAAGATGCTCAGCGACGGTTTATCTGGGGCACTTTCGCCGACGCCAACGGCGAGCCGGTGACCATCATGAACGGCTATTTCCCACAAGGTGAAAGCCGCGACCACCCGACCAAGTTCCCGGCCAAGCAACGCTTCTATAATGACCTGCAGCAATTGCTCGAAACCCAGTTCCGCAACGACCAGCCACTGGTGGTGATGGGTGACGTGAACATTTCCCCGGAAGACTGCGACATTGGCATTGGCCCGGACAACATGAAGCGCTGGCTGAAAACCGGCAAGTGCAGCTTCCTCCCGGAAGAACGCGAGTGGATGGCCCGCCTGAAGAACTGGGGCCTGGTGGACAGCTTCCGGCACCTGAACCCGGACGTCGCCGACCGTTTCAGCTGGTTCGACTACCGCAGCCGCGGCTTTGAAGACGAACCCAAGCGTGGCCTGCGCATCGACCTGATCCTGGCTTCTCACGCCCTGTTGCCGCGAATCAAGGCTGCCGGCGTCGACTACGACCTGCGCGCCATGGAAAAACCTTCCGACCATGCGCCGATCTGGCTTGAGTTGAGCTGAGTCCCCAAGACCGACACAACTCTAATGTGGAGCGAGCTGCTGTGGCGAGGGGGCTTGCCCCCGCTCGGCTGCGCAGCAGCCGTAAAACCGGCAGATGCGTTCACCTTGACACAATGCATTACCGTTTTTAGGACCGCTTCGCGGTCCAGCGGGGGCAAGCCCCCTCGCCACAGGGGTTTTGCGCTCGACCGGGTAGCTGTTGGCAAGCTGTCATATTTCAGCAACCTCACTGTCTTATTCTCCCGGCACTTCCCCTCCCTTAAAAGGTGCCGGCCTGATGCTGCGCGCGCTGTTTGTGATGATGCTTTGCGGCCTGACTGTTGCTGTCCTCGCCAATGAGCTACCGGTCCCGGATCAGGGCCCTGCCCTGCGCATTCAGGGTTCCAATACCATCGGCGCCGCACTGGGTCCGGCGCTGGTCAAAGGGCTGATGGAAGATCAGGGGCTGCTCAAGGTGCGCAGCGAAATCACCGGCCACACCAACGAACAGCGGATAGTCGGCCAGACGCCGCAAGGCCGCCAGGTGGTGGTGGAAATCGCGGCCCATGGTTCGAGCACCGGGTTTACCGCACTCCAAGCCGCTACTGCCGATCTGGCGGCCTCATCGAGGCCGATCAAGGACAGTGAACGGGTCGACCTGGAGGCCTTGGGCGACCTGAAAAGACCCGGTGCCGAGCAAGTGATCGCCATCGACGGGCTGGCGATCATCCTGCATCCGCAAAACCCCTTGAGCCAATTGAACACTGAGCAACTGGCGCGAATTTTCAGTGGCGAGGTGAACACCTGGGAAGATCTGGGCGGCATTGGCGGGACGATCCAGCTGTATGCCCGGGATGACCAATCGGGCACCTACGATACCTTCAAGGAGCTGGTACTCAACCGTCGCGGCAAAACCCTGGGCGGTGCGGCGAAACGATTTGAATCCAGCGAGCAGCTGTCTGATGCGGTCAGCCAGGACCCGCAAGGCATCGGCTTTATCGGCCTGCCTTATGTACGTCAGGCCAAGGCCGTGGCGATTGTCGACGGCGATTCGCATCCCATGCTGCCGCTCAATAGCCTGATCGCCACCGAGGACTATCCGTTGTCGCGGCGCTTGTTCTTTTACCTGCCACCCAGCGGGCAAAACCCGTGGGCCACTGCGCTGGTGGCGTTTGCCCAAAGCAGCAAGGGCCAGGCTATCGTCGCCGCCAACGGTTTTATTGCCCAGAGCGTGCAAGCCATGCCGGTAACGGCCGGCGCGCAGATGCCTGACGGCTATCAGACCATCACTCGGCATGCGCAACGGCTGTCGGTGAATTTTCGCTTCGAGGAAGGCAGTGCCAGCCTGGACAACAAGGCCCGCGAGGATCTGTCGCGAGTGCTCGACTATTTAAGGCTCCACGGAAAACTCAATAAACAGGTGATGCTGGTAGGTTTTGGCGATGCCAAGAGCGACCCGGAGCGGGCAGACCTGTTGTCGAAGCTGCGAGCCATGGCGGTGCGCCGGGAGCTGATCAAAAACGGTGTGGTGTTGCGCGAGATTCGCGGTTTTGGCGCCGAGATGCCGGTGGCGGCCAATAGCGCCGATGAAGGCAGGATCAAGAATCGGCGGGTGGAGGTTTGGGTGTATTGAAGTGAACACAGACCATGGTGGCAAGGGAGCTTCCTGTGGCAAGGGGGCTTGCTGTGGCGAGGGGGCTTCTGTGGCGAGGGGGCTTGCCCCCGTTCGGCTGCGAAGCAGTCGTAAAATCGGCTGAAGTGCTCTGTCAGACATACCGAGGTGGCCGGTTTAGGGCCGCTGCGCGCCCCAGCGGGGGCAAGCCCCCTCGCCACAGAAGCCCCCTCACCACAAGGAAGCCCCCTCGCCACAAGGTCTTACTGCCCGCTACGCATCATCTCTTTCGGCACATATTTGCCGATCTCGAATTTGCCGATCGCCGCGCGGTGCACTTCATCCGGGCCGTCGGCCAGACGCAGGGTGCGTTGCATCGCGTACATGTAGGCCAGCGGGAAATCGTTGGAAACCCCGGCCCCGCCATGGATCTGGATCGCCCGATCGATGACCTTCAAGGCCACGTTCGGTGCAACTACCTTGATCTGGGCAATTTCGCTTTTCGCCACCTTATTGCCGGCGGTGTCCATCATGTACGCCGCTTTCAATGTCAGCAGGCGCGCCATATCGATTTCCATCCGCGAGTCGGCGATCTTGTCGATATTGCCACCCAGACGTGCCAGGGGTTTACCGAACGCGGTCCGGCTGATCGAACGTTTGCACATCAACTCCAGTGCACGTTCGGCCATGCCGATCGAGCGCATGCAGTGGTGAATCCGGCCAGGGCCAAGGCGACCCTGGGCGATTTCAAAACCGCGGCCTTCGCCCAGCAGCACGTTCTCGTAAGGCACACGGACGTTCTCGAACAGCACTTCCGCGTGGCCGTGGGGCGCGTCGTCGTAACCGAACACCGGTAACGGACGGACGATCTTCACACCCGGAGCATCCACCGGCACCAGAATCATCGAGTGCTGTTGGTGACGCGGCGCATCCGGATTGCTCAGGCCCATGAATATCAGGATCTTGCAACGCGGGTCGCAGGCACCCGAGGTCCACCATTTCTTGCCGTTGATCACCCACTCGTCACCCTGACGCTCGGCGCGGGCGGCCATGTTGGTGGCGTCGGAGGACGCCACGTCCGGCTCGGTCATGGCAAAGGCCGAACGGATCTCGCCGCGCAGCAGCGGCTCCAGCCAGCGCTGTTTCTGTTCTTCGTTGGCGTAACGCACCAGCACCTCCATGTTGCCGGTGTCCGGCGCCGAGCAGTTGAATGGCTCCGGCCCGAGCAGCGAGCGGCCCATGATTTCCGCCAGCGGCGCGTACTCAAGGTTGGTCAAGCCGGCGCCCAGCTCGGACTCGGGAAGAAACAAATTCCACAAACCTGCAGCCTTGGCCTTGAGTTTGAGCTCCTCCATGATCGCGGTCGGCTGCCAGCGGTCGCCCTCCGAGACCTGGCGTTCGAACACCGCTTCAGCCGGATAAACGTAAGCGTCCATGAACGCGGTCACGCGCTCACGCAGTTCCTGAACCTTAGGGGAATAAGCGAAATCCATGAGCAGCTACCTTCTTCCAGGGATTGATGAGGTCATGCAATCGATGCTAGAACAGCTACTAAAATTTACCTAGCCTATTCTCGGCGTGTATTAACATTCATCACCGATATATGATCCGTTGATCGAAACCTAAAAATAAGAGTGCAGCGCAATGAATCTGAGCAAGGTCGACCTGAACCTTTTCATCGTCTTCGACGCGATCTACACCGAGGCCAATCTGACCCGGGCCGGGCAGATCGTCGGCATCACTCAGCCAGCCGTCTCGAACGCTCTGGCCCGCCTGCGCGAGACCTTCAACGACCCGTTGTTCGTGCGCACCGCCCAGGGCATGGTGCCCACGCCCATGGCGCAAAACATCATCGGCCCGGTGCGCAACGCATTGTCGCTGCTGCGGGTATCGGTGCAGGAAAGCCGGATTTTCAACCCGTTGCAAGCGACCAAGACCTTCCGCATCAGCATGACCGACCTCACTGAAGCGGTGATCCTGCCGCCGCTGTTCCAGCGCCTGCGCCGCCTGGCACCGACGGTGATCATCGAGAGCTTTTTATCCAAACGCCGGGAAACCACCAAGGAACTGGCGGCCGGTCGCCTCGACTTCGCCGTCGATGCGCCCCTCAACACCGACCCGCAAGTGCGCCACGTCAAGCTGATGGAAGACCGTTATGTCTGCGCCATGCGCAAGGGGCATCCGCTGGCGGGCAAAGACAAATTCACCCTCGAGGACTACCTGTCGCTGACCCATATCCATATTTCCAGCCGGCGCAGCGGGCTCGGGCATGTCGACCTGGCGCTGGGCAAGATGGGCATCCAGCGCAAAATCGCCCTGCGCTCACAGCATTACCTGATGGCCTCGCAAGTGCTGCAACAGACCGACATGGTGATGACCGTGCCCGAGCGTTTCGCCCGCCGGCATGACCTGCATGCATTCAACCTGCCGGTCAATGATGTGCCGCCGGTCGAAACCCACCTCTACTGGCACGAAAGCACCGACCAGGACCCGGCTAACCGCTGGATGCGCGAGCAGATGATCGAGTTGTGCCAGCAGGTCACTGCCCATGAGAAGAAGCTCGATAAAGCGTAAGTCTCAGGACCGCGTCATCGTTCATCGCGAGCAAGCTCGCTCCCACAAGGGATTTGTGTTGAACATGAAATTGATGTTCAGACCCGGTCCCTGTGGGAGCGAGCTTGCTCGCGATGAGGCCAGTAATGACACTGAAGACCTTCACTGCTTGACGTAAACGTCAACCTGCCATTAGCTTAGCAGCAAGACCTTTTTCGAGCGCTTCCATGAGCAGCCAGACTTACAGCATCTCCGACCTCGCCCGCGAGCTCGACATCACCACCCGCGCCATTCGCTTCTATGAGGAGCAAGGCTTGCTTGCCCCCGAGCGGCGCGGTCAGGAACGCATCTACTCGCCCAGGGACAAAGTCAGCCTGAAGCTGATCCTGCGGGGCAAGCGCATCGGCTTCTCCCTGGCCGAATGCCGCGAGCTGATCGAACTCTACGACCCCACCAGCGGCAACCAGAAACAGCTGCACAGCATGCTGGCGAAAATCACCGAACGTCGCGAACAGCTGGAACAGCAAATGCTCGATATCGAGCAGATGAAGCTGGAACTGGACACAGCGGAAGAGCGCTGTATCCAGGCGCTGGAAGAAACGATCGAGAATCAGAAGGTTGTGCAATAGGAACATCGTTGGCCGAGGTTGAATGCGGTTGTGCGTAGCAGCTGGCGAAGCCTGCGTTCGAGCGCGCAGCGGTCGCAGTCCAAACGACACGTTTTCCCTGAAATGACGCGCTCGTGAATTCTACGACTGCTGCGCAGCCGAACGCAGCCTGACGGCAGCTGCTACGGGTGCGCGGTAGTACCGCTAATGCAGTATCAATAAAAACAGGTGAACCCCTTATGTCTCTCCCCACCCATGTACGCCTGATCGAAGTCGGCCCCCGCGACGGTCTGCAGAACGAAGCCCAACCCATCAGCGTGGCAGACAAGGTGCAACTGGTCGATGCACTGACCGCCGCCGGCCTTGGTTATATCGAAGTCGGCAGTTTCGTTTCGCCCAAATGGGTGCCGCAGATGGCCGGCTCAGCCGAAGTCTTCGCACAGATCCAGCGCAAACCAGGGGTGACCTACGCTGCATTGGCACCGAACCTGCGTGGCTTTGAAGACGCGCTGGCGGCCGGGGTCAAGGAAGTCGCGGTGTTCGCCGCCGCTTCCGAAGCTTTTTCCCAGCGCAACATCAATTGTTCGATCAGCGAAAGCCTCGAACGTTTTGTACCGCTCATGGAGGCCGCCAGACAGCACGGCATCAGCGTGCGCGGTTACGTATCCTGTGTGCTGGGCTGCCCATATGAAGGAGAGGTGGCGCCCGAGCAAGTCGCCGCCGTCGCGCGCGAGCTGTACGCCATGGGCTGCTACGAAGTTTCCCTGGGCGACACCATTGGCACCGGTACCGCCGGCGCTACCCGCAGGATGTTCGAGGTGGTCGGCGCCCAGGTGCCGCGGGACAAACTGGCCGGGCACTTCCACGACACCTACGGCCAGGCCATGGCCAATATCTACGCAAGCCTGCTGGAAGGCATCGCGGTGTTCGACAGCTCCATCGCCGGCCTCGGCGGTTGCCCCTACGCCAAGGGCGCCAGCGGTAACGTCGCCACCGAAGACGTGCTGTACCTGCTCAACGGCCTGGGGATCAGCACCGGGATCGACATGGATCGCCTGATCCAGGCCGGTCAGCAGATCTGCACGGTGCTGGGACGCCCGACCGGTTCCCGGGTGGCCAAGGTTCGTAGCACGGTGTGAGGTGCGGTTGTGTCGGGGTGTTACCGCCCCCTCAATCCCGGAGCGAAAACGAGTAACACGGAAACAGATTGGTGGGATTTGTCTGGCTGCCTTTTCTTGTCAAATCATCAAGTGATTGATTTTAAAGGAATATTTAAAGTTGGCACGGCTCCTGCTCTATCTTCTGTATAACAAGAATAAAAATAAGCGACAAACCCAATAAAAATAAGACGTAACGACTCTGACATAACAAAAACAACACGGCAGAGACGCAGCTAACAGATTTTTTTGGAGAAGGTGTGCTTCCAGGGTGCTTTTCGAAGTAACCCGCAACCGGGCAGAGAACAATAAAACTACCTTCAGGTAGCTCCCGAACTGGTTGGATCGCTTAGCGAGAAGGTAGATCAGCGCTCAAAAAAATACGTTTGCTCTTGATCCTGGATAGGGATCGACAATAACAGCGGTAAAGGGCCACGGTTGCCAAAAACAACAATAGACCGCCCCTCAATAATAAAAAAAGAGCACGTAACAACAAATTAAAGGGGAGCTTCGGCTCCCCTTTGTGCTTTCTGGCGTTCAGGTTTTTTGCTCCCACCTTACAGCCCATACATATCTACCACCGCCCCATGACCCGGGCTCTCCATGCTGACCACTCTTCCCATCAGCATGGAGTCTGTGCCTATGAGCACTTCCCGCCTTTCCACATCCACGCCCTCTTTCGAGGAGATCAAGGGCTACCTGTACCAGATCGGGCACCACCTGCTCGAACCCGGCAGCTCGCCGCAGCCAAAACCGGGCGAGCTTGTGCACCTCAGGCAGTTACTGACAAAGCAGCCGCCAGCTCCCGAGCTTGCGCACCTGCAGCAACTGAACGCCACTCTCAAGACTCACAACCAGACGCTCTTCAGCAAAAGCCATGAGCTGTATCAAGCCCTTGCACAGACCGACCTGAAACACACCGAGGGTTCGCGGCTATTGGCCAGCCTCAAGACGGAACTGAACCAAAAGCTGCAGGCACTGGATGAACGCAGCCTGGTGGATGGTAAAGGCCGTCGGTCCTTCATGGCCAATGAGGCCGGCGCGACGGCGCTTGAGCAAGAAGCCAGACTCAACGTCAAAGACCGCCTGCTATTGCCCGACGAGACGCGTCTGGTCGATGGCATTTCCCTGGGGCCGGCGTTTCGCCCCGGTCTGTATGCCCTGACCTTCAGTTATCAAGACCAGACCGTCGAACTCGCCGGAGCCTTCGTACTCACGGAAAAAAACAACCCGATCGCCACCTCGCTGACGCTCGGGCAGTCGGTTGGCAAGGTGTTGCTGTTTATTCCCTCCTGTGGCCTGAAATCGTTCAGTTCGTTGGAGGACATGAACACCAACTTGCTTGAGAGCATGGAAGCCCCATTGTGGCGTAACGAGTTGATGAATCTGCTTCCCCGTCGTTATCAGCATCTGGGCCCTGCGGGGATCTGGCCGCTGGAACTCTCGCAGATCGACGGTGAACCGCTTTTCGAACACACCTATGACACGCTGCTTGCCAAACGCACCCTGGATATCGACAGGGCATTGAGCCTGGAAGACAACCCGACCCACAGCGCCCGACAACTTGTAGAGGATCTCGACCGCGCCGTCAGGTCCGCGTTGCCCGACCTGAGTGCACGCCTGGAACTGCGAGCCCAGACGCTACTGGACCGATGCCTGAACTACAGCGCGCCCGACTGGTATCGCAGTGCCGATGAAAGCAAACGCGCTGAGCTGGCGCAGCACCTGGCTCGATACAACAACGCACGTCAGACCTTGATAGATCTGTTCGGCCCCGCCGCGACTCCCCAGGCCCTCTCCCGTTACCAACTGATCGAGCGACTGTCCGATGAGCTGGACATTGATGATCTGGATCCTGACCAGTTGCACGTCAGCACCTATCGCAAGGTCGCCGCCGTCGGTGACTATGAGCAAAAACACAGCCTGACCCGGTTGGCCCTGCGCGGCCTGCACACCGGCGATGAGTTGGCGGACTCGGACTTTATAAAAAGAACCACGATCACTTATGCCGGCGCCCCCTTGGCAGAACAGTATCAATCGCTGACGCCGACCTGGCTCGCCACATGGCTGGCAACCTTGCAGCCGCGCCTGGACTTTGCCACGGTGCAAAAAAACCTCCACGGCGAACCCCAGATCAAAAGTGCCATTGAGAGGATGCTCGACCTTCGGATCAACGCGCTGGCCTATGTGGCGATGCTGCAGAATCACCTCACCGAAGACGACTACCAACTGATCCAGACCCTGCGGCAAGGGACCGATATACAGCTCAAGGCCGCGACAGTGTCACTCCAGCAAGGCCAGTTCGGGGACCTCTGGCTGCTGCGTCAGACCGACGACCATGGCGCGGTCAAACGCCTGTTGTTATGCACCCCCGAGGCACCCGGAGCCCAACAGTTTCGGTTTTTCAACAGCGAGGTCGCCTGCAAGGCCCACATCCTCGGATGGAGCCAGGATCCGGTAATGAAGGGCTACCTGATTGACCAGGTCGCCTTGCGGTTTCGCCCTGCGATGGCAAAAATTCTCACCGGCCTGGGTTTCAGGCCCCATGACCAGGAATACCAAAAAGTCACCTTCAGCACTCCCTCCAGCCATGATGCTTGCCTCAAGGCTGCAGCCAGTCACATGCTGGCCACACGTGAGGATGACTACACCTACGGCACCCCGCTCTGGTATACCTCGGCCAGCGCCGCCGAGCGCAAACAGCTGACGAGCCTGGCCGAAGATGCCGAAGGGGCACTGGAGAACTACAGCGCCAATCCGTTATCGGATATCCGGTTCATATCCTTTGAACGCTACGTGCATGGCCAGGCCAAAAACCAGCTGAACCAGCTGCTGGGGCGCCGCCAAAACGATATCGATCCTGATACTGTCCTGGCTCATTACCCACAAGCATTCCCCGGTCTCAAGACCCCGCAGTCGCTGACTTACACTCAGCTGTTCCGCGACGGCTATGAAGACTACCGCGGCTTCCTGGATGCCAAATTCGACCGATCCGCTACCTTCACCGCTCCGACCGGCATTGACCTGAGCAATCTGACGGCCGAGAACGTCGCAATCTCGGTCAGGGGCGTCTGGATTGGCCAGCGTTACACCGACGAAATCAAAGCCAGACTGCAAAACACCCACAGCACTGGCTACACCATGCGCCGTGACGCGACCCTGGCCATCACCCAACTGCAAATGCGCAACGCCGCCCTTGAGTCACGCCTCAAAGGCCACATCGCCAGCGTCGACCTCGATTGGCTTGAGCAAACCATCAACGCCATGGGCGACACCTCCCCCCAAACTCGCGAAAGCTATCAAATCCATCGCCTGTTCGTGGACGGTGAATGGGTCATCGACAACTTCTTGTTCAAGCGCGGCAACGACCCCGTTTTGCTGTACACCCCCCAGGCACCTGACGGCATTGCCTTTCGCGAGGCCAGGCGCTTCAACTATCTGTTGAAAGAAACCGATGGCATGGTCGGATACCTGAGCTCCCGTGTCGGGGTGCAAGCCCAGACCCGGGTACGGGCCTTTCTGGAAAATGCCAAACAACAACTGCCGAAAGATCTGACCGCCGCCGACCTGAGCGTGCCACGTTATGACCCTATCACCCGGGAAACCGTGGTGTTCGACCTGCTCCAGCCGCTGTACAACGCGAAGTTGCAGCGCAAGATCGATAATGTCCAGGCGACGACCGTCAATCGTCAGCAAATGATCATGGATTTGCTGTGGAGCTGCCTCGAACCCTTGGTCGCCATCGCGACAGCTCCCTACCCGGTATTGAGCCTGGGTGTAGGCATGTTGCTGGCCTTCAAGGACGGCATGCTGGCACTCCATGCCTACAACCAGGGCGATTCATCGGCGGCCCTGCAACACTACATCGGCTACCTGCTCAATACCGCCGGTGCGGTGTTCACCGATCTACGCCCGGCCCTGAAATCGGCGATAACCTTCAGCAAACCGACACGCTACCTGCTACGTACCCCGCAAGAGGCACATGCCGTAGCGCTGATCAAACAACTGGAGCCCACGACGCCCACACCCGCCGGCATGCAAAGCGTACTGTTCGAGGGGCAACAGCTTTGGGCCGCCCATACGCCCGACGCGCTGGGTCGCTACCTGTTGTGGCGCCTGGACCCGGTGACCGGGCAATTGAACTCGACCGCGCGCCTGGTGAACAAAACCGACGAGGGGCGCTGGGTTCGCTCGGGCGTGAGCGGTGGAGCCCCGACGTATCAAAAACTGCCCGAAGCCGACAATCCGCTGAAAGACTACGAGGTGCCGCAAGAGCACTGGAGGAATTTTGAATCCATTCTGAACCCGAATTTCAAGAAGGAGGCGCTCGACAGTCCTTCATTCCATTTCGGTGAGCAGCTGGCCACGAGCAACCTGCACTTACAACTGGAGCCCCTTCGCAAGCCCTATCTCGCCTCGTTCGCACGGCTGTCCAAAGACGCGGATGCGTTCTTCGACAATCTCCAGCCGATCGTCCCGCGTGCCGATGTGCTGACATTCGAAACGAGCGCGACTCACTCGCATATCATTGAAAAGGTGCTCAAGGAAAATACCGGCTTGATTCTCGGCGCCACACCCGACTCCATTGCCGGCAAGGAGTTCTTGCACAGGAACATGCAGGCGCTGTACGACAACGGGGTAAGACGCCTCTATATCGAGTACCTGCCCCGAGACGTCTTCAGGGCGAAGCTGAACCAACTCAACAGTGGCAAGGCTTCCTGGCATATCGACCAGCACTTGAAAAGAATGGACGCCGCCCTGGGGATCCCGGCGGGATCGACCTACTCCTACCGCGCGCTGGTGCAAGAAGCTCGCCGCCTGAAGATCGAAGTTCATGGCCTGGACGCCTCGACCTGTTACAGGCTGGACGATGTGCTGGACCTGGCCGATGTTTCCCCCACCACGCCACGCTCCAACACGCAGAGGAACTTCTATTCCCACAAAGTCATTGAAGCGGATGTGGCCGCCAACCCCGACGATCGCTGGGTTGCGCTGGTCGAACCAAGCCGCATGGGCACCTACGACCAGGTGCCCGGCCTGGCGGATCTGCAAAAGACCATCAGCATTCGCCTCGAAGACGTTGCCCCAGGCCAGCCCACAGGCATCAGTAAAGATGCAGCCGGGGCCATCGACGGGGACCCGATGGCCAAAGGCGATTTCAAGCTGACCCTGCAAACCGCTTACCAGCGACCTGCGCAGGTTCCCCCACAAATCCCTGCAACACCGCCCGCCGGGCCCAATTACAGCGAGTTCGATATTGCACCGCAATTTCGAGAGCACATACGGGAACTGGCGTCAGAGCATAGAGGCCTGGATACACGCTACAGCTCCCGAAATACCGAGCGACGCCTCGCCAAGCAGTCGTTCCAGGAAACCAGGGACCGCCTGAAAATTGCCGCCGATGGGTTTTTCCGAGGCGAGGTCACGGTACCCAGGCCCACCTTGCCAAGCCTGACGCCACCGGTGACCCATGAAGGTTTTCTCAACGACATCTTCAAAAACGCCTCAGGGTTGATTATTGGTGAAGCCCATAGTGGGCAATCCAGTAAGGCATTCCTGATCAAGTACATGGGAGAGCTCAAACGCAGGGGCGTAAAAACTCTCTACGTTGAGCACTTGCTGACTGATCTGCATCAGGCGGACCTGAATGTCTTCTATCAAACAGGAAAGCTTTCAGATCGCCTGAAAAACTATCTGAAACAACAGGACAGGGGGCATATGTTCCGCTACATCGGCCTCAAAAACTATTCAAGCGTTATCGAGGCCGCAGGCAAACACGGGATCCGGGTCCGGGCGCTCGACTGTGCCGCCAGCTACCATCTCAAAGGAATGAGCGAAGCGCAGACACCCCTTCGTATCAAGATGTTCAACTATTTTGCCAACGAGGTGATCCGGACGGACCAGCTTGCTGAAGGTCCACACAAATGGGTGGCCTTCATGGGCAGCAGTCATACCGATACCTACCAAGGCATTCCCGGTATCGCCCAGCTGCAGGATGCGATCAGCCTGCACATCCACGATACCGCTCCCTCCCTGGCAAAAGAGCTGTGCCCTGGAGGATGGGCGTTTGCCAATGAACCCTTGTACCCAAACAGGTGGACCGCACTGCGCAGTGATTTCAAGATAGAGGTCGCGACCGTCGGCGATAAAGCCCCGCCACCCGTTATCCCCATCGACCGCACACGCCTGAAAAGCCCTGGGCATTTCATGATTGAAAAGCCAACCGAGGGAGAGGCCAACCTGGTGCATCACTCCGGCAGCGGCGAGATTATCTCGACCCCCATCCAGGTGGATGACACAGGGCTGCTTTATATTGATCGCTGGGACTCAATTCGCGAGAAACGCTACCTGAACCTGGCGGAATTGATCAACGACCTGACCAGCGTAGTACACCTCACCCAGATCTCTTGATCAGTCGTCATCGGTCTCCACGTGCGATTGCGTGGTAGCCCCTTCCGACCGTCGCGAACACCCTGCTGACCAGGTTGTTATCAGTCAGGGACAGCAAACGACAGCGTGGCCATAGGCACCACGCTGTCGTCTTGCTGTATGGAGCGTCCGGCCCCTGCTACTGCGTGGATTTGAGCTCCTCGATACTGATCTCGCGCATCCGGAACTTCTGGATCTTGCCCGTCACGGTCATGGGGAACTCGTCGACGAACTTGAAGTAACGCGGCGTCTTGAAGTGCGCGATGCGCTCCTTGCACCAGGTTTGCAGCTCCAGTTCGTTGGCCGTGTAACCGGGGTGGAACTTGATCCAGGCGACGATTTCCTCGCCGTACTTGACGTCTGGAATGCCGATAATCTGCACATCCGCCACCGCCGGGTGGGTGAAGAAAAACTCTTCCAGCTCACGGGGATAAACGTTTTCGCCGCCGCGAATGATCATGTCCTTGTTGCGCCCGACGATGCACACGTAGCCTTGCTCGCTCATGGTCGCCAGGTCACCGGTGTGCATCCAGCCGGCCTGATCGATGGCCTCGGCAGTGCCTTGCGGATTGTTCCAGTAACCGAGCATCACACTGTAACCGCGAGTGCACAGCTCGCCGATCTGCCCACGCGCAACCATGTTGCCGGCCCCATCGACGATCTTGCTTTCCAGTTGTGGCTGGGTTCGGCCGACCGTGGTCACGCGCAGCTCCAGGTCGTCCGCGGGACCGGTCTGCAAGGACACCGGGCTGGTTTCGGTCATGCCGTAGGCGATCTGCACTTCGCTCATGTGCATTTCGTTGATGACCCGGCGCATCACTTCGATCGGACAGGTCGCCCCCGCCATAATCCCGGTGCGCAAGCTCGACAGGTCGAACTCGGCGCGCCGTGGCTGATCGAGCATGGCGATGAACATGGTGGGCACGCCGTACAGCGCCGTCGCCTGCTCTTCGGCAACCGTGGCCAGGGTCAGCAACGGATCGAAGGCATCGTTGGGGTAAATCATGGTGCTGCCATGGGTCATGCAACCGAGGTTACCCATGACCATGCCGAAGCAGTGATACAGCGGCACTGGAATCACCAGCCGATCGGCTGCGGTCAAGCCAAGGCTTTCGCCGACCATGTAACCGTTGTTCAGAATGTTGTGGTGACTGAGAGTCGCGCCTTTGGGGAAGCCGGTAGTACCCGAGGTGTACTGGATATTCACCGCCTGATCGAAATGCAGGCTGTTCGCCCGGGCCTGCAAGCGTTCGACTTCCACCTCGGCACCCAATGCGGCCAACTGCGACCAGGGCAGGAAACCCGATGGCGGCTGCGAATCAAGACTGATCACGCCGCGCAGGTCCGGCAGGCGTTCGCTGTGCAACTGGCCAATGGTCTGCTCTGCCAGCTCCGGCACCAGGCCTTGCAGCATTGCGTGGTAATCGGAAGTCTTGAAGGACCCGGCGCACACCAGCCATTGGCAACCGGATTGCTTGAGCACGTACTCCAGCTCGGAACTGCGATAGGCCGGATTGATATTGACCAGGATCACCCCGATCTTGGCGCTGGCGAACTGACTGATGCACCACTGAGCGCAGTTCGGCGCCCAGACACCGAGGCGATCCCCAGCCTGCAATCCCAGCGCCAGCAGCGCCCGGGCATGCAAGTCGACGGCTGCGGCCAACTGCTTCCAGTTGTAGCGCAGTTGCTGATGGCGAACCACCAGCGCCTCGCCGTCCGGGTATTGCGCAACGGTATTGTCAAACGCCTGACCGATGGTCAGCGCCAGCAGGGCTTTGTCCTGCGAGCCACGGGTATAGCTATGCTGAATGGCACCTGGTTGATCCATGACGACCCCTATTGTGTTTATTAGTGGGTAGGCAGGAACCGGCAAGATGAGGGCCTGGTTCCTACAGAAACTGCCTCTACTCTGGCGCAAGTTGACGTTAACGTAAAGGGTGATTGACAGCCGTCCATCTCAGGCTTACGTTAACGTAAAGGTGAGAGCTGAACAGGCGCTCTCTGCCATCTAACAAAAAGCCCAAAGGTGACCCCATGAGCTACCCAACCCTGAACTTCGCCCTGGGCGAAACCATCGACATGCTGCGCGATCAGGTCCAGTCCTTCGTTGCTAAAGAGATCGCCCCGCGTGCGGCGCAAATCGATGTCGACAATCTGTTCCCTGCCGACATGTGGCGCAAGTTCGGCGACATGGGCTTGCTCGGGATCACCGTGCCGGAAGAATACGGCGGTGCCGGCCTGGGTTACCTGGCACACGTGGTGGCCATGGAAGAAATCAGCCGCGGCTCGGCCTCGGTCGCCCTCTCCTACGGCGCGCACTCCAATCTCTGCGTCAATCAGATCAACCGTAACGGCAACCACGAACAGAAAACCAAATACCTGCCAAAACTGATCAGCGGCGAACACGTTGGCGCCCTGGCCATGAGCGAGCCAAACGCCGGTTCCGACGTGGTCTCGATGAAATTGCGCGCCGACAAGCGCGGCGACCGCTATGTGCTCAACGGCAGCAAGACCTGGATCACCAATGGTCCGGACGCCAACACCTACGTGATCTACGCCAAGACCGACCTGGAAAAGGGCGCCCACGGCATCAGTGCGTTCATCGTCGAGCGTGACTGGAAAGGCTTCAGCCGCAGCAACAAATTCGACAAGCTGGGCATGCGCGGTTCGAACACCTGCGAGCTGTTCTTCGACGACGTCGAAGTCCCGGAAGAAAACCTGCTGGGCGCCCTCAACGGTGGCGTCAAAGTGCTGATGAGCGGCCTCGATTACGAACGCGTGGTGCTCTCCGGCGGCCCGACCGGGATCATGCAGGCCTGTATGGATCTGGTGGTGCCGTACATCCATGACCGCAAACAGTTCGGCCAAAGCATCGGCGAGTTCCAGCTGATTCAAGGCAAAGTCGCCGATATGTATACCCAACTCAACGCCAGCCGCGCCTATCTCTATGCGGTGGCCCAGGCCTGCGAGCGCGGCGAAACCGCCCGCAAGGACGCCGCTGGAGTGATCCTCTACAGCGCCGAATGCGCGACCCGAATGGCCCTCGACGCGATCCAGATCCTCGGCGGCAACGGCTACATCAACGAATTCCCGGCAGGTCGTCTGCTGCGTGACGCCAAGCTGTACGAAATCGGCGCAGGCACCAGCGAGATTCGTCGCATGCTGATCGGTCGTGAACTGTTCAACGAAACCCGCTAACAGAGCGAGCGCCCCATGACCATCTTGCATACCCAGCTCAACCCGCGCTCGGCGGAGTTCGCGACCAACAGCGCGGCGATGCTCACCCAGGTCGACGCACTGCATACCCTGCTCGCCCAGGTCCAGCAAGGCGGCGGCCCCAAGGCCCAGGAGCGGCACACCTCGCGGGGCAAACTGCTGCCGCGCGAGCGCATCAATCGCTTGCTTGACCCGGGTTCGCCGTTTCTGGAAATCAGCCAACTGGCGGCCTATGAGGTCTACGGTGAGGATGTCCCTGCCGCCGGAGTGATTGCCGGAATCGGTCGGGTCGAGGGCGTCGAATGCATGATCGTCGCCAACGACGCCACGGTAAAAGGCGGCTCCTACTACCCGCTGACGGTGAAAAAGCACCTGCGCGCCCAGGCCATTGCCCAACAGAATCGCCTGCCGTGCATTTATCTGGTGGACTCTGGCGGCGCCAACCTGCCGCGTCAGGATGAAGTGTTCCCCGACCGCGAGCACTTCGGGCGGATCTTCTTCAACCAGGCCAACATGAGCGCCATGGGCATTCCGCAGATCGCCGTGGTCATGGGCTCCTGCACCGCCGGCGGCGCCTATGTGCCAGCCATGGCTGACGAAGCGATCATGGTGCGCCAGCAAGCCACCATCTTCCTCGCCGGCCCACCGCTGGTGAAAGCCGCCACCGGTGAAGTGGTGAGTGCCGAAGATCTCGGTGGGGCCGATGTGCACTGCAAGATTTCCGGGGTGGCCGACCATTACGCCGACAGCGATGAACATGCGCTGGCCCTGGCGCGACGCAGCGTGTCCAACCTCAATTGGCGCAAGCTCGGTGAGTTGCAACAACGCGCGCCGATTGCCCCGCTGTTCCCTTGCGAGGAGTTGTACGGTGTGGTTCCGGCCGACGCCAAGCAGCCGTTCGACGTGCGTGAAGTTATCGCGCGCCTGGTCGACGGTTCGGTGTTCGATGAATTCAAGGCACTGTTCGGCACCACCCTGGTATGCGGTTTCGCCCACCTGCACGGTTATCCGATCGCGATCCTCGCCAACAACGGGATCCTCTTCGCCGAAGCCGCGCAGAAAGGCGCGCACTTTATCGAACTGGCCTGCCAGCGCGGCATTCCATTGCTGTTCCTGCAGAACATCACCGGGTTCATGGTTGGCCAGAAATACGAAGCCGGCGGCATCGCCAAACACGGCGCGAAACTGGTGACCGCAGTGGCCTGTGCCAAGGTGCCGAAGTTCACCGTGATCATCGGCGGCAGCTTCGGTGCGGGTAACTATGGCATGTGTGGCCGCGCCTACGATCCGCGCTTTTTGTGGATGTGGCCCAACGCCCGAATTGGCGTGATGGGCGCCGAGCAGGCGGCTGGCGTGTTGGTACAGGTCAAACGCGAGCAGGCCGAGCGCAGCGGTCAGAGCTTCTCCGATGCTCAGGAAGCCGAGATCAAGCAACCGATCCTCGATCAGTACGAACAGCAGGGCCACCCGTACTACTCCAGCGCACGGCTGTGGGACGACGGCGTCATCGACCCGGCGCAGACCCGCGATATCCTCGCGCTGGCCTTGTCCGCCTCGCTGAATGCCCCCATCGAACCGACCCGCTTCGGCGTGTTCCGGATGTAATCCTGTGGGGGCGGCGGGGCGGCGATCCGACTTGCCCTAACTGTAGGAGCGAGCTTGCTCGCGATGGACGTTAACGATAACGCGTGTTTTCTGAATAAACGCGCCACCCTTGAGACCATCGCGAGCAAGCTCGCTCCTACAACAGCGCCAACTCCCGCAAAGCAGTGAAGGACAAAAACAATATGAGCGACTTCAACACCCTCGAACTGCTGACCGACCCCCGTGGTTTCGCCACGCTGTGGCTCAGCCGCGAACAAAAGAACAACGCCTTCAACGCCGAGATGATCCGTGAATTGATCCTCGCGCTGGACCAGGTGCAGAGCGCCCCGAACCTGCGGTTTCTGTTGGTACGCGGTCGCGGCAAGCATTTCAGTGCCGGCGCCGATCTGGCCTGGATGCAGCAATCGGCCGAACTGGATTACCACACCAACCTCGACGACGCTCGGGAATTGGCGGAGTTGATGTACAACCTCGCCAAGCTGAAAATCCCGACTTTGGCAGTGGTGCAAGGCGCGGCCTTTGGCGGCGCGCTGGGCCTGATCAGTTGCTGCGACATGGCAATTGGCGCCGATGACGCGCAGTTCTGCCTGTCGGAAGTGCGCATTGGCCTGGCGCCAGCGGTCATCAGCCCGTTCGTGGTGCAGGCCATCGGTGAACGCGCGACACGCCGTTATGCCCTGACCGCCGAGCGCTTCGGCGGGCAACGGGCGCGGGAAATCGGCTTGTTGTCCGAAAGCTATCCGGCCACTGAGCTGGAGCAGAACGTCGGACAATGGATCGATAACCTGCTGCTCAACAGCCCGGCCGCCATGCGCGCCAGCAAGGACTTGCTGCGTGAAGTCGGCAACGGCGCACTGACTCCGGCGCTGCGCCGCTACACCGAAAACGCCATTGCCCGCATCCGCGTCAGCCCCGAAGGCCAGGAAGGCCTGCGTGCCTTCCTGCAAAAACGTCCGCCGAACTGGCAACCCGCCACGACCACCAAGGAGCCGCACTGATGAGCGCACCTCTACTCACCACCCTGCTGGTGGCCAACCGCGGCGAAATCGCTTGCCGGGTGATGCGTACCGCCAAGGCCCTGGGCCTGACCACCGTGGCCGTGCATAGCGCCACCGACCGCGATGCGCGGCACAGTCGTGAAGCCGATATCCGCGTCGACCTGGGCGGCAGCAAAGCGGCCGACAGCTACCTGCAAATCGACAAACTGATCGCCGCAGCCCTTGCCAGCGGCGCCCAGGCGATTCACCCCGGCTACGGCTTCCTTTCGGAAAACGCCGGGTTCGCCCGCGCCATCGAAGCCGCCGGCTTGATCTTCCTCGGCCCGCCCGCCTCGGCCATCGATGCCATGGGCAGCAAATCCGCGGCCAAGGCCTTGATGGAAACCGCTGGCGTGCCGCTGGTGCCGGGTTACCACGGCGCAGCCCAGGACCTGGAAACCTTCCGCGCCGCCGCCGAGCGCATCGGCTATCCGGTACTGCTCAAGGCCACGGCCGGCGGTGGTGGCAAAGGCATGAAAGTGGTCGAGGACGTCAGCCAACTGGCCGAAGCCCTGGCCTCGGCTCAGCGTGAAGCGCAATCCTCGTTCGGCAATTCGCAGATGCTGGTGGAAAAATACCTGCTCAAACCGCGCCACGTGGAAATCCAGGTGTTCGCCGATCAGCACGGCAACTGCCTGTACCTCAACGAGCGCGACTGCTCGATCCAGCGTCGTCACCAGAAAGTCGTCGAAGAAGCACCGGCACCGGGGTTGAGCCCGCAGGTGCGCCGGGCCATGGGCGAATCCGCCGTACGTGCGGCGAAGGCCATCGGGTATGTCGGCGCCGGCACCGTGGAGTTCTTGCTGGATTCGCGCGGCGAATTTTTCTTCATGGAAATGAACACCCGCTTGCAGGTCGAGCACCCGGTTACCGAAGCCATTACCGGCCTCGACCTGGTGGCCTGGCAGATTCGCGTCGCCCGGGGCGAAGCGCTGCCGATGACCCAGGAACAGGTGCCGCTGATCGGGCATGCGATTGAAGTTCGTTTGTATGCCGAAGACCCGAGCCATGACTTCCTGCCGGCAACCGGCCGTCTTGATCTGTATCGCGAATCGGCCGCAGGTCCGGGACGTCGGGTCGACAGCGGTGTGGAAGAAGGCGATATCATTTCGCCGTTTTACGACCCGATGCTCGGCAAGCTGATCGCCTGGGGCGAGAACCGCGAACAGGCACGTCTGCGCCTGCTGAGCATGCTCGATGAGTTCGCCATCGGCGGGCTGAAGACCAACATCAGCTTCCTGCGACGTATCGTCGGCCACCCGGCCTTCGCCGCGGCGGAACTGGACACCGACTTTATCCCACGCTATCAGGAACAACTGCTGCCACCGCCGAACGAGCTGAGCGAGGAGTTCTGGCAGGCCGCGGCACAAGCCTTCGGACAGAGCCAGCCGGACTCTGTGCGTGCCGATGACCAGAGCTCACCTTGGGCGCTAGCCAGCGGATTCCGCGCCGGACTGCCGCTGGAAACCACCTTGCACTTGAGTTGTGAGGGGCAGGATAAGGCCCTCACACTGGACCCTGCAGGCGCTCGCACCGCCGAGCTTTGCGCCGAACAGTTGCTGATCGAGCACAACGGTCTGCGGCGCCAGCATCGGGCGATCCGTCGCGGCGACACGCTCTATCTGCACTGGGAAGGCGAACTGCGCAGCATCAAGCCTTACGACCCGATTGCCGCAGTCGAAGCCAGCCACAGCCACCACGGCGGCCTCACGGCGCCAATGAATGGCAGTATCGTGCGGGTGCTGGTCGAAGCCGGGCAAGCCGTCGAAGCCGGCGCGCAGTTGGTGGTGCTCGAAGCGATGAAGATGGAGCACAGCATTCGCGCGCCCCATGCCGGAGTGATCAAGGCGCTGTATTGCCTGGAAGGCGAGATGGTCAGCGAAGGCAGTGCGCTGGTGGAACTGGAGTAAGAGCGGTGAAGTGATCGGTCCTGCGCCTCAGGACCGATCAGCATCAGAACTTGGCGGTAGCCTGCATCACCACACCGATGATCCGGCATTCATCGGTGTACAGGGTTTTCGGGTAGGTCGGATTGAGCGGCACCAGGTAACGC
Organism: Pseudomonas fluorescens; assembly: GCF_902497895.1. Lineage (GTDB taxonomy): Bacteria > Pseudomonadota > Gammaproteobacteria > Pseudomonadales > Pseudomonadaceae > Aquipseudomonas > Aquipseudomonas fluorescens_BP. The sequence continues at coordinate 28,364 of NZ_CABVHQ010000066.1, forward strand.
TGGCCGCCCTCTTCGATCAACTTGCGAAAAGTCGCCTGGGCGTTGCCCGGCCACTGGGCAATCACCAGTTTGCCCGGCACCGCCTCAACCGCCGGGTCGACCAGAATCAGCATGTCCTGGGCAATGCTGAGGCCGCTCGGGGCCGTCATGGCGTCCCCGACCACCACCAGCCAGAATGCCGCGCCCCGGGCATGGTAATCGGACAGTTCATAGCGCTCGCTGGAATAAATCGGCTGCTCCGTCTCGCGCGCTTCGCACACGCCTTCCCAGTCGCTGACCGGATAGCGAAAATACGGATTGTATTTATCGGCCAGCGATAGCTGGTAATCGCCCTCCTCGTTTTTCGAGGGTTCCCGGATCACCAGGGCCACCTCCAGAAATCCCACGCCCAATTCCTGAAGCACGCGGTTCATGTCTTCAATCTTCGGTTGGCGACGTTTGTTCAGCCAATGGCCGACGCCACCCTGGGACATCCCGAGGCGCTCTGCGAGTTGCTCTTGGGTGACCTTGAGGTCACTCATCTTGGCCTTGACCAATTCGATCCATTTATCCATGGCCGGAACAATACTTTGTGTACTCGAGCTCTCAATACACATATTGTAGTATTTAAACTATGGTCACAAATACAATATGTACTAGCCTTGGGTGGACGTGTTTGACCCATCAGCAGAGCATCCGAAATCATGAGCATACCCAGCAATGACTCGATAGAAATGGCAACAGAGGTCGAATTTACCTCGTTCAAAGGCCACGCCGCGGCGCAGCGTGCCCTGGACTATTACTTGAAACCGGAGGTTTCAGAATCCGCGTTCGAGGAAAAGCTCTTTGATGTGAAACGCGGTATCAGCAGCGAGGAGGCCATGGTCCACGCCTGCGGCCTGCTGCGTTGCGCATCGGCCACCGCCCATGAAGCCGCGGAAAAGCTGTTCGGTTCAAACCGTGATCTGGCGTTTTCGGTGGTGCATATGATCGATATGGCGAAAATCATGGTCGATCGAGCGCTGGACGCCAATCGCCTCGATTGAAGGGCCGGCCTGCCCCGTGAACGGCATCAGGGCAGCAAGGCTGCAGACGTCAAGGTAGAGAGGAACGGCAGAGGGCAGGAAAAAAAATCCAGCAAAGCAGCGGAAAACATTTGACTTGCAAATGGTAATGATTATTATTTCATGCATCTGGTCGCGAGATCAGTCGATAGCCCAAGGGACCTTAGGTCGGACTCTTGGAATATCTCCTCATCAGGCTAATCACGGTTTTTGACCCGGCTTTTTGCCGGGTCTTTTTTTGCCAGTTTTTTCTGGCTTGGCTTCAGGCTAATGAAGACTGGGTGCTGCTATTTGAATGGCGGCGATGATAGCAAAAGAATATCTGTTTGCAAGAGAGCGCCGTGGATACGGGGGCAAAGTATCAAAAAATAGCACTTGAGAATCAATCGCATACCCCCTAAGCTGCCGCGGCGTCAGGGACGACGCCCCCCCTTTTTGTCGAAATTGCCCGCCTGTTTCTCGCCCCTCTTGCGTGTAAAGTAGCAGCCATAAAAATCATACTCAGGGACCCAGACTATGACCGTGGCTCAGCGCTCTGTTGACATCACTTCGAACTTCGACAGCGGCAATATCGAGGTGCTGGATACCAGCAATCCGCTGCAGGTATTGCTGGCCATCAAACCCGACACCCGCAGCAATCACTTCCAATGGTTCCACTTCAAGGCCAGCGGTCTGCATGTGGGTCAGGAACACTGGTTCCGTCTGAGCAACGCGAGCAAATCGTCCTACAACAAAGCCTGGGCTGGCTATCAGGCCGTGGCCTCCTACGATCACGTCAACTGGTTTCGGGTGCCGACGATTTTCGAGGGCGATACCTTGCGGTTCAGCCTTGAAGCCAGCGCCACCAATGCCTGGTTCGCCTATTTCGAACCCTATAGCCGCGCACGTCACGACTGGCTGATCGAGCAGGCGCTGGCCAAGGCCGGCACCGAACTGCTCGCCACCGGCAAAAGCGTCGAAGGCCGCGACATTCAGTTGCTGCGCAAAGGCACCGGCGCCGAAGGCCAGCGCAAGGTCTGGATCATTGCCCAACAGCACCCCGGCGAGCACATGGCCGAATGGTTCATGGAAGGCCTCATCGAACGTCTGCAACAGCCCAACGATCCAGTGATGAAAAAGCTTCTGGAGCATGCCGACCTGTACCTGGTGCCCAACATGAACCCGGATGGCGCCTTCCATGGCCATCTGCGCACCAATGCCATGGGCCAGGACCTCAATCGCGCCTGGCAGAGTGCGAGCCAGGACCTCAGCCCGGAAGTGTTCTTCGTTCAGCAGCAAATGGAAAAGCACGGCGTCGACCTGTTCCTCGATATCCATGGCGACGAAGAAATCCCCTACGTCTTCACCGCCGGCTGCGAAGGCAATCCCGGCTACACCCCGCGGATCGAGAAACTCGAAGAACATTTCCGTAAACACCTGAAACACCAGACCCGCGACTTCCAGATCACCCACGGCTACACCCGCGACAAACCGGGAAAAGCCAACATGACCCTGGCCTGCAACAGTGTCGGTGAGAAATTCGACTGCCTGTCGCTGACCCTGGAAATGCCGTTCAAGGACAACAACGATGCACCGAATGCGCTGACCGGCTGGTCGGGGAAGCGTTCGAAGCAATTAGGCAAGGATGTGTTGACGACGGTGGCGGACATGGTCGCAGTGTTGCGCTAAGCCCGGCGAAATACACGGTACTTCGACATAAACCAGAGAGTTGCGGCGCGTGCCGGATCGCCAAGATCGCAGCCTGCGGCAGCTCCTACATGCACCCGGATTTATCTGGTGTATGCAAAACCCGTAGGAGCTGCCGCAGGCTGCGATCTTTTGGGGCCGCCCAGTTCCCACCGGCATAACGGCAAGCTCCCTCACCACAAGGTTGTGTATCCCCCCGCATTTTCAGCCCTGATCCTTACCAAACAACATGCTCTGCAATACCCCATCACGACGCACCCAGCCATGGAACAGCGCCGCTGCCAAGTGCAGCAGCACGGTCAGGAACAGCAGGTACGCGAGGTAACCGTGAGCCTTGCGCAGGAAGGCGAACACTTGCGCATTGGCCGGCACTATCGACGGCAGTTGCAACGAACTGCCGAGCATCACCGGGTCACCGGCCGCCGAGATCATGGCCCAGCCCAGCAGCGGCAGAATCAGCATCAGGGCGTACAGCAACAGGTGCGAGGCCTTGGCCGCCAGCGCTTGCCAACCGGGCAGGTCAGCCGGCAGCGGCGGCTGGCGGGTCGAGAAGCGCACCACCAGGCGCACGATCACCAGCAGCAGAATCGCCACGCCCAAGGGTTTGTGGAGATGGATCAGCCATTCATGGCGCTCGGACACCGAGGCCGCCATGCCCGCGCCGATAAACAGCATGGCAATCACCATCAGTGCCATCAGCCAGTGCAGCAGCCGCGCCAGGGGCGCGAAATGATTGGGTTGGGCGCTCATGGGTGCGACTCCTGGGTAGCGGCAGGCAACTGGCTGACTTCACTGGTGCGGCGCAGGTATGACTTGGCGTACGCCGCAGAGCGGGCAGCCAGCAGCGGGTCGTCGGAACCTTCGATGCCGCTCGGCAGAATCAGCGGATCGTAGTTGATGTCGCGGCATTCGCCGTTGCTTTGGGCCTGGGTGTTCTCAAGCACCAGGGTGCCGGCATTCAACACTTTTCGATCGTTCGGCCAGGCTTTGCTGGCGTCATGGGTGGGATCTGCGGGGTTGGCCAGGGTGATGTTCAACTGCCAACGCAAGGGTCCGGCGGCCAGTCGCTGCATCAGGTCTTTTTCCAGGAAATCGGCGCCTTCAGGCGCACTGGCTCGCGCTGCATCTTGAACAAGCGGCGCCACG
>NZ_CABVHQ010000067.1 GCF_902497895.1 Pseudomonas fluorescens
AAGGCTGCGATCTTTTGACCTTGGCGCCAGCTCAGGCAACGAGTCGCCTATTGGGAAGATCAAAAGATCGCAGCCTGCGGCAGCTCCTACAGGGATTTGTGTACATCCGCGGTATCACGGGTGCATTCGGCCGGCGTAGGAGCTGCCGAAGGCTGCGATCTTTTGACCTTGGCGCCAGCTCAGGCAACGAGTCGCCTGCTGGGAGGATCAAAAGATCGCAGCCTGCGGCAGCTCCTACAGGATTTGTGTACATCCGCGAATTCGGCCGGCTACAGGGTGTTGTGTACGGATTTAGCGACCTAAACACGTCGAAACAGCTATGACACGGGGTAATACCAGTATATCCCATGCCAAAAATACAAAGCTTTAACTTTTTCAATCGCGTGATAAGGTATGTATATACATAGTACATACTACAGTACGAAATCGACGGAGCAAACATGGCACGTGGCGGCGTAAACAAAGCGGTGGTGCAAACGGCACGCCTGGCAATCCTCGCCCGTGGCGAGCACCCAAGCATCGATGCAGTACGGATCGAGATGGGCAATACCGGCTCGAAAACCACTATCCATCGCTACCTGAAGGAGCTGGATGACGGCGAGCAGCGTCTCGGAGCTCCACAGGAGCAGCTCGACGACGAGTTGACGGAATTGGTTACGCGCCTGGCGCAGCGCCTCAAGGAGCAGGCCCAGGAGCCGATCGATCGCGCCGAGGCGAGATTCGAAGCGCAAAGAAAGCTGCTGGAGACGCAACTGGCGCAAGTCCTGAACACCCAGGCTCAGCTCAAGCAACAGCTGGAGATTTCCAACGTGGCGCTGGCCGACGAGACCGCCACGCTGCAGAGCACCCGTTCGATGCTGCAGACCGAGCAAACCCGCAACGCCGGACTGAACCAGGCCCTGAGCGACTTCGAACTGCGCTTGAAAGACAAGGATGAGCAGATTCGCTCACTGGAAGAGAAGCACCTGCACGCCCGCGATGCGCTGGAGCACTACCGCAGCGCCATCAAGGAGCAACGCGAACAGGAACAACGCCGTCACGAAGGACAGCTGCAACAGGTTCAAATGGAATTGCGCCAGGCGCAGCAGAGCGCGCTGGTGCGTCAGGACGAGATCACCCAGCTGCACCGCGACAATGAGCGGCTATTGACCGAGAACCGCGGCACCCTCAGAGAGCTGAGCCTGACCCAGGAACAACTCAAGCAGATCAACAACCGTCATCAACAATTGCTGGAGCACTCGAACCGCATCGACAGTGAGCGCACCCTACTCCAGGAACGCTTGCGCGTCGCCTCGCTGGAAAGCCAGTCACTCCAGCATGCCGTCGACGAGCAGGCCCGAATCAACCAGGCGCTGGAGCTTTCCCTGACAAAAACCGAAGCCGCGTTGCAGGCCCTGCACCAAGCGTGCATGGCAATCACGGAGCCGGATGCCGAACCTGGCAAAGAGGATTAGCGGGCGACAGGCGTGCGCAGGGTGACGAATTCTTCGGCGGCCGTCGGATGCACGCCGATGGTTTCGTCGAAATCGCGCTTGGTCGCACCTGCCTTCAAGGCAATGGCCAGCCCCTGAACGATCTCGCCGGCATCCGGCCCGACCATGTGGCAACCCAGCACCTTATCGGTCTTGGCATCGACCACCAGCTTCATAAGCGTGCGCTCCTGGCATTCGGTCAGCGTCAGCTTCATGGGGCGGAAGCGGCTTTCGAAGACCTGCACGCTGTAGCCCTCTTCCCTGGCCTGCTCTTCAGTCAGGCCAACCGTGCCGATGTTCGGCAAGCTGAACACCGCCGTCGGGATCATCCGGTAATCCACCGCACGGTATTGCTCCGGCTTGAACAGACGGCGCGCCACGGCCATGCCTTCAGCCAGCGCGACCGGCGTCAGTTGCACGCGGCCAATCACATCACCGATGGCCAGAATCGACGGCTCACTGGTTTGATACTGCTCATCGACCTCGATGAAACCGCGCTTGTCGAGCTTCACCGCGGTGTTTTCCAACCCCAGATTGTCCAGCATCGGACGGCGACCCGTGGCATAGAACACGCAATCAGCTTCCAGCTGGCGACCATCCTTGAGCGTCACCTTCAAACTGCCATCGACCTCGTCGATGCGCTCGATGTCCGCATTGAACTGCAGATTCATTCCACGCTTGGTCAACTCTTCCTGCAAATGCGTGCGCACCGCACCATCGAAGCCGCGCAGGAACAGATTGCCGCGATACAACAGCGTGGTATCCGCTCCCAGGCCATGGAAGATCCCGGCGAATTCGACGGCGATGTAGCCACCACCGACCACCAGGACGCGCTTGGGCAACTCCTTCAGGAAGAACGCCTGGTTGGAGCTGATGGCATGCTCGTGACCCGGAATATCCGGAATCTGCGGCCAGCCACCGGTGGCGAGCAGAATGTGCCTGGCGGTGAAACGTTCGCCATTGATCTCCACCTGGTGCGGGTCGATCAGCCTGGCGTGACCTTCATGCAAGGTTACGCCGCTGTTGACCAGCAGGTTGCGATAGATACCGTTCAATCGATTGATCTCGCGGTCCTTGTTGGCAATCAGTGTTGGCCAATCGAATTCGGCCTCGCCGGGCGACCAGCCGAAACCCTTGGCCTGCTCAAAGTCTTCAGCGAAGTGCGCGCCATACACCAACAGCTTTTTCGGCACGCAACCGACGTTGACGCAGGTGCCACCCAGGTAGCGACTCTCGGCCACCGCCACTTTCGCGCCAAACCCCGCGGCAAACCGCGCAGCCCGCACCCCGCCAGAACCGGCGCCAATCACATAAAGGTCAAAATCGTAGGCCATTTCAATCTCCTCGGCAGGCCACAAGCATAACCGCTTCGGCTTTTTTGGGCAGTGCCGCAAGCTACTATGAGGCCGGAAAATGAAAAAGCTACCCGAACAGACTGGGTGGAAGCACGCTGAAGGTCTTTTATGCGTGGAACGTTTTAGCCTTTTCTCAGGCGCTTAGTGTCCGACAAGCACTTTAGGATTGGAATTGCCCCACAGGGTAAACAGATCCGCCATCAATACCCCATTGATACCCTCGACTTCGCCCTGGGCGATTTCGGCGCTGCCTTGTTTGCCGAACAACACCACTTCATCGCCACTTTTCACAGCCGGTGCGTCGGTGACGTCGACCATCAGGGTGTTCATCGACACTTTGCCCACCACCGGCACGCGATGGCCGCCGATCAAGACGAAACCTTTGTTGGTGAATGCGCGGATGTAGCCATCGGAATATCCGACAGTGATGTTGGCCAGTTTCGAATCACGGCTCAGGGTGTAGGCGCGGTCGTAGCCGACGGTGTTGCCTTTGGGGTAGCTGTTGACCGATGCAACACGGGATTTGAATTGCATCACTCGCTGGTATTCGCTGGGGGACGGCCCGGTGTCACCGAATAGCGCGCTGCCGGGGCGGACCATGTCCAGGCGCGACTCAGGCACTCGCAGGGTGGCGAAAGAGTTGGCGCTGTGCAGGGTGATGGTGCTGCGGTCCAGTTGTGCCACGCTCATCAGCCAATTGGCTTGTTCGTTGAAGGCTTTGAGCCCGGCGCGCACCTGGGCGGCCTCTTCGACGGCGAAGTGGGTCATGATCGCCTTCACTTCCAGGTTGGGTAGTTGGGTGATTGCCAGGGCGTCGCGACGGCCCTGGACTGTGCTCATATCGAGTCCGTTGCGGCTCATGCCGTTGGAGTTCAGGCCCAGGTGCACCACCAGTGGACGACCATGACGCCTGGCGATCAAGCTCGCCTGGAGTGCAAAATCGAAGTTACCCAGCAACTCTTCAATGTCATAGGCCAATGCGGCCTCCAGTTCGCTCGGAGCGGCGGTGCGCACGCGCATCAGTTGTCCCTTGAAGCCGCTCTCACGCACTACGCGCGCTTCTTCGTTGCTGGCAATGCCGACACAGGGCACGCCCATGGCGATCACCGAGGGCATCAACAAACCGATGCCGTGGCCGTAGGCATCGGCTTTCAGTACGGCGCAGATTTTCGATGCGTCGGCGAGGGTGGCTTGCAGAGCGCGGATATTGTGTTCGAACGCAGCTTTGTTGATTTCGACCCAGGCGTTGTTATCAGCACTGGCGTGAGCCGCGCTGTCGGTCACTGACAGTGGCGCTGCGGCGAAGGTCTGGCCTTGCAGAAAAACCAGACCCAGGGAGAGAGCAAGCAGAGTACGGGGCAATGGCATCAATAATCTCCATGACTTATTACCATTTGCAAGTCGGTATCGGTAGCGCTGTAACGCCAGGATTGTCCTACAAACAAATCGAAATTCGGGTCATGGATCTGTTCCAAGGCGTGTCCAGCCGAGGGCTTTTCGTAATCCATGGCGGCACTACAAAAGCAAACGCCCCGAACAAGTCGGGGCGTTTCTTCAGTCCGCCTTCAGTGCGTTTTCACGCAGTCAGCGAAGATGGCTTCAGAACAGCACGGCGAAGCGCTATCAGAAAGCCTTGCCAGTCTTGTAGAAGTGCTCGAAGCAGAAGTTGGTGGCTTCGATGTAGCCTTCAGCACCACCGCAGTCGAAACGCGTGCCTTTGAACTTGTAGGCAATCACACAACCGTCCTGGGCCTGCTTCATCAGGGCGTCGGTGATCTGGATCTCGCCACCTTTGCCCGGCTCGGTTTCTTCGATCAACTTGAAGATGTCCGGGGTCAGGATGTAACGACCGATGATCGCCAGGTTGGACGGCGCATCTTCAGGTTTTGGCTTCTCGACCATGTTCCGTACGCGGTACAGGTCATCACCGATCAAATCGCCGGCGATCACCCCGTATTTGTGGGTTTCCTGCGGGTCGACTTCCTGGATCGCGACGATCGTGCAACGGTACTGTTTGTACAGTTTGACCATTTGGGTCAGGACACCGTCGCCTTCCAGGTTGACGCACAAGTCGTCCGCCAGCACGACCGCGAACGGTTCGTCACCGATCAGTGGGCGACCGGTCAGAATCGCGTGGCCCAGGCCTTTCATTTCAGTCTGGCGAGTGTAGGAGAACGAGCACTCGTCGAGCAGCTTGCGGATGCCGACCAGGTACTTTTCCTTGTCGGTGCCCTTGATCTGGTTTTCCAGCTCGTAGCTGATGTCGAAGTGGTCTTCCAGGGCACGCTTGCCACGACCCGTCACGATGGAGATTTCTGTCAAGCCAGCGTCCAGTGCTTCTTCTACGCCGTACTGGATCAGTGGCTTGTTCACCACCGGCAGCATTTCTTTAGGCATGGCCTTGGTCGCTGGCAGGAAGCGAGTGCCGTAACCGGCTGCTGGGAACAAGCATTTCTTGATCATATGTGTCCTTGAAAGGGCTGTACGTACGAATTTGGCGCAGTCTAATCAGGCGGCGAGCACCTTTCAATGCCCGACGCGGGCTGACCGATGCCATCATAGAGAAATATCGAGGCCGATAGTTCCGCAGCATCTTATATATCGAGCCCGGCGTAAATCACCTTCTTGCCGCCAGGCCCGGTTTTTAAAGGGGCGGGTGCTATCGAAGGGATTTGCCTGGAAAATGGCGAGAATCCGCCAAATGCGCTTTTAATGCGTATTTGGCGCTATCATTGGGCGCTTGATCCAGCCAACGAGACAGATCGATGTCGGCAGTAAAAAGCGTGAACGGTTACCTGATCAATCAGGCAAAAGATGGCCAATGGTGGGTAGACAGCGCCAGCGGCGAAAACGTCGCCGGACCTTTCCCGTCCGAAGCCCTGGCCTGTGAAGTCGCAGAGGTCCTGCAGGACCAGCCGAAACCCCCGGCCCGGCGACGCAACGCCAAGTCCTGAGCACGATCCCAACCAAAAAGCCCTGCCCTTGCGCAGGGCCTTTTGGTGTTTATCTATACGAAAATGTCCTTTCGCTATAATCTCTCGGCCTTGGCCTCACCGTACCTGCCCCTCTATAACACCTCGACGACGACCACCGACATGAAAAAAATTCTGCTCTCCAGCGCGATACTCGCTGCTCTCAGCGGCTGTGCCAGTGCTGAAAAGACTTATCTGAAAAACGGCCAGCAAGGACTGACGATTGATTGTTCCGGGGGGGCCAACTCCTGGGAAACCTGCTATGAAAAAGCCGATAGCTCCTGTGCCGGCACCGGCTATGACATCATTGGCACCGATGGCACGCCGTCACCCAAGCCAAGCGACAAGACCCTGGGAGCCGACGTCGGCAACTACAAGAGCCGTAGCGTGCTGGTGGTCTGCAAGTAATCGCGCCCGAGCAGCCCCGGCTTGATCACATATGAATTTCCGCAAATTTGATTCCGAGCCCGCGCACGGTCTCGATCAGATCATCCAGGCTCGCGAATGATTCGACTTCATCGCTGTCATCCACCAGGAAATAACTGCGCCCCTCACTCTTCTTGAAAAACACGATCCACTCCCCCGGATCGGCCGGATTCTGAATCACATGGGTCGCCGAGATATGCCCCTCGGCATGCCGCACCCTTACCTGCTCACGCTTCATTACTGACTCCCAAAAAAACCGCGCAACACAACTGCCGGAGTTGACGGCATCTGTGTTCTATAGCGGCAGTTTATCGGATGCCTTGGTCTAGCGGTGCTCGACGTTGCCGCCAGCCAATCGGGTTCGCCAGAAATCCGCTGAAAACAAAAACGTCTGCCGAGCTACGAACAGGGCGTGTCTTCAGCTCTTCAGGCAGTAAACACCGAGGACGTTGCCAGTTTGCGTGGCAATCCGCCGGAAATGCACTCGTTGGCGGCATTGCCCACATCTGCGGGTCGCAACGGCATATTACTCATCCGCTCATAAAGCTTGATGCTGCTGCCGCTGGAACGCTCGTCGATTTCAAAGATCGCGGCCGGGCCGGACGAAAATTTTTGCGGGACAATCACCCGCACCCCTTCCTTGACTGGCTCAATCTGCAAGGCGCCACGGCTACTGGCCAGTTTGTCGACCACACACTTGGCGTAGTCCTGCGGATTTTTCCCCGAGATTACGCTCATGGTCGGCGGCGTCTGGTGGATATCCGAAACTGTCGCACAACCACTTATCACCAAGGTCAGAGCCCACACAGCTCGCTTCATATAAAATCTCCAGTAAAGACCCTCCGACAGCGCAAATGCTGTTTTTATCCGGCGCGCCGGGGTTTATCTCGCATAAACCCGCCGATAACTGTTTTTTATTATCAAAGCCCCACACGTCAGCCCGATAATAATCCGATCGGGCTGATAAACTGCGCCATGGCCCATGCTATCGTTTTGATTTTGTAGAAAAAGCCCTTCTGGAGGCGCCCATGAAATTTATCCACCAGCGCGAGCACCTCAACGAAGACGATATCGTCGTCATCGAGTGCTCCCAGGTATGCAACATCCGGCTGATGAACGACGCCAACTTCCGCAGCTTTAAAAATGGCGGTCGGCATACGTATCACGGCGGTGCGTTTGACAAGTTCCCGGCGAAAATCACTGCACCGAGCACCGGTTTCTGGAACATCACTATTGATACGGTCAACAACCGGGCAATCAGCGTGACCCGCAAACCGACCCTGACCCACTCGATCAAGATCATCCGCCGCTCCAGCTCGAAACTGCGCTGAAACCGCCCCACGATCAGACAGAAACAGGAACGACCGTGACCCAGACGACCAAGTACGTGATCAAATACAAACTCAATGGCGAGCGTCGTTTCGAGTTCGCGCAGCTGGAGTCCGGCACCGAGGAAGAAGCCAAGGCTGCGCTGGAGGCCCTTCATGGCCAGACCGACGACGTCATCAGCGATGTCAATGTGAGCAAGGCGCTGTAAGCGAACTGGAGCAACAGGGAAGTCACGCTCCTGCAGAGTGATCGGCCACTCGCAAGAATTCGACCGCAAGCACCGGAGTGTTGACCGCGGCGACGCTCCCTAGACTGGCAGACCTCAGCCTTGGGTTCAGGAGTCAGACCGTGCCCCTTCTACATCCCCCCTCCACACATTCCCTCGCGACTGTTCGACTGCTGGAGCAACGCCATGGGGCGCTGGATCTCGGGGCTCGGGACTGGACCACTATCGAGCAAAGCCTGGACCGGGATGGCAGCGTCATCCTGCCCGGGCTTCTCGACGCCACTGACTGCAACAACCTGAGTGCCCTGTATGAGCACCAGGCGCTGTTCCGCGCCCATGTGCTGATGGCTCGCCACGGCTTCGGGCGGGGCGAATACAAATACTTTCGCTACCCGCTGCCGATCCTGGTGGCGCAATTGCGCAATGAGTTGTATTCCCGGCTTGTCGGGTTGGCCAACCGCTGGAATGAACAGATGAACCTGCCCGTTCGCTATCCGCTGGAACACGAGGAATTCCTCCAGCGCTGCCATGCCGCCGGACAGCAACGACCGACACCGCTGTTGCTGGAATATGGGCCTGGGGACTACAACTGCCTGCATCAGGATCTGTATGGCGAGCATGTATTCCCGTTGCAGGTGGCGATCCTGCTGTCCGCCCCCTTCGATGACTTCACCGGCGGCGAGTTCGTCATCACCGAACAACGCCCACGGATGCAGTCGCGGCCGCAAGTTATCGGTCTGAACAAAGGCGATGCGCTGATTTTTGCCGTGAATCAGCGGCCGGTGCAAGGTGTTCGAGGCTTCTACCGAGTCACCCTGCGCCACGGCGTGAGTCGCCTGCATTCGGGTAAACGGCATACTCTTGGAATCATATTTCACGATGCGCAGTGATCAGCTGAAACCCACGACCCTTGATCTGTTTGCCGACGCAGAGGTGCAGCAACCCGCCACAAGCCAACAGATCGGCGAGCAGTCCCTGGTGCTCAGAGGCTTTGCCCTGCCTTGGCTGGAGCGCTTGTTGCCGGCGCTGGATGAGGTTCTGCTGGCTGCGCCGTTTCGACAGATGATCACCCCCGGCGGCTTTACCATGTCGGTGGGCTTGAGCAGTTGTGGCACGCTCGGCTGGACCACCGATCGAACCGGCTACCGCTACACCCACACCGATCCACAAACCGCTCAGCCCTGGCCCGATATGCCGACGGTGTTCCTGGAGCTGGCTCAGGCCGCGGCGCTGGCCGCGGGATTTGGCGACTTCATGCCCGATTCCTGCCTGATCAACCGTTACGTGCCGGGGGCCAAGATGTCCTTGCACCAGGACAAGAACGAACGCGACTACAGCGCTCCGATCGTTTCGGTGTCCCTGGGGTTACCGGCCATCTTCCTGTTCGGCGGGCATGCACGCAGTGATAAAAGCCAGAGGGTGCCGTTGTTTCATGGAGACATCGTAGTCTGGGGCGGCGTGGATCGCTTGCGCTATCACGGCATACTGCCGCTCAAGGACGGCCAGCACTCGCGACTCGGCGCGCAACGGATCAACTTCACTTTCCGCACTGCTGGCTGAAAGACCCCTGATTCGGAATTTGACCGCAAGACCCGGAGTGCCCTCGCCCCTCCTGCTCGCTAATCTGAGCTGAACCCGTAATCGAGTGGAACACCATGACCTCCACCTGCGCAAAAACCATCACAGAAAATGATCCACGCTGGTCGGCGGTGCTGGCACGCGATCCGCGCGCGGACGATCAATTTGTCTATGCGGTGAAAACCACCGGCATTTATTGTCGGCCGAGCAGCCTGGCGCGTCTGCCGAAGCCGGAAAACGTCGAATTCTTCGACTCCGCCGAACAGGCCCAGGCCGCCGGTTATCGTCCGAGCAAACGCGCCGCAAAGGACCAGACGGCTGTCGCGGCGCAACACGCGGCGCTGGTGGCAACAGCCTGTCGGCAGATTGAGTCCGCCGAAACCCTGCCCAGCCTGAAAGAACTGGCACAGACGGCGGGGATGAGTAGCTTTCACTTTCATCGAGTCTTCAAAGCGCTCACCGGACTGACCCCCAAGGGCTACGCCACAGGTCACCGTTCGCGCAAAGTCCGCGAGCGGCTCGCAGACGGCAACTCGATAACGGACTCGCTGTATGACGCCGGTTTCAATTCCAACAGTCGTTTCTACGAGTCAGCCGATAACCTGCTCGGCATGAAACCCAGCGATTACCGCGCCGGCGGAATGAATACCGACATCCGCTTTGCCGTTGGCCAGTGCTCCCTGGGCGCGATCCTGGTTGCTCAAAGCAGCCGCGGAGTCTGCGCGATTCTCCTGGGCGACGATCCCGAGGCGCTGGTCCACGATCTGCAGGACAAATTTCCCCGGGCCAATCTGATTGGCGCCGACCCTGATTTTGAACAACTGATTGCCAAGGTTGTGGGTTTTATCGAAGCGCCGGCCCTTGGCCTGGACCTGCCCCTGGACTTGCGCGGCACGGCCTTTCAAGAGCGGGTGTGGATGGCGCTGCGGGAGATTCCGCCGGGCAGCACCGCCAGCTACGCCGAAATCGCCCAGCGCATCGGCGCACCGAAATCCTTCCGCGCCGTGGCCCAGGCTTGCGGCGCCAACAGCCTGGCGGTGGCAATCCCTTGCCATCGGGTGGTGCGCAGCGACGGCAACCTCTCGGGCTATCGCTGGGGCGTGGAGCGCAAACGCCAGTTGCTGGAGCGGGAGAGCCAGGCTTAGAAAATCCTGGGGGCGGACGATATTTGTGATGAGCGGCTTACTGTGGCGAGGGGGCTTGTCGGAACGCCGCATCGCCCCGCTGGGTCGCGAAGCGGCCCTAAAGCCTGCAACTCCATTTTATCAGGCACACCGCATTCACAGGGTTTACGGTTGCTGCGCAACCGAACGGGGCGATGCGGCGTTCCGACAAGCCCCCTCGCCACAGCAAGCCCCCTCGCCACAGGTCCGATGCTCAGTTGAAAATCGGCATTAGCCCGAGTCTCGCTCAACGATTCACATCCACCACCACCCTGCCCCGCAGCTGACCGGCGAGTAACCGCGGCGCAGCCTCTATGGCTTCACTCAAGGCTATTTCATGACTGATCAGCGCCAGCAAGCTGAAGTCCAGATCCGTGGCCAGGCGATTCCAGGCAAGGATTCGGTTGGCCTTGGGCTGGGTCACGCTATTGATCCCGGCCAGGGTGATGCCGCGCAAAATGAACGGCGCCACCGACCCCGGAAAATCCATGCCCTGGGCCAGACCACAGGCGGCCACGGTGCCATTGGCGCGGGTGCCGGCACAGGCATTGGCCAGGGTGTGACTGCCCACCGAGTCGATCACCGCCGCCCAGCGTTCCTTGGCCAGCGGCTTGCCTGGCGCTGACAGGCTGGCGCGGTCGATAATTTCGCCGGCGCCCAGTTGTTGCAGATAAGCGCGTTCCGCAGCACGTCCGGTGGACGCCACGACCTGATAACCAAGCTTGTGCAGCAAGGCGATGGCAAAGCTGCCGACTCCGCCGTTGGCACCGGTGACCAGCACTTCGCCCTGATCCGGGGTCACGCCATTGCGTTCCAGAGCCAAAATACAGAGCATCGCCGTGTAACCCGCGGTACCGATGGCCATGGCCTGGGCCGGGGTGAATGCCGCAGGCAGTGGAATCAGCCAGTCACCGTCCAGTCGGGCCTTCTGCGCCAGACCACCCCAATGTTCTTCGCCGACACCCCAGCCATTGAGCAAGACTTTGTCCCCGGCCTTGTAGTCGGGATGAGTGCTGACTTCGACGGTCCCGGCCAGATCAATCCCCGGCACCATGGGGAATTTGCGCACTACCGGACTGCTGCCGGTGATGGCCAGGCCGTCCTTGAAGTTCAAGGTGCTATAGGCCACATCTACCGTGACATTACCCTGCGGTAACTGTTCTTCGCTGATTTGAGTCAGATTGGCCCGATAACCACTTTGGTCTTTCTCGATCAAAATACCATTGAACATAGCGCCTCCTGGTACAGCGATGAATGCGGGATGACAGGGACATTAGACTTATCGTCCCCCAAGTCAATTGCGCCAAAGGCATAATCGACAACCAAGCTGAAAGTCGACTGGCCCTGCGCCAATCACTCCTGATACAAACATCCTGTTGCCGTCCTTATCTATTTTCGACGTAGGAGAACAACCAGAAATGAGCCAATGGCCTGATACCCGCATTCTTGACCTGCTCGGCATTGAGCTGCCGATTATTCAAGCACCCATGGCTGGCGCCACCACTTCAGCCATGGTCATCGCCGCCAGCAATGCCGGCGGCCTGGGCTCCTTGCCGGCGGCGATGCTGAGTATCGAGCAGCTGCGCGAGGAGCTGAAGTTCATCCGCCAGCACAGCCAGCGCCCGCTGAACGTGAATTTTTTCTGCCATCAGCCACCCACCGCCGATGCCGGACGCGAGCAACACTGGAAGAACCTGCTGGAACCCTACTATCGGGAACTGGGTGTCGATTTCGACGCACCCACGCCCGTCTCCAACCGCGCACCCTTCGATAATGCCGCCTGTGAAGTGCTCGAAGAGTTTCGCCCGGAAGTGGTCAGCTTTCATTTCGGCTTGCCTGAACAGTCGTTGCTGGACCGGGTCAAAGCCACCGGGGCAAAGATTCTGTCCTCGGCGACCAGCGTCGATGAAGCGATCTGGCTGGAGCAGCACGGCTGCGACGCGATCATCGCCATGGGCTATGAAGCCGGCGGCCATCGCGGGATGTTTCTCAGCGCCGACCTCAACACTCAGGTCGGAACCATGGCCCTGGTGCCGCAAATCGTCGATGCCGTCAGCGTCCCGGTCATCGCCGCGGGCGGGATAGGCGATGCCCGAGGGATCGCCGCGGCTTTTCTGCTCGGCGCCTCGGCGGTGCAATTGGGTACGGCCTATCTGTTCACTCCTGAGGCGAAAGTGACAGCGTCGCACCACAAAGCCCTGCGCACTGCCAAAGACAGCGAAACAGCTCTGACCAATATCTTCACCGGCCGCCCGGCGCGGGGAATTCTCAATCGGGTGATGCGCGAACTTGGCCCGATCAGCCCGGCGGCACCCGCCTTTCCGCTGGCTGGCGGCGCCTTGATGCCACTGCGTGCCAAAGGCGAGGCCGATTTCAGCAACCTCTGGTCTGGCCAGGCGCTACGACTGGGCGTTGAACTGCCAACAGCCGAGTTGACCAGGCTGCTGGCTGCGCAGGCATTGGCCAAATTGACCGTGCGTTAAACTCTCGAAAACGGCGTAGCAGCTGCCGAGCCTGCGAGGCTGCGTTCGAGCCGGGGTCGCGCTCGACCGAAGTCCTCGCAAATCCTGCGTACGCGGTTGCCTGAAAGAACCCATTGCCTGATTTAACGACCGCTTCGCAGTCGAACGCAGCCTCGCAGGCTCGGCAGCTGCTACGAACGTGCTGAGCAAGCTCTTGACCTCCATAGCTTCAAAATACTTGCCCTTCCCACTCTCGCCTACTGTCATAAATGACAGCCAGCTAGAATGCTTTTGCGATGAGCGCTACCCGCTTATTTCAATTGCTTTGGATCTACCCATCCGCTGAAACCCCTCATCCCTACTCCACATTCGTAATCGTCTGATAGACCTGCCGCCGATTCTTCAAGACCATCGAGCCAGCGCCGTCGCTGGTGACCGGCGCGCCCTCCGCCACCGAGACCGGACCGATGACTACACCCCTTCGCGGCCTGTGCGCCCTATTGATAACCATAACCCTCAACGCCCAGGCCAACGACCTGTCAACTCTGACAGTAGACATCTCCGATGTTCAGATCGCAGGCTTGTACCCGGAACAACTCCACCTCAAGACCCGGAGATGGGCGCCCATTGACGCCCTGCTGTGGAACACCGCATAGCGTACGACCGCAAGAGGAGCTGAATCATGGACATCAGGGATTGCTTTACCGGTGACAACGTAACGTTGATTACGCGACACAGTGGCCTCAACAACGGCATCAGTTGTCGATCAGGCTACATCCGGCAGATCGACAAGGCCGCCGAAAAGCTGGTTCTGGCCTCCCACTTCGGTCACGAGGCGTGGTCGATCGAGTTTGAGGCCATTGTGCGTTGTGACCGCTGGAGGGCCAAACACACCTCCCAGTACTTATGGCCATACCACCGAAAGCCCGGTCGCCCTGTGGTTTAACTGCACAAGGCCTGATCCAGATCGCGCCGTTCACCACTTGAGCTGCGCTTCACCCCCTGCGTCACTGCTTCCAGTTCCGTTCGCTGGCGATTCGCTATATATTCAACTATATAGCGTTTGGCCCATGCCCGAATACTGTAGGAGCGAGCTTGCTCGCGATGGACCCAAGGGCGGCGCGTTTATTCAGAAAACACCCGTGATCGTTAACGTCCATCGCGAGCAAGCTCGCTCCCACTGGGTTCTGCGCCCTCTTTTATTGCCCCGGCGCAGTCCACTTCCAATCACAACCTGTTCCTACACTCGACCCCATGGAGCTGCTACATGACTATTCGCGCCTCAGGTTTTGCCCCTGCCTGCCTGGCATCCTTGCTCGCAGTCTGCGCTTTCGGATCGGCTCAGGCCGATGAGGTCCAGGTGGCGGTAGCGGCCAATTTCACCGCGCCGATTCAGGCGATCACCGCCGATTTCGAAAAAGACACCGGGCACAAACTGGTCGCCGCTTACGGGGCAACCGGCCAGTTCTATACCCAGATCAAGAACGGTGCGCCGTTCGAAGTGTTCCTCAGCGCCGATGACACCACGCCGCAGAAACTCGAATCCGAAGGCGACAGCGTCAAAGGCTCGCGCTTTACCTACGCCATCGGCACCCTGGCGCTGTGGTCGGCCAAGGACGGTTACGTCGATGCCAAGGGCAAGGTGCTCACCGACAACCAGTATCAGCACCTGTCCATCGCCAATCCGAAAGCCGCCCCTTACGGTCTCGCCGCCACTCAGGTTTTGGCCAGGCTGGGCCTGACCGACCAGGTCAAAGGAAAGATCGTCGAAGGCCAGAACATCACCCAGGCCTATCAGTTCGTCTCTACCGGCAACGCCGAACTGGGCTTTGTCGCCTTGTCGCAGATCTATAAAGACGGCAAAGTCACCAGCGGCTCTGCCTGGATCGTTCCGGCCGAGATGCATGAACCGATCAAACAAGACGCGGTGATCCTCAACAAAGGCAAAGACAACCCGGCCGCCAAGGCACTGGTTGACTACCTCAAGGGCCCGAAAGCCGCAGCCGTCATCAGATCCTACGGTTACCAACTCTAAATGCCACTAACGAGTGCCGACTTTTCTGCCATTTGGCTGACCCTGAAACTGGCGTCATTGACTACGGCCATCCTGTTGCTGATCGGCACTCCAATTGCGTTATGGCTGTCGCGCACCCGCTCCTGGCTGCGCGGGCCGATTGGCGCGATAGTCGCCCTGCCCCTGGTGCTGCCGCCGACCGTGATCGGCTTCTATCTGCTGCTGGCCCTCGGGCCTCACGGCTTTGTCGGGCGCTTCACCGAATCTCTGGGGCTGGGCACTCTGACCTTCAGTTTCAGCGGTCTGGTGATCGGCTCGGTCATCTACTCGATGCCCTTTGTCGTGCAGCCGTTGCAGAACGCCTTTTCCGCCATCGGCAGCCGGCCACTGGAAGTCGCCGCGACCTTGCGCGCCAACCCGTGGGACACTTTCTTCAGCGTTATCCTGCCGTTGGCCAGGCCCGGTTTTATCACCGCGGCCATTCTCGGCTTCGCCCATACCGTGGGCGAGTTCGGCGTGGTGCTGATGATCGGCGGCAATATCCCGGACAAAACCCGGGTGGTCTCGGTGCAGATCTACGACCGGGTCGAGGCCATGGAATATCTGCAGGCCCATTGGCTGGCCGGCGCCATGCTGGTGTTCTCGTTCCTGATTCTGCTTGCGCTTTATTCGAGCCGCAAAACCAAAGCCGGCTGGAGCTGATCGATGACTTCACTGATTCACGTTCGCCTGCAGCTGAGTTATCCCGACTTCTCCCTGGACCTCGACCTGCAACTGCCAGGACGCGGGGTCACGGCGCTGTATGGCCATTCCGGCTCGGGTAAAACCACTTGCTTGCGCTGTATCGCCGGCCTGGAAAAAGCCGAACAAGGCTTTATCCGGATCAACGACGAAGTCTGGCAAGACAGCGGCCAAAAAATCTTCCTCGCCCCGCATAAACGCGCACTGGGTTACGTCTTCCAGGAGGCCAGTCTGTTTCCCCACCTGTCGGTGCTGGCCAATCTGGAGTTCGGCCTCAAGCGCATCCCGCGCCAGCAACGTCGCGTGGACATGGCCCACGCCACCGAACTGCTGGGGATCGGCCATTTGCTCGACCGCCATCCGCAGCACTTGTCGGGGGGTGAGCGGCAGCGCATCGGCATGGCTCGCGCGCTGTTGACCAGCCCCGGGATACTGCTGATGGATGAGCCATTGGCGGCGCTGGACACTCAGCGTAAAAACGAGATCCTGCCCTACCTCGAGCGCCTGCACGACGAGCTGGAGATCCCGGTGCTGTACGTCAGTCACTCCCAGGATGAGGTCGCGCGGCTGGCCGATCACATTGTCCTGCTCAGCGAAGGCCGAGCCCTGGCCAGCGGCCCGATCGGCGAAACCCTGGCGCGGCTCGATTTGCCGTTGGCGCTGGGTGACGATGCCGGCGTGGTGATCGAAGGCCAGGTCAGCGCCTACGACCCTCACTATCAACTGCTGACCCTGCAATTACCGGGCAGCCAGCTGAACGTTCGAGTCACCCATTCACCACTGGCCAGCGCCAGGACGTTACGCTTCAAAGTCCAGGCGCGTGACGTCAGCCTGAGCCTGGAAGATGCCAGGCACAGCAGCATTCTCAATCGCTTGCCGGTCACGGTGATCAGCCAGATCCCCGCCGATAACGCCGCCCATGTGCTGGTACGCCTGGACGCGGCGGGTACCGCGTTACTGGCGCGGATCACCCGTTACTCCCGAGACCAGTTGAACCTGCAACCGGGCCAGCAACTCTGGGCGCAGATCAAGGCGGTGGCCGTCCTGGCTTGAACATCGGGCAACCCCGTGCGGTCAATGGCAATACAGGCCCCTGATTTGCTGCACGGGACTAACCGCCATGCCAGATACATCGCTGCCCGATCTACCTCGCGACCTGCACTATGTCGATGACACTCAGCCTGGCATTCGGCGAAAACTGCAGCGGGGTAAATTCAGCTACTTCGACGCCCAGGGTCAACGCATCCGCGATCCGCGGGAAATTCAACGCATCAACGCCCTGGCGGTACCGCCCGCCTACACCGATGTCTGGATCTGCGCCGATCCCTGCGGTCATCTGCAGGCCACCGGCCGCGACGCCCGCGGTCGCAAACAGTACCGCTATCACCCGCGCTGGCGGGAAGTGCGTGACACCGACAAGTATTCACGCCTGCTCGAATTCGGCATGGCCTTGCCGAAACTGCGCAAACAGCTCGAAGCACTGCTGGCCGCTCCGGGCTTCAGCCGCGACAAGGTCATGGCCACCGTGATCACCTTGCTCGATGCCACGCTGATTCGCGTCGGCAACACTCAATATGCCCGGGACAACCGCTCATACGGGCTGACCACCCTGCGCAACAAACATGTCGAAATCAAAGGCAGCGCGATACTTTTCCAGTTCCGCGGCAAGAGCGGCGTCGAGCACCAGGTCACGCTCAAGGACCCACGCCTGGCGCGGATCATCAAGCGCTGCCTGGAGTTGCCGGGGCAAAACCTGTTCCAGTATCTGGACGAGAATGGCGAACGGCACAGCGTCAGTTCCTCTGACGTCAACACTTACCTGCAGACCCTCACCGGTGCCGAGTTCACCGCCAAGGATTATCGAACCTGGGCCGGCAGTACCCAGGCATTGGCGGTACTGCGCAAACTGCATTGGCAGCCGGAGTCCGATGCAAAAAAACATATTGTCGAGATGGTCAAAAACGTCGCCAGACAGCTCGGCAATACTCCCGCCGTGTGCCGCAAATGCTACATCCACCCGGCGCTGCTGGAGGGTTTCTTGCTGGGCGCACTGGCCGAACTGCCCAGGCCCAGGGTCCGTAAAGGCTTGAAAGCCGAAGAGGTCCGGCTGGCGACGTTCCTCGATCAATTGGCGAACCACACACCGAATGCCTGACGGGTGTGGCCTTTATCGGCCTTTCAGCGGCATGACCGCCTGGCGCAGGTTATTGCAGCTTTCAAACTTGCTTCTATAGTTGTTGTGTCACGAATCATAGTGGTAACGCCATGGAAGACATTTTCGTTGTGAAGCGCTGTAACAAGATCACCATTCAGGGCCGCAGAGACGGAGAAACTTCTCATCTGGTTCCGGCAACCGACTGGTACCGGATCGCCGATACCCGCACCGGCGGTTTCATAGGGGACGGTTATGATCGCCAGGCGCAAGCCGAGCGTGAATGCCAGCGACTGAATGCGGTCAGCAAGCGAGTTTCATCTTGTTAGCGTTGTCCGACACCGCTGGAGTTTACCGGGTCTATACTGATTTCAGCTGAAGGATCAGCCCATCGGCAGAAAGCTCGCTCCTCGCGGGCTTTTTGCTGCGACCAGGCAGATTCTCTCACTCAATGGAGGTGTTCCAAATGTCCGAGAAAGAGTCCATCACCACGCTGCTGACACTGCTCGACTCCCGGCAGGTCCGACTAGCCGCTGCCTGCAAGGAAATCGCCGACTGGGTCGACCATCAAGGTGGCCATCCCACCGCACTGCGCATACGTGACCGTCTGAGAGAGATAGAGACCGAAACCCCGCTGGTTAGAAGCGCCCTGACCTCGCTGAAACCTGTCGAGCCGCCTCTTCCTCGATTCAGGTAACGGCGTGCACCAAAATCCCCCCAAGGACCTGATGAGGCAGACTGCGAGAGCCAGGCAATCAACTACGCCGACAACACCATCGATTGCGGAGCAAGTCGCATATGCCGAAAACACACTGAAGGCTTGAGTGAGCACTCTCACCCAGGCCTTTCTGGTATTCAGCCCCCCCATGCTCCTGGCGCAAGCGCGATTCGCGATTCGCGATTACAGGCAAGTAGCGAGTGCAGCCAGTCTGCGCTTGGCGACCCAGGTATCCGACTCCACGTAATACTTGGCGACCGTGCCTGAGTCAGTGCTCTGCACGTCAACGAAATACTCGGCTGCGGTGGTGTAAACCGTATAGCCGGCAGGCTTGCCCGGTTGCAGGAACGCCCCGGCATCCTCCCCGAACACCGCCTCCTCCTGCCACGCGGCTTGCGTGCACTGGGCAACGATTTTGTCCGGTTTGTTTGAAGAAAGAGTCTTGTATGGGCTTTTCGAGCGAGCTTCGTTCATTGCCGGCGTCATGCACCCTGCCAATAACATCAGGCCAAGAGCCCCTAAGAAAATCCGCATGACCTGGCCTCAAGCTGAAAAAAAACGACTGTATCACTTGGGCAGGCGCAGATGAGAGATTGGCAGCAAACTCTGAGGCTGCCCTTGGGGCGAACCAGGATTTTTTCTGCCGGGAACAGCTTCGCCGATCGGCAAGCCCTACATAAAAAAAGCCTCGTACTGTGACGAGGCCTGTCTGGGTTTCAACTGTTTTTTCGACGGCTGATCACCTTGGGAAGAAACTTCGCTTTGTCGCTTGCGGGCGTGTCGCCGGACTTGCTCTTGCCTGATGAATCGTCGACTGTCGCACCTGCGAAATCCACCTTGTAAGGCGTTTGGCCACAACCTATGCAACTGTTGATCGGATACTCGTCCCCATTGTCCTCAATGTACGGATCACTCATCAATTGGTTCTCCTCTGACAGCTGATCAATACCAGCAAGCACCTGATTGCCTGAAAAAATACTGACCATCAACAAGATGTTTCAGCCTAGCTGGAAAATTGCCGCTGTGGGGGAGCACCGGGAAAGCCCGACCAATGGCCGTGATGCGGCATAGGAACTGCCGCAGGCTGCGATCTGGCGATCCAGCACACACCGAAAATCCGCAGGCAAGCCAACGCATAATTGCGCTACGTTTTTCAGGAATCAAGGAATGGAAGAAAGGATAAAAGCGATCAATGAGCCCTATGCACAGGTGCGCGAGCAGTTGGCCAGATGCGCAGCGATTGACCCGAAGGTTGGCATCAGGCTCATTGACCATTGCCCAACTCAATGTTGGACTGTTTCCATTACGATAAATGGAGGTATTGCAGCTCGCTCTCACCCAGCCTGTTTCCTTCAGGGTGGGAGCCGTGCAGATACAGTTCTAGCAAAGCCTTCCCTGCTGGTCTAGTAACCTTTTCTCCTAGAGTTATACGCTCAGGTAATAACCCCTTGTCCGGCAAATCCAACCGCTCCCGTTCATTCAGACCGGCGGCTACAGCTATTGCCCTGGATCTGGAATAGGGTTGATGGCCACTAGCCAGTGGCTTACGGAGCGACACCATGAATCCTGCGGCATTTACCATTTGCTACAGCTTCCAGGGCGCACGTATTGTCTTTAGTTACTTATCTTCGAGCCTCACTGACACTGATGCCTGCTACCTGTCCTTGCTTCATGCCGGCTGCATCCCTGAACAGGGCATGGCTAGCGCGGGGGTGTTTCGCTCCATGCAGGACTTTGCCGGGCGCAGCGGGGTTACCGAGGTGAGGTGGCACAGATCCGTCTGAACAAACAGGGCTTCTCCACACCCGCGATTTTTTTCTCAGGCAAAAATCCATCTGGATTAATTGGATACGTAGATATTCAAGAACTCCGCGCAAGAGTGGCCGTTTTTTATATTGACATATTTATATGCCATTTATACCTTTAGCGGGTCATCCATCACTTCAGGTGCCTCGAAATGAACATCAAAACCCTGGGTTTACTGCTCTTCGCGCTGTGCTTGCAACCTGCCTGGAGTCAAGCTGCGCAAACCCATGCAAGCGCATCCCAAGCAGAACCTGCCGGACTCGGCACGCGTCTGGCACTGCGCGATTTGTGGGTGGAGCATATTTTCTGGATAAGAAACTACGTGCTGGCCAATCAGCAAGGAGATCGCAAGGAAGCGGATACCGCTGCCACTGCGGTGGTGAGCAACGCGACTTCGATTGCCAATAGCATCGCCCCGTTGTACGGCCAACCGGCCGCCGATCAGCTGCTCAAGCTGCTGGCTGGCCACTGGGGCGCGGTAAAACATTACAGTGACGCTTCCGTGGGCAAGGATGCAGCTGGTAAAAATACAGCCGTTGCCGAGTTGACCAGCAATGCCAAGGCCATTGCGCACTTCCTTGCCACCGCCAATCCAAATCTCTCCGAGGGTACACTGGTGACCATGCTCAGCGCGCACGGCGGCCATCACGTCGCGCAGATCGACCAGCTAGGTAAAAAAGATTACGCCGCTGAAGCCAACACCTGGGCGCAAATGCGTCAACATATGCTTGTCCTCGCCGATACCTTGACGTCGGCCCTGGTCAAACAGTTTCCGGACAAATTCTAGATAGGAGGCTGGCAGCATGCTTCAGGGGATGGGCCGTACCCAGCAGGATCTGTTATCCGCATTGCTGTACCAGCCACAAGGTATGAGTATCGATGACCTTGCGAGTCACCTGGCGGTGACTCGCACGGCCATTCGCCAACACCTTGCGGCGCTGGAGCGGGACGGGTTGATTTACCGTGGGCAAACCCGACCCACAGGGCGTCGACCCGAACAGCTGTACCTGCTTTCTTCCGCGGGCAGGGAGTTATTCCCCCGGCAATACCAGCTTCTGGCCAATCTGCTGATTGGCGAAGTGGCAGAGATTATCGGCCATGACAATCTGCTCAGACTGATGCGCAGCCTGGGCGAGAAAATGGCGGCCGGGCTGGAGCAACAAACCATCAGCGAGGAGCAAATCGTCACCCACATGAACCATGCAGGCTATGAAGCGCAGGTGTTTTTTCGCTCATCGGGGGAGAAGGAAATAGTTGCCCACAACTGCGTGTTCCATAATCTGGCGAAAACCCATCCGCAGGTCTGTGAGCTGGATCTGGCCCTGATCGGCGCACTGGGCGGCGGCGAAGTGGATCATCTGGAATGCATGGTGCGTGGCGGTGAAGTCTGTCGCTTCCAACTGAGTAGTCACGACCGTAACTCCCAGCCCATTCGCTCATAAGCAGCCTGCTGCTCCTGAGTCGGCAAATCAGGCGTAGAGCCTTTTGCGATCGCTCAAGGGTGTCGAGCGCAACTGAAAGCTCAAGGGGTGAGTTTCAGATGAGCGTTGACTTTGCCGTTCGCCGGATCGACAAACCAGTACTGATTGTTGGCCACTTTCACCTGGCTGCACTCCGTTGGATATTTCTTCATCTCAATACAGATCACTCCGCTGTTCAACGCCCAGCGCTCAGTGACCGGCGCGTCGGGGGGCATCACGAAAACATCTGTCCCGTCCGCGAAAAAACTGATCGAGTAAGGGTGGCCGCTCCTGGTGTTGCCGTAGAACCTGGTACCGACCAATGCAGTGCGCGCCTGTCCGTCATCAAGGGTCACAGCAGATGGAGGGACCGGAGGCGGCTCATGGCTGCCGGTGGTCCCGCAGCCAAACACAGTTAAAACGAGGATACAGGCACCGAACTTGAATAAAGTCATACCACGCCACCCCTGAGGTACCGGAGGAATTTCCGGTACAAATAAGAGCTTAGGCGAGACTTTTTACTGAAGAAGAGGAAACGCCGAACGGTTGACGCTCAAGGAGCCACGGCATAAAGGCCCTGCCCGGTCCAACCGGAAACAAAAAAAAGCCCCGGCATGGCCAAGGCTGGAAATACGCTGTAAAGATCAGGCTATTGGCTATTGGCCGGTGTTTTCGACCTGACTTTGTAAGAGGGCAACGTGGCCGCATAAGCCACAGCTTCCTCCCGGGTGCCAAAGGTGCCGAATCGGTCACCTCGGGTACAGACTTTCCACGGACCGCTGTTTACGCTGATCAACTCATAACCATTGACTTGAAACTTGCTCAGCATCGGAACGCTCATAATTACCTCCCTATCGCTAGCGATGACCCAGGGTTTGCCCGAACCACCTTACACCCTGCCCGGCACCGATGACGACCCTTGCACTGATGGGCGGCAAACCGGATGGCCCCGGGGTCAGAAGCAGTGAGCAACAAGCCCCGCACAATGGCGGGGCTGATTATGGGTATCAGGGCTTCAGTGGCCGCTCTTCATCGCGATCAGACAGTTCTTTGCCATCCTCCGGATGTTTCCAGGTTTGTGCACGATGCTGTTCCTGCTCGATTTCTTCCGGAGTAGGCTCGTCTTCCGGATCTGGTTGATTCTGGGGTTTGCGTTCAATTGTCATGCCCATCTCCCGCCCTTAAGAGTTGGTCTTCACCGTTTAAGGATAGAACAGATTCATCGGTTCGCTTTGATGTCCAGAGCGTAGCCGAAGCCTTCTTCCCTAATCGTTTGGCAGCGGCATGTCCTCGTCATCCGGAATGCCGTCCCCGGCACTGCGATCCTTTCGTTCCTGCGGGTGCTCCCGGGTGACTACGTCCGGCCTTGCCAGAGGATCGAATTTACCCGGGGCATCGGGGTCCATCGTCGGCTCGTCCGTGCCGGGCTCGGGTTTGGAGGGGACACTGCCTTGGGTCTCGTCGTGAAAACTCGAATCGATAGCCATACTCACCTCGCAAAGAGGTCCAGCGAATCTGGGCCTTACGAGTTGGAAATTCGCCGCGGGCCAAGGTGCTATCGAGTAGACGAACGGCCTGACCCATAGTTGGACATCGATCGGTCCGAAGCCGCCCGCCACTCATGTCTACACTAACGGGAGCGAGTCTACTCAGTGAAAGCCATGAAATTCACAGCCAGAATGGCCTTTTTCAGCATGGCGGCAACCCTTGCCTGGCTCGGCCTTGCAGTTCTGGGTCGGGGTGGATTTGTTGCGTTCTTTTCCCATCCGGCGCTGGTCGTCATTGCGCTCTCAACCCTGGCGATGGCTGGCATCGCGCTGTTCACCGAGGGTAATTTGAGTCCTGGAGAGCGTGAAGACCGGGGCAACCGCTGGGTGCTTGCGGTCTTTGCCCTGATCGGCCTGCTGAGCGGTTTTCTACCGGCCTATACCGACCGGATCGGGTTCTGGACAGTCGGTGGCGAGGGGCTGCGCTGGGTCGGGGTGGTCCTGTTCATCGCCGGTGGCGCACTGCGGATCTGGCCAGTCTTTGTCCTTGGCAAGCGCTTCAGTGGACTGGTGGCCATCCAGCCCGGACATACCCTGGTCACCGATGGCGTGTACCGGTTCCTGCGTAACCCGAGTTATCTGGGGCTGCTGATCAACTCGCTGGGCTGGGCGTTGGCCTTTCGTTCAGTGGTCGGCCTGCTGCTTATGGCACTTACGCTGGTTCCGCTGATTGTCCGCATACGCGCCGAAGAGGCGTTGTTGCGCGCGCAGTTCGGCAGCGAGTATGAGGCGTACTGCGCAAATACGTGGCGGCTGATACCGGGGATTTATTGATCGCGCCATAGATGTGGGAGCGAGCTGGCTCGCGATATGGCGGCCTATCTCTCGCGGGTGTACCCAGATCAAACGTGTGGCTGGCTTGCCTGCGAAGGCGGCCTGACAGCCGGCCTATCTCTCGCGGGGTCACAACCCCACTCAGACGCCGGATAGATGAAAGCAAGCCAACCACGCATCAAAAACAGTATTGCAGAAAAGGGGGTAACCATAGATATAGGAGCTGCCGCAGGCTGCGATCTTTTGATCTTGGCTTTTGGTCGGGGCGAGTGCGCTTCCCCTGGAACTGCCGCAGGTTCAACCGCGTCGGGACAATGTTTTGGGACACCAGATACTCATCTGAATGGCTACAGTCGGTCCGCCTGCTCGATCATGTTTTTCGCCAGCTTGATGCCCTGGTTTTTGGCATCGTCGAAACTCTTGTATTTCGCCACTTCATGCAGGTTCTGAACATAGTCTGCGGAGTGCTTCACGGTAATACGCAGCCCTGTCGGGATCGGATTACCTGAGTCCGCCCATTCGAAATCAATCGTCGCTTCCCTGCCGTTCGGGTGTTGGTAATTAACCGGTTGTGGCCTGTCTACGGGTGCCATTTCGCTCTCCGTGATATCCAGTGATGTGCCGTAATTTAAGCATTAGCTCACAACAGGCAGTCACGCCACCCTGGCGAGGGTCAGCGGCGCCGCGTTACAGCATTGCCTGTGTCGGATCGAAGCGAGATCCCCCCACCCTTCACTTTGTTGTGCTGAATGCCTGGCCAGTCAGCGCATGCGCCCAAGGTAAATACTGGCCAGGGCAATACCGAACCGCAGTGCGTCGCCATAACTCTTCCATTCGCCCAACTCCTCGCCCAGCTTGACTTGTTCTTTGCCCTCCTTGAGCCAGATTACAATTCCGACAGGTGACCGGTTTTTCGGATCACCCCACATAAAGTCGATCGTGGCTTGCACTCCGTTTGGATGGATGTAATCCACGGGATAAGGTCTTTCCACAACCAAATGCATGGAGATCTCCTTGCTCCGGCCCCGCGCCGAGACAATAGAAATAGACCATGCGCGGGAACCTTTCCAGTGGCCGCGAACTGACATTTTCCGACAAAAAATCGACAACCCGGTGCGGTTCCGGACGCTGCCCGGGAGACGAGTCAAAGCATGCTTTTTTCGACTCTGGTGGGTGGCGATAATCAGCCTTCTCTACTAGCCTCAGCGCCACATTGAAACGTGCCGCGTCTTGTTCGCCGGCACCTGGGCAGGGAGAAATCAATGACCGACGTAAGTAGTGCCGAAAAGACCTATCGCACCTGGTCCAGTCCGATCCTGCTGGAACTGAAAGCCAGAGAACATCAGCTGAATCCTTCAGCCCGCCAGGCGCTTGAAAATATCCTGGTGGAGAGAAGACTCCTGCATTGGCCCAGCCCAACCGACAAACCCTCTGGCAGGTAGGTAACGCGGGACGACCAATAGCGACAGGCCATGCTGGCAGTGCGTTTGGCAGACAAGCGCGCCCTTGTCCCCTAGGAACGCTCGTTCAAATATTCGACCCATCGCTCATAGGCCTCATGTTGCCGCCGGATGGTTTCGTCCCACTCCGGGCCACTGGTTTGATGCGCCGATATCAGCTGCATCATCGCTGAAGTCGCCGCATCCAGCTCGAGTACCAGCGTGTGAGCCTTGAGCCTGAATTCGTCCTCGGTAGTCATTGCAGTTCCCCTCGCCAAACTGATTGAAAGGCTGTTGTGTCTATGCATTCAATACGATTGATGTCCGCCTGAAATGAAAAAGCCCTGCAAGGCTAAACCTGCAGGGCTTCTCGACTAGACTGACTAATCATTGCGCAGATCGGCAAGCGGATCATAAGGTTTGGGCACGGGCCTCTGCCCATCCGCACCGTGATTCTTGCCGGGGATTTTCGCCGGGCCTATGGGATCGACTTGCGGATCGGCAAGATCCGGCGAGTCAGGATCGAAACCCAGTTCATCGTTGACTGAGGGTGGTTCAGAGGGTCGTGGATCATTTGGCAGATCGGGAGTATTAGCCATATGCACCTCTTGGCCGCGACCCAAGTGTTAGGGGCCTGTACTTGAGAACCTGACCAGGCTCAAGAGTGCAAAATAGCTGACGAATGGACGTAAGAGCGGACCAGTACCGGCATTCAGCCATGCCCTAAAATGTGTAACTAAAACATAATGTTTTACATTAAATTTATCATGCAATGCATTGATATATTAATAGAATTACAAACAAGACTTCCTACCGAACGCACCGAATCCGTCCAGCCCCAGAGCCAATCCCTACTAATCTGGAGCTCGCACTACCCGGAAAAATGCAGCGCCCCGCCATGGACGACAACCAGAAACCTCATCAACAGAGGAAACGGGATGTCCAGAGAAGCCTCACGAAAAAGCAGATCGCTGGTTTTCCTGTCGATTTTGGCGGTCAGTCTGTGGTTTTTTACAGGATGCGCAAACAAACACTCCGAGGCGCGTTCTTCAACTCCAATCGGAGGTTCCAACTGCTACGCCAAAGCCATGCCCACCGTCGGAGAGGGAAGCCTGGCATGGGGTGCCAGCCTGCAGAAGGTACGCACCTCTTCCATCATCAATTGCAGACGTTATGCAGGTCGGTCCGGTGGAACGCCGAATACCTGCAAGGTAGTGCAGGCTCAATGCAAGAATTGATCTGGCGGTGGTCTGATTGGTAACGGAAAGTATCGCCAGGGAATTGCGGACTTGCTCTACATTTTCCGACCGGAAACGAACAAGGTTACAGGGGGAAGCACATCCTCAACGTGGGGATTGGTCTGGATAAAATCTTGATACAAAGTTCTAGGTAATCATTCTCAATGCTGCCACTATGCGCCGCTTCAAAAGAAGGCAGGACGTCCTTGTGCAGTCGATTAAAACCGTCAGGTCAGCTTTCCCTCTCTGCCATCAAGTCGCCAAGGCGACCTTGAATTTCTCGCAACTCCCCAGCGCATCGGTCCTCAATGCCATCGGTAAGTTGATAGAACCGCATTACCGATCCCGCCCCAACCGCGTTAGCCAGCCCGTGGGGCATGACGGTTGCAAGTTCTTCATGAAGGTTCAACGTGTCGAGACGCTGCCAAAGAAACTCCGCATAACGCTGGGGCGCCCGAAGCGTTCAGGCAGGTTCGACTGGCCTATCGAGGAGCTGTTGAACACGATCATAGCCGCGGATCGTGGCGTTGATACTGCCCGCATTGTCGGCTTTGGGGTGATCAAGCCGAGATTCGGCATTGTCCAGGAGTTCGTCCTGCTGACCGAATTTCTCGAGGGGCACTTGAATGGTTTGCAATGGTTGCGCAAGCACCCTGAACGGGTGGTTGAGTTCGTCAAAGGATGCATGAACCTCATTGTCGACATGCGCAACCGTGGCCTGACTCACCTCGACCTGTGGGTGGCGAACATCATGGTGCCTGAAAAGCAGTGGAGTACTCTGCGGGTCATCGATATGGAGAATGTTTTCACCCGCCCATCGGGCTTCAACTCCGAAACCCTGGGTTTTCAGCTGGGTTTTCTGTACCGCAAAGAAATGAATCATTTCATCGAAGAAGCGTTGTACGACAGTTTGGTCACCGACTTCCTGGGTGACTGCGTGGAGATCGATGGCGCTGCATTCGAGCGTATTTACACGGCGAGCAAGCACAACAAATTCAGCCATAAGAAGCGCCGCAAGATCTTTCTCGAAGGCGAGTTGGAGATCGCCTGAAGCGGCGAAGCTTGCGCAATTGCGCGAGCAGCTGCGCGACCTTAAGAGCGCGCTCAATGTCCAGGTGCGCATTGAACGCCGGCCAGCACTTACTCCCCGCTCTTAGTTAGTACGAACTCACGCCGCCACCGGATCAGATTGCCCAGCTCGACGGGAAGATCGATGGCAACTTTCGCGATGGGCCGTTGAGGCCGTGACGTTGGAAGTCGCGCCAGCCGCCTGACCTTCCCCCATCTATTGCACTGAACTCATGGTTTTAGCGTCAACGCTTTAGCGTGAGCGTCGATGATCGCCTTGAGCGCCATGTCCACATAGGGATCGTCGACGATACGGTACGGGCTATGCCCTAAAACAAGTGCGCTTGCGTGGCCCAACAAGTCTTTAACGTTGAGCCCTTTACTTTCAGCCGCACCCAATACCGCGATTAAGGCTTGTTCCAGCGCCATTGCACGAACTCTGCCCATTGCAACCCCTTGCTCCGGCCTCATGCCGGGCCGAGCACAAATATACTATTCAGACTCAAACTGCTACAACACCAAGGTCGCATCCGGTCACGGAGGGCGGCGCCTGACTGGAAAAAGTCGCAGGACAACCTGTAGCTGCTCCCTGCGATGAAGAGCTGTTCGCTAATTCACTGGCGTAAATGACAACGCTCAGTTCAATCCAAGATCCATGGAACATTATTTCCAGGCGGACCGATCTTTCGCAAACGCGTATCCGGCGCCGAGTTCTGCGGGCCATTCATCACGATTTGGCTCTACCAGATCCATGGCGCACTTGAAGGTTTTCTCATCGCGAAGCATGGCAATCACCGCAACACCGCAGCCCGTGACATCCGTTGGCTGTTTAATCATTTTCATCAAGCGTCCCATCCCTTTCGATCAAGTGCTGGCAGCCCCTTAACAGTGCTTGCCCGTCGAGCAGATGTACCCCACTCAATTAAAACGCCAGCCGGGCATGACCCGGCATAGGACGCCCCATGCCCACAGAAAACCAAATCACCTTGAAGCGCCAGCGCGCCGAGCAAGTCAATCAGGTGATCCTGAAGGCCTGATGCCTGATGCCTGATGCCTGATGCCTGATGCCTGGTCGATGGCACGATCACTCATCTTCATCTAATCGGAACCTGCTCAAGACAGGGGACCCCGGCAGCTTGCTGGTCTCAACCTCAACATGCCTCCCGCCACAGTGCTCGCAATTGAAGACCTGGCCGTCGATGTCCTCGTCAAAGCAAAGCTCTACGGACGTATCTTGTTTGCATTTCTGGCAGATGAGTTTTTTCGTCATGGCTGTAACCCCTGAGAATTTATCCGCCTGAGCTTAGCCAACTTTTCCATGACCGCCGAGACACATCCTCATGCCCATAGAATAAAATCGCTGAGCCGGCACCGACCCTGGCAACCGGCGCGAACCTCAGCGCAGCAACGTGGGCTGATTTCGTTCAGCGCCTGCGTCACGGCTGCGTCACGGCTGCGTCGGTGAGGGTGTTCGCTCCCACTGCACGGCGGCAGCACTGTTCACCGTGCAGGCCAAGAAGATCGATGAGGGCTTTGAGGCTGACTATGCGGAAGGTCGGGTTGTCATCCTCGAGGGTCGGTCATGGTCCAGCCCGCAGCGCCTCGGCATGAAGGTTGTGAATGCCCATGATCTGGTATCGATGGAGTGACCATCGACCTCACCTTTTGTCGCAAGTCGATTGACTGACGGGAACCTTTGGAGCCCAGTACTCAGCTGGCTAAACCTGATCAGAAGAGAAACACCATGTCGAAATTAACGGTGATATCCGGTGACTTTCTGGCAGGCGATGCCGAATTTCAATCTGGACTGTTCACTCTAAAATCCGCAGCAAAACCTTCTCTCGAATTAAAGATACCTATTTCAAAACTGGAAACCTTGGAAACAGCAACCGAGGAAGTCGTTAATAAGAAAGGAAGCGTTATTCGATGGAGTCTGGCTGGAGCATTGCTTTTAGGCCCTGTTGGACTCGTTGCGGGCTGGTTGCTATGCGATAAAGAAAAGGAAATAACCTTCTACGCAAAATTCAAGGATGGCCGCTGCCTTCTTGCCACGACTGATATCGGCACTTACTCCAAAATCTCTGCCTGTCCCCTCAAGTAACACCCTCCCCCTTCAAAGTCAGCCGCTATAGCGGCAAGGACGAAGTCATGCCTGAAGAAAAGAATGGCACTCCCGATCGAATCGCATTCGTGAACGATCAGCCTGCCAAGTGCGGGTGAAAAAAATTGCGGACCGGAAACGAACAAGGGTTTGCATTAGCTTTCGCTCGCAAACCCTTGATTTTAGATGGTGCCGAAGCCGGAATCGAACCGGCACGCCCTTACGAGCGGGGGATTTTAAGTTATTCGTGTCATGCCATTGCCCGATCTTACTCAACCTTGATTCTTCTTATTAAGTATTGATTCTTCTTTACGGATCAGTGACTTACAACGGGAATCGGTAGAGATTGGGCTTACTAGAGCTTGCTCAGCATTACCCAAGATTCCCTTCAAAAGTTTCCATAGGGTTTCCATGGCTGAGAGCTCACCCGACGAGGTCATGACATGCGCGACAACAAATTCCGCTTCACCAAAAGCTCGATCGAGAGCCCTGCTGAGTCCGCGAGCATTAAAAAAAGTATGGTTGATCACGAATACAAAGCGATCAGATTCGAAAATGACGAAGGAACCATTGTTCTCAAAAACGGTAAGAAATTTCACTTGGTTCTTAACGATGTCGCATACGATCAGCAGTTGGGACTCTTCGGAGAACATCTGGTTGCCATCGACGGCAGTAAATTCAAAGCAGTCAACAACCGCGACCGCAATTTCACCAGCGCCAAACTGAAGCGGCGAATGGAAGAAATTGAATCGAGTATCAACCGTTACCTGACGGCACTCGATGCTGCCGATCGGCAAGAACCAACAGCTTCCGAGCCCAGTGCCGTGCGGCTGGAAGAGAAAATCGCCAAGCTCAAAACTCAAATGAAAGAGCTTCAGGCGATCGAAATCCAGCTCAATGAATCGCCGGAAAAACAGGTCTCACTGACCGATCCAGACAGCCGCTCCATGATGACGCGCGGCACGGGAATCGTCGGCTACAACGTGCAGACAGCGGTCGATACTCAGCACCATTTGATCGTTGCGCACGAGGTGACTAACGTCGGTTCCGACCGCGATCAACTCAGCTCGATGGCCAAGCAGGCCCGCGAGGCGATGGCGTCAGATACGTTGTCGGTAGTGGCTGACCGAGGTTACTTCAAAAGCGAACAAATCCTGGCTTGTCACGATGCAGGCATCACCGCCTATGTGCCCAAGCCGATGACCTCTGGAGCCAAGGCTGAGGGGCGTTTCAATAACGATGCCTTCATCTATGACGCGACAAAAAACGAATACATTTGCCCGGCTGGAGAGGCGCTGATCTGGCACTATTCCTACGTTGAAAAAGGCCTGAAGTTGCACCGTTACTGGAGTTCGAAACCAGGGCTGCGCGTTGAAATCGCAGTGCACACCGAGCACGGAACGACGAGTTCGACGCTGGGAGCATGAAGCCGTATTGGAGGAGATGCAGCTTCGGCTGAGCAAAGCACCAGAGATGATGCGAGTCCGAAAACGGACTGTTGAGCATCCCTTCGGGACGCTCAAACAATGGATGGGTGCGACGCACTTCCTGACCCGAAAGCTGGCCGGGGTGAGTGCGGAGATGAGCTTGAATGTGCTCGCCTACAACATGAAGCGGGTCATGAAAATCATTGGTGCTCACGGTTTAATGAAGGCGCTGTCGGCATAAAAAAGGCTGGTTTTGGCCCATCCCAGAGGGCTGTAAAAACAGCGTTACGTGTTCCAGGTCGCGACCGATGCGACTCGGAGCATTGACCGTGCGATCGCTCAGCCAACGAACGTCGATGACCCAAGACGATGAGGTTATGAGCGCTTTTACACACTCTGGGCCATAAGCAGACCCTGGCGACGAACCCGGCCCTTACACAGTTGTCAAACCAAATGATGGCATCGCAACTGATCAGTGGCCTTGGGCCTACTCCATTCAAGAGCGAAGCTTGCAGCTCACACACTTTAGGGTGCGCCGGATAACTTTCAGTGGGTTCGGTTCCTGTCTGACACAGGCGTTGACCGCTGCTCCCATCCAATGCTCCCTTATCGGAGTACGGAAATGACTCAATCAATGCGGTTCTTCCTATCGATCTTCCTCGCGGCTGCATCATTGGCATCGGCTAGTCTCCT
>NZ_CABVHQ010000068.1 GCF_902497895.1 Pseudomonas fluorescens
GCAGCCTTCGGCAGCTCCTACAGGGTTTACCGGTGTGCGATTCAGGCGGCGTTCTTGTTTGGTTTTTTGCGGGCGTGGGCGACCGCGGCTTCGCGGACCCAGGCGCCGTCTTCAATGGCTTTGCGGCGAGTGGCGACACGTTCCTGGTTGCACGGGCCGTTGCCCTTGAGCACTTCGTAGAATTCGTTCCACTGGATCTCGCCGAAGTCGTAGTGGCCGCGTTCGGCGTTCCACGTCAGCTCCGGATCCGGGCAGGTGCAGCCCAGCAGTTCGAGTTGCGGGATGGTCTGGTCGATGAAGCGCTGGCGCAGTTCGTCGTTGCTCTGGCGCTTGATTTTCCAGGCCATGGATTGGGCGCTGTTGGGCGAGTGTTCATCGCTTGGCCCGAACATCATCAGCGCCGGCCACCAGAGGCGGTCGATCGCGTCCTGGACCATGTCTTTTTGCGCCTGATTGCCATGCCGCATCATCGTCAGGAGGATTTCGTAGCCCTGGCGCTGGTGGAAGCTCTCTTCCTTGCAGATCCGCACCATGGCCCGGGAGTAGGGGCCATAGGAGGTGCGCTGCAGCACCACCTGGTTGACGATCGCCGCACCATCCACCAGCCAGCCCACCGCGCCCATGTCGGCCCAGTTCAGCGTCGGGTAGTTGAAGATGCTCGAGTACTTGGCTTTGCCGCTGTGCAGCTTGGCGATTTCTTCATCGCGGTCGGCACCGAGGGTTTCCATGGCGCTGTACAGATACAGGCCATGACCGGCTTCGTCCTGGATCTTCGCCATCAGTTGCAGTTTGCGTTTGAGCGAGGGCGCACGGGTGACCCAGTTGCCTTCGGGCAGCATGCCGACGATTTCCGAGTGGGCATGCTGGGAGATTTGCCGAATCAGGGTTTGCCGATAGGCATCTGGCATCCAGTTCTTGGCTTCGATCTTGATTTCTGAATCGATTTTTTCCTGGAAGGTGCGCTCTTGTTCGGACATCTCCGACAGGTCCTTGATGCGCTTAACTCCGGTTTCTACAAGCTGTGCGTACATGTGGTATCTCCCGCCATGAATCTGTTCGAAGGCATGGAGAACTTTATAAGCGATACAGAAATTAATATCAAACACAAAATAACGTGTCGCATGTGTTTTTGTATCGCTTTGGGATGAATGGTGTTTTTGCGGGCAAGGGTTATGTGTGCATATCCGTTTTTTCGGTAAAGGCTGCTGAGGGTTCCGCTCTTATGGCGGGTCACTTTGGAAAAGAGCCGGAGTGCCGGCCCAGCCCAAAGTAACCAAAGGGCTCTTGCCCCTTTCGTTCGGTGCCTCGCCTAGGCTCGGCATGCCCTCGCTCCGGTCCTGCTCCGTGGGCCCGCCGCCATCGGCCATCCATGGCCGGGGGCGGCTAACCCGGCATCCATGCCGGGTTGCCCACTGCGCAGAACCTCCACTCGGCCTCTCGAGGGGGCGGTGCATCAAGATCAAAAGCTGCAGGCGAGCTAACGCTCGGCCTGTGTAGGAGCTGCCGAAGGCTGCGATCTTTTGATCTTGCCGTTGCCGTTGCCGTTGCCGTTGCTTTGCTTTGCTTTGCTTTGCTTTGCTTTGCTTTTGATCTTGATCTGTCTGCCCCTTTCCCAGAGGCCGAACGCAGGCGTTGCGCAGGGGGCAGCTCGGCATGGATGCCGAGCTAGCCGCGCCCGGCCATGGATGGCCGATCGCGGCGGGCCCCCGGAGCAATGCCGGAGTGAGGGCATGCCGAGCCTAGGCGAGGCACCGAATGGCGGGGCAAAAGCCCTTTGGTTACTTTGGGGCTTTTCCAAAGTGACCCGCCGTAAGGGCGGAACCCTAAGTAGCCGTTACCGCAGAAACGGATATGTACACCCTCCCGAGATCCTCGGAAGAACCAAAAAAAAACCCCGCCAAAGCGGGGCTATAAAGGTGCAGCAGTCATGCTTTCGAACGTTTGTCCATGACGTGACATGCCTTGCCTTCCGAGCGTTTGATCGAGAAGGACGGTTGCAGCACGATCCGCGAGCTGATGCCGATGTGGTTCTTGATGTGCCGGCTGAGCTCTGCACACACGGCTTTTTGCTGTGCATCGTTCATGTGCTGATGCTCGCCCTTGAGTTCGACATGCACGTCGACGCTGTCCATATTGCCGTTGCGGTACAGGTGGATCTCGTAGGATTCGCAGAGCTGCTTGACCTTCAGCACCTGCTCCTCGATCTGGGTCGGGAACACATTGACTCCGCGAATGATCAGCATGTCATCGCTGCGTCCGGTGATTTTGTCGATGCGCCGCATTGGCCGGGCGGTGCCCGGCAGCAGACGCGTCAGGTCGCGGGTGCGATAGCGGATCATCGGCAGGGCTTCCTTGCTCAGCGAGGTGAACACCAGCTCACCCATCTGACCGTCCGGCAGCACTGCTCCAGTGATCGGGTCGATGATTTCCGGGTAGAAATGGTCTTCCCAGATGGTCGGCCCGTCCTTGCTTTCCACGCATTCCATGGCAACGCCCGGGCCCATGATTTCCGAGAGGCCGTAGATGTCCAGGGCGGTAATCCCCAGGCGCGCCTCGATGGCGCTGCGCAGTTCGGCGGTCCAGGGTTCGGCGCCGAAGATACCCAGGCGCAATGCCAGTTTGTGCGGATCGATGCCCTGGCGCTCGATTTCATCGGCGATGTTGAGCATGTAGGACGGCGTGACCATGATGATGTCCGGCTGGAAATCCTTGATCAGCTGCACCTGCTTTTCGGTCTGGCCGCCGGACATCGGAATCACCGTGCAGCCCAGGCGTTCGGCGCCGTAGTGGGCGCCGAGACCGCCGGTGAACAGGCCGTAGCCATAGGAAATATGCACCTTGTCGCCACGCCGGCCGCCCGCCGCGCGGATCGAGCGCGCGACGACATTGGCCCAAGTGTCGATGTCGTTCTGGGTATAGCCCACCACCGTCGGCTTGCCCGTGGTGCCGCTGGAGGCGTGCAGGCGCACCACGTCATGCATCGGCACGGCGAACATGCCGTAGGGGTAGTTGTCCCGCAGGTCGGATTTGGTGGTGAACGGGAAGTTCGCCAGATCGTCCAGGGATTTGATGTCGTCCGGGTGCACGCCGAGCGCATCGAAACGCTGACGATACAGCGGCACGTTCAAGTACGCGTGGTTCAGGCTCCAGCGCAAGCGTTCGAGCTGGTGCTGACGCAGCTCGTCGATGCTGGCGGTTTCCAGTGGATCCAGTTGTGGATCAAGCACAGCTTTGGCAATTGGCATGTTCATGACTTCACTCGAATTGTTTTTATGTTTCAGCGCTTTTAATGAAGCGCTTAGAGTGCATGCCCCAAGGATACCTCTCGGCTCCCCGGGAATCGCGATTCTTTAGTGGGGTAGACGTTCGATGATGAGTGCGATGCCCTGGCCGACTCCGATGCACATGGTGCACAAGGCGTAGCGGCCCTTCTGTTGTTCAAGCTCATGCAGGGCGGTGGTTACCAGCCGCGCGCCGCTCATGCCCAGCGGGTGACCGAGGGCGATCGCACCGCCGTTGGGGTTGACCCGGGGATCGGTGTCACTCAGGCCGAGTTCACGCAACACCGCCAGGCCCTGGGCGGCAAAGGCCTCGTTGAGTTCGATCACGTCCATGTCGGCCAGGCTCAGGTTGGCCAGTTCCAGCACCTTGCGGGTTGCCGGAAGCGGGCCGATGCCCATGATCCGCGGTTCGACCCCGGCAGTGGCCATGGCTACCACCCGGCCGCGAGCGGTCAGCCCGTGGCGTTTGGCGACTTCCGGGCTGGCCAGCAGCAGCGCGCAGGCACCGTCATTGACCCCGGACGCGTTGCCGGCGGTGATGCTGCCGCCTTCACGGAACGGCGTGGAGAGCTTTTGCAGCTGCTCAAGGGTGGTGTCGCCACGGGGATGCTCGTCATGCTCGACGACTGTGGCCGGGCCTTTGCGCTGGGGGATTTCTACCGCAACGATTTCCCTGGCAAAACGACCGCTGGCCTGGGCTGCGGCGGCGCGCTGCTGGCTGCGCAGGGCGAAGGCGTCCTGATCGGCGCGGGAAATATTGAACTGTTCGGCGACGTTCTCCGCGGTTTCCGGCATGGAGTCGACGCCGAAGGCTTTTTTCATCAGCGGATTGACGAAGCGCCAGCCGATGGTGGTGTCATGGATTTCTGCCTGACGGGAAAACGCCTGCTCGGCCTTGCCCATAACCAGCGGTGCGCGGGACATCGATTCCACGCCACCCACCAGCATCAGCCCGGCCTCGCCACAGCGAATTGCCCGGGCCGCGCTGCCAATCGCATCCATCCCGGAACCGCAAAGACGGTTGAGGGTGGTGCCCGGCACGCTGACCGGCAATCCGGCCAGCAGTGCCGACATTCGTGCGACGTTGCGGTTGTCTTCGCCGGCCTGGTTGGCGCAGCCGTAGATCACATCATCGACCGTGCTCCAGTCGACCTGCGGGTGGCGTCGCAGCAGTTCGCGCAGCGGCACCGCGCCGAGGTCGTCGGCGCGCACGCTGCTCAAGGCTCCGGCGTAGCGGCCGATCGGGGTCCGCACCGCGTCGATGATCAGGGCGTCATTCATTCGGGTTCTCCTGCGCCAGCACAGCGCCGCGCACTTTGTAGGATTTGCCATGGAACAGGGCGATCAACTGGCCCTGCTGGTTTTCAATGCGCACGTCGTAGTTGCCGGTGCGCCCGGAGCGGCTTTGCTCGATGCAGTCGGCGCTCAAGGTGTCGTCCAGGCGCGCCGGGGCGATGTAGTCGATGCTGCAGCCGATGCCCACGGTGGCTTCGTTGTAGCTGTTGCAGGCAAAGGCAAAGGCCGAGTCGGCCAGGGCGAACAGATAGCCACCGTGGCAAGTGCCGTGGCTCTGGATCATGTCGGCGCGCACGCTCATGCCCACACGTGCTGCGCCTGGCGCCACCGACAGCAGGCGCATGCCCATTGCCTGGCTGGCGGTGTCGCGCTCGAACATGGCTTGCGCGCAGCTGCTGGCCAGATTCATTGCTTCATGGTTAGTCATGGAAAGTCCTTCCTTCAGCGACCCGACGGCGCAACAACAGCGCTGGCCGATAACGTTCTTCGCCGTAACTGGCTTGCAGGTTTTCCAGCACTTTGAGGATGTGTGGAAGCCCGATGGCATCCGCCCAGGCCAGTGGCCCCTGGGGATAGTTGACCCCGGCGCGCAGCGCCAGATCGATGTCGCTGGCCGAGGCCACGCCTTGCTGCAGGGCGTCGGCCGCTTCGTTGGCGAGCATCGCGACCGTGCGCAGTACTGCGAGTGCCGGGCTGTCGCTGAGCAGGCTGACCTGCAGTCCGGCCCGCTGCAGGAGCGCGACGCCTTGCTCGAGGGCGGATTGGGAAGTGTCTGCCGAGCAGCTGATGGCGATCCGGCCGGCCTTGCCGTAGTCGAACGCCAGATCCAGCAGGATCAGGTTGCGCAGGCCATCTTCTTTGGCCCGCTGACTGGCCATGCGCCCATCGCTCAAGGCCAGCACCGCGTCACCGACGCGCAGCAGACCTGGACCATCACGTTGGACAATCTCGACGCCGTGCTCGCGCAGGCGCGGGATCAGCGCCTGGGCGATGCCCGGATCACCTTCCACGACGCAGTTTTCGATGGCGGCGTCGCTACTGATGTGCGCGGGCTGCGCACGCTGGGCACCTTCGGCGTAGCTGTAAAAGCCATGGCCGCTCTTGCGCCCCAGGCGTCCGGCATCCACCAGTTCTTTCTGGATCAGCGAAGGCTGGAAACGGGTATCGCCGTACCAGGCGTCGAACACTGAACAGGTCACCGCATAGTTGACGTCATGGCCGATCAGGTCGGTCAGCTCGAAGGCGCCCATGGCAAAACCACCGGCATCACGCATCAGCGCATCCAGGGTCGGGCAATCGGCGGCGCCTTCCTGAAGCAGGCGCAGGCTTTCGGCATAGAACGGCCGGGCCACACGGTTGACGATAAAACCGGGAGTGGAGCGGGTATGCACCGGTTTTTTGCCCCAGGCTTTGGCCGTGTCATATAGGCATTCAGCCAAGGCTGGATCGCTGGCCAGGCCCGAGACGATTTCCACCAGCGCCATGATCGGCGCCGGGTTGAAGAAGTGCAGGCCGAGCAGACGCTCTGGACGGTTCAGCTGTGCAGCGATACTGGTAATCGACAGTGAAGAGGTGTTACTGGCCAGAATGGCGTGCTCGCTGCAGATCCTTTCCACCTGCCGGAACAGGGCACGTTTGACTTCCAGGTTCTCGACTATGGCTTCAATGATCAGCTCACAATCGGCCAGGGCTTCGATGGTTTCCACGGCCTGCAGACGGGCGATGGTTGCTGTGCGCGCTGCGGCCGCCAGCTTGCCTTTGTCGACCCGTTTAGCCCATTGCCGGTCGATACCCTCAATGGCCTGGGCGGCGGCGCCGGGGCGATTGTCCAGCAGCAGCACCGGATGGCCGGCCTGGGCGGCGACCTGGGCGATGCCTGCGCCCATGGCGCCAGCGCCGATCACTGCGATGCGAGCATTGGTGTTCAGTGCGCTCATGACTCAGCGTCCCTTGAAGCTTGGGCTGCGTTTTTCCATAAAGGCGCTGACGCCTTCACGGTAATCTTCGCTGCGCCCAGCCAGGCGTTGCAGGTCTCTCTCTAGCTCAAGCTGTTCGTCAAAGCTGTTGCTCAGGCTGGCGTTCAGGCTGCGCTTGATCAGCGCCAGACCGTAAGTCGGTTGGGTGGCCAGGTGACGGGCAAGCGTCAAGGCTTCATCCCGCAGTTCAGCGTCTTCCACGCAGCGGTAGATCAGCCCCCATTGCTCGGCTTGCTCGGCACTCAAGCGATTGCCGAGCAGGGCCAGGGCCTTGGCGCGGGCCATGCCCACCAGGCGCGGCAAGGTCCAGGTGCCGCCTGAGTCGGGGATCAGGCCGATTTTGCAGAAGGCTTGAATAAAGCTGGCGGAGCGCGCCGCCAGCACCAGGTCGCAGGCCAGTGGAATATTTGCGCCAGCCCCTGCCGCCACGCCATTGACCGCGCAGATCACCGGCATTGGCAGATCGCGCAGCTGGCGGATCAGCGGGTTGTAGAACTTCTCGATCGACTCGCCCAGATCCGGCACCGAGCTGCCCGGCGCGACATTGCGCTCGCTCAGGTCTTGCCCGGCACAAAAGCCGCGGCCTTCACCGGTCAGCAGCAAGACGCGCACGTCCGGATTGTGGCGGACCTGTTTCAGCGCTTCCTTCACTTCGCCATGCATCTGGGCGTTGAAGCTGTTGAGTTGGTCGGGCCGGTTGAGGCTGAGCAGGGCGACGCCGGCCTCGATGGAAAACAGGATGTGTTCGAAGTTCATGGTTATGGCGCTCTCTAAGAGGTCGTTCGAATTCGGTGGCGGATGGCCGGCTTATTGCCCGGTGAAGGTCGGCGGGCGTTTTTCCTGGAAGGCCCGAATGCCCTCGTCGCGGTCGCGGGTGCCGGCCAGGACGGTGAAGGCATGGCGTTCGAAACGCAGGCCGCTGGC
Organism: Pseudomonas fluorescens; assembly: GCF_902497895.1. Lineage (GTDB taxonomy): Bacteria > Pseudomonadota > Gammaproteobacteria > Pseudomonadales > Pseudomonadaceae > Aquipseudomonas > Aquipseudomonas fluorescens_BP. Next base: position 7,478 of record NZ_CABVHQ010000068.1, read on the forward strand.
CAGGTCGGTGTCCATCGCCTTGAGCAGCGCTTCCTTGGCCAGGCGCACGGCCAGCGGGGCCTTGCCGGCAATGCTGCGGGCAATCTGCAAGGCGCGTTCGACGGTGAGTTCCGGTTGGGTGACTTCGCTGACCAGGCCGGCGCGTTGAGCCTGGCGAGCGTCGATCGGCTCGCCGGTCAGGACCATCTGCATGGCCATGGATTTGCCGACAGCCCGCAGCAAGCGTTGAGTTCCGCCGGCGCCGGGCATGATCCCGAGATTGATTTCCGGCTGACCGAAGCGGGCGTCTTCACCTGCGATGATGATGTCGGCGTGCATCGCCAGTTCGCAGCCACCGCCGAGGGCGAAGCCGTTGACCGCGGCGATCAGTGGTTTGCTGAAGTGGGTGATGCTCTGCCAGGAGGCCTGGCGCGGATCGTCGAGAATGCCGACCAGATCCCGTTCGGCCATTTCCTTGATGTCAGCGCCGGCCGCGAAGGCTTTGCGACTGCCGGTCAGGACCACGACGCGAGTCTCTGGATCGGCTTGTGCGGCGCTCAGTTCGGCAGCCAATTCACCCAATAACCGGGTGGTGAGGGCATTCAACGCTTGTGGGCGCTGCAGGGTAATCAGGCGGACGCCTGGCTCGAGAAACTCGACAGCAAGGGTCTGAGGCATGGCGGATGCCCTCGGTGCACGCTCGGCTGTAATGCCGGCTCATTATTGGATCGGCCAGGTAGGCCGGTTTTGCCCGAGTATACCTGTAACGTGATACGAAAATGCAATAGCAAAGTATTTTTAATGTGTCTTGTTGGCAGGATTTTTATTTTTGCGCTTTGGCTTTAAAGGCGCTTGAAGAGGTGCTTATTTGCCGTATTTATTGACTTAAGTCGTGGTTTTGAAGGGGGTGTCGGGCTACCTTGAAGGGTTTTTTTCAAGCGATACGGTTTTTTGTACTTTGTGCCGATAAAGCGATGTGATACAAAATAGACCTCGATTCGCATCGCTTTGCGAAATGCCCTTTGCACTGCTTATAAAGGAACGCCCATGACCTGCTACAGCCTTGATGGCCTGACCCCGGTGATTGACCCCAGTGCTTACGTTCACCCATCGGCCGTGCTGATCGGCGACGTGATTATCGGCGCGAATTGTTATGTCGGGCCGCTGGCGAGCCTGCGCGGGGATTTTGGCCGGATCGTCCTGGAGGAGGGCGCCAACCTGCAGGACACCTGCGTGATGCACGGTTTCCCGGACAGCGACACCGTGGTCGAACGCAATGGCCATATCGGTCATGGCGCGGTGCTGCACGGTTGCCGGATCGGCGCCGATGCGCTGGTGGGGATGAATGCGGTGGTGATGGACAATGCGCGAATCGCCCCGCGCTCGTTCGTCTCGGCGGCGGCTTTCGTCAAGGCGGGTTTCGAATGCCCCGAGCAGTCCCTGGTGGTGGGCGCGCCGGCCAGCGTCAAACGCACCCTCAGCGATGAGGAGGTATCGTGGAAGCAGGCGGGGACCCGCGAGTATCAACAACTGACCCGGCGCTGCCTTGAGCAGATGCAAGTCTGCGAACCGCTGAGCGAACCGGAACCCGATCGCCCACGCATCAGCGACAGCAGTCTGCGACCCAAGGGCTCGACACAATGAATGGCAAGTACCCCGTCGTAGCAGCTGCCGAAGGCTGCGTTCGGCCGCGAAGCGGTCGTAAAACCGGCAACCGCGTTTTTCCAGGAAGAACCCATCGCCTGAATTGCGACCGCTTCGCGCTCGAACGCAGCCTTCGGCAGCTGCTACGACGACGACGACGACAAAGCCAGTCCCTCCCGAAACCGGTATATTTCCTCCTTTTTTCCAGCTCGGTACGCCCATGTCGTCCCTGACACCCTTGAACCATCTGATTACCCGCTTTCAGGAGCAGACGCCGATTCGCGCCAGCTCCCTGATCATTACCTTGTACGGGGATGCCATCGAGCCCCATGGCGGCACGGTCTGGCTGGGCAGCCTGATCCAGTTGCTGGAACCGATCGGCATCAACGAGCGGCTGATCCGCACCTCGATCTTTCGCTTGACCAAGGAAGGCTGGTTGACCTCCGAGAAAGTCGGGCGGCGCAGCTACTACAGCCTGACCGGCGCCGGTCGGCGGCGTTTCGACAAGGCCTTCAAGCGGGTCTACAGCTCCACCGTGCCAGCCTGGGATGGTTCCTGGTGCCTGGTGATGCTCACGCAACTGACTCAGGACAAGCGCAAACAAGTGCGCGAAGAACTCGAGTGGCAAGGGTTTGGTGCGATTTCGCCGGTGGTGCTGGCTTGCCCGCGCAGCGACCGGGCCGATGTCAACGCGACCTTGCTCGACCTCGGCGCCCAGGAAGAGACGATCCTCTTCGAAACCACTGCCCAGGACGTGCTGGCCTCCAAGGCCTTGCGCTTGCAGGTGCGCGAGAGCTGGAACATCGAGGAACTGGCGGCCCATTACAGCGAGTTCATTCAGCTGTTCCGACCGCTCTGGCAGGCGCTTCGCGAGCAGGAGAATCTGGATCCGTCCGACTGCTTCCTGGCACGGGTCCTGCTTATTCATGAATACCGCAAACTGCTGCTGCGCGACCCGCAGTTGCCGGACGAGTTGTTGCCCGGTGATTGGGAAGGGCGAGCTGCCCGACAGTTGTGCCGCAATATTTACCGGTTGATCTACGCCAAGGCCGAGGAGTGGCTGAACAGCGCGCTGGAAACCGCCGATGGGCCGTTGCCGGACGTGGGAGAAAGTTTCTATCGGCGGTTCGGCGGGCTCAAGTAGCGCGTCCCCGCTGCTATTAAAGAGAGTTGGCGCCCTTGGCAACCGGGCAAGCAGCGCGTTCCGTCACGGGCCAGGCTAAAGCGACCTGCGCTTCAAACCGTCAACTAATAGCCACCATATTGTCATGCACGGTTCATGGGTCTGACACACCCGGTCTCTAATCTCGGTCGCACTTCGAACGCAGCCATGCATAGGCTGTTCAACCAGACAGAGAAGCCCATGAACGCAGCTATCCATGTCGACCGTCTGAACAAGACTTTTGCTCGCAAGACCGCGTTGGTTGATCTTGCGTTGTCTATACAACCCGGTGAAATGGTCGCGCTGATTGGCGCTTCCGGGTCCGGCAAGTCCACGTTGTTGCGCCATATGGCGGGCCTGGCCCGTTGCGACCGTAACAACGGCGGGAGCGTCCAGGTGTTGGGTCGTGAAGTGCAAGCCTCTGGCCACCTCAACGGCAATGTCCGTCGCTTGCGCGCTGACATCGGCTACATTTTCCAGCAGTTCAACCTGGTCAATCGTCTTAGTGTGCTGGACAACGTGTTGCTCGGTTGTCTGGGTCGCATGCCGGGCTGGCGCGGAAATCTGGGCCTGTTCAACACGCAAGAGAATCAGCGGGCAATGGAGTCGCTGGACCGCGTTGGTCTGGCCGATCTCGCCCAGCAGCGCGCCTCGACGCTCTCCGGTGGGCAGCAGCAGCGTGTGGCGATTGCCCGTGCCTTGACCCAGCGTGCGGAAGTGATTCTGGCCGACGAACCGATTGCCTCACTGGACCCCGAGTCTGCGCGCAAGGTCATGGAGATTCTCGCTGACATCAACCGTCGCGACGGCAAGACCGTGGTCGTGACCCTGCATCAGGTGGATTACGCCGTTCGCTATTGCCAGCGTGCCATCGCCCTCAAGGCCGGGCGCATTCACTTCGATGGCGCCGCGTCCGCATTGAATCCCACGTTCCTCAACGACCTGTATGGCGCGGACCTGGACACCAGCCTGTTGTTCTCCGACAAAGCTCGCAACGTCGGTTCACCCGCCACGCTGGCCTTTGCCCGCGCCTGATTCTCCTATTCAAACACCAACGTCAACCTCAGGAATCCTTCCATGTTGAATCGTATCGGTCGCGTTTTCGCGTCTGCCGCTTTGCTGGCTACCTGCGCCTTGGGCACTGCTCAGGCGCAGGAGAAAGTCATCAACTTCGGCCTCATGTCCACTGAGTCTTCGACGAACCTGAAGAGCATCTGGCAACCCTTCCTTGACGACATGTCGAAGAAGACCGGTCTGAAGGTCAACGCTACTTTCGCATCCGACTACGCCGGCCTGATCCAGGGCATGCGCTTCAACAAGGTTGACATTGCCTGGCTGGGCAACAAGGGCGCGATGGAAGCGGTGGACCGTTCCAACGGCGAAATCTTCGCCCAGACCTCGGCGGCCAACGGCGCTCCCGGGTACTGGAGCCTGTTGATCGTGCGCAAGGACAGCCCGATCAATTCTGTTGACGACATGCTCAAGAACGCCAAGAACCTGACCTTCGGTAATGGTGATCCAAACTCCACGTCTGGCTACCTGGTACCAGGCTACTACGTGTTCGCCAAGAACCATGCCGATGCAGCCACTGCATTCAAACGCACCCTCAACTCCAGCCATGAAGTGAACGCCTTGAGCGTAGCCAAAGGTCAGCTCGACGTCGCCACTTTCAACACCGAAAGCTGGGATCGTCTGGAAGTCACTCAGCCTGACAAAGCCGCGATGCTCAAAGTGATCTGGAAGTCGCCAATCATCCCGGCTGACCCAATGGTCTGGAGCAAGAGTCTGACCGACGTAGAAAAAACCAGGATTCGTGATTTCTTCGCCACCTACGGTGCCACCGACCACGAAAAAGAAGTGCTCAAAGGTATGCAGTTGGGCAAGTTCCTCAAGTCCTCCGACGACCAGTTGTTGCCGATCCGTCAGCTTGAACTGTTCAAGCAGCGCAACGAAGTCGTGGCCAGCAGCACCCTGGATGCCAAGGAAAAAGAGACCCGTCTGAAACAGATCGACGCTGGTCTGGCCAAGTTGCAAGACCGTATCACCGAGCTTGAGAAAAAGAACCCCGCCAGCGCTGGCTGATGCCGGCAGACGGGGCGCCAGGGAGGGCGTCGCGTCATCGCTGCCTTTGAATGTTGTTGATTTTCGAGAGCCGTTTATGACTTCCCATGTTGCACACGCCGAACTTGTCGGCAAACGCACCTGGCCACAGTACGTCGGGTGGGGGCTGTTCCTCGCCATGTTGGCCTGGGCCTGGCAGGGTGCCGAGATGAATCCGCTGGCGCTGTACCGAGACTCCGGCAACATGGCGACCTTCGCTGCCGACTTCTTCCCGCCTGACTTCCAGGAATGGCGCTCCTACCTCAAGGAAATGCTCGTCACCGTTCAGATCGCGCTCTGGGGCACGGTCCTGGCGATTGTCTGTTCCGTCCCGCTGGGCATTCTGTGCGCGGACAACATCACCCCGTGGTGGATCCACCAACCCCTGCGCCGAGTCATGGATTCTTGCCGTTCGATCAACGAAATGGTGTTCGCGATGTTGTTTGTGGTCGCGGTCGGCCTCGGTCCTTTCGCGGGTGTTCTGGCGTTGTGGATCAGCACCACAGGCGTGCTCGCCAAGCTGTTTGCCGAAGCCGTGGAAGCGATTGATCCCGGCCCGGTCGAAGGCGTGCGTGCCACCGGCGCGAGCGCGCTGCAAGAAGTGATCTACGGGGTTATCCCGCAAGTCATGCCGCTGTGGATCTCCTATGCCCTGTACCGCTTCGAGTCCAACGTGCGCTCGGCCACGGTGGTCGGGATGGTCGGTGCTGGCGGGATTGGCGTGATTCTCTGGGAGAACATCCGCTCGTTCGCGTTCACCCAAACCTGCGCCATATTGCTGGTGATTATCTGCGTCGTGACCCTGATCGACGTGTTGTCGCAGCGCTTGCGCAAACAGTTCATTTGACGGAGAGGGTGCCTGACGGCGCTTTTTTTAACCATGCAGTTGTCTAGACAAATCGAACCCGTTTACCGCGAGTTGGCCGACACCCTGCGTCGCGAGCTGGGTGATTACCTGGCCGGTGATTACCTGCCTGCCGAGACGCGCCTGGCGGCACGCTTTGCCGTCAATCGCCACACCGTGCGGCGTGCCATTGACGAGTTGGTCTCCGAGGGCAGCGTGTTGCGGCGTCAGGGCAAAGGTACGCAAGTGCTGGAACGCCCGCTGATTTACCCAATGGCCGCCGAAAGCGCCTACAGCCAGTCCGTCTCGGCCCTCGGTCACGGCGTTGAAGCCAGGCTGTTGAAGCGTCGCACCTGTCTCGCGAGTCGCGACGAGGCCATGCATCTGGGCCTTGCCGATCAAGCGCCGCTGATTGAGCTGCAAACCTTGCGCTTGATCGACAACCAACCGGTGAGCCTGATTCGTCACCGATTTTGCGCCAGCCGCACTGAGCTGTTGGCGGCCTATACCGGCGGTTCGCTGCGGCAGTTTTTCGCCGAACGCGACCTGCCACTGACCCGCACCTTCAGCCTGATCGGTGCGCGTTTGCCGAGCCGCGAGGAGGCGGGATTACTCATGATGCCCCGGCACTTGCCCGCGCTCAGCGTACTGACCCTTTCCCGCGATGCAGTCGGTCAGCCGGTGGAGCTTTCACAGTCCACCAGCCGTTCGGACCGCTTCCAATACCAGGTCATCACATGATGGAGATGTCGAAGATGAATCCCGCTCCTGTAGCCGAATACGCTGCCCGTCAACAGTGGATCGGTGTCCTCGCCCAAGCGCGCAGTGCCGAGTTGAAGCGTCATGAAGCGGCCCTGCGCGACACCGAATACCAGCTCATCCGTGCCCCGGAAATCGGCATGACCCTGGTTCGCGGTCGCATGGGCGGGACCGGTGCGCCATTCAACATTGGCGAAATGAGCGTCACCCGGTGTGTGGTGCGTCTGGCTGATGGGCGCACCGGTTACAGCTACGTTGCCGGCCGCGACAAGGCCCACGCCGAACTGGCCGCGCTGGCCGACGCCCATCTCCAAGGCGCGAAACAGGCGCACTGGATGAGTGAATTGATCGAACCCATGGCCCTGGCGCAAGCATCGCGCCGTGCTGCCAAAGACGCTGAAACCGCAGCGACCAAGGTTGAGTTCTTCACCCTGGTCAGAGGAGACGACTGATGAGTGCAACCCTTCTGCTACCGGCTTACGCCGACCCCGTGCTGGATTCAGTGCGCAGCTTCCGCGCCGCGCTCAAGGCGTTGGCCGGCCCCGGCGTTATTCAACCGCTGGTACAGGCTGCGCCACTGGATGGCTTGGCGCCGGCCAGTTACGCGCTGTGCCTGGCGTTGCTGGACATGGACACCCCGCTGTGGCTGGCACCGGCATTCGACACGCCGACCATTCGCGCCAACCTGGCGTTCCACTGTGGTTGCCCGATTGTCAGCAGCCGTGAGCAGGCGCGCTTCGCCTTGCTTGACGACAGCGAGCTGAGCGACCTGCGCGGCTTCGACCTGGGCAATGACCGCTACCCCCATCAGTCCTGCACCTTACTGATCCAGTTGGCGCAACTGGAGGGCGGTCGTCCCCTGACGTGGCGCGGTCCCGGCATCCAGAGCGCAAACCAGGTGGCCTTGCCCTTGGCCGACGGCTTTTGGAGTGAGCGCGACGCCCGCAACGATTTTCCGCGTGGACTGGATGCGTTCTTCCTTGCCGGCCACAGCGTCATCGGCTTGCCCCGCAGTACCCGCGTCAGCCCCGCCGAAATCGAGGAGCATGCCTGATGTACGTAGCCGTTAAAGGTGGCGAACAGGCCATCGACAATGCCCACCGTTTGCTGGCCAAAAAACGCCGGGGCGACACCTCGATTGCAGAACTGGCGGTCGAACAGATTCGTCAGCAGCTGCCGTTGGCGGTCGCACGGGTCATGACCGAAGGCTCGCTGTACGACGAGCAACTGGCTGCGCTGGCGATCAAACAGGCGGCTGGGGATCTGGTCGAAGCTATCTTCCTGTTGCGGGCCTACCGGACCACGTTACCGCGCTTCACCGCCAGCCTGCCGATAGACACTTCGGTCATGCAATTGAACCGTCGGCTATCGGCCACGTTCAAGGACGTCCCGGGCGGCCAATTGCTGGGTCCGACCTTTGACTACACCCATCGCTTGCTGGACTTCGCCTTGTTGGCAGAAGGCGAATATCCCGGGCCGCAGGTGGAAGAGGGCGCGAGCCTGGAACCGTGCCCGCGGGTCCTGGGATTGCTGGCCAAAGAAGGCTTGATCAAGAACGAAACCGGCAACGACCTCGCTGTGCCTGACATCACCCGCGATCCGCTGGAGTTTCCGTCCAACCGTGCTCAACGCTTGCAGGCCTTGGCCCGTGGCGATGAAGGGTTTCTGCTGGCGTTGGGTTACTCGACGCAACGTGGCTACGGTCGCAATCACCCGTTCGCCGGCGAGATTCGCATCGGTGAAGTCGAGGTCTGGATCGAGCCGCAAGAGCTGGGTTTCCCGATTGCTATCGGCAGCATTGAAGTGACCGAGTGCGAAATGGTCAACCAGTTCGTCGGTTCAGGGAAAGAGCTGCCACAGTTCACTCGCGGTTATGGCCTGGCCTTCGGCCACGCTGAACGTAAAGCCATGGGCATGGCTCTGGTGGACCGTTCGCTGCGCGCTGAAGAGTTCAACGAAGAAATCGAATCGCCGGCGCAGCAGGAGGAGTTTGTGCTCAGCCATTGCGACAACGTCGAGGCCGCCGGTTTCGTGTCGCACCTCAAGTTGCCGCACTACGTCGACTTCCAGTCCGAACTGGAACTGGTCCGCAAGATGCGCAAGCCTGTCGCGCAGGAGAAGAACCAATGACCCGTGTGACGCCTGTCCGCCCGGAGCGGGACGAAGCCTACAACTTTGCTTACCTCGATGAGCAAACCAAACGCATGATCCGCCGCGGCCTGCTCAAAGCCGTGGCGATTCCCGGTTATCAGGTGCCGTTCGGTGGCCGTGAAATGCCCCTACCCTACGGCTGGGGTACCGGTGGCATGCAGATGACTGCGGCGATTCTGGCTGACGATGACGTGCTCAAGGTCATCGATCAGGGCGCCGATGACACCACCAACGCCGTGTCGATCCGCCGCTTCTTCGCCCGTACCGCCGGGATCGCCACCACCGAACGCACGCCAGAAGCCACCGTGATCCAGACCCGTCACCGGATTCCTGAAACCCCGTTGCACGCTGATCAGATCATGGTTTATCAGGTGCCGATTCCGGAGCCGCTGCGCTTTATCGAACCGTCGGAAACCGAGACCCGGACCATGCATGCGCTCAACGACTACGGGGTGATGCACGTTAAACTCTACGAAGACATCGCCACCTTCGGCCACATCGCCACCAGTTATGCCTACCCGGTGATGGTCGACGAACGCTATGTGATGGACCCTTCGCCGATCCCGAAATTCGATAACCCGAAACTCGACATTAGTCCGGCGCTGATGCTGTTCGGCGCAGGTCGCGAGAAGCGTCTGTACGCCGTGCCGCCCTACACCAAAGTGGTCAGTCTCGACTTCGAAGACCACCCGTTTGAAATTCAGAAATGGGAACAGTGCTGCGCCATCTGTGGCAGCCGCGATTCCTACCTCGATGAATTGATCCTCGACGACGCCGGCACCCAAAGCTTCGTCTGTTCGGACACCGACTATTGCGCCCAGCTCAGCAGCCAACAGGAGGCCGGTCAATGAACATGTCAGTACAGACTGAACAGACCTTGCAGAACCGTCAGGCGGAGCGTGCGCAACCGCTGCTGAAAGTGCGGGGGCTGTCGCGTTTGTATGGCCCGGAGAAAGGCTGTGACGACGTCAGTTTCGACCTGTATCCCGGCGAAGTGCTGGGCATCGTCGGCGAGTCCGGATCGGGCAAGTCGACCCTGCTATCGCTGCTCAGCGGCCGTTGCCCGCCGGACCGCGGCACCATCGGTTATCGCGGCAAAGAAGGCCAGTGGCTCGACCTGTACAGCGCCAGCGAAGCCGAGCGCCGCACCTTGCTGCGCACCGAATGGGGCTTCGTCGAACAAAATCCTCGTGATGGCTTGCGCATGGGCGTGTCGGCCGGCGCCAACATCGGCGAACGCTTGATGGCCCAAGGCGAGCGCAACTACAGCCAGCTGCGAGCTGCCGGGATTGACTGGCTGAGCCAGGTAGAAATCGACCCGTTGCGCATCGACGACCTGCCGCGGACCTTCTCCGGGGGTATGCAGCAGCGCCTGCAAATCGCCCGCAATCTGGTGTCTGGCCCGCGCCTGGTGTTCATGGACGAGCCAACCGGCGGCCTCGATGTGTCGGTGCAGGCACGCTTGCTCGACCTGTTGCGAGGCCTGGTACGTGAACTGGACCTGGCGGTGGTCATCGTTACCCACGACCTGGCCGTTGCGCGCTTGCTGGCCGACCGGCTGATGGTGATGCGCCGCTCCCGGGTGGTAGAAGCCGGGCTGACCGATCAGATCCTCGACGACCCGCAGCATCCTTATTCGCAGCTGCTGGTGTCCTCGGTACTGCAACCGTGATTCAACCGCCGACCGGGCAGTCCCCGGTCGCCGCCATCTTTTTGGGGTGTGCTTGATGAATACGCTGATCGAGGTCCGCAACCTCTCGAAAATCTTCACGCTGCACCAGCAAAACGGTGTGATCCTGAACGTGCTCGACGACCTGAACTTTACCGTCAGCGCCGGTGAATGCCTGGTGTTGCATGGGCAGTCCGGTGCCGGCAAAAGCACCTTGTTGCGCACGCTTTACGGCAACTATCTACCGGCGGGCGGCAGCATCCGCGTGCGCCATGAAGGCGGATGGCTGGAAATGGTCGGCGCGCAGCCGCGTGAAGTGCTGCAAGTGCGGCAAACGACCTTGGGCTATGTCAGCCAGTTTCTGCGGGTGATCCCGCGGGTCGCGACGCTGGACGTGGTTATGGAGCCAGCCCTGGCGCGCGGTTGGTCGAAAGACAACGCCAAATCCCGGGCCGAACACCTGCTGGCGCGACTGAACATTCCACAACGCCTGTGGCAACTGGCGCCGGGCACGTTCTCCGGGGGCGAACAGCAGAGGGTCAACATTGCGCGCGGCTTCATGGTCACCTGGCCGCTGATGCTGCTCGACGAACCGACCGCGTCGCTGGATGACACCAACCGTCAAGTGGTGCTGGAGCTGATGCGCGAAGCCAAAGCGGAAGGCGCCGCCCTGATCGGCATTTTTCACGACCGCGCCGCCCGTGAAGCGGTCGCCGACCGCCACCTCGACATGACCCCGACTGCCAAGGACGCCTTGCCATGCTGACCGAACAGATTCTTGGCAACGCTCGAATCGTCACCGCAGACCGGGTGTTCAACGGCACCGTGGTAGTGCGCAACGGTTTGATCACAAACATAGATGAGAGCTCCAGCCGTCTGCCACAGGCGCAAGACCTGCACGGCGACTACCTGCTGCCGGGGCTGATCGAGCTGCACACCGACAACCTCGAAAAGCATATGATGCCGCGCCCTGGCGTGGACTGGCCCTCGACCTCTGCAATCTTGAGCCATGATGCGCAAATCGTCGCGGCGGGCATCACCACGGTCTTCGACGCGTTGTCGATCGGTGACGTCAACCCCAAGGGCAAGCGCATACAGAAACTGCCGGCGATGCTCGAAGCCATTGCCTCGGCCAACGCCGCCGGCCTGACCCGTGCCGAACACCGGCTGCATTTGCGTTGCGAGCTGTGCCATCCGGACACCCTGAGCGTGTTCCGCGATCTGGTGGAGCACCCGCTGGTGCAATTGGTGTCAGTCATGGACCACTCGCCGGGCCAGCGTCAATTCGCCCTTGAATCGAAGTACCGCGAGTACTACATGGGCAAATACCACCTGACAACGGTGCAGATGGACGAATTCATCCTCACCCAGGTGGCCAACTCCCGCGAGTTCAGCGACCGTTATCGCCGCGCCATTGTTGAGGACTGCCTGGCCCGTGGCCTGTCGGTTGCCAGTCACGATGACGCGACCCTGGCGCATGTCGAGGAATCGGCCAGCTTGGGCATGAGCATTGCCGAATTCCCGACCTCCCTGAAGGCCGCACGCGCCAGCCATCGGTTGGGTATGAGCGTATTGATGGGCGCACCGAACATCGTGCGCGGCGGATCGCACTCCGGCAACGTGGCGGCGGCTGACCTTGCGAAAGAAGGGCTGCTGGATATTCTCTCCAGTGATTACTATCCCGCCAGCCTGCTGCAAGCGGCGTTCATGCTCGCTGCGCAGGACAATGAATGTGATCTGCCCCAAGCGGTGGGCATGGTCAGTCGTGCACCGGCGCGGGCGGCGGGGCTCAATGATCGTGGCGAGATCCGCGTCGGCTTGCGGGCCGACCTGGTCCATGCCAGGAACCAGGACGGCATGCCGGTGATCCAGCAGGTCTGGCGACAAGCGAAGAGGGTGTTTTGATGGCCGGCAGGTTGATCTATCTCATGGGACCTTCCGGTTCGGGCAAGGACAGCCTGCTTGATGCTGCACGCGAACCGCTGGTCGATCGGGGCTGCCGGATCGTGCGGCGGGTCATCACCCGCTCGGCGCAAGCCGTGGGCGAGGCCGCACAGGCGGTCAGCGTCGACGAGTTCATAACGTTGCAGGCTCAGGGCGCGTTTACCTTGAGCTGGCAGGCCAACGGTCTGTTCTATGGCATCCCGAAGGAAATCGATGGGTGGCTGGAGTCCGGGCTGGATGTGCTGGTAAACGGCTCACGTGGACATTTACCTCAAGCGTGTGAGCGTTATCCGGTGTTGCTCGCCCTATTGCTGACGGTGGATCAACCGGTATTGCGCCAGCGGCTGTTGGCCCGTGGTCGCGAGTCTTTGCCAGAGATCGAGGCACGCTTGGCGCGCAACGCTGACTTCGTCGCGAGCTTGAGGGCGAGCGAGGACAAGCAACTGCGGCTGCTGGACAACTCCGGGCCTATCGAGCAAACCCTGGGTCGCCTGCTGCAACTGATCGGCAAGGACGCGGCATGCGCCTGACGCTGTTGGGCACTGGCGATGCGCGGCAGGTACCGGTCTATGGTTGTGGGTGTTGCGCGTGTGCCGCCGCGCAGGCCGATCCACGGTTACGCCGTCGGCCATGCAGCGCGCTTATTGAGTGTGCTGATCAACGCTGGTTGATCGATTCGGGACTCACCGATCTGGTCGAGCGTTTCCCGCCGCGTAGCTTCAACGGCATTCTGCAGACCCATTACCACGCGGATCATGCGCAAGGGTTGTTGCACTTGCGCTGGGGGCAGGGGCTGGTGATTCCGGTGCACGGTCCGGTGGATCCCGAGGGCTTGGCGGACCTGTACAAACACCCGGGAATTCTGGATTTCAGTCAGCCGTTCAGCGCCTTCGAAAGCCGGCAACTGGGTGCACTTCGCGTCACGGCTGTACCCTTGGTGCATTCGAAACCGACCTTGGGTTACCTGCTGGAAGGCGAGGGGCGACGTATTGCCTACCTGACCGATACGGTCGGCCTGCCGGAGCACACTCGCGACTTCCTGCAACGCCAGCCGTTGGACGCGCTGGTGCTGGACTGCTCCATGGCGCCACAACCGCAGTCACCACGTAACCACAACGACCTCAATCTGGCATTGGCTTGCATCGCCGAGTTGAAGCCGCAGTTGGCGGTGTTGACGCACATCGGGCACACGCTGGATGCGTGGCTGCCCGATAACGCGTTGCCACCGGGAGTGGTGGTGGCTCGGGACGGGATGGTGGTTTGACCACAACCCCGACCGAGCTTGCTCGCGATGGACGTTAACGATAACGCGTGTTTTCTGGATTAACGCGTCGTCCTTGAGGCCATCGCGAGCAAGCTCGCTCCCACAGGGGGAAGTGAATCTTGTCAGATTGTAGTCATATTGACAATGTGAGTAGTCTATATGACTTAATTTGCTAGTAGTCAATATGACATCAAATTATATAAGCCACTGATTTTGTTGTATAAAAAAACTGGCACGCTTTGTGTAGTACCTATAGCAAATAGGAAACCACCAAGGATGCCATCATGACTCGTTCCATTCCCCTCAGTTTCTCCCTGTGCCTTCTTCTTCTTTCTCCCCTGAGCATGGCCGACCAGGTGGTTCGCGAAGTCCCCGACACCACCGGTGGCAAAGGCTATGGCGCGCTCACCGGAATGATGGTCGGCGCAGTCGGTGGTCCTCTAGGTGCGCTGGTGGGCGCCGGTGCCGGTTTTTTCCTGGGCGGTGCAGCGCAACAAGCCTCTGGCCAGGGAGGGACCGCCTATGAAGTCAAGGATGCTCAAGGCAACCTCAGCACCGTGCGCTCGCCGAACGAGCGCTTCGTGGTGGGCCAGCAAGTCACTCGCCAAGGTCTGCGTCTGGTGGCTCAGGAAGACTGAGGATTGCGGATCTCATGGTTCGCCCGAGAACCACGCAATTCATCGGCGTTTTCCACTACCCATGTCCATAGTGGAATCATATGGACCAGCAGGCCCATCCCCAGCTCCGACAACTCATACTCGACACGAGGCGGTACTTCGCGATGGTCGTGACGCACGATCAGACCGTCACGTTCGAGTTGACGGAGGGTACGGGTCAGCATCCGCTGAGTCACGCCTCCCATCCGCCGGCTCAGCTCCGCATGCCGCATCTTTCCCGCGACACCTGACGCATGGACGACACCGAGTGACCAGCGGTTGCCGGCATGGGTCAGCACTTCTCGTTTCAATCCGTCGTCGTCGGCGCTAACAGTTGGATGCGGCTCAACCTGGGGTGAGGTCGTAGAGAGCCGCAGCGGTACAAGCCGCTGTGGCTCGCAAGGTTTGACTCTAACGCACGGTGTAGCCGCTATCGACAATCCAGTCCTGACCATAGACGCCGCGGGCGCCGTTGCTCAGCTGGAACAGAATCACATCCGCAACCGCTCCAGGCTCCAGGAACTTGCCATCGAGAAGCCGCTGGTTTACTGCGTTGGCGACGCTGGTCAGTTCCTCATTGTTCAAGCCCAAGGTTGACCAGATTGGCGTGGCGGTGGGGCCGGGGGAAACCATGTTGATGCGTATACCGAGAGGCGCCAGTTCGATCGCCAGGGTACGGGCATGTGCCTGCAGTGCCGCTTTCGAGGCGATATAGGCCGCGAGCCCGGGAAAAGTGACCTGGGCCAGGAAAGTGCCGATGAATACCACCGAAGCCGGTTTCGCCATCTGGCTGCGCAGGCTGGCCAGGGTGTTCAGAGCACCGGCGCCATTGACCGCCCATTGCCGATCAAACGCCGATACGTCCAGGCCGTCTGCCAGTTGCGCAATGCCTGCATTGGGCACAAGGAAATCCACCGGGCCGATGGTCGAAGCCTTATTGGCCAACCGGATCAGGTCGGCCTCTTGGGTGACATCGCCGCAGATCCAGTGCAGCTGTTTGGTAAAGCGTTCGCAGAGATCCCCGAGCCCGCCGATCTGGCGTGACATCGCCAGGACTTGAGCACCTTGAGCCAGCAGGCGCTCGGTGACGGCCAGGCCTATGCCGGAACTTGCACCGGTGACTACGGCCAGGCGACCTTCGAATTCATTGCTCATCAATATTTCCCCTTGTGGAGTCGAAGTGTGGAAACCAAGGGAAATGATCAAAAAACGGACCAAGTGATTTTGTTATGTAAATCAATGGGGTTTGAATGATGAGGGTCGTTATGACTATCGGATAAGGAGGTCATAAAGACCGCATGCGGTCATTAAGACCAGTGTCGATGCGACCTCCTGTAGGAGCGAGCTTGCTCGCGAAAAACCTGAGAGCGCTGAGGTGCATCTGGCATTTCGCGTTATCGTTAACGACCATCGCGAGCAAGCTCGCTCCTACATGGAGCGAATGGCTCCACCGTCGATCAACAGGTTTTGCCCGGTGATGTAGCTGGCATGAGCGCTGCAGACAAACGCGCAAAAAGCGCCGAACTCTTCAGGTGAGCCAAAACGTTTTGCCGGGATCTCTTGCCGGCATTCGTCCAGGAAGGCTTCGCTGTCCTGGCCAAGACCCTCGGCGGCTTCGATCAGGTTGTTGCGCAGCCGATCGGTGTCGAACGAACCCGGTTGCAGGTTGTTGATGGTCACGTTGCAGCTGGCGATGTTCTCTTGTCGGGCCAGCCCTGCAATGAAACCGGTCAGCCCGCTGCGGGCGCCGTTCGACAGGCCAAGACTCTCGATGGGCGACTTGACCGCGCTCGAGGTGATGTTGACGATACGGCCAAAACCTCGTTCGGCCATGCCATCCACCGTGGCCTTGATCAGCTCGATGGGGGTGAGCATGTTGGCATCCAGCGCCTTGATCCAGGCCTCCCGGTCCCAGTCGCGGAAGTCTCCCGGAGGTGGCCCGCCGGCATTGTTGACAAGGATGTCGAAATGCCCATGGGCTGCCAGCGCAGCCGCTCGACCTGGCGCAGTGGAAATGTCGCCGGCAACGGCAATCACAGTCACGGCGGGGTTCAGCGCGCGCAACTGGTTGGCGGTTTCATTCAGAGCCTCTTCGCCCCGGGCGGTGATCACCACGTTGACGCCTTCGCTGACCAGGGCTTGGGCGCACGCTTTGCCAAGCCCTTTGCTGGCGGCACAAACCAGTGCCCAACGTCCTGCGATGCCGAGATTCATAGGGGGGCTCCTGTGGGGTGTTGAAAAAGGGAAAGTAAAAAGCCGTGGTCACGCGGTGCAGCATAATCCTCAAACTGCCGGCATCACAGCCAGTCAGTTTGCGTGCGCTGGATGGTGGCTCGGTGGATGTAATCGCTCCGGGGAGACCTTCAGACACAGAGTTTATCGATCTGCGTTTCACGCGACATAATCCCGGTAAAGCCCCTGGCATACACTGGTGCTGTGATTCCAAGGAGCCAGGAGCATGTCCAGGACAACCGCTACACGTAGCATCCCCGGCACAGTGTGGGCGTTAGGTTTTGTAAGCCTGTTCATGGACGTGTCTTCAGAGATGGTCCATAGCCTGCTGCCAGTGTTTCTGGTGGGCACGCTCGGGGTCAGCATGATCACCTTGGGCCTGATCGAGGGTATTGCCGAGGCGACGGCCCTGATCGTTAAAGTCTTTTCAGGCGCCATCAGCGATTACTTCGGACGACGCAAAGGCTTGCTGTTGCTCGGCTACGGACTGGCTGCACTGTCCAAGCCTCTATTCCCATTGGCCCACACCGCGGAAATGGTGTTCACCGCGCGTTTTCTGGACCGGATTGGCAAAGGTATTCGCGGGGCTCCCCGTGATGCTCTGGTCGCGGACGTATCGCCTGCGCAGATCCGTGGCGCCTGCTTCGGCTTACGTCAATCCATGGACACCGTGGGTGCCTTGCTCGGGCCAGCGCTGGCGATCGCATTGATGTATGTGTTCCACGAAAACATCCCGCTGGTGCTTTGGATCGCCGTCATCCCCGCCTTGGTGGCGGTCAGTCTGATTGTCGTGGGTATCGATGAACCGGAGCATGCCGGACCAGGTCCGGCACACCGTTTTCGTTCACCCATTCGACTGGGACTGCTTCAGCGGTTTTCTCCGGCGTACTGGCAGGTGGTGATAGTCGGCGCATTGTTTACCCTTGCGCGTTTCAGCGAGGCGTTCCTGGTCTTGCGCGCTCAACAAGTCGGGCTGTCCGCGACTTGGGTGCCGCTAGTGATGGTGGTGATGGCCTTGTTCTACACGCTCTCGGCCTACCCGGTGGGCAAGCTTTCCGATCGTGTGAGCCGCACCCGTCTGCTCGGGGGCGGATTGGTACTGCTGATCCTGGCAGATCTGGTACTGGCTAACGCTGAGTCGATCAGCATGCTGATGCTCGGCGTCTCATTGTGGGGGCTACATATGGGATTCAGTCAGGGGCTGCTGGCAACGCTTGTCGCTGACACGACTCCCGCCGAGTTGAAGGGCACTGCCTTCGGGATTTTCAATCTGCTGAGTGGGGTTTCAATGCTGCTGGCAAGTGGGGTAGCAGGGCTACTGTGGCAAACCTATGGGTCAGCAATGACCTTCTATGCGGGGGCAGGATTTTCGGCAGTCGCGTTGATGCTGCTACAGGTACGACCTAAAAGGTTGGGTATATGACATTGCGGTCGTTATATTTCGATCGTAATATTTTCTCATTGACAGCCAAAACGCATTCACTGAGGAAAGCCGCCATGACCATCGTCAAAGCCGCCGCCGTACAAATCTGCCCCGTGCTTTACAGTCGTGAAGGCACCGTGGATAAAGTTGTGCAGAAGATTCTCGAGCTGGGTGAGAAGGGCGTGCAGTTCGCCGTCTTCCCGGAAACCGTCGTGCGGTACTACCCGTATTTTTCCTTCGTCCAGTCGCCTTTTCAAATGGGCGCGGAACATCTCAAGCTGCTGGACCAGGCGGTCACCGTGCCTTCGGCCGCCACCGATGCCCTCGGCGCCGCTGCCAGGCAAGCGGGGATGGTGGTGTCCATCGGCGTTAATGAACGCGATGGTGGCAGCCTCTACAACACTCAATTGCTGTTTGATGCTGACGGCACCCTGATCCAACGTCGGCGCAAGATCTCCCCGACTTACCATGAACGGATGATCTGGGGCATGGGCGACGGCTCCGGGCTGAAAGCCGTCGACAGCGCGGTGGGCCGCATCGGTCAACTGGCGTGCTGGGAACACTACAACCCGCTGGCCCGTTACGCCCTGATGGCTGATGGTGAGCAGATCCACGCCGCGATGTATCCGGGCTCTTTTGCCGGTCCCCTGTTTACCTCGCAGATGGAAGTCAACATTCGCCAACACGCCCTGGAGTCGGCCTGCTTCGTGGTCAACTCCACGGCCTGGCTGAATCCGCAGCAACAAGCCCGGATCATGGCCGACACCGGTTGCCCGATCGGCCCTATCTCGGGCGGCTGCTACAGCGCAATCATCAACCCGGACGGCGAAGTGATGGGAGCCCTGACTGAAGGCGAAGGCGAAGTAATCATGGATCTGGACTTGAGCCTGATCGACAAACGCAAACGGATGATGGATTCGCGCGGCCACTACAGCCGTCCTGAATTGCTCAGCCTGCTGATCGACCGCACTGCGCACAATCATGTTCATGAGCGTAGCGCCCAGCCTGAGTGGGTAGCTACCGAACCATTGGAAGCAGTAAGCCGATAAGCCTAGGTATCCAAGGGCTGCCGAATACTGTGGCGAGGGGGCTTGCCCCCGCTGGGCTGCGCAGCAGCCCTAAAACAGGTCGCCGAGTTCTTTCTGAAAGACCGCAGTAACATTATTGGGGTCGCTGCGCGACCCAGCGGGGGCAAGCCCCCTCGCCACAAGTTCGGTGTGTACTGCGACGAGATGTGCGGATACTTATGGCCGGGGCGATAACATGATTGCGTCAGATCCTTCATACACACCACCCCTTCAGGTCATCCGGGCGCTACTGTCATGCAACATATCGGTCTCATCCTCTATCCCGGATTCCAAGTACTGGGACTCGCTATCTGTGCAACCTTTGAGTTCGCCAATGTTGTCGCGGACAAACCGGTCTACCAGATCAGCCTATTGTCGGAGCAGGGGGGATCGATCAAGACCTCGGTGGGCTTCGGCGTCGAGACCAGCGCATTTGATGAGCGTCATTTCGACACGCTGATCGTCTTGGGCGACAACGTCATCATCCCGACAACACCAGGTGTCATTGAGTATCTGCGTCGCGCAAGTCCCGATACCCGACGCGTAGCCGCTGTCTGTACCGGATCCTTTGCGCTTGCGGCAGCTGGCCTGCTCGATGGTCGCCGGGCGACGACTCACTGGTTTCACGCACGAGAACTCCAGAGAATTTACCCGCAAGTGAAGGTGGAGGAAGACCGCATCTTCATCAACGACGGGACGATCTGGACCTCCGCGGGCATGAGCGCGGCCCTCGACCTGGCGCTTGCTCTGGTGGAGAACGATCTGGGCGCCGAGGTTGCAAGGCTGGTGGCCAAGCGGTTGGTGGTCTACCACCGGCGAGCAGGCGGGCAATCACAGTTTTCGGTGATGCTGGAACTCCACCCCAAGACCGATCGCATCCAGGCCGCCCTGACCTATGCCAAGCAGAATCTGCAGTCCGATCTGTCGGTGGAAGATTTGGCCGAGGCGGCCCATTTAAGTCCCCGGCAATTCAGTCGCGTATTTCACGCAGAGACCGGGCAATCACCAGCTAAAGCCATCGAGAATCTGCGGGTGGAGTCGGCGCGATTGATGATGGAATCCGGTCGACACTCCATCGATGTGGTGGCCAGCACTACGGGATTTGGCGACCGGGAGCGTATGCGCCGGGCCTTTCTCAGGGCTTTTGGTCAGCCACCACAGGTGATCCAGCGTGCGAACCGCAGCTGAAAAAGCGCTCTCCCATTGCAGTTACTGGGTACCGAAGGAGCTTTTTGCAACCACCAGCCTGATCGACAGACCTTCGCGCTTCCAGTCACGGGTAATCTCGCCACCAAGCTGACCACGCATTGTTGCCTTGGCGAGCAGGGAGCCAAAACCAAAACCATCGGGTACCTGGTCAATAACAGGCCCGTTTCTTTCGTTCCACTCGATGGTAAACAGATCCCCGATCTCACTGCAGGAGATCTCCAAAAACCCTTCGGATGAGGAAAGGGCTCCATATTTTGCGGCGTTTGTTGCGAACTCATGCAACAGCAGAGCGAAGCTGGTGACTGCACTGCCGGCAATCGAGATGTCCGGGCCGGTAACGAAAGCGCGTGATTGACGGTTGTCGTCTCCACCTGCATAAGGCGCGACGATCGTTTGAATCAGCGTATGTAAGGTTGTTGGCTGCTCACTGTTGAGACCATGGGCGATGGTCAGCGCGTGCGAGCGCGCCAATGCATTGAGCCGCGCACAAACGGCGGAGGCGAGTTCCGCGGGCGTCGTGGCCGAACGGGCGCTCAGCGAGACAACGCTGTTAGCCAGCGCGAACAGATTCTTCACCCGGTGATCCATTTCTCTGATGAGCAGATCTTTCTGTTCTTCTGCCTGTCGGCGTTCAGTGATGTCGCGGGCGATCTTGGCCGCGCCGATGATCCGACCCTCGCGGTTTCTGATGGGGGAGATGGCCAGGGATATCTCGACAAGGCTGCCGTCCTTGCGGCGACGGATGGTTTCGTAATGCTCGATGCGCTCGCCTCGACGGATGCGTTCCAATATGCCGGGTTCTTCATCTTGTCGATCAGCCGGAATCAGCATGGCAACCGGTTTGCCGATGGCCTCTTCGGCCGTATAACCGAAGAGCCGCTGGGCGCCACTGTTCCAGTTGATAATCGTCCCGTTCAGGTCCTTGGCAACAATTGCATCGTCGGAGGATTCGACGATTGCATCATGTCTGCGCGAGGCTTCGTCAGCGATTACCTGGTCGCTGAGATCGACCAGCATGTTAACGGCGCCGATGAGGTTTCCAGTCGTATCGAAGATCGGCGAGGGGAACGCCCGAAAGCGAATACGCGTGCCATCCGGGCGCTCCGCAATGGCCTCAAGCCCTCTGACCGGGCGCCGCTCCTTTAACGCAATGGCCATTGGACATTCGTCATGGGGCAGGGGAGTGCCGTCAGGCCAATAGAGCTTCCAGGAACCGCAAAACTCGCTTTTCCCAAGGTCGGGACTAACCCCCCATAGGGTAGTCGCGGCTGTATTGAAAAAAGTTATCAGCCCGTTCGCGTCCGTGGTGTAAACGGCCTCGGGCAGGGCTTCAAGGATGTCCTGCACGCCCATTTCGTGAGTGGCTGGCAAACCCAGGCCCTTGTTTGTGAGGTTATAGGAAGCCTCGCAAGCGGTGTCGGGTTCATCAATCGGCATGTGGCTCATTCCAGACTCCATTACGTGGTGGCGCTCCTTGCTTGGGCTTCACCCTAATCCCCTGATTCTGCAGGAGATAATGCGCTGGAAAGTCATGGAGAAATGACCGTGCGCTGACAAGAGATTCAACAGTATCGCATAGTGAACCAGGACCCTGAATCCTGTTTGAATCAGCGCAGGTTTGTCCGAACGCGCACGGACGACCGGGCTGGCCAGTAGTGACACGACAAATTTAATGTAGGTCAACTTATGGCGGATTGGATTCTGCCGAAAGAATTTTTTTCGAATCGAAGCGCCTATGCCAGAGGCTCCACCGAGGTGCCCGCTCAGCGGTTGATATCCGACAGGCCAGCGCAATCCCTGTAGCCGCTTGCGCAGCGGCTACAGGGGACTCGTCAGAAGTAGTAGCCAATATTGATATTGGTCCGGTAGTACCAATCATTGCTGCCGACCGAGCTGGTGCTGGTAAAACCCGTGCCGTTTTCCGCACTGCCGTAGGGGTTGGCGTTCTTTGCCCAGGTCAGGTCGACCCAGGCGATGATCGGCATGGCCAGGAACTGCGCGCCGACGGTGTACATCTGCGAATCGTCCCAGCCACTCTGGTCTTTCATCATGCGGCTGTAGTCGTTGTACAGTTTGATCTTCTTCAACTGCCCCAGTTTGGGCGTGAGGATGTCATAGCCGATGTTCAGCGAGGCAATGGTGGCTTTGGAGGCAATCAGATACGCTGGAGTCAGGCCGTTGCCGCCCATCAGCACCGAATCTTCGCTGACACCCGCCGGGTTTTTCGGGTCGTACTCATAGCGGATGCCCTGGGTGGTAACGCTCCACTGGCCAGCGTTGATAATGGCGTGAATCCCACCGGCCCAGTAGTCGCCGTCGTCCCTGGTGGTGGCGTTGTACAGTTGGGCGGCAGCCACCGATGCGCCGATTTCGGTTTTCCAGCCATCATGGGTAAAGGTCCGCGCGACCCGGGCGTTGATCTGGTTACGCTTCTCGTTGTCCTGGCGCGACTGGGTGAAGGCGATCGCATTGTCCTTGAGGTCAGCGTAACGCCCGACTTCCGGCGAATAACGTATATCGGAAGGTAACATGCGGGGGAAATAGGCCAGTTGCACATCCCAGTCCTGATCCTTGTAGCTGTACTTCAAACCTGAACCTGCGCTTGAGCCATAGCCCATGAAGAACGGCAGGTGATAGCTCCAGCCGAATTGCGGGTAAGGTTCCAGGCCAAACGGCTTGAACGGCGCGCCCAGTTGCAGGTTCGAGTTGTTGTTCAGGCGGTAACCGACGAAACCGCGGTCGATGGAACGTTTGCCGTCATCCTGGAACCAGTAGCCGACATCGCTGTAGAGGTTTTTGTAGGAGGCCTGCACATCGAGGCGGAAGGTGTCGAAGAGAAACCGACCGTTGTTTTCGGTGGTGTCCCAGTGCTCGTCGCGGTAGTTGGTCCGCAACGCACCGCCGATATCCAGGCTGCTTGCCCCGTCATCGCTGCGCCAGGCAATATGCGGAAACGGCTTTTTCCCGGCAATCGGCGGCATAGGCGCAGCGGGACCAGGTTCACTTGCGAAACTGACGCAACTGCTCATCATCAACCCCAGGCATATGACGTAATTTTTCATCTTGACCTCCCCTGCAAAGTTCAGCGCTACAAAGTGACCGGCAACACTTTTCCGCTTGCCTGAATGTGGCAACTGGCGGGCAGGTTCGAGTGTTGCTGTACTAGAGTGCGGTTGTGTTTTTATTGTTTCATAAGTAATACGGCGTATTGCATATGAACTCGTTGTTGATTTTGCAGGAACTATGCCAGTTGTTTGGCGTTCAATTTTCTTGATAAAAACCCAACAAAAACAATTGTTTATATGGGAAACGCTTTTCTTTGTGTCGCCCGTGAAACATGGGCTTCACAAGGTAACGAAACTGCACGTCATACGTGCGTTCTTACTCCGTGTGGCTTGTTTTGGAAGCGTTGCAGGTGGACCCGATCGGCGTAGGAGCTGCCGATAGGCTGCGATCTTTTCGGGGGCGCCGCAAATGCAGGATCAAAAGATCGCAGCCTGCGGCAGCTCCTACAGGGGGATTGTGTGCACGCACCAGATTGCAGGTGGACCGGTCGGCGTAGGAGCTGCCGATAGGCTGC
>NZ_CABVHQ010000069.1 GCF_902497895.1 Pseudomonas fluorescens
CGTAAATCCTGCTTCCACGGTTTGTCTGGAATACCGCAGCGCCTGATTTTACGACTGCTGCGCAGCCGAACGCAGCCTCGCAGGCTCGGCAGCTGCTACGCGCAGCCGAACGCAGCCTCGCAGGCTCGGCAGCTGCTACGCGCAGCCGGACGCAGGCTTCGCCAGCTGCTACGGTTTGCGTAACGTCTTGAGCAACTGGCATCACGGGGAGGGCGGCCTTGGCTCTGTATCTGTGGTTCGGCGAAGCGACAGATAGTTTGCAACCTGCCGCAGTCCAGTTAAGGTTCAGCTCAAGTTTATTCGCCCATGAGTTGTTATGCCCAACGCTTCGCTCTTCAAACTGTGCGCTTTGCTGCTGATGGCTTGCGCCGCTGTGCCTGCCCACGCCAACTGGTACCTGGATGGCGAGTCTTCACGACTGTCGTTTATCACCACCAAGAACGCCAATATCTCCGAAGTTCAGCGCTTTCTGGTGCTGCACGGCAAGGTCGACCCCAAGGGGATGGCGCAGGTGCAGGTCGACCTGGAATCGGTCAATAGCGGGATTCCGTTGCGTGATGAGCGCGTTCGCAAGGACCTGTTCGAAATCAAATCCTTCCCCCAGGCGCTGATCTGCGCGCAGATCAATCTGCAGCCGATCAACGATCTGGCCCCTGGCGCGCAGCTCGAACTGCGGCTGCCGCTGACGGTTAAGCTCCACGGCAAAGAACAGAACTACAACGCCGAACTACTGGCCACCCGGCTGGATGATCGGCGTTTCCAGGTGGTCACCCTTGAGCCGCTGGTGCTCAATGCCGAGGACTTCGATTTGGCGCCGGGCTTGGATGCGTTACGCAAGACTGCGGGATTATCGGCGATCAGTCTCTCGGTGCCGGTAGGTGCGGTGCTGATTTTTACGGCGCGCTGACATGAGTGGTCCGGTATTCCCCTGGCGTGAAGGTAACAGCTTCGAATTGCTGATCGACGGGCCGGGTTTCTTCCCGCGCATGCTGGTGGCGATTGCCCGCGCCGAGACTCAGGTTGAACTTGAGTTGTATCTGGTGGAGGCCGGAGCCTGTGCCGAAGCGATGGTCCAGGCGCTGGTGCAGGCGGCCGAACGCGGTGTTCGAGTACGCTGCCTGTTCGACGATTACGGCAGCCTGGCCTTCACCTTGAGTTTGCGCAACCGACTGATCCTGGCCGGGGTCGAGCTGCGGTTCTACAACCGCCTGAGCTGGCGGCGCTGGGTGCGCAACTTGTATCGCGATCATCGCAAGCTGCTGTTGGTCGATCAACGCATGGCGGTGGTCGGCGGCACGGGCGTCACCGATGAGTTCTGGACGCCCGGCGAGGACATCAGCGAATGGCATGAGGTGATGGTAGAAATCGTCGGCCCGCTGGTGCTCGACTGGCAGATGCTGTTCGACCGGCAATGGATCGCCAACCGTCATCGCAAGGCCTGGAAGCCGGCCGCAAGCTTCGGTCTGCAGCGCCTGCCAAGGGTTCCGTCGGCGGGGCAGGGCATGGGCCGGGTGGCGTATGCCGACGCCCGTCAACATCGGGACATCCTGCAATCACTGACGCGTGCCTTGAACAGCGGGCAGCGGCGGATCTGGCTGGCGACCCCGTACTTCCTGCCGACCTGGAAAGTCCGCCGCTCGTTGCGCCGGGCTGCAGCACGGGGCATCGATGTGCGTTTGCTGCTCACCGGACCGCGCACCGATCACCCCTCGGTGCGTTATGCCGGGCATCGCTACTACCCGCGTCTGCTCAAGGCCGGGGTGAAGATCTTCGAGTATCAGCCGTGTTTTCTGCACCTGAAAATGGTGTTGGTCGATGATTGGGTGAGCATCGGTTCGTGCAACTTCGATCACTGGAATCTGCGCTTCAACCTGGAAGCCAATCTGGAGGCCATCGACCCTGACCTGACACGTGCGGTGGCGGCCAGTTTCGAGGCGGACTTTGCCCAGAGCCAGGCCGTCAGTCTTGAGGCATGGCGAAAACGGCCGCTGTGGCGACGGGTCAAGCAGCGGGTCTGGGGTTGGGTGGATCGGGTGGTGGTGAATCTGTTGGATCGGCGGGGGTAGGGCGCTGAAAGTAAGGGCGACGCAGGACCCGTAGCAGCTGCCGCAGGCTGCGTCCGGCTGCGCAGCAGTCGTAAAACCTGACTACGCGATTCTGATTAAAGATTTGGTCGCGTGGATTGCGAGCGCTACGCACTCGGACGCAGGCTTCGCCAGCTGCTACGGAAAGCGGGGCTGACCTTCATTCGGGTCAGCCCCTTTGCTTACAACAACTCAAAACTCTGCTGGGTCACGTCCTGGGAATCCAGGCCGATCTGCACGTTGAACTTGCCAGGTTCGGCAGCGAATTTCAGCTGGGTGTTGTAGAACTTCAGGTCCTGCTCTTCGATGCTGAAGTGCACGACTTTCTCTTCGCCAGCCTTGAGCATGATTTTCTGGAAGTTCTTCAGCTCTTTGATCGGGCGGATCATCGAGCCGGTGACATCCTGGATATACAGCTGCACCACGGTTTCGCCATCGCGTTTGCCGGTGTTCTTAACGGTCACCCTGGCGTCGAGCTTGCCGGTCTTGTTCAAGGTGGTGGCCGACAGCGCCATGTTCGACAGGCTGAATTCGGTGTAGCTCAAACCGAAGCCGAACGGGTACAGGGGACCGGTGGTGTCGTCGAAGTACTGTGAGGTGTAGTTGCCCGGCTTGCCCGGAGTGAACGGCCGGCCGATGGTCAGGTGGTTGTAGTAGGTCGGAATCTGCCCCACCGAGCGCGGGAACGTGATCGGCAGTTTGCCCGACGGGTTGTAGTCGCCGAACAGCACATCGGCAATCGCATTGCCACCTTCGGTGCCGGAGAACCAGGTCTCGAGGATCGCGTCCGCCTGTTGCTGCTCTTCGAGAATCGACAGCGGACGGCCGTTCATCAATACCAGTACCAACGGTTTGCCGGTGGCTTTCAGGGCCTTGATCAGCTCACGCTGGCTGGCCGGGATGTTCAGGTCGGTGCGGCTCGAGGACTCATGGGACATGCCGCGCGATTCTCCGACCGCTGCCACGACCACATCTGCCTGCTGCGCGGCCTTGACCGCTTCTTCGATCAGCTCCGCTGCGGGGCGCGGGTCGTCCACCACTTCCGGCGCATCGAAGTTGAGGAAGTTCAGGTAACCGACGATTTTCTGGTCGGCAGTGATGTTGGAACCACGGGCGTAGATCAGCGTCGACTGATTGCCCAGCGCGCGGGTCATGCCGTCGAACAGGGTCACCGACTGATCCGGTCTGCCAGCGGCGGCCCAGCTGCCCATCATGTCGATCGGCGCTTTGGCCAACGGGCCGACCAGGGCGATTTTCGCGGTCTTCTTCAGCGGCAGGGTTTCATCACGGTTTTTCAACAACACCATGCTGCGGCGCGCGACGTCGCGAGCCTCGGCGCGGTGCATGCGGCTTTCGGCATAGGTATCGGCCGGATCGTCCTCAGCCTTGCCGATACGCAGGTACGGGTCCTTGAACAGGCCCATGTCGTATTTGGCGCCCAGCACTTCACGCACGGCATTATCGATATCGCTCTGGGCAATCTCCCCGGACTTCAACAGTCCCGGCAATTCCTGGCCATAGAGGGTGTCGTTCATGCTCATGTCGATGCCGGCCTTGATCGCCAGCTTGGCGGCTTCGCGGCCGTCCTTGGCGACGCCGTGTTTGATCAGCTCGAAAATCGCCCCGTGGTCGCTGACTGCCAGGCCTTTGAAGCCCCACTCCTTGCGCAGCAGGTCCTGCATCAGCCACATGTTGGCGGTGGCCGGCACGCCGTTGATCGAGTTCAGGGCAACCATGACCCCGCCGGCGCCGGCATCGATGGCGGCGCGGTAGGGCGGCAGGTAGTCCTGGTACATCTTGACCGGGCTCATGTCCACGGTGTTGTAGTCGCGACCGCCTTCGATCGCGCCATACAAGGCAAAGTGCTTGACGCTGGCCATGATGCTGTCCGGCGCACTCGGGGTGACGCCCTGGTAGGCCTTGACCATCACTTTGGCGATCCGCGAGACCAGGTAGGTGTCTTCGCCGAAGCCTTCGGAGGTGCGGCCCCAACGAGGGTCACGGGAAATGTCGACCATCGGCGCGAAGGTGATGTCGAGGCTGTCGGCACTGGCTTCCTTGGCGGCGATGCGCCCGCTCAGGGCGATGGCGTCCATGTCCCAGCTCGAGGCCAGGGCCAGGCTGATGGGGAAAATCGTCCGGTGGCCGTGAATCACGTCATAGGCGAAGAACATCGGGATCTTCAGCCGGCTGCCCATGGCCGCGTCCTGCATCGGCCGGTTTTCCTGGCGGATAATCGAATTGAAGGTGCCGCCGATGCGCCCGGCAGCGATTTCCTTGCGGATCATCTCGCGGGGCATTTCCGGCCCGATGCTGATCAGGCGCAACTGGCCGATTTTTTCATCGAGGGTCATCTGCTTCATCAGGTTGGCGACGAAAGCATCTTTGTTCTGAATAGGCGCCGGCTTGGTGTCGGCCATGACAGGGTGACTGGCCAGGCCGATAACAAGGCCCAGCAAACACAACTTCTTCATGAATAATTTTCTCGCAGGCTGAACCGATACTGTTGAAACGCGCCGGTTAGCCATAAATTAGGGAGCGACTATTGTTGTTCGGATAAATGCAGCACACTTCTGAACTCTTTTTCGCGCAGGGCATCTTTTAGCTGATTGGCTCGATGCAATCCAGTGGCGGTGGCAGATTATGCCCCAAGCACTCGATTTAAGGGTCGCAGGTTCCATTCCATAGGGTTGTACAAGGGAGCGTCACCGACATGAAGGTACAACAGCGCTATCGCTCGGGCTGGCAGATCGCGGTATTGATGCTGCTGAGCACATTCCTCACCGGCTGCGGCATCAACACCATTCCGACCCTCGACGAACAGGCCAAGGCGGCCTGGTCGCAAGTGCAGAACCAGTATCAGCGCCGCGCCGACCTGATCCCCAACCTGGTGGAGACGGTCAAGGGTTACGCCCAGCATGAGCAGGAGACCCTGACCGCGGTGATCGAAGCCCGGGCCAAGGCCACCTCGATCCAGGTTGATGCCAGCACCCTGGACAACCCGGAAAAACTCAAGCAGTTCCAGCAGGCCCAGGATCAGTTGACCGGCGCCCTCAGTCGTTTGATGGTGGTCTCCGAACGCTACCCGGACCTCAAGGCCAACCAGAACTTCCTGGCCCTGCAATCGCAACTCGAAGGCACCGAGAACCGCATCAGCGTGGCCCGTCGTGACTTCATCCTCGCGGTGCAGAAGTACAACACCGAGATTCGCACCTTCCCCGGTCGCCTGTGGCACACCGTGCTGTATAGCGATCTGCCGGTGCGCGAGAACTTCGAAGCGACCAGCGCGGATGCCGAAAAAGCGCCGGAAGTGAAGTTCTGATTTGTGTCGGGCACCCTCTGTACAACTGCTCCGGGTGCTCGTTGGTAGATCAGGCCAGGCGTCACCCACGGATGAGGTTCGAATGCGCGTGTTGAAAGTTGGCCTGGTGCTGTTGCTCTGGGTGTTGGCAGTCACGGCCCAGGCCGAACTGAAGTTTCCGGCGCTGACCGGAAGGGTGGTGGACAACGCCCAGATGATCGAGCTGTCGGTGCGCGAGCAATTGACGCAACAGCTCATGGCCCACGAGCAGGCCACCGGCGAGCAGTTGGTGGTGGTCACCCTGCCGGACCTGCAAGGCACCAGCATCGAAGACTTCGGTTACCAGTTGGGGCGGCACTGGGGGATTGGCCAGAAAGACCAGAACAACGGCGCGTTGCTGATCGTCGCTCGCGATGAGCGCAAACTGCGCATCGAAGTCGGTTATGGCCTGGAAGACCGCCTGACCGATGCGCAAAGCTCGGTGATCATCCATCAGGTCATCACTCCCGCCTTCAAAACCGGCAACTTCAGCAAGGGTATCAGCGACGGGGTCGCCGCGATGCTGGTGGTACTGGGCGGTAACCCGCTGGATGAGCCTGCCAACCTGGTCGGGTCGGGAGGGGAGCGCGGCAGCGACTTCCTCGAAAGCCACCCGGGTGTGTTCGTGTTCCTGGTGTTGCTGTTTATCGTGACGATGTTCGTCTGCCAGATGCTCGGCATTCTGCCCAGTGGCGGGGGGCGGGGAGGCTCGGGAGGTTTCGGCGGCGGTGGCTTTGGTGGCGGTTCCGGGGGCGGCGGCTTCAGTGGCGGTGGTGGTAGCTTTGGCGGCGGCGGATCGTCGGGCGGCTGGTAATTAAAATAATGAATGAGTATGTGAAGACATGGCATTACTGAGTGAACACGAACAGCGCAAGGTGGCCGAAGCGATTGCGCGGGTCGAGCAACACACCGATGCCGAACTGGTCACCGTCCTCGCTGCCCGGGCCGACGACTATGCCTACATCCCGCTGCTCTGGGCCAGCCTGCTGGCGCTGATCGTACCGGGCGTCGTGCACTACCTGTCCGGCTGGATGAGCATGCATACCTTGCTGCTGGTGCAGTGGGTCAGCTTTATCGTCCTGTGCCTGCTGTTCAGGATTCCGAAGATCACCACCCACCTGATCCCGCGCTCGGTTCGGCATTGGCGCGCCTCGAACCTGGCGCGGCGGCAGTTTCTCGAACAGAACCTGCACCACACCGTGGGCAGCACCGGCATGTTGATCTTCGTTTCCGAGGCGGAACGTTATGTCGAAATCATGGTGGACGAGGGTATCTCCAAGCGCCTGGACAACCGCGTATGGGACGCTATCGTCAAGACATTCACCGAGCAAGTGAAGCAAGGCCAGACCCTGCAAGGCTTCATCACCTGTATCGAGGCCTGCGGTGAACTGCTCAGCCTGCATGTCCCGGTCACCCACGTGCGCAATGAACTGCCGAATCGCCTGGTGGTGCTCGGTTAGTTATCCCCCTGTTTTGTCCCTCTAGCCGCTACAACCCCGGCGCATTGCCGGGGTCGAGGCGTGTCTTCAACATCTCTTTACATTGATGAACGCGCTGCACAGAGGCGTTCGGCCAGTAGAGGGAGTTCGAATCATGTCATACCGTCAACCGGACGATTCCGTCGTCTGTCGCAGGCAAAGTTACAGGGGGAATACCGGCACTCCGGTCATGCTGACAGCCAAGGAAACGCAAGTTCTGCTGTGGAGTTCCCAGGGTAAAACCTCTTGGGAGATCGCGCGGATCCAGAATTGCACAGAATCCACGGTCAACTTTCACTTTTCCAATATCCGTCGAAAATTCTCGGTCGGCTCGCGCAGCGCGGCAGTGCTCAAGGCCATTGAGTTCGGAATTATTTCCATGGTTAAGCAGCGAGATGCCCATGAGCCTGACTGATTCGACCTACAACAGCATCAGCGGGCTGCTATTGGGGCTGGGGGTTGCAACGACGCTGCCACCGATCGATGGTGGAGCACTGTTTGGCGCAACCCTCGGGGCCTGGCTGGTGACCACGACCCGCAAGAACTTCAAGGCTTGGCAACGCATCGGTTCATTGTTGTTGTCCGCGGGGGTCGGCTATCTGTTCACCCCGGTGACGTTGCCACTGGCCCCCTTCCTGACCAGCGGCGTCGCGGCATTTCTGTGCGCGTTGATGGTCATTCCCATCAGCATCAAGGCGATGCAGTGGATCGACGGCGCCAATCTCGCCGAAATTATTCAGCGTCTGAAAGGGGGGAGCTGAAATGGGCGTCCTGATGTTTACTCTTACGTTCACAACAGCCATTTCGTACCTGCTCAGCGCTTTCAGGCTGGCGTGTTACCAGCGCGACGAAAAACGTCATTGCTGGCGTGGTGGCCTGCTGACCAGCCTGTGTGGTGTTGTATTTTGCCTGGCCGGCATGGATGTATTGCTGACACGCCATCCGGTCAGTCTGTGGCAAGCCTTTATCAGCGTTTTGCTGTGCGGCCTGATCATTCGCTGTGGCGGTAATCTCGGGTTGCTGTGGCGCACAGTGAAACAAGGGCGTGTCGAACCACTATGATTTTTGCGAGTCGATCGCGTATTGGAGCGTCGACAGGGTCGAGGTGACTTCTGCAAGTTTGAGTTCCAGATCCCGCAGACGCCTCTTCTCTTCCAGCGCACTCTGTATGGCAGTCCGATCGTCTTCATTGAGCAGTCGCCACAACGCGAGAATTGTATGTTCCCGCGGGGTGCCTTCCTGAGTGGTGTCAGTGGCGTTGGTTTCCACGTTGCGCAATATCGGCCCTTCACCAAGCAACAGCCAGTCAAGGGAAATGCCGCGGGCTTGGGCGATATCTATGCATATTGCGTAAGGCGTGCTGTCGCGTCCTTTCCAGCTGCTGAGGGTCTGAGGGCTGATCTGCAACGCTGAAGACAAAGCTGCATCGGTGCTTGTGCCGGTGATCTGTTTTAAGCGAGTCAGAACAGCTTGTGATTTCTTGCTACGCAATTTGAGCCTCTGCCTTTTGACATATTCGTTTTGAGTGCCTAATTTATGCGTAATGAGTACTTGCTTAGGTATGTAATAAACCATTAACTATGAATCAGACGAACTTAATTTTGAAACTTCCTAATAGTATCAGGGAAATTTCCCGCAGCCTTTGCACATATCAACTACACGCTTGTCAGGTTTACTTGCCTTTGTCTGGCGAACGTCATCCGCAGGGCCGTACCGGGTCTGTCAATACACTAAATAGTATTGCGGTTGATCAAGTTGATTGCCACCAACTAACATCCCGGAGTCAAGCATGAGTACCTACAAAATGGTTTGCCCGCACTGCTTGAATCGAATGCGCATTCGCACCAGCGAAGGCAGACATATCTTCTTACGGGTGGCGTACCTGCAATGTACGTCAGAAGCCTGCGGCTGGTCAGTTCGCGCAGAGTTCGAGATGACCCATGAGCTTTCCCCGAGCGGCATGCCCAACCCCGCCGTCAAATTGCCGAGCGCCGGGCCCGATCTGCGTAGGGCAGCGCGGCCGGTTGAGGTGAGCAAGGCGCCGGAGGAACAAGAAATGGAGTCTTCAGCATGAATGGCATTGACGATAGCCTTGAGCTGAACGCGGAGCTCCTGGCCACGGCTCAAGCGTTTTTGACTCGCCATGAAAGCGATTACCCCCATGATGATCAATTACTGTTTTGTCGCGCCGTGAAGCACTTGCAGGGATTGAATGTGCCGATGCATCTGGCGGAAAAACTGGTCAGCCATGCCTATGGAACCCTGAAATCCATCAACGATCGCCGACGCCTGGACATTGCCGCCAGTTCGGAAACCGTCGCCGTGGTCACTGACCCGTTCAGCGGTCTGACCTGGGCGGTGCCGGTGGGGCTGATCGTCAAGCACATCATCAATTCCCCGGCCAGCCGTCGATTGCGCCTGGTTGATCCCTGAGGTTGGGCCCGGCGTATTCAGGGCCCGGATCCCGCGATCCGGCCCCCGTCGGAAAATAACCCCGTGCCCTTAGTCCCTATCCCGTAAAAAAATAACCCCGTGCCCTTAGTCCCTATCCCCTCTAAAATACCCGCCATTCCCCGATCCGCATCACCCGAGGCGTTTTTTACATGTCAGTCTCCACAACTCCCGCCAGCCTCGCGCCGGATCATCACGCGCAGTTCATCGACCTGCTGCAATCCAGTCTCGAGCAGAAGGCCTTCATCAAGCTGGTGCTGGCCAAGTACGTCGGTGCCGAGGCGGACTTGCAGCGGCTGATTATCAAGCAGCTAACGGTCAAGGATCAGCCCTGCCTGTCCTTCGTCTACCGCTACAAAACGCGCGACATCACCAAGAACCTGTCGATTGCCGAAGGCGTAGCGACGATAGCGGCGCTGTTGCCGGCGTTGTTCAAGAATGCGCATTTACTGGCGTTGACCGACGAAGTCCAGCTCGAATACAGCAAAAAGGGCAAGAGTTCGCTGTTCAAAAGCAAACCCCAGCAATTGCGTGAAGTACCGTCCGCCGAACACAACCGGGACAAGCACCGCTTCCTCGATCTGAGCCGGCCGTTTCTCGCCGACCTCGGTGTGACGAACATGCAACATGAGCTGATCCCGGCGATGTCGCGCAAGTGGAAGCAGATCAACAAGTTCATCGAAGTCTTCAGCCATGCGCTGACCTCCTCGCCTCTGGCGCTGGACAAGCCGGTTCGGGTCGCGGACTTCGGTTCGGGCAAGGGTTACCTGACCTTCGCGATCCACGATTACCTGCGCAATACCTTGAAAGTCGTAGCCGAGGTGACCGGCGTCGAGTTACGCGAAGACATGGTCAGCCTGTGTAACGCCGCGGCCGCAAAGCTGGAGCATCCGGGGCTGGTGTTCAAATGCGGTGATGTGCGCAGTGTGGCCCCGAGCGAGCTGGACGTGATGATCGCGCTACATGCCTGCGACATCGCCACCGACTATGCGATTCACACCGGCATTCGTTCCGGCGCCTCGATCATCCTGTGTTCACCGTGCTGCCATAAGCAGATCCGTCTGCAGATCCAGAGCCCGGCGCTGCTCAAGCCGATGCTGCAATACGGTCTGCACCTGGGCCAGCAGGCGGAAATGGTCACTGACAGCCTGCGCGCGCTGTTCCTCGAAGCCTGCGGGTACGAGACCAAGGTGTTCGAGTTCATCTCTCTGGAACACACCAATAAGAACAAGATGATTCTGGCGGTGAAGCGCGCCGAGCCGGTCGACCCGGCTCAGCTGCTGGTGAAGATTCAGGAGCTCAAGGCTTTCTACAGCATCAGCGAGCATTGTCTGGAAACGCTCCTGCGGGCTGACGGTTATTTGCGTTAAGCCTGAAAAGATCGCAGCCTGCGGCAGCTCCTACGGATTTGCGTTCGGCATAACATCGCAGCGCCTACGGATTTGCGTTTGGCACACCATTGCAGCGCCTACGGGGTTCGGGGGCAGGAGCTGCGGGGACGCCTAGTTCGCTGCTGCGATCTTTTGATCTTTAGCCGGGCGCACGCTGGTCTTGCGCCCGAGCATCACGGTGACTATCACTCCCGCGGCGAACAGCCAGGTGATCGGCTCGATGTGCTCGCCGAAGAACAGTGCTGAAAAGGCGATGGTAAAGAAGATCTGCAGCAACTGGATCTGACTGACCCGGGCGATGCCGCCCATGGCCAGCCCGGCGTACCAGGCGAAAAAACCGATGAACTGCGAGAACAGCGAGACATAACCGAACGCCCACCAGGTCTTGCTGGAAATCTCTCCCTGGTGCTGCAGCACCAAGTAGCTCACTGGCCCGATCAGCAGCGGCGTCGACAGCACCAGTGCCCAACAGATCACCTGCCAGCCACCCATTTCCCTGGCCAGCCGGCCACCTTCGGCATAACCCAGGCCACCGACGGCAATCGCCCCCAGCATCAACAGATCACCGGCCTGAATACTGCCGGCGCCGCTGATCAAGGCATAACTCAATACCAGTGCACTGCCCAGGGCCGCACAAGCCCAGAAGGCTTTCGATGGTCGCTCATGGGACAGCCATGCGGCATACAGGGCCACGCACAGTGGCTGCAAACCGTTGACCAGCGCGCCGTGGGACGCCGGCAAGGTCTGCATGGCCCAGGCCGACAGCACCGGAAAGCCCAGAATCACCCCGGCGATCACCAGGCTCAGGCCTTTGATCTGTTTCCAGGTCGGCCATTTTTCCCGGCGCCAGAGCAACAACAGCGCCGCCGGAATCGCCGCAACCAACGCACGCCCGAGGCCGTTGAGCAGTGGGTGGATTTCCTGCACAACGATCCGTGTGAACGGCAGGGTCAGGCTGAAGATGATGACGCCAAGCAGGCCCAGGGCCATGCCGGTGTTTTCGCGCGAAGACATAAGAGGGACCGGGAGCGAGGGTGGCGGATGAGTCTTCATCTAGCCATAAACCCGCGGTATGCAGCTGTTACAGCTAGGCGCAGAGTTATCCGTACAGTTGGGGTAATCCCCCAACGCGTAGGAGCTGTCGAGCGCAGCGAGGCTGCGATCTTTCCCCCGTCGCACCACCGTCCCAATATCCAAATAACCCGGAAGATCAAAAGATCGCAGCCTCGCTGCGCTCGACAGCTCCTACACAGGGGGGCGTAGTAGCTGGTTATTACCCACCCCCCTGGATAAGGACTACCTTGAATACTCTTGCATGCCCACGCATTTCCCAGAGGAGTCATCCCCATGGCCGCTAAAAAAATTCTGATGCTGGTCGGCGATTACGTCGAAGACTACGAAGTGATGGTGCCATTCCAGGCGCTGCTGATGGTCGGTCACACCGTGCATGCGGTCTGCCCGGATAAAATCGCCGGGCAGACTGTGCGCACCGCGATCCACGATTTCGAAGGCGATCAGACCTACAGCGAAAAACCAGGTCATCTGTTTGCCCTGAATTTCGACTTCGCCAAGGTCGATGCCGCCGATTACGACGCGCTGTTGGTGCCTGGTGGTCGTGCCCCGGAATACCTGCGGTTGAACGAGAAAGTCCTGCAGCTGGTGCAAGCTTTCGACAAGGCCGGCAAACCGATTGCCGCCGTCTGTCACGGCGCGCAATTGCTGGCGGCGGCGGGTATTCTTGAAGGTCGCGAGTGCAGCGCCTACCCGGCCTGCGCCCCGGAAGTTCGCCTGGCCGGCGGTACGTTCATCGATATTCCGGTGACCGAAGGCCATGTTCAGGGCAATCTGGCCACAGCCCCCGCCTGGCCGGCGCATCCAAGCTGGCTGGCGGGTTTCCTCGGTTTGCTCGGTACCAAAATCACCTTGTAAGAAAGAGGCTCATCCGATGTGCGAGCTCTACGTCAAAGCCGATCCGATTCTCTACGAGTCACGCTCCCGTTCGCTGCGCATTTGCGGGGTGGTGACCACCTTGCGTCTGGAAAACCAGTTCTGGGACATCCTAAGCGAGATCGCCGAAGCCGACGGCATGACCACCAATCAACTGATCGCCAAGCTGTATGAAGAGGTCATGGACTACCGCGGCGAAGTGGTGAATTTCGCCTCGTTCCTGCGGGTCAGTTGCACCCGTTATCTGACTCAGCGACGAGTGGCGGCACCGGAGTTGAGTGTGGTGCGTTCGGCGGTGAAGTAGGGCTGGCTTTTGGGTTGGTCTTGCTGGCCTCTTCGCGAGCAAGCTCGCTCCCACAGTGGATCTATGTCAGGCCACCATGGTGTGGTCGACACATAACCTGTGGGAGCGAGCTTGCTCGCGATTGGATATAACAGGCGACAAAACTCTCCTGGAAATCCGCGAGTGATATTGGCTAAACGCCGGACAAGGTCTTTACTCTGATGGCGCAGCAGGCCTTATCAATCGACAGGAGTTAACGCATGTCTGGATGGTATGAGTTGAGCAAAAGCAGTAATAGTCAGTTCCGCTTTGTCCTCAAGGCGGCCAACGCCGAAACCATTCTCAGCAGCGAGTTGTACACCACCCGCAGTGCTGCCGAGAGCGGCATCGCGTCGGTCCAGGCCAATAGTCCGCTGGACGAGCGCTACGAGAAGAAAACCACCAAGGATGGTCATCCGTACTTCAACCTCAAGGCTGCCAACCATCAAATCATCGGCAGCAGTGAAGCTTATGCATCCGATGCGGCGCTGCAAAAAGGCATTGCCAGCGTCAAGTCCAACGGGCAGAGCAGCGTGATCAAGGACAAGACCTTGCCGGTGCTCTAATCGTAAAAGTCAAAAGATCGCAGGCTGCGCTGTAGGAGCTGGCGCAGCCTGCGATCTTTTGATCTTCCTCCTGTGGTCTCAACGCTCCACAGGCACCGACAGCTGTGGATTCCCCAACCCATGGCTCTTCGAATCATAAAACCGCAATCTCACATCCAGCCCCTCGAACAGCGTCGTGTAATGGCGTTTCTGGTGCTGGATAAACGCTTTGCTGCGCGGGTAGATCGAGACGGCGATGGTCTTGAGTTGCGCCTGGCGCAGGGCGTGGACGATATGGCTGTCTTGTTCTGCGAGGCGGTGACCGAAGATGCACAAAGCACCGTTGTGGCTCAGCAGCTGTTCGTAGCAGTAGGACAGATAGTCCGAGCTGCGGATGACTTTGAGCTTGTCCTGGCTGGTGCCTTCGCTGATGAACAGCGGCACATCGTCCAGGGTCTTGATGGTGTTGTTGATGGCGAAGCTGCCGAGCAGGGTGCCTTCAGTGGAGGTCAGTTTGCGCGCACTGCCGTCGGAATTTCTCACCAGGTGCAGGCCGCCGTGCAGGTAGAGCATGCGCGCCTGGTCCGTCTGGGTATTGCTCAAGTCGAAGTTTGAATCGGCACCGTTGAACAGGTCGGTAATGGCCTGCGGGCCTTGCATGATCGCCCAGTAATTGAGCAGGTCATAGTTGGTGGTGAACACCGTCGGGTAGCGGCTCAGCTCTTGATTGATCTTCGCCAGGCTCGACGCCTGCATCAGGCGCCAGGGGATATGCACCCCATGCACGGTGTTGATCAGCGCTTCCTTGATCGCGTAGTAGCGGTTGCGCGGCGCGGCCGAACTGACGGCCAGTGCCTTGTTGATCCGGCTGGTGGTCTTCAATGCGCTTAACACCTGCTCGAAAATCCGCGTGCCCATGGCCTCGAAGACGCTCAGCTCGGACTGGCTCAGAGGCTTTTCTTCGACGGTCCGGGCGTTCTCGAACAGTGAGTCATAACCGAAGTCATCCCACACCACGCGGCTGGCGCCGTTACCCACCAGCAGCCCGGTGAACGAGGTGGTTGCGCGCACGGCGTTCCAGTCTTCAAGTTCAGCATCAAATTCCTGGAAATCCATCATCACGGTTCGTCGTCTCAAAACTGAAGGTTTTTCAGGGCGCTGACTTTATCACGACATGGAATTGAGCAAGATCAAGATATGCCTGCACGTATGGGTCGATCCTGCAGGCACCCGCTGGATCGGTATTGTCGGTTCAGCCACAACAAGAGGAATAACCATGAGCAGCACGTTTTTTATTCCCGCGGTGAACATCATGGGCATCGATTGCCTGGACGAAGCCATGCAAGCTATTAGCAAACACGGCTTTCGCAAGGCGCTGATCGTCACCGACGCCGGGCTGGCCAAGGCCGGCATCGCGAAGATGATCGCCGAGAAACTGGCGATTCTGGATATCGACTCGGTGATTTTCGATGGCGCCAAGCCGAACCCGAGCATCGCTAACGTCGAGAAGGGTCTGGGGCTGCTCAAGGAAAGTTACTGCGATTTCGTGGTGTCGCTGGGCGGCGGTTCGCCCCATGACTGCGCCAAGGGCATCGCCCTGTGTGCCACCAACGGCGGGCATATCCGCGACTACGAAGGCGTCGACCAATCGAGCAAGCCGCAATTGCCGCTGATCGCCATCAACACCACCGCCGGTACCGCCAGTGAAATGACCCGGTTCTGCATCATCACGGATGAGTCGCGACACGTGAAAATGGCCATCGTCGATCGCAACGTCACGCCGCTGATGTCGGTCAACGACCCGGCGCTGATGGTCGGCATGCCCAAAAGCCTGACGGCCGCCACCGGTATGGACGCGCTGACCCACGCCATCGAGGCCTATGTGTCCACCGCCGCCACCCCGATCACCGACGCCTGCGCGCTGAAAGCCATCGAGCTGATCAGCGCCAATCTGCGCCTGGCAGTCCGCGACGGCAGTGACTTGGCTGCACGGGAAAACATGGCCTACGCGCAGTTCCTCGCCGGGATGGCGTTCAACAACGCATCCCTGGGTTTCGTGCACGCCATGGCCCACCAGTTGGGTGGTTTCTATGACCTGCCCCATGGCGTGTGCAACGCCATCCTGCTGCCTCACGTACAAAGCTTCAACGCCAGCGTCTGCGCCGAGCGCCTGACCGACGTCGCCCGGGCACTGGGTGCCGACGTCGGGGGGTTGAACGCGGAAGAGGGCGCGCAGATGGCCATCACGGCGATCCGCTGCCTGTCCGGGGACGTCGAGATTCCAGCCGGGCTGCGCGACCTGGGGGCCAAGCTGCAAGACATCCCGATCCTGGCGACCAACGCCCTGAAAGATGCCTGCGGACTGACCAACCCGCGTGCAGCGGATCAACGGCAGATCGAAGAGATATTCCGTACCGCGTTTTAACGCTTGCGCAGTAACTGCGGCGTGTTATACGCCGCTGTTTTCGTTGGGCTGCTGGCAGGCTGAGAACCACACACAGAGCATTGCGCCCACAGCCAGCAAGGTACACAACAGCGCCAATGGCCAGGCCTGTTGGCTCACCAGCAAGCTGGCAAGCCCACCGATTATGGAGGCCATGAGTTGGTGGATAAAACCGCTCAAGGCCATGGCATAGGCACCACTGATCGGCGAGCCATCGTTGGCCGCCGACAGGCTGATGGGGTAGATCAGCGATTGGCCGAACACCGCACGGCGGTACTACCGAACAACATGGTCGTGCTACCAGCCACTACCAGCGCCACTCCCCAGCCCAGCAAGCGCCGTTGACCGGTGCGCAATACGAACTTATTGACCACCAGTGCGCCGAGAAAATAGGCAGTGCTGATCGGCCATCCCAACAGCCCGTATTCTGATAGCAAACCGCTGATGAGTTCATCCAATGCTCTTGTCGGTCACTTCCTGGATTCCTGAGAGACGAATCAACTGGCATCGGCTCGCTGAATTGGCGCTATCCTGCGTCTTCGACTAAGCCGATATCGCCGAGCCTTTGATGCTGCATAAAAGCCTGATACGTCGCCTGGATCTGCTCACGCTGCAGTTGTTCGTTGCCGTTCACGAGGAGGGCACGCTGACCCGTGCCGCTGCCCGTGAGGCGATTGCGGTATCGGCGGCGAGCAAGCGTTTGATGGAGCTTGAAGAGGCGCTGGGGATCAGTCTGTTCGTGCGCCAGGCCAAGGGTATGAGCCTTACCGCCGCTGGCGAAACCCTGCTGCACCATGCGCGGCAGATGCTGTTCAACGTCGAGAAGATGGGCCTCGAACTCGGTGAGCACAGCCACGGCGTGCGCGGCTATGTGCGGATGCTGGCCAACCTCTCGGCGATCATTCAGTTCTTGCCCGAGGACCTGCGGGACTTCTCCGAGCGTCATCCGCAAGTCAAGACTGACCTCGAAGAACGCCCCAGCAATGGGGTGATTCAGGGAGTGCTGGATGGTGTGGCGGACCTTGGCATCTGTTCCAGTGACAGCGATACCAAAGGCCTGCACAGCGTGCCTTACCGACAGGACAAGCTGGTGGTGCTGATGCGCCCGGATCATCCGCTGGCCATCGAGCATGAACTGGCGTTTGCCGATACGCTGGACTTCGATTACGTCGGCCTGCACGCCGCCAGTTCGATCAACATGCGCACCCATGCGGCGGCGCGCAAGGCGGGCAAAGTGCTACGGCTGCGGATTCATGTGCCGGGATTCGACGCCATGTGCCGCATGGTCCAGGCCAATATGGGCATCGGTATTCTGCCGCAGCGCGCCTATGAGCTATTTGGCCGGGCGCTGGGCTTGCACGCGGTGCCGCTGAGTGACGACTGGTCGGAACGCACGCTGATACTGGTGGTGCGCGATGAAGCGGCGCTGTCGCCGGTGAGTCAGTTGTTGTTTGAGGCGTTGCGCGGGCCGGTTTGATAACTTTGTTGACGGTAATGGCTCCCATAGCAGCTGGCGAAGCCTGCGTCCGGCTGCGCAGCAGCCGTAAAATCAGGCGCTGCGGTATCCCAGACAAATCGTGGACGCAGGATTTGCGACTGCTTCGCAGCCGGACGCAGCCTTCGGCAGCTGCTACGGTTCGCGTACGTCTTAGCTGACTGGCATTAGAGCTTGCCTGCAATGGCACTCCTGAGCTTGCGGCAATTTCCGCGCAGACCATTCGCGTTTGGCGAACGCTCCTTGCCAACTGACGGTTGGATTCCAACCTCCCCGGTCCTCTAGCCTTGGCACACCTTCCAAGAATAAGAGGTACCCCCCATGACTGCCCCTCTGAGTGGCATCAAGGTCATCGAGATCGGCACGCTGATTGCCGCGCCGTTTGCCGCACGCATGCTGGCCGAGTTCGGTGCCGAAGTGATCAAGATCGAAGCCCTTGGCCAAGGCGACCCGTTGCGCAAATGGCGCAAGCTGCACGAAGGCACGTCCCTGTGGTGGTACCTGCAATCGCGGAATAAAAAATCCCTGGCCCTGAATCTCAAATCCGCCGAAGGCATCGAGCTGGTCAAGCAACTGGCCAGCAGCGCCGACGTGTTGATCGAGAACCTGCGCCCTGGCGCTCTGGAAAAACTCGGGCTGGGTTGGGACGTGCTGCATGCCCTCAATCCCAACCTGACGCTGGTGCGGATTTCCGGTTACGGCCAGACCGGCCCGTATCGCGACCGTCCTGGATTTGGTGCGATCGGCGAGGCCATGGGCGGCATTCGCTACACCACCGGCACCCCGGGTTCGCCGCCGGCACGGGTTGGCGTCAGCCTCGGTGATTCGCTGGCCTCCCTGCATGCGGTGATCGGTGCCTTGATGTCCTTGCTGCGGGTCAAGACCGGGCAGGGCGAAGGGCAGGTGGTCGACGTCTCCCTGGCCGAAAGCGTGTTCAACCTGATGGAAAGCCTGGTGCCGGAATACGACATGCTCGGCCACGTCCGCGAACGCAGCGGCGGTGCCTTGCCGGGCATCGCGCCGTCCAACACCTACCTGACCGCCGATGGCGCCTATGTGGTGATTGCCGGTAATAGCGACCCGATCTACAAACGTTTGATGGAAGTCATCGGTCGCATCGACCTGGCCGAAGCGCCAGAGTTTGCCCACAACGATGGCCGTGCCGCCAAGAGTGGCCTGCTCGATGCCGCGATCACCCACTGGACCAGCAGCCTGCCGATCGAGCAAGTGCTGGCCACTTTGCAGGAGGCCGAAGTCCCGGCCGGCCGCATTTACTCGGTGGCCGACATCGTTGCCGACCCGCACTATCAGGCGCGGGACATGCTGCTCAGCGCTGAATTGCCTGGCGGCATCCAGGTAAAAATGCCCGGCATCGTGCCGAAACTGTCCGAAACCCCGGGCGGCGTAATCTGGTCGGGGCCGAGCCTGGGTCAGCACACCGACGGTATTCTGGCCGAACTGGGCCTCACCGGCCTGGACATCGAACGACTGAAAGCCGAAGGGGTGGTGCAATGATCAGCGACTTTTCCGAAACCCTGATCGTCCAGGAAGTCTCACCCCGCGACGGTTTGCAGATCGAGCCGACCTGGGTCGAAACAGCCGACAAGATTGCACTGATCAATCAGCTGTCACTGGCCGGTTTCAGCCGCATCGAAGCCGGTTCATTCGTCTCGCCCAAAGCCATTCCAGCCCTGCGCGATGGTGAAGAAGTTTTCCAGGGCATCGCTCGCCAGCCTGGTGTGATCTATGTCGCCTTGATCCCCAACCTCAAAGGCGCGCAACGAGCCTTGGAGGCGAGGGCAGATGAGTTGAACCTGGTGATGTCCGCCAGCCAGACCCACAACCTGGCCAACATGCGCATGAGTTGCGAGCGCTCGCTGGCAGCGTTCGGTGAGGTGGTCGAGTTCGTCGACGGTTCATCGGTGCGGCTCAACGCAAGCATCGCCACCACCTTCGGTTGCCCGTTCGAAGGGCGGATCGACGAAGACCGGGTACTGCAGATCGTCGACGCCTACCTGGAACTCGGCATGCAAGGCATCACCCTGGCCGACACCACCGGCATGGCCAATCCGCGACAGGTGGATCGACTGGTGCGGCAAGTATTGCAACGAGTGCCGGCGGCTGACCTGACCCTGCATTTTCACAACACCCGCGGCCTTGGCTTGTGCAACGTGCTCGCTGCTTATGAAGCTGGCGCGCGGCGCTTCGATGCGGCGCTGGGTGGACTGGGTGGCTGTCCCTTCGCGCCGGGCGCGTCGGGGAATATCTGTACCGAGGACCTGGTCAATCTGTGCGATGAAATAGGCGTTCAGACCGGTATCGACCTGCCGCTGCTACTGCGATTGTCACGAGGATTGCCGGCGCTGCTGGGTCACGAAGTGCCTGGTCAGCTGGCCAAGGCCGGACGCAACTGTGACCTGCATCCGACGCCATCCTGACGAGATAACCCGATTTCCCTACACAGGTGTCAGATCACCTGAACCAGACAACAAAAACAATCGGACACCCACGGGCAGTCCGCCTGGAGAAATACGATGAGCCTTAATGTCCTGGAGGCGGGCGCGAGCCCGACCGTTTCGCACGATGTCGAAAAAGCCCTGGTCAGCAAAGTCGCCTGGCGATTGATGCCGTTGATCATGGTCTGCTACCTGTTCGCGTTTTTCGACCGCATTAACATCAGCTTCGCCAAGTTCCAGTTACAGACCGACCTGAGCCTGAGCGACACCGCTTACGGCTTGGGCGCCGGGCTGTTCGTGGTCGGCTACGTGATCTTCGAAGTGCCGAGCAACATGATGCTCTACAAGGTCGGCGCCCGCCGCTGGATTGCCCGGATCATGATGTCCTGGGGCCTGGCCACCGCG
This sequence comes from Pseudomonas fluorescens, assembly GCF_902497895.1. Classification (GTDB taxonomy): domain Bacteria; phylum Pseudomonadota; class Gammaproteobacteria; order Pseudomonadales; family Pseudomonadaceae; genus Aquipseudomonas; species Aquipseudomonas fluorescens_BP. Next base: position 20,358 of record NZ_CABVHQ010000069.1, read on the forward strand.
GCCATGGTTTTCGTCAATAGCGAATGGCAGTTCTATGCCTTGCGCTTCGTCATTGGCGCGATGGAAGCGGGCTTCGCTCCCGGCGTGCTGTATTACCTGACACTGTGGTTCCCTCAGCACTACCGTGGGCGCATCACCTCGATGCTGTTTCTCGCCTCGGCGTTTGCCGGGCTGGTGGGCGCACCGTTCTCCGGGCTGGTGCTGGAGCATCTGGACGGCGTCCTGCAAATGCGCGGCTGGCACTGGTTGTTCCTGCTCGGTGGCTTGCCGTGTATCGGTCTTGGCTTCATGGTGCTGACCCTGCTCAAGGACCGCATCGAGGACGCTCACTGGCTGACCCCGGCAGAGAAAACCCTGCTCGCCAGTCGCGTGGCGCAGCATGCGCCGCACAAGGGTGGCAGTTCATTGCTGGCGGCGTTGCGCATTCCAGGCTTCCTGACCCTGGGCCTGATCTACTTCCTGATTCAGGTTGCGTCCTATGGCCTGAACTTCTGGGCGCCGCAGCTGATCCGCAGTGCTGGCACCCAGAGCCCGGTGATGATCGGACTGCTGACGGCCATCCCCTATGTGTGTGGCGCCATCAGCATGATAGTGATCGGGCGCTTGTCCGACGCCACCGGCGAGCGCCGCAAGTTCGTCAGCGGGTTGGTCGCGCTGGGGGCGGTGGGCTTCTTCTGTGCCGGGATCTTCGCCGACCACACCACCTTCCTGATCGTCGCCCTGAGCCTGTTGGGCGCCGGCATCATCGCTTCGATCCCGACTTTCTGGACCCTGCCGCCGAAACTGTTGGCCGGCGCCGGCGCCGGTGCGGCGGGTGGTATCGCGGTCATCAACACCCTCGGGCAGTTCGGCGGCATCGTCAGCCCGGTGATGGTCGGACGGATCAAGGACCTGACCGGCAGCACCACGCCAGCCCTCTACGTCATCGGCGTCGCCGCGCTGATCGCCGCAGCGCTGCTGTTGTGGGGCCTGCCGCAGAAACTGCGCACGCTGGATAAACTTCACGGGGATTGAGGGCCCTATAAGATCGCAGCCTGCGGCAGCTCCTACGGGATTTGTGTTCCCCCGCTGATTCGGCGGTGAATGCGATCGGCGTAGGAGCTGCCGCAGGCTGCGATCTTTTGATTCTTGCTTCAGGGGGATTGAAGGCCCTAAAAGATCGCAGCCTATCGGCAGCTCCTACGGGATTTGTGTTCCCCGCTGATTCGGCGGTGAATGCGATCGGCGTAGGAGCTGCCGCAGGCTGCGATCTTTTGATCTTTGCTTCAGAGGGATTGAAGGCCCAAAAGATCGCAGCCTATCGGCAGCTCCTACGGGATTTGTATTCCCTCGCTGATTCGGCGGCGAATGCGATCGGCGTAGGAGCTGCCGCAGGCTGCGATCTTTTGACTTTTCGGCTGGAGACGTGCCGACAGAGGTCCTATGCCGAAATGAAGATCTTCGCGGATTCATGAGCGCTTGCCCGACAGTATCCCGCAACCCGTCTGGCTTGCGCTAGAATCCGGGCCGTTCGCCCGCCATTGGGGGCAATTGCGCTTGATGAGAATCCTCCATGACACCTTCGCTACTCCTGGCCGTACTGGCATCCGGCTTTATCTACGGCATCACTCCCGGGCCTGGGGTGCTGGCAGTGTTCGGAATCGGTGCGGCCCACGGGCGACGTGCGGGGGCAGGGTTTCTCTGTGGGCATCTGCTGGGCGATGTGGTCTGGTGCAGCACGGCACTGATCGCCATCGTCGGTGCGCGGGAAATCGGCAGCACGGCGTTTGATGTGCTGGGCGTGCTCAGCGGGCTCTACCTGTTCTGGCTCGGCGCACGGGCGATTCGTGCCCGCCGCAGCAGCACCGAAACACCTCAGGGCCCGGCGCGGCAACCGTTCTGGCACGGCATCATGTTCGGCCTGACCAATCCCAAAGCCTATCCGGTGGCCGTGGCGACCTTCACCGCATTGCTCTCCAGCCGTGCCGAACTGTTGAGCTGGTCGATGCTGCCCTGGCTGATCTTCTTGAGTTTTGTTGGCGGGATCGTTGCATACGCTATTCTCATCGCAGTGGTCGGCGCACGGCGGGTGCGCAGGGTGTACCAACAGCATGAGCTGGCGATCACCCGGGTTTGCGGGGTAATGTTCATCGGTTTTGCCATCAATGCCCTGTTGCATGCGGTGCCGGGGTTGTTAGCGAACAAGACTTGAGGCTGACTGCAGGGATGCGGCGGCAAAAATTAGCTCATCGGCAATCACCGTTGATCGGATCGAGGGATTGATACTCAGTGCTTCAATTTTATGGGCATTATCGATTCCTGATGGCAAGCAAGAGTTATGCGCCGCTGGCGAGCTACATCGACCTGTTGTTGGATGCCGTGTGCGCGGTGGATGCAGAGGGTCGCTTCGTATTTGTCAGCGCCGCTTGCGAGCGTATCTTCGGCTACACGCCAGACGAGTTGGTTGGTCAGCCGATGATCAATCTAGTGCATCCCGCCGATCGCGAGCGAACCCTGAAGGCGGCCCGGGAAATCATGGACGGCCAGCCCAAGCCGAATTTCGAGAACCGCTATCTGCGCAAGGATGGGCAAGTGGCGCACATCATGTGGTCGGCGCGCTGGTCCGAGGTCGATCAGCTGCGCATCGCCGTGGCCCGGGACATCACTGAGCGCAAACAGGCCGAGTCCAGGCAGGCTGCGCTCTATGCAATCTCTGAAGCCGCCCATGCCGCCGAGGATTTACTGGCGCTGTTTCAACGCATCCACAGGATCATCGGCGAATGGCTGCCAGCGCTGAATTTCTCCGTGGCGCTGTACGACGAACAGTGCGGGCAGATCAGCTTTCCCTACCATGTCGACGACCACGAGCAATGTCCCGAGCCCGAGCCCGCGGGCACGGCGACCGGCAGCCTGTGCGCCGAGGTGATTCGCAGTGGCCAGCCGATCCTGATGACTCCCGACGACTACGGTCCGCTGCCTGAGTTTCTGGAACTGATCAAGGGGCAGGACTCCCCTTGCTGGCTGGGGGTGCCGCTGAACTCTCAGAAGGGCACCATCGGCGCACTGATCGTCAAAAGCGCGCCAGGTGGCGAGCGTTACACCGAGCAGGACAAAGAACTGCTGCAATACGTGTGCGCGCAGGTGGCGGCGGCCATCGAGCGTAAACAGTTGCACGCCCGGCTGCAGTACATGGCGCAGTACGATCAATTGACCCATCTGCCTAACCGGGTATTGCTCCACGAACGGGTGAAGGATTCGCTGGCGCGGGCCGGAAAAGAGTCCGGGCGCATGGCGCTGCTGTACGTCGACCTCGACAAGTTCAAGCTGGTCAACGACACCTATGGGCATGGGGTCGGCGACCTGCTGCTGCAAGCCATCGCCAATCGGCTCAAGGGTTGTGTGCGGGAAACCGATACGGTGGCGCGCATCGGCGGCGATGAGTTCGTGGTCCTGCTCGACAGCATTCAGGAGGCGCAGGATGCCAGCATCGTCGACGCTAAAATCCGCCGCGTACTCAGCCAGCCATTGCGTCTGGACGGCCACAGCCTGAATATCCAGCCGAGCGTTGGCATTGCCCTTTACCCCGAGCATGGCAGTCAAGAAGAACAGCTGTTCAAACATGCCGATGAGGCGATGTATGAGGTCAAGCGAGCTCAGCGAATACAGGCCTGAGTTCAGTCTGCCGGCAGTCTCCTTCAACGCCAAAGCCCGATCATGGAGCGTAATGCTGTTCACTTAAGAAAATGGATGGCGGCCTGAAAGCCGACCGGGTTTTTTCTTTGGTGTACATATCCGTTTCTGCGGTAACGGCCACTTATGGTTCCGCTCTTACAGCGGGCGGAACCCTGAGTCGCCGTGACCGCAGCAACGGATATGTACCCAATCAACAAAATACAAGCCGACCGGCTCTTGATCCACCGCCCCTTCGCTACGCCTGTGTGTGTGCCTGAAACCCGAGCTTAAGTGAACAGCATTGCGATCATTGATCGGGCTTTGGCGTTTTTAGCGGCACCGTTCGTCGCAGCAGACGCAACTTTTCTAAACCTTTGTGGCCGTAAAAATTCAGATTCTATGCGGGCTTTGCTCGCTGCAATCATTCATAAGAGGAAGAGAAATCATGCCTACCTCAAAAAACCCGAACATGGGGAACAACCCCACCGACCGTAACAAGGCTTCTGAAGCCGAACGTAAAGGCGGGAAAACCACTACCACGACCGTCGATAAAGAAAAACCCGATACCGGTCGCAAAGGTGGTCAACACAGCCCAGGCAGTGGCCGCAGCTAGTCAGTGAATGAGAGGCGGGGGCGCAAGCTCCCGCTTGAATTTTTTTAGGAGGCACAATCAATGAGCCGGATAACCAGCCGATTCCGCACCGCCAGTTTTGCCGTGCTGCTGGGACTTGGCGCCAGCAGTGCCTTTGCCCAAACGCCTGCCGAATTCATCAACGAGGCTTCTGCCAAAGGCATTGCCGACATCGAAGCCAGCCGCCTGGCCCATCAGAAAACCTCCTCCAAAGAGGTCAAGGACTACACGATCCAGGTGATCAACGACCGCACCACGGCCAACCAGCATCTGGCGAAAATCGCCAAAAAACTCGAGCTGCCGATCGCCGGTAGAGACGAGGTGGTGAACAAGGCCAAGACCCTGATGCCCGATGTGCAGGAAGGCGAGGCGTTCGACAAGGCCTATGCCGCCAGTCAGGTGAAAACCACCGAAGCGGCCATCCAGCAGCTGCAACAGGAAGCTCAGACCACCCAGGTGCCTGAAATAAAAGCCTTCGCCGAAGAAACCCTGCCCAAACTCGAAAATCATCTGCAACGGGCCAGGGCGTTGCAAGCCAGCCGGTAACCGCTTGCCGGGGCGGTTTGCGCAGATTTCGCACGTTGCTCGGGCGCCTCATCCCGCCCCAACGTGCTCTCAAGGAGACGCATCATGTCGACTCGCCGAGAACCCAATCAATATGCGATGCAGAACCCGCTGACCCAGTATCCGCAACCCGAATTTCCCGATCAGCCGCAGCCTGCGCCCGGCATCGATCAAGACATGATCCCGCAACCCGATCACGGTGAGAACAGCTACCAGGGCTTCGGCCGACTCGCCGGGCGCAAGGCGCTGATCACCGGTGGTGACTCGGGTATCGGTCGTGCCGCGGCTATCGCCTTTGCCCGTGAAGGCGCCGATGTGGCGATCAACTACCTGCAGGTTGAGGAACGAGATGCGCGTCAGGTCATCGAACTGATCGAAGCCGAAGGGCGCAAAGCCATCGCCATTCCGGGCGACATCCGCGACGAAGCGTTCTGCAAAAAACTGGTCAGCACAGCGAATGAAAAACTCGGCGGTCTCGACATTCTGGTCAACGTTGCCGGTAAACAGGTCGCGCAAAAAGACATCGCCGACATTACCACTGAACAGTTCGATGCCACGCTGAAAACCAACATCTACGCGATGTTCTGGATCTGCAAGGCTGCGCTGCCGCTGATGCCGGCAGGAGCGACCGTGATCAACACCGCGTCGATCCAGTCTTATGACCCCTCGGGCACCTTGCTCGACTATGCCACCACCAAAGCGGCAATCGTCGCTTTCACCAAGGCTCTGGCCAAGCAAGTGATCGAGAAGGGGATTCGGGTCAACGCCGTCGCGCCCGGACCGATCTGGACCGTGCTGCAACCCAGCGGCGGCCAGCCCCGGGAAAAGATCCCGACCTTTGGCGGCCACACCCCGATGAAACGCCCCGGCCAACCGGCCGAATGTGCACCGCTGTATGTGCTTCTGGCCTCGCAGGAATCCAGCTACATCACCGGCGAAGTGTTCGGTGTGACCGGTGGTAATCCGCTGCCTTGAGCCTGTGACAGGGGCCTGCGAGTCGCCGAAAGCCACTCGCAGGCCGCTGCTCAGCACTGATTCCAATCCTGTTTGGGCTTTTCATTGGGGGCAGTGCCTTCCAGCGATACCGCTTCGTCTTCACCCATTTTCCGGTACTGCTTCCTGAGCGCCTCCAATTGCTTGAGGTCCAACCCCTCCAGGCCCAGCATCGCGTTCTGCGCATCCTTGGTGACCCGCAGCAACTCATCGATCTTCAGGTGCAGGATATCGGTGTCGCGGTTTTGCGTGTTCTGAATCAAGAACACCATCAGAAAGGTAATGATCGTGGTCGAGGTGTTGATGATCAGTTGCCAGGTGTCATTGAAATGGAAGATCGGGCCGCTCAGCCCCCAAAGGAAAATCAAGGTGATTGCGCCCAGAAATGTCTTTGGGCTGCCCGCCCACAGGGCCAGCGTCTGTGAGATTTTCGCGAATTTCATTGCCGTATTCCTTATTGGGATGCGCCTGATTTTCAGACAGCGACGGCTATGCGAAATTTCTTTTTACAGATCGACGTTCAATGAACCCGGGGCGTTTTTTCAGCACTCCAACGCCCGTCGCCCGCACCCTCTGCCTGACCTGCAGCCTGTTTGCCCTGCAAGGCTGCTTCGACAACTCGGACAACGAAACCAAAGACAACACCGACGGCAGCAAATCCTCGGTGCAGATGCAGGAATCCGGTACTGATAAAAAATGATCAGGTGTACGCAAAACCTGTAGGAGCTGCCGCAGGCTGCGATCCTGGCGATCTCGCACGCGTTGAAAATCCAGGGGTTACGTCGAAATACGGTGGATTTCTCTGACTCAATCGCACCAGGCCCAGCCCAGTCTTCCGTGCCGGGCCTGGCTCAACCTTCACGACCTCGGTGTAATCACCTTCATCACGTTTGGAGGCAAGTAGGAAGTCATGACCCTGGTTACCGGGTGGTCAGCGATCAAATCGAAAGTAACAATTAACTTACTGGGGGTATTTGGATTTCCGGGGTACTTTTTTAAGTTCAGAGCATTGTCGTGCCTGCGATGACTGTCAGGCGTGAGGTTGCCTTGGTTCGTCAGACTTTATTAGCGAACGCCATAACATAATTACCCCAATCCCAAGGGGATCAGGAGCTTCATGACATGGATAGCAACCCTTCAATAACAACGGAACGCCATTATGGTGTCCTACAGAAACTGTTACTTCGTCTGTTGACGGGGGCAGTCGTAACTTTAGCGCTGATGATGGGACCTAGTAGCCCATACGCCGCTGCTGCCACGACCATCAGGCCATCGTTGGAGATCAAGTCAATCCCGGCAGGCGATAGCACTTGGTCCTATTACGAGGGAGGAGAGGGGCCCACCTTGCTGCTCATCCATGGTTTCTCTTCAAACAAGGATGTCTGGCTTTCCCTCGCGCAGAAGCTGGTCACGCGTTTCCATCTCATCATTCCTGACCTGCCAGGCTGGGGCGAGTCGACACGCATTGAAAAGGGAAACTACGACATAGATGCACAGGCGGCGCGGCTTGATGCATTCATTCTTGCGCTCGACTTGCGAAACGTCGTGTTGGTCGGACACTCCATGGGTGGTGCGATCGCAGGTACCTATGCGGCTGACCGCCAAGGCCGGGCCAACCGGTTGGCCCTGCTGGGTCCGCAGGGCTTGAGTTTCGACGAGAACGACTTCATTCGCGATCTGGACGCCGGCAAGAATCCGTTTGTGTACGACGACCGCGCAGGTGTTGAGCGCACGGCGGACCTCGTGTATCTGAATCCTCCCGTTATGACGAATCAGCAAGTGGACGCAGCCATTGCGGGCAATCGGGCAAATCGAGACTTCATCGAAACCACCCTCAAACAGATCCGTCACCCAACGCAATGGCTTGCACTCGATTCCCGCCAGGGAAAGATGTCCTTGCCAGTGCTGGGAATTTGGTGCCGTGAGGACAAAGTGATCGATATCTCTGCTTCGCAAACCTTGCGAAGCGGGCTTGCCGACAATCGATTGAAGGATAATTTTACTCTTGAAGGTTGCAATCATTTACCGATGATTGAGCGCCCGGTAGAAACAGCAAAAATTCTCACCGACTTTGCTATCGGGAACTGATTATGAAGAGGATCAGCTGCCAGCTGATCAACTATGAGCGGTAGATGGCATCAGAGTCAGTTGTCGTGATATCCGGTTTAATTGGACCACTACACTAGCCAAATTCCACCCACAAAAAACCGGTCAACAACAACCGGTTTTTTGCGTCTCTATGGCCTCTGTTGCCTGCAAACGAATAGGGGCATAAATGTTTTGATTCTTCTGCGGGGATTTCATCCGCTGGCGTTCAACCCTGCTGTAAAACCTTCAGCGCCGCCGAGGCCAGGAAGCCCGAGCGGCTTTTCTCTTCCGGGTGATGCAGCACGTATTCATCGATACGGGTCAGCAAATAGCCAGGGAGTGTGATGTTGAGTTTTTGGGCTTTGCCAAGGTACTTGGTCACATCGATATCAACCACGGCCCAGGTGCAACCCGCATATTCCGGATTGGTTGCATGAACGGTGACTTTGTTGGCCACCGGGATCGGGGCACCGTCCTCCGCCAGAATTTCGAAGTGCCCTTCAATAGCTTCCCGGGCCATGGCCATGGCGTCATCCAGGTCATCGCCGGCCGAGAAGCAGCCAGGGATATCCGGCACTTCTACACCCCAGGCGTGTTCGTCATCGCCCATCGAGATCGCAATAGGGTAAAGCATGTTCGTTGTCCTCCCCGGACGGTGGGCAGCCGCTTCATCAGAGCAGAGCCTGCATTCAAAATGCTGGTGGCCGTCTTTTTCAGTAGATCCTTTTTCGGATGTGGGATCGTCACCATGCCGGGCTTCGTTGGATGCTTGAAATGGTGATGACTGCCTCTGACCCTTACCAGATACCATCCATCCGCGACGATTTGGCTTATCAAATATCGGCTATTCACATCACCTCCATGTGGTGTGTGTAGGTGGTTACTATACCTACTGAAAATAACTTATCAACACTATAACCACCGAAAAGCCTGATGGATGTCGATAAGCGTCAAGGTCGAAGTGTAAGGAGGCGTGGAGGAAAGGAGTCCCACCGCAATTGAATTCTGTGTTTCCGAATCCTTCCAGATAGCGCCCAGCTGCCGAGCTGCACTCCAAATCCCGTCCTGAATGAATACTCAAGATTGAACGGGTGCTGGCGCAAGCTCAGCTTTTGTTTGCCATGGCTGGTATTTTGAAAGAGGTAGAAGAGGAGTAGGTGGCAGCGTCCGCTTCACCTGCTTAGGCTCAAGCAAGTTTCCAAAATAAACATAATCTGAGGTGCGCCATGAACCTGAAAATCTTGAGCTACACGGTGATAGCCCTTGTGCTGTCAGGCTGCGTCTCTTCGGGTGGTGCTCCCACAAAACCCGTCCCACCCTCTGCCAAGGCTCTGAATGACGCTCAGATCCGAAGTGCTTTGATCGGGAACAAGCTCAACAATGTTCAAAAACCCACGTCGATGAGCTTTAACGCTGATGGAACGGAGATCTTCCAGCGCTCTGGCGCGAAACCTCAAACGCTATACTGGACAGTCAATGACGGGGTTCTTTGCTTCGCGGCAACGGGACTCCGTACCGTGTGTTATCGGGTGAAAGCACATAACAAAGATTACTGGTTCGTTGAGCCAGACAGCGGAGAACCGCTCTATCAATACACCCTGACTCCCCAGTGAGGCGGTAAGGATAGCGGGAATTTTTTCGGGGGCTTTGCAGTGATTGCCCGAATGAGATCGGTCTACCCGTCAGCACAAAGGATCAAACCGACAGGAGCGCACGATGAGTTGGTCTGCCAAGCAATATGTTGCCTTTGAAGATGAGCGCACGCGTCCGGCACGTGATCTACTGGCGGCTGTACCTACGGTGCAAGCACATTCCGTCATCGATATCGGGTGCGGCCCCGGTAATTCGACAGAGTTGCTGGCGGCGCGCTTTCCGAATGCTGTTGTCCGCGGCCTGGACAGTTCGCCCGACATGATCGAAGCCGCCCGCAAGCGCCTGCCGAATGTTCAGTTCGACACGGTGGCCATCGAAAGGTGGGATGAGCCAGGCCCGTTCGATGTGATTCTGGCCAACGCCGTCCTTCAATGGGTACCTGACCACTCCACACTGTTACCGTCTCTAGTCGCCCGGCTCGCGCCGGGTGGCAGTCTGGCCATTCAGATGCCCGACAACCTCGACCAACCCGCCCACCGCCTGATGCGCGAAACGGCCGCCCAGGGCC
>NZ_CABVHQ010000070.1 GCF_902497895.1 Pseudomonas fluorescens
GCCCTGGTTCAGCCGTTGGCAGAAGCCGGCGCGCTGTTACTGGTGCTGCTGCCACCAGGGGCGGCGGGGGAGGAATTGGCCGCGCGTCTGGGTGGGAGTCTGGCCGGCGGCCAGGCCTTGGGACGCTGTGCCGAATTGCGCTGGCAGGACAACGCCTGGGTGGTCGAACGCGCCAGTTGGGGAGGGCGCATGCGCCTGAAATTGCGCGTCGAAGCCGGTGTGGCCTGCGCCTGTCTGCGCAGTGGTCGCGCGCAGCTGACAGGCACGGGCGAGGTGTCCGTCACCGAACTGCTGTTGCACGCTGCCTTGCCCATGCCGCTGGCGCTGCAGCGGCGATCCACCGGTCAGCGTCTGCCGCCACTCGAGGGTGCCAGGCTGGTGCTGTCCGGTGGACGCGGCGTCAATGAACAGGGTTTTCTCCTGCTTGAAGAATTGGCCGTGGCGCTTGGCGCAACGCTGGGTGGCAGCCTGCCGGCGGTGGATGCGGGGCTGGTGCCGGTGATGCGACAGGTCGGCGTGTCCGGCAAGTTTGTCAGCCCGGACATCTACCTGGCGGTCGGTATTTCCGGGACGCCGCAGCACCTGGCAGGCATCAGCCCGGACACGCGCATCGTGGCGATCAATCAGGATCCGGAGGCGGACATCTTCAAGGTTGCCACAGTCGGTGTTGTCGGCGACTGGAAGACGTTGCTGCCAGCGCTGTTGGCATCTGTGCGTGAGCCGGCCGCTTCCTGACGGGTTGGCGAGCCCCTCAGCCGCGGCTGTGCCGCCCGGGGTGCAGGGCGATACTGGCTTGCGGTGGCGGGCGGCGCTGAGCATCCAGGGTTTCCAGCATGAACTGGATAAAGGCCCGGGTACGCGGCGCGACAAAACGGGACTTTGGAGTGACGGTGTAGAACGTGCGCCCGCCGGTATGCCAGTCGGGAAACAGCTCCACCAGCTTGCCCGATGAAATCAGCGCATTGACGAATACGTCGAGTACATAGATATAGCCCTGATCGGCGAGTGCGGCCTGAATCAGGGCGTCTGTGCTGTTGAAGTGCAGTTTGCCCCGGGGCGTCAGTTCAACGCTGTCGCTGTCGCGACTGAATGACCAGGGCGCCGGCGCATACCGACCCTGACCGAACAGGCCAAGGCAGCGCTGCATGTCCAGGTCTTGGGGATGCTTCGGCGTACCGTTGGCGGCCAGCAGGGCGGGCGACGCGCAGGCAACGTAGTGCGCCAGGTACAGCGGTCGGGCGACCAGATCGGCGTCGTTCACCGAGTCGATGCGGATGGCCACATCGGTGCCACTGGCTATCAGGTCCTCTGGATGGTCGGTGAGGCGCAAGGCCACCGACAATTCCGGGTGCTGCTCGGCGAATGCCGGCAGGGCCGGGCAGAGCAGTGCCCGAGCAAAGGCGGCCGGCGATTCGATGCTCAGTTGGCCTGCGATCTCGCCCTTTTTTTCCCGCACGGACGACTCTGCTTCCTCCACCTGGCGTAACAGTTCGATGCAGCGCTGGAAATAGCTTTCCCCTGCGTCGGTCAGACGCAAGGTTCGGGTGTTGCGTGACAACAGGGTGGTGCCCAGGTAGGTCTCCAGGTTGCGCACGCTAGAGGTGACGGTGGCGTTGGCAATGTCCAGGGACTCCGCTGCACGGCTGAAGCTGCTGCATTCCACCACCCTTACGAACACCTGCATGGCCCAGAGTCTGTCCATTTGGTTCTTCACCTTTTTCTAATAACCCATTAGCTCTGCCCGGCTCGAACACCGGCTAAAGCGTTCTTATAGTACCAGTCACTATGAGGAGGCACAGGCATGACTGAATTAAAGTTCGATCTTGTTGTAGTTGGATGTGGCGTCGCCGGGCTGTCGGCGGCGGTAGCGGGGGCCGAACGCGGTCTGAACGTAGCGGTACTCGAGCGCACAACGCGCGAGGAGCGCGGCGGGCAGAGCCGATTCACCGAGGCGTACCTGCGGATGAAGAGTCACGAAGAGGTCACGGATGACTTCGACATTTTTCTGGCCGAGCATTCGGGGTACTACCAGGATCCGGACTTCGTTGCCGAGAGCCTGCGCGTGCGCGATACCTGGTCGGCGCAGACCAAGGCCTTGGCCTCCATTGATGCGGGTGTCATCGGCACGTTCTCGGAGCTGGTGCCGCAAACCATTGGTTGGCTCAAGGACAACGGCGTGAAGTTCGACTTCCTGCCGACCCAGTTTCTCACCAGCACCCAGCCGCGCTTGCTGCCGGTGGGTGGCGGCGAGGCCATCGTCGAGGCACTGGCGCAGAAGGCCGAGGCCTTGGGCGTAACCTTCTTCTACGAGACCACCGGGCGCGCACTGATCACCGCCGATTGCAATACCGTCATCGGCCTGCGCGCCTGGTCCCGCGAACACGGCGAGCGGGCTTTGCTCGGCGCAGTGGTGCTGGCCAGTGGTGGCTTCGAGGGCAATGCCGAGATGCTTGCCCGCTACCTGGGGCCGCGCTCGGTGTACCTGCGCCCCGTGTGCAAGGGCGGTTATTACAACCGGGGCGAAGGCATCGCCATGGCGTTGGATATCGGGGCGGCACCGAGCGGCGAATATGGCAGCTACCACGCCGAGCCAGTGGACCCGCGTTCAGGCATCTCCGAGCCGTCGATCTTCATCTTCCCCTATGGGGTTCTGGTCAATCAGCAGGGCGAGCGCTTCACCGACGAGGCACCGGGCACCGTGGATGCCTGGTACGAGCGGGTGACCCGGCAGATCTACGCACAGAGCGAGGGCATCGCCTGGGTGGTGCTGGACCAGAAGGTCAAGGAAATTTCCAACTACCGCCTGGGCATTCGCACCGACCAGCCGGCTGTTGAGGCGCCGACTCTGGCCGAACTGGCTGACAGGATCGGCGTGCCGGCGGCGACGCTGGAAGCGACCGTGGCGCGCTACAACGCCGCTTGTCGCGAGGGCGATTATCATCCGCTGCGGCTCGACGGCCTGAGCACTGAAGGGTTGCTGCCGCCCAAGAGCAACTGGGCGCGGCCGCTCGATGCGGGGCCGTTTATGGCTTATCCGATTATTTCGGCCAACGTCTTCACCTTCGGCGGCCTGAAGATCGACGAGCAGGCGCGGGTGCTCAACGCTGACGGGCAGGCGATCGCCAATCTGTATGCCGCTGGCGAGACCGTGGGCCTGTACTTCGGTAATTACGCCGGTGGCACCTCGGTGCTCAAGGGCCTGGTGTTCGGCCGTCAGGCGGGCTACTGCGCCGCCGCCAGCCACGAGAGGGTGTGAAGATGAGTGTGGCAATGGTTACAGGCGCCAGTGGCGCCATCGGCAGTGCGGTTTGCCGCCAGCTGGCGGCAGAGGGTTACCAAGTGGCGGCCCTGGATCTGAGTGAACCTCAGGTGTTGGCGGCCCGGACGCAATTTTACATCTGCGACGTGGCAGCCAAGAGCGAAGTGCGCGAAGTCATTGATGAAGTCGAAGGACGGATGGGGCCGATCACCGCGCTGGTCAACGTGGCAGGCATCGTCTCCAAGGGCAGTGCACTTGGGTTATCCATCGCCGAGTTCGAACGGGTGATGCGTATCAATGTGCAGGGCACGCTGGTGCCCTGCCAACTGGTCGGTCAGCTGATGGCCGAGCGTCGTCGCGGGGCCATCGTCAACATCGGCTCAGTGGTCGGCAAGAACGGCGGCAACGCGCGGCCCTGGTTGGACCGCAGTGAGCAGGAGGTTGCCGGCAACGTGGCGTACGGAATGTCGAAGGCGGCGGTGCATACCCTGACCCTGTTTCTCGCCAAGGAGCTGGCCAGCCGGGGCGTGAGGGTTAATGCAGTGGCGCCGGGGCCGATCGCCACGGCAATGACCAAGGTGTTTCCAGACAACCTGCGTGCCCTGGTGCCCGTCGGGCGAATGGGGCGCCCCGAAGATGTGGCCGAGGCGGTGTGCTTCCTGCTCTCGGCCAAGGCCGGCTTTATCTGCGGTGAAATACTGGATGTCAACGGCGCACTGTGGTGCGACTGATTCAACCCGAATTTTCATACATCAACTAAGTAGAGACAGACAATCATGAAGAGCATTTACCTGGTTCTGGATATGCAGAACGACTTGATCCATGCGGACGGCGCCAGTGGCAAGTCGCCGCTGGGCGAGCAAGTTCGCACACGCGAGATCATCGCCCGGACCGCCGCCGCCATCGCTCGTGCGCGCGCTCAGGGTATCCCGATCGCATTTGTCCGGGTGGCCTTCTCTGACGATCATCGTGAGGCCAATCCGGCGTCCCAGGTGTTCGGACCGATTGCCAGGAACGGCATTCTCAAACGCTCACAGTGGGGCGGTGCGGTGCATGAGGCAATAGCGCCACAGGCGCAGGACTGGGATATCGTCAAGCACCGTGTCTCACCGTTCTACCAGACCTCTCTGGAGCTGCTGCTCAAGCGCGAAGGTATCGAACGGATCTACTGCAGCGGCGTGAGCACCCAGGCGGTGGTCCAGGCGACTGTGCGCGAGGCCCATGACCGCGACTTCGACGTAGTGCTGCTGGAAGACTGTTGCGCAGCACATTCGGCCGAGGAGCATGCAAACTCGGTGGCCAGCATCGCCCGCTTCTGCACCACGACCGATTCCTCCCTGGCTTTCAACTGAGATCCGGCTGATGCGCCGCTGTCAGCCTGGCACCTGGCGACAGCCCGGGCAGCGCCGGCGCAGATTGTCACCGGCATTGCCTTGCTGTTCATCGCGGCGCTGGCGCCTGCCCTGAGCAGCGCCGGGCATCACGCTGAAGGCGCGTCGCCCTGCGCCATTTTCTTCAGGCGGTAGTCGAGTTGAGCGCGGGTGAGTCCCAGCAGAATGGCAGCCTTGGAGATGTTGCTGTCGCAAAGCTGCATGGCGACCTCGATATAGACCTCTTCAATCTCACCGAGGCGGATCGGCCCACGCTGCAGCGTGCGTTGCGCCAGGCTCATTAGCTGCTCGCGGCTGGCTTGTTCCTGCTGGATGGAGCCGAGTGAGGGGAGGGCCCCCGGCAGGCGGATCCCTATGGCCGGGTCTGCCTCCCAACTGACATTGCCGACGCGCTCGCGTTGTTCGTGATCCCGACCGATGCCGGAGAGATGGCGCATGTCGAGGGCCTCGCCATCGTCGGCGAGAATCACTGCACGCTCGATGACATTCTCAAACTCACGAATATTGCCTGGCCACTGGTGGTCGAGAATCGCCTGCAAGGCCCGCGGGGTGATGCCGCTCAGCTGGCGGCCATGCAGGGGCGCAAGCTTGCGCAGGCAGGCGTCGAGCAACAACGGGAGGTCGTCTTTGCGCTCTCGAAGGGGCGCGATGGTGACCGGAAAGACGTTCAGGCGATAGAACAGATCGCTGCGAAAGCGGCCCTCTTTGACAGCAGTAACCAGGTCCTCGTTGGTCGCGGCGATGACCCGCACATCGACCTTCAGGGTCTTGTTGCTACCCAGGCGCTCCAGTTCGCCGCTCTGCAATACGCGCAGCAGTTTGCTCTGTGCGGTCATGCTGAGGGTGCCGATCTCGTCGAGGAAGATGCTGCCGCCGTGGGCAATCTCGAACCGCCCGGGACGTGGCTCGGTGGCCCCGGAGTATGCACCGCGTTGTACGCCGAACAACTCGGACTCGATCAATTGCTCGGGGATGGCCGCACAGTTTATTTCGATAAAAGGGCCATTGGCCCGTCGGCTGTTGGCGTGGACCTCGTGGGCGAACATGGTCTTGCCGACACCGCTCTCCCCCAGCAACAAGACGCTGGCGTTGGTGCCGGCGACACGCAGGATCTTGTGCAGAGCCAAGTGATAGGCCGCCGAACTGCCTACCGGCCGATCCAGCGCTGGCGGTGCAGGGTTGTGTTCCGCTAACCCGAAGGGGGAGGTGTTGTGGTCGGCGGGAGGAGGGGGGGCTTGCTCGGTCGGCGTCGTGCGGCGGTGGTCGGCGGCCCGAGGCTGGAAATACTTGAGGTCTTCCTCGGCGTCTGTCCATTCCTCGACCGGGCGGGCTACTGCTCGGCAGACCTTGCCGCCAGCCGCTTGGCATTCGGTCTCGCGCACCAGGATGCGCTTGCCCATCAGGCGGGTGAGAAAGCCGGAACTGTAACCCACTTCCATCCAGCAAATCGGATCGGTGCCAACTCCGTTAAGGGTCAAGTGCAGATCGCTTTCGATTGAGTGCGACCAGGTAAATTCGCCGTACAGGTAGCCCTTGCTCTGGTCGAACTCCATACACACCGGTTTGACTTCGACCATGCCCGAGAGTGCATGCAATTGAGCTCCGGCGGCGAGTATGTCGAGTTGGGTGCCACTGGTGCGGGTCTTGATCGCCAGCTCGGCATCGCGAATCCCGGTGAGATAGCCAATTCGGGTGAGCAGCCCTCGGGTGAACTCGACCCCCATCGACTCGAGCAGCTCCTGGCGCAGTGAGCCGAAGGCCTCGGCATGCAGCAGGATCATGCGTTTTTCGCCGAGCCAGATCAGGCCCTCTTTGTGGTTGAAATACAGTTGATCGGAGAGGTCCTGCATATCTGGAAAACGCAGGTCGGTAATTACCCGATGCGAGTCGTGCAGCCCTCGCTTACGCAAACCCGGGATGTCTTCTTTGATGCTGGTGCTCATGACCGTTACCGATTTGACGTGATTTATTTTTGGAATTGTTGGTGAGGTTTGGCGTGGCATGGCGGGTGGGCCGCTACGGCGATGCCGCTGGATAGGGCCCTGACCATGCGGCCTCACTATACAGACAGATCAGTGGGAGCAGCGCCTGTTCGTCGCCTGGGCGGTCATTTCATATTTTCGGTTGTGAATTTTATGAAAGCTCTGAATTTGATGAATTTCTTCACAGCCGCAACGGAGGTGACAGGAGCGTTCTGTTCTTTTTTTTAATTTCTTAACATATTGAATATAAACATGTTTTTAAATTTGCTTGAGGTCTTTCGGAGCTTGGCACAGCTGTTGCACTCTCTGTATGAAGCGTCTGATCTAAAGCTGGCGCGATTCTCCGCAGCAGTGGATTGGTGCTTCGGGTTTCAGCAAAACAAGAACAATAAAGGAATATCCAATGGCAGAGATTCAGGCCTTGGCTTACGTCGGTTTCGGGGTGAGCGATTTGGATCAGTGGCAATGGTTTGCCACCGAAATACTTGGCATGCAGGTGGGTCATCGTGATGCTCAGGGAATGAGCTTGAGGATGGACGAATACCGCCAGCGTTTCTTCATCGAGGAGAACAGCGTCGATGACCTGTTGGTCGCCGGCTGGCAGTTCTCCAGTGAGCCTGAACTGGAGCAGTATGTGGCCGAGCTGCGCGACAAGGGTGTTGAAGTCAGCGCCTTGCCGGCAGACATGCTGCGCAAGCGCTTCGTGGAAAAGGCCTATGCCTGTGCCGACCCCAATGGCTTCAGTCACGAGTTCTTCTACGGCCATGCGGTGGCCAGGTTGCAGGAGCCCTTCCGATCGAAGGTGCTCAAGAGCCGTTTCGTCACAGGTGAGTTGGGCATCGGCCATATCCTGCCGTTCGCAAAGAATGGTCCGGAAACCGTGCGTTTCTACCAGGACGTCTTGAAGCTGCGGGTCAGCGATTACATCCGCGAAGAGGTCATGCCGGGCGTGTTGGTGGACGCCACCTTCTTTCATACCGCCAACGGCCGTCATCATTCGATAGCCACCGCACAAGCGCCGGCACCGAAGATCCTCAATCACTTCATGTTGCAGGTCGAGTCGATCGACGACGTCGGTCTTGCATACGACCGCGTCGTCAAGGCCTGTATCCCGATCGTCCTGGAGTTGGGGCATCACCCGAACGACCAGACGTTCTCCTTCTATGCCCGCACCCCGTCGGGTTTCAACTTCGAGTTGGGCTGGGGCGGGTTGGTGATCGATGACACTAACTGGGATGTGAAGAGCTACGCCCAGCTCAGTGACTGGGGCCACAAGCGCAATCCCTTGCCCTGAATACAGTGATCCCCTGCGATTTGGATGGAGGCTTCTATGAGTATCTGGTTGGACTTTCTGGGTGCGGAAATTCGCTACGTGAATCTGCCCACCTATGGCCGCACCCGTATTGCCGAAGCTGGCCGTGGCAATCCTGAAGCACTGCTGCTGATGCATGGTATCGGCGGCCACCTGGAGGCGTACGCGAAGAACGTCGTAGCCCTGGGCGAGCATTACCATGTGATCGCCTTCGATTTCGTCGGCCATGGCCTGTCGGCGAAGAAGACCGACATCGAGTACTCCATCGCCGATTATGTCGAGCAGTTGCGCGAGCTGATGGACGCTCTGGACATCGACCAGGCGCATATCAGCGGCGAGTCGCTGGGCGGTGTGGTGACTGGCGCGTTCGCCGTGCGCTACCCGCAGCGGATCAAGCGCGCGGTGCTCAACACCACCGGCGGTATTCCGGTGGTCAGCGACAAGGGCCGCGCCGACCTGAAACATCTGGGTGAGCTGTCGGCCCGCAGCATCGGTCAGATGCCGACCTTCGACAGTATCCGCGCTCGCATGCAGTGGTTGCTCTATGAGGGCAACTGGCACCTGCTGACCGACGAGCTGATTCAGTCGCGCCTGACCCTCTATAGCGCCCCAGGTTTTCAGCAAAGCGCGCCGCTGGTTTATGCCCGGTTGCGGCGAGTGAATACCGAAGGTGCGACGCCCGACCAGATCGAGCTGGAGCAGGTTCAGTGCGAGACCTTGATGTTGTGGACGACTCACAACCCGATTCATGACGTGGCCGCGGCTGAATCCGCATTGCCACGCCTGCCCAAGGGCCAGTTGTACGTCATGCAGACCGCGGCGGGGCACTGGCCGCAGTACGAGGACCCGCAAGAGTTCAATCAGGTTGTGTTGCAGTTCCTGTCAACCGGGAGGGTTGGCTGATGATCAGTGCAATGGAGTCCACGCAGGTTTTTCCCACCCAACCTGCGCCAGTGGCGATGGCCGACTTCTGCAAGGGCATGCGCCATCTGGCCGGTGCCTGCGTGGTGATCGCCAGTGGCGACGCCAGCGAGCGAGCCGGGCTTACCGCCACCGCCGTCTGCTCGATTACTGCGCAGCCACCGCGTTTGCTGGTCTGCGTCAATCGCACGGTGCGCGCTCACGAGGTCATCAGCCGGCAGATGGCGCTCAGTGTGAATGTCTTGAACTGCGAACAGGAGTCTATCGCCCGGCGCTTCGCCGGGATGGTCGACGGCGTGATTGGCGAGGCGCGCTTTGCCGAAGGCCAATGGGAGAGCGGGGTGATGGGAGTCCCGGTGCTGGCGGATGCACTGGTCAGCTTCGAGTGTCGCCTGGTCGAAGTCATTCCTGCGAGTACCCATGACATGTTTCTTTGCGAAGTTGTGAATGTCGCCGGTGATATCGAACACGACGGCCCGCTGGTTTATTTCAACAGCAAGTTTTCCGCGCTGGGCTAAGTAGTTTTTAAACAATAACAAATTAACAGCGAGCGTTAATGATGAACGGACTATTGAAGAAGTCAGAAGTTGTAAACGAACTTGAGTTCCCGACTGAAGCAGAACTTTTGCAACGCGCACGGGATCTTATTCCGATGTTGTTGAAAAAAGCCGATTCAGTGGAAAAGAACCGCATGGTGTCGCGAGAAACCATCGCTGCCTTTGTCGAGGCGGGCTTCTTCAAGATTCTTCAGCCGGCCCGCTTCGGCGGCTGGGAAATGAATCCTGCGGTGTTCTACAAGGTGCTCATGGAATTGGGACGCGGCTGTGGCAGCAGCGCCTGGAACATGATGATCCTCGGCATCCACCAGTGGGAGTTCGGTAGCATGGACCCCCAGGCGGGCGAGGATGTCTGGGGGAAGGACAACGCCCAGATCGTGGCGTCTTCCTACCCGCCGTTCGGTACCCTGACCGAGGTTGAGGGGGGCTATGTGCTCAATGGCACCTGGAAAACTTCCAGCGGTTGCGATCATTCGCACTGGGCGTTCATTGGTGCGATGCGCAAGGATGCCGAGGGCAAGATGATTGATCGCATGGCCATGCTGGTGCCGCGCGCGGACTATGAGATTGTCGACGACTGGCATGTATTCGGCCTCGCGGGTACCGGCAGCAAGAGCCTGGTGATCAAGAACGCCTTCGTGCCAACACACCGCGGGCATAGCTTGATCGACTACCAACAGTCGGATCGCGGCGAGATGTACCTGTATCCCTTCAATCAGGTGTTCTTCGGTGCAGTGTCCGCGTTGCTGGTGGGCGTTGCCCAAGGCGGCATCGACGCCTACATCGAGCAGATGAAAGTTCGTACCGATACCACAGGTGGTTTTCCCGCCGCGCTGAGCCCCTACGTCAAGGACCGCTTGGGCAACGCCGTGGTGCGGGTGCGTTCGGCCCGTGCCCGGCTGCTGCAAATGATGGCTGAGACCACCGAGTTGGTGGCGCAACGGCAACTGGTGCCGACCCACGACCGTGTGCATTACATGTTAGATATCGCCCGCGTCGGGCGCGATTGCGAGGAGGCGGTGATGTTGCTATTCAAGGCCACCTCGGCACGCGGTATCTACCTGGACAATGCGTTGCAACGGATCTTGCGCGACGTCATCGCCGGGGCCAATCACATTACCCAGAACGCCGACGATACCGCAGGCCTGCTGGGCGGTTACTTACTCGGCCAGCCACTTCCACCCATGGTCTTTGAACGTAACCCGGTTTGATTGAAGTTATCTAATCTGCATTTCGCTGAGGACCCCTTCAGCGAATCAAAATAATAAACGGTATAACCGTTATATCGAGGCAGTCAAAGTGCGCAATATTAACGCAGTTCTCGGCGCGTGCCCGTTATTCTCCTCACCACACAAACTTAACTTATCTGTCATCGCGGCGGCAATTGCCGCAGGCATGTCCTTACCCGCTGGCGCTTTCCAGTTTGATACCGGAACCGAAGTGCAGGCACGTTGGGACAACACCTTCAAATACAGCAGTGCCATGCGGGTCAAGGGCCAGCACGACAAGTTGATCGCCGACCCGAACCTGGACGATGGCGATCGCAACTTCGACAAGGGACTGATCTCCAATCGCCTGGACTGGTTGTCCGAGCTGGATATTTCGCGCAATGGCGCGGGTGTCCGGGTGAGCGGCGCGGCCTGGTATGACGATGTCTACAACAAGACAAACGACAATAATTCGCCGGCCACAGCCAACTCGGTCAGCGTCGATCACGACGAGTTCACCGATGACACCCGCGACCTGCATGGCCGTGACGCCGAGATTCTCGATGCCTTCGTCTACAGCGACTTCACCCTGGGTGAGGAGATGTGGGGGGTGGCCCGTCTCGGTCAGCACGCACTGGTGTATGGCGAGAGCCTGTTCTTCGGTAACAATGGCATCGCCGCCGGCCAGCAGCCGATCGATGTGGTGAAGGCCTTGTCGGTGCCCAACTCGCAATTCAAGGAGTTGGGTTTGCCGGTCGAACAGTTCTCCACCCAGCTGCAACTGACCTCCAATCTGTCGGTGGGTGGCTACTACCAGTTCGAGTGGGAGCGAAACCGCCTTCCCGCGGCTGGCAGTTATTTCAGCCCGGCCGATCTGCTGGACGAAGGGGGTGAACGCATCATCGTAGCGAGTGTGCCTGGCGTCGGCCCGGTGGCCTCATTCTACCGTGGCAGGGACATCAAGGCGCGCGACTCCGGGCAGTTTGGCGTTCAGTTGCGCTACCGCTCCGACGCGTTGGATACCGACTTTGGTCTGTATGCCATCCGTTATCACGACAAGAACTTCCAGGTGCAGGTCCGTCCTGGTGGTGGCGTCGGCCCAGGGCAACCGGCCGACAAGATCGGCGATTACATGCTGGTGTTCCCGGAAGACATCGAGGCCTACGGCTTCAGCGCCAACCGTGGGATAGGCAATGCCAACGTGGGTTTCGAAGCCTCCATCCGCCGCAATGCGCCGCTGGTCAGTCTGACCGTGGCGGACCTCAGCGCGGTGGCACCGGTGGTCGCTGGCGACAACGACAACCATCCGCTGTATGCCGTGGGCAAGACCGCCCATGCGCAGATCAACATGGTCAACATTCTGCCGGTAAGCGTGTTCTGGGACACCGCCGTCCTGCTCGGTGAACTGGCCTGGAACCGCACCCTGAGCGTGGACAAAAACCGCGACATGCTCGATCCGAACAGCACCCGCGATGCTTTGGCGATGCGCCTGGTGTTTACCCCGACCTACTTCCAGGTGCTCGATGGCCTCGACTTGTCGGTGCCCATGGGCGTGGGCTACGGCATCGATGGTCGTTCTTCGGCGGTGGGCGGCTTCAGCCAGGCCAAGGGCGGCAACTTCAACATCGGTCTCGCGGGTGACTACCTGAAATCCGTCAACCTCTCGCTGGCTTACAACGGTTTCTTCGGGCCTTCGGCGCCGATCAACATCGATGGCATCAAAACCTTCAAACAGACCAATGCAGACCGCGACTTCATTGCGTTCAGCGTTTCGCACACTTTCTGAGGGATTGAACATGAATAAGAATAAGAAAACCCGGCTATTGGTTTGCATTTCCTTGCTGTCCCTAAGCATGGGTGCGGTCCAGGCGGCAGTCAGCCCGGAACAGGCCGAGGCCCTGAAGAGCAAGCTGACCCCGATGGGCGCCGAACGCGCCGGCAATGCCGACGGCAGTATTCCGGCCTGGACCGGCGGCTTCACCCAGGTGCCGGCGGGCTACCAGTCTGGCCATAGGGCTTTCGATCCGTTCGACAGTGATAAGCCGCTGTTCAGCATTACTGCCAGCAACCTGTCGCAATATGCAGACAAGCTGTCCGATGGCGTCAAGCAGCTGTTCAAGGACAATCCCGAGACTTTCCGCATCGACGTCTACCCGAGCCGGCGCACGGCTGCGGCACCGCAGTGGGTGTATGACAACACCTACAAGAATGCCACCCGCGCGACCTTGGAAAACGACGGCCTGACCGTCAAGAGTGCCTATGGCGGCGTACCTTTTCCGATTCCCACCTCGGGACTTGAGGTGCACTGGAACCACATGACCCTCTGGCGTGGCGAATCCACCCACACCAAGTACAAAGTCTGGACCACTACCGCCAATGGCCAGAAGGTGCTCGCCACCGCGGCCACGGACGAGGGGCAGTATCCCTACTACTACAAGGATGGTTCGCTGGAAAGCACACCCAACCCGAACTACATGCTGGCGATTCAGGCGACCTATGCCCCGGCGTTCCGTGCCGGCGAGGCGTTGATGGTGCACAACGTGCTCGATCACGTGAAGGGCCGCACCCTCTGGCAGTACCTGGCTGGGCAGCGCCGTGTGCGCCGCGCGCCGAGCATCAACTTCGATACGCCAAACGTGGTGGCCTCGGGAGTCAACTTCGTTGACGAAACCTTCGGTGGCGCCGGTTCGCCGGAGCGTTACGACTGGAAGCTGGTCGGCAAGAAAGAGATGTTCATCCCCTACAACGACAACAAGCTGCTGACTCACCGCGATGAAGACGTAATGGGGCTGCGCCATGCCAAGCCGGAGATGCTGCGCTGGGAGCTGCACCGGGTGTGGGAGGTGGAGGCGACACTCAAACCGGGTAAACGCCATGCCGTGCCCAAGCGCAAGTACTACTACGACGAAGACAACTGGGGCACCGCCATTATGGATGGCTGGGATGCGGAGGGCACCCTGTGGCGCACGGCGTTGACCACGCCATTCGTGGCGCCGGATATCCCGGCCACGGTCAACTACTGCACTGGCTTCTTCTTTGATCACCGCACTAAGGCCTGGGTCTACAACTGTGCCTTGGGTGACTCTGGTAACGACCAGTACGCCATAACCGAGCGCCGGCGCGAGAGCTTCTTTTCGCCGGAATCGCTGATGAACCAGAGTGCGCGTTGAGCCCTGACTGACAGATACCTGCCCCTTCCCGATGTTGGTCTGGCGGGGGGCAGCCTTGTGTGTTCAGTAGGTTTCGGAGGTAGGTCAGGTGAACAAAGTATTAGTTGTGTTGTGGGCATTTTTGACATGCATGGTCACCGCCACTCTGGCGCAGGCGGATCAGTCGGACGCCCCTGTGGTGGTGGCCAGAAGTGCGGCAGACACCTTGCAGCAGAGAGCCTTGCAGTCGTCGCTGGCGGCGCGCTCCATGCTCATGGCGCTGACTCGGGCCGGTGACCGAATGGTCGCAGTGGGTATTCGCGGGCACATCCTTTACTCGGATGACCAAGGGCAGAACTGGGAACAAGCCAGTGTACCGGTGGCTGTGACGCTGACCGGGGTGTGCTTTGCCGATCAGCGCACCGGCTGGGCGATTGGTCATCGCGGCGTGATTCTGAAAAGCACCGATGGCGGTGAGAGCTGGGTACGTCAGCTGGATGGCGTGAAGGCCGCGCAGAGCCTCCTGCAGGTCGTGCAGCAACAAGACCCGAGCCGCGCGCAGAATGCTCGCCGGTTGCTGGAGGAGGGGGCCGATAAGCCCCTGCTGGATATTCAATGTCTGGACGACCGCAGGGCCGTGGCCGTGGGCGCCTTTGGCCTGGGCTTTTCGACGCTGGATGGCGGCAGCACCTGGGTCCCGTCCCTGGATCTGCTGGAAGGGACGGAGCAGCGCCATATCAATGTCGTCCGCACTTGGCAGGGCAAGCTTTACCTGGCTGGCGAGCAGGGCGGCCTGTTCCGCATCAACCGGGACCTGACCGGCCTCGAAAGGCTCGGCGAACCCTATACCGGCAGCTTTTTCGGGCTGCTCATCAGCCGCAAGGACAGCCTGCTGGCCTTCGGCCTCAGGGGCAACGTGTTCCGTTCGACCGATGCCGGTTTGACCTGGGCCCCGGTGGCAATGGCGACCAGCCAGAGCCTGACGGCCGGCGTCAATCT
The DNA here is from genome assembly GCF_902497895.1 of Pseudomonas fluorescens. Taxonomy (GTDB): domain Bacteria; phylum Pseudomonadota; class Gammaproteobacteria; order Pseudomonadales; family Pseudomonadaceae; genus Aquipseudomonas; species Aquipseudomonas fluorescens_BP. The sequence goes on from NZ_CABVHQ010000070.1 coordinate 14,779, forward strand.
GACTGACGGCTCCCTGCTGCTGGTGGATGAGTCCGGGGGCGGCTGGCTCAGTCACGACGATGGCCTGAGCTTCAAGGCGGTCAAACCGACCAGCCAATTTCCGTTCACCGCGCTGATCGCGACCGATCAGGGCGGGGGGGTGGCCGTCGGAGCGCAGGGCGTTTCCTTCTTCGAACCAAGCGCGCTGCGTTGAGCCACTACACATACTAAGGGGTCAATCAACATGGGCATCAGTAGTTCCGATGGCTTTGCCACTATCGCCGCCTTAGCGGATTTCGATAAAAACTCGGGTAATCGCCTTGAGCGTTTGCTGTTCAACCATCGCTTTGCCGTGATTGGTCTGTGTCTGTTACTGAGCACGCTGTTCATCCTCGCTGCCAGCCATGTGCGTCTGAATGCCAGTTTCCTCAAGACCATTCCAGCCAACCATCCCTTCGTCCTCAACTACCTGGGGCATGCGGATGATCTCAAGGGGGCGGCGAACTCCCTGCGCATCGCGGTGGCGGTCAAAGGCGAGCACGACATCTTCGATGCCGGGTATATGGAGACCTTGCGCCAGATCAATGACGATCTGTACCTGGTGCCAGGTGTTGACCGCGCCTTCATGCGTTCCCTGTGGACGCCACTGACGCGCTGGCAGGGCGTCACTGAATACGGCTTCGAAGGTGGCCCGGTGGTGCCCGACGATTTTGACGGCAGCCATGAGAGCCTCGAGGCGTTGCGCGCCAACGTCGAGCGTTCCGGTGAGATCGGCCAACTGGTGGCCCGTGACCTGCGTTCGACTATCGTGCATATCCCCCTGCTGGATATTGACCCGAAGACCGGCCAGACCCTGGACTACAAAAGCCTGTCCGACGCCCTGGAAGTCATCCGCGACCGCTACCAGGCCAAGGGTGTGGAGGTCCGCATCATCGGCTTCGCCAAGGTCATGGGCGATCTGATTTCGGGGCTGTATGCAGTGCTCGGCTTCTTTGCCGCGGCGGTGCTGATCACCTCGGCGATCCTGTTCCATTTCACCCGTTGCTGGCGCAGTACCCTGGTGGTGCAGGGGTGCACGCTGGTCGGGGTAATCTGGCTGTTGGGCATGCTGCCGTTGCTGGGTTACGAGCTCAATCCGTACTCGATCCTCATACCGTTCCTGGTCTATGCCATCGGCGTCAGCCATGGCGCGCAGAAGATGAACGGCATCATGCAGGACGTGGGTCGTGGCACGCACAAGCTGATTGCCGCCCGTTACACATTCCGCCGACTGTTTGCCGCCGGGGTCACGGCCCTGCTGGCGGATGTGGTGGGCTTTGCCGTGCTGACCATCGTCGACGTACCGGTGATCAAGGAACTCGCCATCATCGCCAGCGTCGGCGTCGCCATCCTGGTGTTCACCAACCTGGCGTTGCTACCCATCATGCTGTCGTTCACCGGAGTCTCGGCCAAGGCTGCGGCGCGCAGCCTCAGGGCCGAGGCGGTGTTGGAGCAGGACGGCGCGCAGAAGCCGTGGCTGCTTCGCTTTCTGGATCTGTTCACCCGGCCGCGGGCTGCCACTCTGGCGATCCTGATTGCCGTTGCCGTCGGCCTGTTTGCACTGACGTTGAGCAAACAGCTGAAGGTAGGCGACCTGGATCCGGGGGCGCCCGAGTTGCGCGCCGACTCGCGCTACAACCAGGACAACACCTTCATCATCAAGCACTACCAGGCCAGCAGCGATGTGTTCGTAGTCATGGTCGAAACCCCTGCCGGTCAGTGTGTCGACTACGCCACCCTGCGCAAGGTCGAGGAACTGGAGTGGCGCCTGCGCCAGCTGCCGGGCGTCGAAGGCACCCATTCGATCGCTGCCCTGGCGCGCAAGGTTAACGTCGGGATGAACGAGGGCAACCTGAAGTGGAACGAGTTGCTGCCCAACCAGGCGATGATCAATGCGGCGGCGGTGCGCTCGCCCCGGGAGTTGTTCAACGCCACCTGCGATCTGCTGTCGATCTATGTCTACCTCAAGGACCACAAGGCCGACACCCTGGCGGCCGTGGTCGAGTCCACCGGACATTTCGCTGCCAAGTACAGCGATGACAATGCCCGGTTCCTGATGGCTGCCGGCAATGCCGGGATCGAGAGTGCGACCAACATCGTCGTCGAACAGGCCAATGGTCGCATGCTGCTGGGGGTATACCTGGCCGTCACGATTCTGTGCTTCATGGCCTTCCGTTCCTGGCGCGCGGTGGTCTGCGCCATTGTGCCGCTGATCCTGACCTCACTGCTGGCCGAAGCATTGATGGTCAAGCTGGATATCGGCCTGAAGGTCGCGACGCTGCCGGTGGTCGCTCTAGGCGTGGGCATCGGCGTGGATTACGCGCTGTATATCTTGAGCGTCACGCTGTTCTGGATGAAGCGTGGGGCCAGTCTGTCTAAGGCCTATTACCGAGCGCTGATGTTCACTGGCCGGGTGGTGGTCTTCACTGGCGTCACCTTGTCGCTCGGGGTGATCACCTGGATCTTCTCGCCGATCAAGTTCCAGGCGGATATGGGCGTGCTTCTGACCTTCATGTTCCTCTGCAACATGTTGGTCGCCCTCATCCTGGTGCCCGCGTTGGCCTGCTTCCTATTGAAGCCCAAGGCGCATCCCGCCGTTGCCGCTACCCAAGAGGTGCTGGCATGAGCGAACCGATTGGCACCAGTAACCTGCTGGGCGATCCGCTGAGCCTCGAGGCGGCACACGCGGCGATCCACGCGGCACTTGACTACGCAGGGCGCAAACGGCTGCGGGTGAGCATCGCAGTGGTTGACGCCGGTGGCTACCTGATCGCCTTTGCACGAATTCCGGGGACGCCACTGCACAGCATCGACATTGCCCAGGACAAGGCCATGACTGCGGTTTCCTTTGGCATGCCGACCAGCACGGTGGGCGAACTCATCAACAACGCCACGGACGCCGTACGCATGAGTCTGATGTTGCGTCCGCGCATGGTGCCTTTGGGCGGTGCCTTTCCGTTGATGGTCGGCGAGCGCCTGGTTGGGGCGATAGGGGTCTCCGGGGCCAGCGAAGAACAGGACATCGAGTGTGCCGTCGCCGGTTGCCGCGCGATTGGCGCGCAATGAATCTTCCTTCCCTTTTTGATTTTTCAGCGCAGGAGTGAATGACTATGGACGAGATGAATCTGGACCTGGACCGGCTCGGTGACGAGCTGTTCCAGGCGCTGCGCAACAGCGTAGCCATTGCACCTTTAACCGAGCGTCATCCCGGGCTGAGCATTGAGCAGGCCTATCGCATTCAGCAGCACCTGTTGGCCCGTCGGCTGGAGCAGGGCGAGCGCATCATCGGCAAGAAGATCGGCGTGACCAGCCAGGCGGTGATGGACATGCTCGGCGTCGGGCAGCCGGACTTCGGCCAATTGACTGACCGAATGGTGGTCAACCAGGGGGCCTCGGTGCCCATGGCGACGCTGATCCAGCCCAAGGCCGAGGGCGAGATAGCCTTCGTGCTCAAGCATGATCTGGCGGGCCCCGGGGTCACCGTGGCCGAGGTGTTGCGCGCCACCGAAGGGGTCATGGCCTGCTTCGAGATCGTCGATTCACGCATCCGCGACTGGAAGATCAAGATCCAGGACACGGTGGCGGACAACGCCTCCTGTGGGGTGTTCGTGCTCGGTGATCGCTTGGTTGATCCGCGTCAGCTGGATCTTTACACCACCGGTATGGTGCTGGAAAAAAACGGCCGGGTGGTGGGTACGGGGGCGGGAGCGGCGACCATGGGCTCGCCCGCTATCGCCGTGGCCTGGCTGGCCAACACACTCGGTCAGTTGGGGATGGGCCTGAAGGCAGGGGAGGTGATTCTGTCCGGCGCCCTGTCGGCCATGGTGCCGGTGGTGGCTGGAGACAACCTGCGAGTCAGCATTGCCGGGATCGGCAGTTGCTCGGTGCGCTTCGACTAAAACTGTCCGGAGGATTTTTCATGAACAAACTCAAAGTCGCCATCATCGGTTCCGGCAACATCGGCACCGACCTGATGATCAAGATCCTGCGTAACGCCAGACACCTAGAAATGGCGGTCATGGTCGGCATCGACCCGGCCTCCGACGGCCTCGCGCGTGCCCAGCGCATGGGCGTCGCCATCACCCACGAAGGGGTTGAAGGCCTGACCCGCATGGACGTGTTCAAGGACATCGATTTCGTCTTTGATGCCACCTCGGCCGGCGCCCATGTAAAGAACGATGCGTTCCTGCGCTCGATCAAACCCGGCATCCGCCTGATCGACCTGACCCCGGCGGCCATCGGCCCGTACTGCGTGCCGGTGGTGAATCTGGAGCAGAACCTCGACCAGCTCAACGTCAATATGGTCACCTGCGGCGGCCAGGCGACCATCCCGATGGTCGCGGCGGTGTCGCGCGTGGCCAAGGTGCACTACGCCGAAATTGTCGCCTCGATCGCCAGCAAGTCCGCCGGTCCCGGCACCCGCGCCAACATCGACGAGTTCACCGAAACCACCTCCAAGGCCATCGAAGTGATCGGCGGCGCGGCCAAGGGCAAGGCAATCATCGTGATGAACCCGGCCGAGCCGCCGCTGATGATGCGCGACACCGTATTCGTGCTGTCCGAAGCGGTTGATCAGGCACTGGTCGAGGCGTCCATCGTCGAGATGGCTGCCGCCGTACAGGCCTATGTGCCGGGCTATCGCCTGAAGCAAAAAGTCCAGTTCGACCTCATTCCTGAAGACGCGCCGCTGACGATTCCTGGCCTTGGAAAGTTCTCGGGCCTCAAGACCTCGGTGTTCCTCGAAGTCGAAGGCGCCGCCCATTACCTGCCAGCCTACGCCGGCAACCTCGACATCATGACCTCCGCGGCCTTGGCTACCGCCGAGCGCATGGCGCAGTCGATGCTCAACGCCTGAGGAGACCGACATGACTTTTAATCCCGGCAAAAAACTCTACATCTCCGACGTGACCCTGCGCGACGGCAGCCATGCCGTGCGCCACCAGTACTCGCTGCAGAACGTGCAGGACATTGCCCGCGCCCTGGACAAGGCCAAGGTCGACTCGATCGAAGTGGCTCACGGCGATGGCCTGCAAGGCTCGAGCTTCAACTATGGCTTCGCTGCGCACACCGATCTCGAATGGATCGAGGCCGCGGCCGATGTGATCAGCCACGCCAAGATCACCACCTTGCTGTTGCCTGGAATCGGCACGGTGCATGACCTGAAAGCGGCCTACAACGCCGGTGCCCGGGTGGTGCGCATCGCCACCCACTGCACCGAAGCAGACGTGTCGAAACAGCACATCGAGTACGCCCGCGAATTGGGCATGGACACCGTCGGTTTCCTGATGATGAGCCATATGATCCCGGCCGAGCAGCTGGCCGCGCAGGCCAAGCTGATGGAGAGCTATGGCGCGACGTGTGTGTACATGGCCGACTCTGGCGGCGCGATGAACATGCAGGATGTGCGCGAGCGCTTCCGTGCGTTCAAGGCCGTGCTCAAGCCGGAAACCGAAACCGGCATGCATGCCCACCACAACCTCAGCCTGGGGGTGGCCAACTCCATCACCGCCGTCGAGGAAGGTTGCGACCGCATCGACGCCAGCCTCGCGGGCATGGGCGCCGGGGCCGGCAACGCACCGCTGGAAGTGTTCATCGCGGCCGCCGAACGTCTGGGCTGGAACCATGGCACCGACCTCTACACCCTGATGGACGCCGCCGACGACATCGTTCGCCCGCTGCAGGATCGTCCGGTTCGGGTCGACCGCGAAACCCTGGCCCTGGGTTACGCCGGAGTCTATTCGAGCTTCCTGCGCCATGCCGAAATCGCCGCCGCGAAGTACGGCCTGAAGACCCTCGACATCCTCGTCGAACTGGGCAAACGGCGGATGGTTGGCGGCCAGGAAGACATGATCGTCGACGTCGCCCTCGACCTGCTGAAAGCCCGCCAGGGCTGAACATGCAACGCCTGAACAATCACCCCATAACAAGGAATACCACTATGAGCAATCTGACCGAAGCCTCTACCAGCCACTTCGCTCAAGTCGGCAATATGCGCCTGCATTACAACGACGTTGGCACCGGCGAAGTGGTGATCATGCTTCACGGCTCTGGAGCAGGAGCCACGGGCTGGGCAAACTTCCACCGTAACGTCGATGCCTTTGTCGAGGCAGGTTACCGAGTCATCCTGCTCGATTGCCCGGGATTCGGTAAATCCGACCCGCTGCTGACTGCCGAACCGCGCTTCATGGTCAACGCCCGGGCGACCAAAGAGTTGATGGATGTGCTGGATATCGACAAGGCGCACCTGGTGGGCAATTCAATGGGCGGGGGAAGCGCGCTGGCCTTTGCTGTCGAGTTTCCCGAGCGCCTGGGCAAGATGATCCTGATGGGCGCTGGCGGTGTAGGCAAGACCAGCCTGTTCACGCCGCTACCCATGGAAGGCATCAAGTTGCTGTTCCAAGTTTACCGCGAGCCGACCCTGGACAACCTGAAAAAGATGCTCAACGTCTTCGTCTATGACGCCAGCGTCCTGACCGAAGAGCTGATTCAGATGCGTCTGAGCGGCATTCAGGACAATCCGCTGCACTTGGAGAACTTCCTCAAGAGCGTCGAACTGAGCAACTTCAATCTGGGCGATTTCAGCGCCAACCTGCCGGATATCCAGACCGAGACCCTGATTACCTGGGGCCGCGATGATCGTTTCGTGCCGATCGACTGGAGTCTCAAACTGCTCAATGGCATCCCCAACTCGCGCCTGCACGTGTTCAGCAAGTGCGGCCATTGGGCACAGTGGGAGCATGCCGAGGCATTCAACCGTCTGGTAATCGACTTCCTCAAACACTGAGGTCGAACAGCGCACACCGCCTTGGGCGGGTGCGCTGTACTGACGGCATTCAGGCCCCGCAGTGGAGGGCGATCAGCGCGCTGCCATGGCCAGACGCAGGGCCTTCTTGAACACTTCCAGCTCCCCTTCGGTCAATGCACTGAAGATATCTTCCTGGGCTTTGCGCACGGTATTCCACAGATCTTCCAGTTTGGTATGCCCGTCGGCGGTCACGTTGCGTTGATCGTCACTGAGCTGCAGGTAGCCCTTTCTCTGCAGGGTGCCCATCGCTTCCTCCACCTCGCGTGCCGGCATTGACACCGCTTGCTGCAGTTCACCCAGGCTAGCGTTCGGGGCGCTGTCGAGGACCATCAGCAGACGCGACTCACTGTTGCGCAGGCCCAGCGAAAGATGCTGCTGGACAAAGCGCGGGTGACTGGCGTTGACCGCCTGGATCATCAGGTAGAACAGATTGTCGCCCAGCCTGGTATTGAGCAGGTCGCTGGATTCGCACGTGTCTGTGCCTTGCGGTTTTTGCCCACGCGGATGGGGCAGGACCATGGCATAGCCGCCCTGATGGTAGACCAGCGGCGCGCGGCCTTGATCTTCGAACTTCTCCACTTTGCCGATGATGATCCAGTGATCGCCAGCATCTACATACTGGTAGTTGGCGCACTGGAAATTTCCCGAGCAACCGCTGAACAGCGATGCGCCACCCAGACCGCTATGGTGTTCGATACCGTCGAATTTGTCTTCTTGCGACCGGGCGAAATGGTTGGACAGGGCAATTTGGTCCGAAGCCAGAATGTTGACCGTGAAATGGCTGGCTTCCTGGAAGACCTCCCAGGCGGTGGAGCGTTTGTCCAGGCTCCAGAGAATCAGCGGTGGCTCCAGTGATACCGAGTTGAAGCTGTTGGCGGTGACGCCCACCTTGCGGCCATCGAGTCCACAGGCGGTGACGATGGTCACGCCGGAAGCGAAGTTGCCCAGGGCGCGGCGGAATAGGCGAGGATCTAGAGCGGTGTCTGCACTTGTCATAGGGGGCTCCGCAGGTCCATGCACGCAAAGCGGGCAGGATCCAGGTTGGGTGTAGGTCGAGCCATCCTATCAATCTGGGGCGAGGCTTCATTGGCGTTAAACCGAATGCGCCTTTCAGTTTGTTTGTCTGGTCTGGTCCGCAAGGGTTGGTAATTTGTGGCTTGAGCTGATGCGACCAGGACAAGGGAGTTGGATATGCACAAGCGTTCAAGCGCTTTGGTTGGGCTGGCCTGCGCGATGGCAGGTTTCATGACCTATGCCGCTACACCACCGCCCTGCGCTGCCGGGAGTGGGTATCAGCCACTGTGCGGTATTGAACCGCCAGAGGATCTGGTGTTATCGCCGGATGGGCGTTACCTGTTAATGGGTATCACCCCGGGGTTGTCCGGGCAGCATGCATCGCGTTTGCGAATCATGGATCTGGCTACGCAGCAGGCTCGCGATTTGCCGCTTTCCGTTGCTCCCCAGGCTGGCTGGGGGGAGGAGAGCTGCGCAGCGCCGGACAAGTTGTTGGGGGCACATGGTATTCACCTGTCCCCACGCGTCGATGGTCGCCAGCAGTTGCTGGTGGTCAACCATAACGGACGCGAAGCCATCGAATTTCTTGAACTCAAGCCGCTGGATGGTAGTTGGGTGGCGGTCTGGCATGGCTGCGTCGAGCAACGGGGATCAGGACGGTTCAATGACGTAGCAGCCACTCCGGGTGGTGGCCTGGTGGCTACGGTGATGTTCGAGTCGGACAGTATGGCGCCTGCGATACCGCTGGAGCAGCTGCTCGATGGCCGTGACACGGGCTATTTGATGACCTGGGCGCCCGGGCTGCCTCTGGTCAAGGTCAAGGGCAGCGACGCACCGTTCCCCAATGGTGTGCAGGTCAGTGCCGATGGGCGCCAAGCCTGGTTCGCTGCCTGGACTGCGAAGGAGGTGCGGCAGTTCGACCTGCAGCAAGGGACTACCCGGCAGCGCATTGTCCTGGACTTTATGCCCGATAACCTCAGCTGGACGGCGAAGGGCCAGTTGCTCGCCGCCGGTATCGAAGACCCGGACGTCTTCCGCGCTTGCTTCAAGGCCCGGGATGAACACTGCGCGAGTGCATTCCAGGTAGCGCTGATTGATCCCGAACAGGCCACGGCCGAGGTGTTATTCAAGGCCCCACCGGGGCTGTTGGCGGGTGCTTCGGTGGCGCTCGAGGTCGGGACGAAGCTGTTCGTCGGAGCCTATACCGGTGATCGTCTGCTCAAGCTGGACGGCATGCCTGAGTCCATACGCCAGGGGCGTTCAGACCCCGAATCAATAACCGGGAGTCAATGATGACGCGCTTGCCTGGCGTGCTCACGGCCGTGCTGGTCGCAGCGTTACTGCCGCTGTGGGGCGTGGCCGCCGATACTCGGCCTAATATCTTGCTGATCGTAGCCGATGATCTGGGCTATTCGGATCTCGGCAGCTTCGGTGGCGAGATCGAGACGCCGACGCTTGATCAATTGGCCGCCGATGGCCTGCAACTCACCAGCTTTTACGCCGCGCCTACCTGCTCGCCTACGCGCTCGATGCTGATGTCTGGGACGGACAACCATCTTGTCGGGCTGGGCAGCATGGCCGAAGTACTGCCTTTCTCCCCGCGCCTGCAGGGTCAGCCGGGTTACGAAGGTTATCTCACGCCGCATTCGCACTCCATGGCGCAACTCCTGAAAGACGGCGGTTATGCGACCTACATGGTGGGCAAGTGGCATTTGGGCATGAAGGATGAGCAGGGGCCGCAAGTCCGAGGCTTCGACAAATCCTTCGTGCTGCTGGATGGTGGGGCGACACACTTCGCTCCGCAGCCTGGCTCCGAGCTGCGGGTAGAAAAGGTCTCCTATCGGGAGGATGGGCAGCCTGCGCAAGTACCCGATGAATTCTACTCGAGCGATTTTTACACCGACAAGCTGATTGGCTACATCGAGTCCGAGCGCAGCAATCGCAAGCCGTTTTTCGCCTATGCCGCCTATACCGCTCCCCACTGGCCGGTGCAGGCACCTGATGCCTTCATCGCCAAGTACCAGGGCCGCTACGACCTCGGTTATGCCGCCACCCGCGAGGCGCGGTTGGATAATCTGAAGAAGCTCGGGCTGATTGCCCGGAACTTCAACCCCGCGGCGTTGCTACCTGATGCCGCCGGGGCCCGGTGGCAAGAGCTAAGCACCGAGCAGCGCAAGGTTGAAGCCCGCAAGATGGAGGTTTACGCAGCCATGGTCGATAACCTTGATCACAACATCGGCCGTCTGCTCGATTATCTGAAGCGCACCGGGCAGTACGACAATACGTTGGTGTTCGTCATGTCGGACAACGGCGCAGCGGGCGAGGATCACAGCAAGGGTTATTCGCCCAACACAGCCAACACCGACAACCGCTACGAGAACATCGGGCGTCGCCAGTCCAATCTCAGTTATGGCCTGCGCTGGGCAGAGGTCAGTGCCACCCCGTTCCGCCTGTTCAAGGGCACCACTGGCGAAGGGGGGATCAGCGTACCGGCCATCGTGCGTCTGCCTTATGACCAGGGTCGTCATGGCGTGCTGAATGTCCCCGCCAGGGTTGATGACCTGCTGCCAACTTTCCTCGAGCTGGCTGGTTTACCGAATCCCGGAGCCTTCTATGGCAGCAAGCCCAAATTCCCGATTACCGGAAACTCCATGCTGCCTCTGTTGACGCGAGCCGCCGAGAGTTCGGTGGATGCCCAGGCGTTGCTGGTGGGCGAGTTGTTCGGGCAAGCCTATGTGCGCAAGGGCCAGTGGAAACTTGTGGCGGCCGAGGCTCCACGTGGCTTGCCTTTACTGAATAAACCTTACGACTGGCAGCTGTTCAATCTGGCGCAGGATCGGGGTGAAACCATGAACATAGCTGGCGAGCATCCTGAGCTGGTAGCTCAATTACACCGGGAGTGGCTCGCGTATGCGAAGCGAGTAGGGGTTATCGAGCCGCTTGCCAGGTGAGGTGGTCGCGAGGTGTTCAGGCGAAATAATTGAAATGTTGAAATGAATGTTCTCTGATCTGTGTCGGAATCATAACGATGAAAATAAAAACAACGCTCATCGCTCTCTCCGTGTCACTGCTGGTGGCTCTTTCGCTGATGGTGTTTGTGTCGCCAGGTCCTTTCTGCGTTCGTAGCGAGAAGCCGCCCGGATGTCAGTACCTGAACTACGGTTGCGCATTACCTGGATCTTTCACGGGTTGGCCGCAGTTCTCCTGAGTCTGGACAATTCCTGAGCGATATTGCCTGGAGTCAGTTCAGGCAGGTGCAGGGTGTTCAAAGTCTGACTTTCCAGATCATCGCCCGCTACCGGGCTGGTTCCTCGCATGCTCCAGCAAGATGTCCCCCGCAGGGGACATCCCCCTTTGCACATGGATTTAGAGTGGTCCGAGCCAAGAGCAATCCCCGATAACAATAAACCGGGAGCCACCGGACCATGCATCAGCCTCAAGTCGTACCCCATCAATCCCTGTATTTTCCCTATCAGGTTTATCCTGCTTTCGTGCCGTCTCCAGGAGTCGTCAATCGCTCGCCCGTGGTGATTGTGGGCGCCGGACCCATTGGCCTGACGCTGGCGCTCGAACTGGCGCGCTACGGTGTCAGAAGTACCGTTCTGGCGGCTCAGCAGCAAGTCTGTGAAGGCAGCCGCGCGATTGTTTTCACCCGCCGTTCCATGGAGATTTTCCAGCAAGTGGGGGTGTCCGAGGCGGTGACCGAGCAGGGCCTGCCCTGGCGTTTCGGCAATTCGTACTACCGCGGCCAACGGGTTTTTCGCATGGAAGCACCGGTCGACGAGCACGACCGTTTTGCGCCGATGACCAACTTGCAACAGCAGTACCTCGAGCAACATCTGGTGGAGGCCGCCCAGGCACAGCCGCTGATCGAATTGCGTTGGGGCAATAAAGTCATCGATATCGAGCAAGACGTCGACCGTGCCGTGTTGCAAGTCGATACCCCGGGCGATGTCTATACCCTGGAGGCCGATTGGGTGGTGGCCGCTGATGGCGCCCGCCCCGTATTGCGTTCGATGCTGGGGCTCAAGCTTGAAGGTGCATCCTACGAAGGGCGGTTCGTCATTGCCGACATCCGCATCAAGCTCGATCTGCCGACCGAACGCCTGGCGTTTTTCGATCCCTCCTGGAACCCCGGCAACACCGTGTTGATGCACCGCGAGCCAGGCGATATCTGGCGCATCGATTACCAGTTGCCCGTGGACGAAACGCCCGAACAGGCGCTGCACCCCGACTCCTTGCGCGAGCGCATCGATGCGCAACTGGCGATGCTCAACGTCGAGAACCCGGTATGGGAGCTGGATTGGAGTTCGGTGTACTCGGCCCGGGCGCTGACCCTGGCGCAATACATTAATGACCGGGTGATCTTTGCCGGCGATGCGGCGCATCTGTTACCGATTTTCGGCGTGCGTGGCGCCAATACCGGGTTCCAGGATTGCCACGACCTGGGCTGGAAACTGGCACTGCACATCAAAGGCCTGGCCGGTGCCGGACTGCTGGCCTCTTACAGCGACGAACGGGTCAAGGCTGCTCGCGAAATCATTGAAGAGGCAGGCAAGAGCACGCGGTTCATGGCGCCGCCCAGTCGCGGCTATCGACTGTTACGCGATGCGGTGCTGTCGCTGTCGTTGACCCAGGAGTTCGTGCGCCCGCTGTATCACTGGCGGACCTCAAGGGCTCACGACTACGCTGATTCGCGACTCAACGCGGTGGACGACGATAACCTGTTGTTCACCGGCGGGCCGCGCAACGGTGCGCCGTTGCTCAATGTTCGTCTGGCCGAGCAGCATTATTTGTTCGACGAGCTGGCGCCCGCCTATCACTTGATTTGCTTCACTGACGCGGCGGTACTCGATGCCGGCGTCGTTGCCCAAGTCCAGGCCCTGCGCCGTCAGGGGCTGCCGATACAAGTGATCGCGGTCGCCATGAATGGAGTCAGTCAGGTGCAACACGCTGACCTGACCCTGGCCGATCCCGATGATCTGTTCAGCGCGCGTTATGGCGTGCAGCAGGCAGGCGCCGCCTATCTGGCGCGCCCGGACCAGCACGTCTGCGCCCGCTGGCTGCAGCTGGATGCAGAGCGTTTGCGCCATGGATTAAATCAGGCCCTTGGCCACAACGGGAGCTACCAACCATGAGTCAGTCGATGAACGTGACAGACCTTGAACGCGTCTACGATCGGCTCGCCGAGGCGATTGACCGTACGGGCAACGACAGCGAGTTGTTTCTGGTCAAACTGGCGCTGCTGGCGGCCGAGGCACTGAACGATGTCGAGCGCTTCGACGAACTGATCGAATGCGCCGTGCAGGACCTGTAAAACCTTGCGTAAGCCAATAATTACAAAAACAGGATCATCCCATGCCATCCCGTCTTGCTGTGACCCCTGGTAAGGAGGCCGGCGCTCATCCGCCGGTCATCGCCAAAGTCTCGAAACGCCTGCTGTGGTTTCTCTTCATCTGCTTCGTTTTTTCATTTCTGGACCGCATCAATATCGGCTTTGCCGGGCTGACGATGATGGACGACCTGGGCTTGAGCAGTACCCAGTTTGGCATGGCAACCACGATTTTCTACCTGGCCTACATCGCGTGCGGCATCCCCAGCAACATGGTCCTGGCGAAAATCGGCGCCCGTCGCTGGATCGGCAGCCTGATGATTGCCTGGGGCGTGGCGTCGACCGCAACCCTGTTTGCGCATGATGCGGCCAGCCTGTATTGGTTGCGTGCGTTGGTCGGTATCACCGAAGCGGGGTTTCTGCCCGGTGTCCTGTTGTATATGACGTTCTGGTTTCCGGCGGCATACCGGGCGCGGGCCAATGCGCTGTTTATGATCGCCATGCCGTTTACCGCGGGTTTTGGTTCGGTCCTGTCCGGCGCCATTTTGGGCCTTGATGGCCACTGGGGCCTGGCAGGCTGGCAATGGCTGTTTCTACTCGAAGGATTGCCCAGCGTAATACTCGGTCTGGCGGTGTACGGTTATCTGGACGATCACCCGCGCCAGGCGCGCTGGCTGGGCGACGATGAGAAACTGCAGCTGGCCGAGTTGATGGAGCGGGACCGCCAGGCACCTTCCCCCCACGCTCATTGGGGACGTGAGTTACTGTCGCCAGCGGTGATTCTGTTCTGTGTGGTGTACTTCTGCCTGGTCAACACCTTGGCGATGATCGCGGTCTGGACGCCGTTGATCGTCAAGAGCTTCAGCGCTGGTCAGAGCAATACGCTGATCGGATTGCTGTCGGCAATTCCTCAAATATGCACCATTATTGGCATGATCCTCTGGGGCCGACACTCGGACCTGACCCAGGAGCGGCGTTGGCACCTGGCGCTGCCGATGCTGATGGCCGCGGCGGGCTGGTTCTGCACGGCCCTGTCGAGCGAGCCTATCGTGCAACTGGCCGGGGTCTGTATGGCAGCGACGGGTTCCTACACGGCGATGTCGATTTTCTGGACCCTGCCGGATCGCTCGTTGAGTTTTCAAGCCAGGGCAGTGGGCATCGCGGTGATCAACGCAGTGGGTAATCTGGGGTCGGCCCTTAACCCCTTGGTGGTAGGCTGGCTCAAAGACCTGACCCACACCTATACGGCCGGTTGTCTGTACGCGGCGCTGCTGTTACTGGTGGCTGCCATACTGGTGAGGACGCTGCCCCACGAACGCCAACCTTCAACGCGCGAATTGATCCCTGAATGAACCACTGGCCGCTCACCACCGTTTACAACCAGGTCCCACTGACGACGGGGCAAATCGCCCATCTATTGGCCAGGGTTGGCGAGGACTGCCGGACCTGGCTGGCGGCAGAGTTACTGACGTTGGTGCGGGGTGTGATGCCGCTGGCTCAATGTACCATTTTCGCTTATCCCGAGGGCCAGGAGCCGCAGGTGTTGTCGTGTTCCGATCAGGCCAGGCTGGTGGAAATATCGCGTATTTCCCGGGATTACGTCGAGCGTTTTCACAGCCTGGATGGCAACCGCCAGGCGATGCTCGGGCATAGGGCAAAATACGGTGGTGCGCGAATCCTCGCTCAGCTTCAGTCAGTCGAAGACATCACCCATCGTGACTATCGGCGAGTCTGTTACGAACAGCCGCAAATCTCCCAGCGCATGGCCTTGCTCAATCATCAGGAGGAGGGCGGGGGCTGGCTGTCGATCAACTTCTATCGAGGTCGCGAACACGGCAACTTCAATCAGCGCGAAATCGAATTTATCGAGTCGGTTGCGCCGTTACTGATTCAAGTCACGCGATTGCACTATCGCGCCTATATCGAAGCCAATCGGATGCCGTCCCTGCTGAGTGAGCGCGTCGAGCAACTCTATCCTGAACTGACTCGTCGGGACCGTGAACTGCTCAGGCATTTGCTCAGTGGCCTGCGGGCGGAAGACATTGCGCCCCTGATGGGTATCCAGCCCTCAAGCGCCGCTACCTACATCAAGCGGCTCTATCGAAAAGTGGGTGTCAGCGGACATCGAGAATTGCTGGGGCTGGTAGTGAGAGATCGTTGGACCTGAGCACGCGTTGATCACTGGACAGATCTCAATCCAACTGATGCCGATAAGGCAAGTCCGGCCCGGTCTTGCCGCAGGTCAGGGCGGCGGCGCTGACGGCGAAGCTGAGCATGCCGTCGATCTGTTCGCGACTCAAGCGCTGCAAGCCCTCCACCGAATCCAGCTGCTGTTCGGTCAGCCAGGCGATCAATGCCGCCTGGAAGGTGTCGCCGGCGCCCACGGTATCGGCCATCACCACGGCACGGGCCGGCACCGACCAG
>NZ_CABVHQ010000071.1 GCF_902497895.1 Pseudomonas fluorescens
GCACACGGGTTGGCGTGAGGCCAAGCTGGCCAGCCGCTGCGGCATGGGCGCCTGCCAGGGCCGGGTGTGCGGCGGCGCATTGCAGCACCTGTTCGGCTGGCAACCCTCGGCACCACGCCCTCCGTTCAGTCCGGCGCGGATCGAGACCTTGTTGTGCCTGGACGACACTCCGCCAACTTGATTGCCGGACCGGGGGCTTTCGGGTCCGCTGCCGAGTCTTTATGATCCCGCAGGTCACCCACCAGACCTCCTGCGCCATGTATGCCTCGCTCACTACCTTCAAACCCTGCGACCTGCCGACCCTGCTGAACAGTCTGCAGCCGATCGCGGCGCTGCTCGACACCCTGTCGGACGTGGTGTTTTTCATCAAGGACAGCGAGGCTCGCTACGCCTTCGTCAACCAGACCCTGGCCCGGCGCTGTGGCTTCAAGCACAGCTCGGAACTGCTCGGGCGCACCGCCGAAATGGTCTTCCCGGAGCGCTTCGGCCCGCTGTACACCGAGCAGGATCGTCGAGTGCTGTCCAGCGGCCGCGAACTGGCCGACCAGCTCGAACTGCACCTCTATTACGGTAACCAACCGGTCTGGTGCCTGACCCACAAAGTCGCGCTGCACGACCAGCAGGGTCATATCGTCGGCCTGGCCGGCATCTCCCGCGACTTGCAACTGCCCCAGTCGAGCCATCCGGCCTTTCAGAAACTCGCCGCGGTGGACGCGCATATCCGCAGCCACTTCGCCGGGCCCATCAGCCTCGCCGAGCTGACCGCGATCGCCGGATTTTCCGTGGCGCAACTGGAACGCCACTGCAAACGAGTGTTCCAGCTCACCCCACGGCAAATGATTCACAAGGCCCGGCTGGAGGAAGCCTCACGGCTGTTGCTGGACACCGAACTGCCCATCACCGAGATTGCCCTGCGTTGCGGTTACACCGACCACAGTGCTTTCAGCCGACAGTTTCGCGCCTTGACCAGTCTCTCACCGACTCAGTATCGCGAAAGCCGTCGCTGAATCCGGGCGAGTGTTCCTTTAAGGGGCGCCTGGCGTCCCCGTTGCTCCCTTCTGTAACACCAGGCTGATACTGGCCACAGAGGCCTTCGTCTCGCCTTCTTTATTCCCTCGACCTTGTAGGACCCCTAGCTCAAGGGTTGGCGAATAATTCTCGCCTGCGCTCGGAAACAGGCACGCTCATTGCTAATAAAATATCGTATACGAAATTCACAATACGATATCCAACAGCAGTTTTCGACAACGAGGCCTCTATGAAAAACCCCGCATTTGCCGTAGCCCTCAGCGCTGTTCTAAGTACTTCCTTTATTGCCACCGCCCAGGCCGACAAGCTCGACGAGATCATTGGTTCCGGCAAGCTGCGCTGCGCCGTGACCCTCGACTTCCCGCCCATGGGTTTTCGCGATGAAGGTAACAACCCTGCAGGTTTCGACGTGGACTACTGCCACGACCTGGCGAAAATCCTCGGGGTCGATGCCGAAGTGGTTGAAACGCCATTCCCGGACCGGATTCCCGCACTGGTCTCCGGGCGTGCCGACGTGATCGTCGCCTCCACCTCGGACACCCTCGAACGGGCCAAGACCGTCGGCCTCACCGTGCCGTACTTCGCCTTCCAGATGGTGGTGCTGACCCGCGACAACACCGGCATCAATAGCTTCGCCGATATCAAAGGCAAAGCCCTGGGCAATACCAGCGGCACCTATGAAGCCATCGCCCTGGAAAAGGACGTGAAGAACTGGGGCAGCGGCACCTTCCGTGCTTATCAGTCGCAGAACGACACGCTGCTGGCGGTTGCCCAGGGCCACATCGACGCCACCGTGGTCACCAATACCGTGGCCGCCGCTACACTTAAGTCAGGTAAATACAAGAACCTGAAAATCGCCGGTAATGCGCCGTACGTGATCGACTACGTGTCCCTTGGCGCCAAGCGCAACGAGTATGGCCTGCTCAACTACCTCAATCTGTTCGTCAACCAGCAGGTGCGCAGCGGCCGTTACAAAGAGTTGTTCGTCAAATGGGTCGGCACCGAGATCCCGCCGACCAACCTGACCGTGCCACAGGTCTACTACTGAGGTGTCCGGCATGCCCAGGACCACTTCCCTGACCGGGCGCAGCCTGGTCGCAGGCGCCGCCCAGGGCGCCCTGCTGTTCGCCGATGTCGGGCTGAGCTTCTGGGGCGGGGTCGACTCGTACAGTGGCGAGGTCATCGACCGTCACCACCCCCTCAGTGGCGAACACCTGACCGGCCGCGTGCTGGCCATTCCCAGCGGTCGCGGCTCGTGCACCGGCAGCAGTGTGCTGATGGAACTGATCAGCAACGGTCACGCGCCCGCCGCACTGGTGCTGGCCGAAGCCGATGAGATCCTGACCCTCGGCGTGCTGGTGGCACAGATCATTTTCGAGCGTTCCCTGCCGGTGCTGTGCATCGGCCGGGAGGCCTTCGCCGCCTTGCGCGGCAAGGCCTTCGCCCGGGGCGAAGGCCCTTCGGTGAGACTGTTCCAACACCTGCCCGGCGATGCCTGGCAGGCACTCGACAGCCCTTTGCAGACAGCAGCATCGGGCGCCTCGATCGAACTCAGCGAGCTCGACCGGGCGCTGCTCGACGGCCAGCATGGCAAGGCCGCCCAGGTGGCCATGCAGATCGTCCTGCGCATGGCCGAACTGCAAGGTGCCCACAGCCTGGTGGATGTCACCCAGGCGCACATCGACGGCTGCATCTATACGGGACCTGCGAGCCTGCGCTTTGCCGAACAACTGGTGCAATGGGGAGCAAAAGTACGGGTGCCGACCACCCTCAATTCGATTTCCGTCGACCAGCGTCGCTGGCGCGAGATGGGCATCGACCCGGCACTCGGCGAACCGGCCAGCGCCCTTGGCGATGCCTATATGGCGATGGGCGCGCAGCTCAGTTTCACCTGCGCGCCCTACCTGCTCGACAGCGCGCCGAAGGCTGGCGAGCAGATCGTCTGGGCCGAATCCAACGCGGTGGTCTACGCCAACAGCGTGCTCGGCGCACGCACCCTGAAATACCCGGACTACCTGGATATCTGCATCGCCCTGACCGGCCGCGCGCCATTGATCGGCTGCCACCTGGAAGCGCAACGCAAGGCCCGTCTGCAAATCGAGTTGCCCGCTCTGGGCGAGCTGGACGACGCCTTCTACCCGTTGCTCGGTTACCACATCGGCGCCCTGGCGGGCAGCCGGATCCCGCTGGTGCTGGGGCTGGAACAAAGCAGGCCGAGCCTCGACGACCTGAAAGCCTTCGGCGCGGCCTTCGCCACCACCTCCGCCGCACCGTTGTTCCATATCGCCGGGGTGACCCCGGAAGCACTCGACCCGACGCAGGTGCTGGAACCGGATCACCCCGTGCCGGTGGAAAAAATCCGTCTGAAGGACCTGCTGGTCAGCTGGCGCGAACTCAACAGTGCCCGCGACAGCCGGGTGGATGTGGTCTCCCTGGGTAACCCGCATTTCTCCCTCAGCGAATTCGCCCACCTGGCGCGGCTGTGTCGGGGGCGGCACAAGCACCCTGAGGTGGTCTTCGCCATCACCTGCGGCCGCGCAGTACTGGAGCAGGCGCGCGAGGCCGGGCATATCGCAGTGATCGAAGCCTTCGGCGCAACCCTGGTCACCGATACCTGCTGGTGCATGCTCGGCGAGCCGGTGATCCCGCTGGCCGCGCGGAACTTGATGACCAACTCGGGCAAGTACGCCCATTACGCACCTGGCCTTGTGGGGCGCAAGGTGCACTTCGCCAGCCTTGCCGAATGCGTCGACGCCGCCTGCAGCGCCACGGCCAGCGGTCGTCTGCCCGCCTGGCTGCAAGCTGCCGCCCCTCTGGAGAACCACGCGCATGTTTGATTACACCTTCCAATGGCGCGCGACATTGCGTGCTCTGCCGGACATGCTCGCTGGCGCGTGGGTCACCTTCGAGACTGCCGCGTTGTCGATGATCTTCGGCGTGCTGCTCGCCCTGGCCCTGACGGTGATGCGCGAAACCCGACACCCACTGCTGCGCGGCATCGGCAACGGTTGGGTATCGATCGCCCGCAACACCCCGTCGCTGTTTCAGATCTACGTTCTGTACTTCGGCCTCGGTTCGCTCGGTTTGCATGTCAGTTCATGGTTCGCCCTGCTGGCCGGGATCACCTTCAACAATGCCGGCTACCTGGCGGAAAACTTTCGCGGCGGCCTCAAGGCGGTGCCCGACACCCAAGTGCGGGCCGCGCGCTCGCTGGGCATGAGTGCCTTCCAGGCCTACCGGATGATTATCGTCCCGCAACTGCTGCGGATCGTCTTCTACCCGCTGAGCAACCAGATGGTCTGGGCGGTATTGATGACCTCGCTGGGGGTGATAGTCGGGCTGAACAATGACCTCACCGGGGTGACCCAGGACTACAACGTCAAGACGTTCCGCACCTTCGAGTACTTCGCCATCGCCGCGGCGCTGTATTACCTGATTGCCAAGGCGATCGTCGCGGCAGCCCGGCTGATGGCCTGGCGGCTGTTCCGTTACTGAGGACCTTCCCATGTTTTCCACCAGCTTTTCCTGGAACGACCTGCTGTTCCTGCTCGATGGTGCCTGGGTCACGCTGCAACTGACCTGCTGGGCGATCATCCTCGGTTCATTTGCCGGGCTGCTGTTCGGCCTGCTGCGGGCCCTGTTGCCGCGGGCCAGTTTGCCACTGGCCTGGGTGCTGGACGTGTTTCGCAGCGTGCCGCTGCTGATCCAGTTCGTCCTGTTCAACTCGCTCAAGAGCATCGTCGGTTTGAACATCAGTGCCTTCAGCGTCGGCTGCATCGTGCTCGGGGTCTACGCCGCCGCGTACTTTACCGAGATCGTGCGCAGCGGTGTGCTCTCGGTGCCGTTCACCCTGCGCCGGGCCAGTCGCTCGCTGGGCCTGAGCTTCCTCCAGGACCTGCGCTGGATCGTCCTGCCGATGGCCACTCGGGTGGCCTTCCCCGGCTGGTTGAACCTGGTGCTCAGTGTGATGAAAGACACCGCGCTGGTGATGTGGATCGGCATTGTCGAACTGCTGCGCGCCTCGCAAACCATCGTGACCCGCATCCAGGAACCGCTGTTGGTGCTGTGCATCGCGGGCCTCATCTACTACGTCATGAGCCTGGTGGTCGCTCGCCTCGGCGCTCGTCTGGAAAGAAGGTGGCAAGAAAATGATTGAGATCGACAACGTACACAAATCCTTCGGCGAGCTCGCCGTGGTCAAGGGTGTCAGCCTGACGGTGAACAAGGGCGAGGTGGTGTCGATCATCGGCGGCTCCGGCTCGGGCAAGTCGACCCTGCTGATGTGCATCAACGGCCTGGAGCCGATCCAGAAAGGCAACATCCGCGTCGACGGTGTCGAGGTCCACCACAGTGCCACCGACCTCAATCGCCTGCGGCAGAAGATCGGCATCGTGTTCCAGCAATGGAACGCCTTCCCGCACCTGACCGTGCTGGAAAACGTGATGCTGGCGCCGCGCAAAGTGCTCGGCAAGAGCAAGGCCGAAGCCGAGGAACTGGCGGTCCGGCAGCTGACCCATGTCGGCCTGGGTGACAAGCTCAAGGCATTCCCCGGCAAACTCTCAGGCGGCCAGCAGCAGCGCATGGCCATCGCCCGCGCGCTGGCCATGTCGCCGGACTACATGCTGTTCGACGAAGCCACTTCGGCCCTCGACCCGCAATTGGTGGGCGAAGTATTGGACACCATGCGCATGCTCGCCGAAGACGGCATGACCATGGTCCTGGTGACCCACGAAATCCGCTTCGCCCGCGATGTGTCGGACCGCGTGGCGTTCTTTCGCAATGGCCTGGTGCATGAGATTGGTTCGCCTGATCAGGTCATCGGTAATCCGGTGCAGGCAGAGACTGCGGCCTTTCTGAAATCGGTGAAGTAGCGGATGGCCCCTTCGCGAGCAAGCTCGCTCCCACAGGGTTTGGTGGTGTACACAAAATCGGTGGCCGACACAGATCAATGTGGGAGCGAGCTTGCTCGCGATGAGGCCCTGATAGACGAAACAAGGAGCAGGCCATGCGCTCATCGAAAGTCATTCATGTAGTCAGCTGTCACGCCGAAGGCGAAGTCGGCGACGTGATTGTCGGCGGGGTCGCCCCGCCGCCCGGGGCCACCGTGTGGGAACAGTCGCGCTGGATCGCCAAGGACCAGACCCTGCGCAATTTCGTGCTCAACGAGCCGCGCGGCGGGGTGTTCCGCCACGTCAACCTGCTGGTGCCGGCCAAGGACCCGCGGGCGCAGATGGCCTGGATCATCATGGAACCGGCGGACACTCCGCCGATGTCCGGTTCCAACTCGCTGTGCGTGGCTACCGTGCTGCTCGACAGCGGGATCCTGCCGATGACCGAACCGCAAACCCGGCTGGTGCTCGAAGCCCCCGGCGGGCTGATCGAGGCCGTGGCCGATTGCCGCGACGGCAAAGTCGAACGGGTGGAAATCAAGAACGTGCCGTCCTTCGCTGACCGCCTCGATGCCTGGATTGAAGTCGAAGGCATCGGCTCATTGCAGGTCGACACCGCTTACGGCGGCGACAGTTTCGTGATCGCCGATGCTCAATGCCTGGGTTTTTCCATCTGTCCCGACGAGGCCGCGGAACTGGTCGAGGTCGGGCTGAAAATCACCCGCGCAGCCAACGAACAACTGGGCTTCGTCCACCCGCTGAATCCCGAGTGGTCGCATATTTCTTTCTGCCAGATTGCCGCGCCCATCGTTGTTGAAAATGGCATCGCCACGGGCGCCAATGCGGTGGTGATTCAACCCGGCAAGATCGACCGCTCGCCGACCGGCACCGGCTGCTCGGCGCGCATGGCGGTGCTGCAGGCCAAAGGTCTGATGCAGGTGGGCGAGCGGTTTATCGGCCGCTCGATCATCGGTTCCGAGTTCCACTGCCGAATCGATTCGCTGACCGAAGTGGCCGGGCGCCCGGCGATCTACCCGTGCATTTCCGGCCGGGCCTGGATCACTGGCATCCACCAATTGCTGCTCGATCCGAGCGATCCATGGCCACAGGGCTATCGCCTGTCTGACACCTGGCCTGGCGCCTGAGATACCGCTTTTGTGGCGAGGGAGCGTGCTGTGGCGAGGGGGCTTGCCCCCGTTCGACTGCGCAGCAGTCGTAAACCCAGTGCACGCGGTGTGCCTGATACAACGCGTTTGCAGGTATTAGGGCCGCTGCGCGCCCCGTTCGACTGCGCAGCAGTCGTAAACCCAGTGCACGCGGTGTGCCTGATACAAACGCGTTTGCAGGTATTAGGGCCGCCGCGCGCCCCAGCGGGAGCAAGCTCCCTCGCCACAGGGATCTTCACAAACTGGAAGTGCGATTACAGACGTCGAGCGTCCAGACCCACGGCTAGCAAAAAAACCCGATTAATTGAAAAAAGCACTAGCCGAGAACCGGCCTTTAAAATATCGTATACGAAATACAATTAACAACCGGAGGCAACAATGAGCAAGCGCATAAACTGGAGTGGCGTCTTCCCCGCGGTGACCACTCAATTCAACGATGACTTCTCGATCAACCTGGAAAAAACCCACCAGGTGATTTCCAACGTGATCCGTGACGGCGTGTCGGGCCTGGTGGTCTGCGGTTCGGTGGGAGAAAACACCTCGCTGAGCGCCGAAGAAAAAATCGCCGTGACCGAAGTCGCGGTAGACGCCTCCCGTGGCCGGGTGCCGGTGATCTGCGGTGTGGCCGAGTTCACCAGCGTGCAAGCGGCCAAGGTCGCCAACGCGGTGCGCAAGGTCGGTGTCGACGGGGTCATGTTGATGCCGGCGCTGGTCTACGGCTCCAAGCCGTTCGAGACCGCCGAGCACTACCGCTACGTGGCGAAGAACGCCGACGTACCGCTGATGGTTTACAACAACCCGCCTATCTATAAAAACGACGTCACCCCGGACATCCTGATTTCCCTGGCCGACTGCGACAACGTGGTGTGCTTCAAGGATTCCTCTGGCGACACCCGGCGCTTCATCGACGTACGCAATGAAGTCGGCGATCGTTTCGTGCTGTTCGCAGGTCTGGACGACGTGGTGCTGGAGAGCATCGCGGTGGGTGCCGAAGGCTGGGTCTCGGGCATGTCCAACGTGTTTCCGAAAGAAGGCGAAACCATCTTCCGCCTGGCCAAGGCCGGTCGTTTCGCCGAAGCCATGCCGATCTACGAATGGCTGATGCCGATCCTGCACCTCGATGCCCGTGCCGACCTGGTGCAGTGCATCAAGCTCTGCGAAGCCATCGCCGGTCGCGGCAGCGCCCTGACCCGTCCGCCACGCCTGGCCCTGCCGGAAGCCGATCGGGTTTTCGTCGAGCAGATCATGGCCAAGGCTTTGGCTAATCGTCCGGAGTTGCCGGATGTCGGTCTCTGAGTGATTGCCGGGCGGGTCCTTGAGGACCCGTCCCGGCTACCTGTCTTTGCGCCTCTACAGGAAACGCCAGCATGTCCACTCCTCAACACAGCACCAGCGCAACCACCCCTTCGGGACTGAAACGGGTCGTGGCCGCCGCCATGGCCGGCACCGTTGCCGAATGGTATGAATTCTTCCTCTACGGCACCGCCTCGGCACTGGTCTTCGGCCGCCTGTTCTTTCGCCAGACCGACAGCCCGATCGACGGCATCATCGCCGCCTTCGCCCTGTATGCCGTGGGCTTTCTCGCCCGCCCGCTGGGTGGCCTGGTGTTCGGTCACTACGGCGACAAATTCGGCCGCAAGCGCCTGCTGCAACTGAGCCTGGTGGTGGTCGGCATAACCACCTTCCTGATGGGCTGCCTGCCCGGCTTCGACACTATAGGCTACGCGGCGCCGGTGTTACTGGTGCTGCTGCGGCTGATCCAGGGCTTCGCCTTCGGCGGCGAATGGGGCGGCGCGATTCTGCTGGTGTCCGAACACTGTCCGGACAATCGCCGGGGCTTCTGGGCCAGTTGGCCGCAAGCCGGCGTCCCGGCCGGCAACCTGGTGGCCACCGTCGCCCTGCTGCTGTTGTCGTCGAACCTGTCGGAGGAGCAATTCCTCGCCTGGGGATGGCGCGTCGCGTTCTGGTTCTCGGCGGTGGTGGTGCTGATCGGCTACTGGATTCGCACCAGCGTCGATGACGCGCCGATCTTCAAGGAAGCCCAGGCCCGTCAGGCGCAGACCAAGCAACAGCAGCTGGGGGTGGTCGAAGTGCTGCGTCACCACTGGCGCGCCGTGCTGGTCGGCATCGGCGCACGGTTTGCCGAGAACATCCTCTACTACACCGTAGTCACGTTCTCGATTACTTATCTGAAACTGGTGGTGCACAAGGACACCTCGGAGATTCTGTTGCTGATGTTCGGCGCGCACCTGCTGCACTTCTTCATGATCCCGCTGATGGGCTATCTGTCCGATCTGGTCGGGCGCAAACCGGTGTACCTGACCGGCGCGATCCTCACCGCCTTCTGGGGCTTCATCGGCTTCCCGATGATGGACACCGGCAACAACTGGCTGATCATCGCGGCCATCACCCTGGGCCTGGCCATCGAGTCGATGACCTACGCACCCTATTCGGCGCTGATGGCCGAAATGTTCCCGACCCACGTGCGCTACACCGCGTTGTCCCTGTGCTACCAGGTGGCGCCGATCTTCGCCGGCTCCCTGGCGCCGCTGATTGCCATCACCCTGCTCAACAAGTACCAGAGCTCGACGCCAATCGCCTGGTACCTGGTCGGCGCCTCGCTGATCTCCATTGTTGCCGTCGGCCTGACCCGGGAAACCCGCGGCAAGTCGTTGCACCAGGTGGACGCCGAATCCGCCGCGCGCATCGCCGCCCTGGACAACGCCGAACCCGCCACCTGTGGCGAGGGGGCTTGCCCCCGTTCGACCGCGTAGCGGTCGCAAACCCAACGAACGCGCAGTGCCTGACGCAACCCGATTGCTGGTTTTGGGGCCGCTTCGCGACCCAACGGGGGCAAGCCCCCTCGCCACAGGTTTTGTGTTCGGCGCGCCTTTCCCTTTGCCCTTTTTCGTCAGGAGTTTTCCATGCCCGAGATCATCGGCCACCACTACATCGGCGGTGCGCGCAGCGCCGCCGGCACCCTCACCCTGCAAAGCCATGACGCCAGCAGCGGCGAAGCCCTGCCCTATTCGTTCATGCAAGCCACTGGCAAAGAAGTGGATGCGGCCGCCCAGGCCGCGGCTGCCGCCTACCCGACCTTTCGCAACCTGCCGGCCAGCCGGCGCGCGGAATTTCTCGAGGCCATCGCCGCGCAACTGGATGCGCTGGACGATGAATTCGTCGCCCTGGTAACCCGTGAAACCGCGCTGCCGACCGGGCGTATCCAGGGCGAGCGCGGCCGTACCAGCGGCCAGATGCGCCTGTTCGCCCAGGTCCTGCGTCGCGGCGACTTTTACGGCGCGCGCATCGACCGGGCATTGCCCGAACGTCAGCCAATGCCACGGGTCGATCTGCGCCAGTACCGGATCGGCGTCGGCCCGGTCGCGGTATTCGGCGCGAGCAATTTTCCGCTGGCGTTCTCCACCGCCGGCGGCGACACCGCAGCCGCCCTGGCCGCCGGTTGCCCGGTGGTGTTCAAGGCCCACAGCGGGCATATGGCGACCGCCGAGCAGGTGGCCGACGCGATCATTCGCGCCGCCGAGCTAACGGGCATGCCCAAGGGTGTGTTCAACATGATCTACGGGGCCGGGGTCGGCGAAGCGCTGGTCAAACATCCGGCGATCCAGGCGGTGGGTTTTACCGGCTCGCTGAAGGGCGGCCGTGCCCTTTGCGACATGGCCGCCGCACGGCCACAGCCGATTCCGGTGTTCGCCGAAATGAGCAGCATCAACCCGGTGCTGCTATTGCCCGCAGCACTGCAGCTGCGTGGCGAGAAAATCGCCAGCGAACTCGCCGCCTCAGTGGTCCTCGGTTGTGGACAGTTCTGCACCAACCCGGGACTGGTGATCGGTATTCGCTCCCCTGCGTTCAGCGCATTCATTGAACATCTCAGCGCGCTGATGGCCGAACAGCCGGGGCAAGTCATGCTCAACGCCGGCACACTCGACAGCTACGCCAAGGGCGTGCAGGCGTTGCACGCGCATCCACGAATCAGCCATCTGGCCGGCCGCGCACAACAGGGCAAACAAGCCCGGCCACAACTGTTCAAGGCCGACGTCACCCTGCTGCTCAATGGCGATCCGCTGTTGCAGGAAGAAGTCTTCGGCCCGACCACGGTGCTGGTGGAAGTGGCCGACAAAGCCGAACTGCAACGAGCATTGCACAGCTTGCATGGTCAGCTCACGGCCACGCTGATCGCCGAAGCCGCTGACCTGCAAACCTATGGCGAACTGCTGCCGCTGCTGGAACAGAAGGTCGGCCGGGTGCTGTTCAACGGCTACCCGACCGGCGTCGAAGTCTGTGATGCAATGGTGCATGGCGGCCCCTACCCGGCCACCTCCGATGCCCGTGGCACCTCGGTCGGCAGCCTGGCCATCGAGCGCTTCCTGCGTCCGGTGTGCTACCAGAACTGCCCGGACGCGCTCCTGCCCGACGCGCTGAAAGACGCCAACCCGCTGGCCATCAACCGCCTGGTCGACGGCAACAGCCACCGCGAACCGGTTTAAACAATCACTCAATGGGCTGTGCCCCCCTGTGGGAGCGAGCTTGCTCGCGATGGCGGTGTGTCAGTCAACGAAGATGTTGAATCTGATGGCCTCATCGCGAGCAAGCTCGCTCCCACAGGGTTGGGCCGCCCCCCCTGATTTCACTCAGCCCAGCAGTGCCTTCAGGTCGTTGTACAAGGCCTCGGGAATCTGCACACCCTCCACCAGGCTACGGGCTCGCGCCTCATAGCGCCGTTGCGACGGCAAGCGTGCGCCCTGCCCTTGAATGCTCTCGAACAAGACTTCGGCACGGGCCAGATGCTGCTCCGTGGTCTCGCCGAGAAAGCGCCGCGGATCGAGGGCGATAATCAGCTCGCCATGGTACGGCGACGACTTGCTGCCGGCGTCGTAAGCCAGCGACTCGGCACTGGTCAGGTCACCGATCAACGGCCCGGCGATCAGCTCCACCATGGCGGCCAGCGCCGAGCCCTTGTGCCCGCCGAACGTCAGCATCGCGCCAGTATCGAGCACCACGTTCGCATCGGTACTCGGTTGCCCCTCGGCGTCCACCCCCCAACCCTCGGGAAGCGCTTTGCCGGCACGCCGGTGCAACTCGATATCGCCGCGGGCAATCGCACTGGTGGCAAAGTCGAAGACAAACGGATCCTTAGCCGAACGCGGCCAGCCAAAGGCGATGGGGTTGGTCCCGAACACCGGCTGACTGCCCCCCGCAGGCGCGACCCAGGCATGGCTGGGATTACAGGCCAGCGCCACCAGACCGGCAGCCGTCAGCTGCTCGATCTCCACCCAAAGCGCGGAAAAATGCACACAGCGATTGATCGCCAAGGCCGCAATACCGTTTGCCCGGGTCTTCGCCTCCAGCAACGGCAGACCCGCCTGGAACGCCAACTGGGAGAAACCACCGGCGGCATCGACTCGCACAATCGACGGTGCCTGGTCGATCACCCGCGGCTCGGCATCGGCCGCCACCTTGCCGGCCCTGAGGGAGTTCACGCAGCCCAGAATCCGGTACAGACCATGGGAGGCACAGCCATCGCGCTCGCCGGCGATCACCGTCGCGGCCACCGCCTGGGCATGGGCCGCGTTGAAACCGTTGTGCAGCAGGATCGATTCGGCCAGTACTCGGGCTTCGATCAGGGTCAGTCGGATCATAATCAACTCCTTGGACAGACCGTCCAGACTGGCCCATTCCAGGACTCGCGGCTTGATCGCTTTAACCCGTGGTCATGACGATCTCGGCATAGCCTCAAGCCTTGCGCGAAGCTGACCCTGAAACCTGTTCAGCACATACCGCGATGGAGTACCTTGGAGGCTACGATCCAACTCACGTGACGATAGGAAATCGAAATGAGTAAGGCAGAAGAACTCGCCGCGAAGCTGAAACAAAAGCAGGAACGCAGTGCCGACTCAACGGTATCTGCCGACAACGCGATTGAGCATTGGCCTGGCCAGGTCTATGAAATGTATCACCAGCTCGAAGCGTGGCTGGAGCCACTGTCTGAAGCGGGATTGGACATCCGGCGAGTAGCGACGCGAGTCTTCGAGAGCCATTCCTCAGGATCGACCTACAACTATGCCATCGACCAGTTGGTGATCGAGGGCAACGATAAAAGCAT
This sequence comes from Pseudomonas fluorescens, assembly GCF_902497895.1. Taxonomy (GTDB): domain Bacteria; phylum Pseudomonadota; class Gammaproteobacteria; order Pseudomonadales; family Pseudomonadaceae; genus Aquipseudomonas; species Aquipseudomonas fluorescens_BP. The sequence goes on from NZ_CABVHQ010000071.1 coordinate 13,206, forward strand.
TACCCTCGACCCGATAGCGCGCTTCACGGATGTGGGTCTGGGTCGTGTCGACATCCACCTGAAAGGCAAAGACCTGTATCTCCTGCGGACCGGCGTCGAGCAGGGTGATCCGCATTGGGAGATTCACACCACTCCACAGTCTGGACAACCCAAGGTGGAACCAGTGGTGCTGGATGAGGACAGTCTGCTATCGCTGATACAAGAGGGGCTGGAACTGTAGAGCGGGTTTATTGCGGTTGAACGGGCAAGCGATTTGTTCGCCTTTTTTCTGGCTCTTCACCGCGTTCGGATCTGACAAGAGCCGCCAACTGTCGCCAAAGAAAAAACGCCGGCCACTATGAGCCGGCGTTCTGTTTCTGTGGACGGAATGCAGGTTAGAGCAATGGCAGGGTATAGCTGACGATCAGGCGGTTCTCATCCTGATCGCGCTGGGTCGGTGTACCGGCCCCCGAGGCCGGCAGCTCGCTGCGCAACGAAGCGTTCTTCCAGGCGAAACCAAGGCCCTTGAGGCTGCCATCGGGAATCACATAGGCCAGGGTAATATCACGCTCCCACTCGCCTTGGTTACCGCTGCGGACCTTGATGTTGTCGCCGTTCAGGTAAACCGTGTTGAACGTCAGGCCTGGCACGCCCACTTGAGCAAAATCAAAACCGTAACGCACCTGCCAGGTGCGCTCGCCGGCACGCTGGAATTTACCGATCTGCGAATCGGTGATCAGATAGGCCGATGAACCTTCACCATCACCCCGGTTGAGGAACGGGAAGTCGCTGTCGCCATTCAGCGCCTGGTAGCCGGCACCGAAGCTGTGGCCATACACCGTGTAGGTAAACAGACCGCTATAAGCCTGGTTATCCACTTCGCCCTTGGTCACGCCATTGCCGTAGTAACCACTGCTGAGGTAACCGTCGGCACGGCCGGCGGCGCTGCCGTTCTTGCCATCGGAATCACTGTTGAAGAAGCGCAGGTCAGTCTTCAGCACACCCGGGCCGATCGCCCAGTTGTGCAGCAGACCCAGGAAGTGCTGCTGATAGAAGTCTTCCAGGTTGCCGTAGTAGTACTGCAGCGTCAGGTCTTTGCTCAGCTTGTAGTCACCACCCGCATAGTAGAACTTGTTGCTGTCACGCGCGGCAGCGGTGCTGCCGTTGGCGCCAGCGATGCTCAGACTGCGCTCGTCGGTGGAATTTCGGCCCTTGCTGTGCTCCAGCTGGCCACCGATCAAGGTCAGGTCCTTGATCTCGGTCGAGGAGACCTGGCCACCCTCGAAAGTCACCGGAAGCAGACGGCCATCGTTGTAGACCACCACCGGTAGTTTGGGCTGCAGCGTACCGTAGCGAAACTCGGTGTTCGACACCTTGGCCTTGGCGGTCAAACCCAGGCTGCTGAATTCATCCACCGCAGCGCCATCGCTGTCCGAGGGAAAGACGGTGCCGGCTTGCTGCGAGCTCGACTCGAAGTGCTTACTCTTGCTGCTGTCCAGGCGCACGCCAAGCAAGCCTAGCGCGTCCACACCGAAACCGACGGTGCCCTGGGTAAAGCCCGAGCTGTAATTGAGCAGGAAGCCTTGGCCCCATTCTTCCTGCCTGGACGGCGCCGCTGTGCCTTCGCGGTTATCGGTGTTGATGTAGAAGTTGCGCAGGGTCAGGCTGGCTTTACTGTCCTCGATGAAACCAGCCGCTACCGCCTGTTGCGTCAGCGCGCCAAGGGTGCCCGCCGCTACGGCAAAAGCCAGGGAAGAGGTCTTCATTTTACTGCTCCAGTTCATGCGCTCTTAATGGGTCCTGATTGCAAGCCTTGATCAAGGCTTCACAGGTAGTATCTGGTCTTCCTGACTCGTAATAATTAGTGCTGACGTCGTGGGAAATTCCGCCCCTCGATCGAATCCCGTCCCGGGTTCTCCCTGGCATGTCCGGTGCTGGAAAAAATGCAAAAAAAAAGCGCCCGAAGCTGTAGAGCTTCAGGCGCCTTTGCCTGCAATTCCCTTCCATTCAATAGGAGATGTCGCCTGGCAACGCTGCTCGGCACACCCGTCCTGTGCTGTGATCTGCGTTGACCACCAGGACTGCCAACCACAGGATTGAGTGGTCGGTTGACCAAGCCACAGCAGATAGCATGCCAGGTCCATGCTGATGAGCTGAGTCAGGAATGGTCGATGGGGCTTGCAACACCTGAAGATGCTGGCGGCTGGAGGAGACGCCAGCCATATCGGTGTTCTTTGAAATAGCCATCCCCGCAGTACGACAGATTCTCGGGCCTGATTGGCTCGACCCAGAACAGCGCACTGCAGCTCGGCAATTCCCGTGACTGGTGCGTTGATCGCCTTTTCTGCCTTCACCGCCTGCCAAGTGAAACCAGAATGAGGGCTGAAGAAAAACCGCATAAGCCTGTCCCTCTGCTGATCCGGTTTTTACTGCAAGCGCGCGCCAGGCCCGTCACTGATCATGGCGATCGAATGGAGTCGGCCTTTTCACTGCATGGGTGACACGCTTGCTTAGCACCAGCGGCGAAGGCTGGCAAACAACTTGCTTAGGCCTGATCAGGCTCGAGCCATCAACGACGATGGTTTCGCGAATATCACGGGCAACGGCGTCCGCTCCCCTGCGCATTGCGAAAGGTGGGCGTGCGCCGTTTTTGCTTTCATCCCGGCATAAAAGGAAATCCTCATGTCTGCTCAAGGAATCCCTGCGGGTCATGCCATTGCTACTCTGCACAGCGCTGTCGGTAAGTCATGCCCTGCTGGCTTTGCACTCAAGGCATTGTTTGAACCCGGTATGGCTCTGCTCGAACGCAGCAGGATCGGCCTCTGGTTACCCCTCGGACTGGCCCTCGGCGCCTGTGGTCTGGCACTGGCCGAACAGCCCGCAAGCGCACTGACCCTGATACCTGGCGTCCTTTACCTGGGTTGCGCCTGGCACCTTCGCGAGCGCCATCAACGCCATCTACAGACATTCTGGAACACCGAACTGGCACGGCTGCTACGCAGCTCCCGGGATGCCGACCCGGCGACGCTACTGGTGGCCGCCAGCATGCAGCTGCGCAACAGCGAACGCTTGCGCAGCGAAGTACAGTTCGCCAGCCGTGCCCTGCAGCAGATGGCCCGGCAGGCCCGCGACCAGGGTGAGGAACAGAGCCAACGGATCGCCATGATCGCTGCCGCCAGCGAGCAGATCGATCAGACCTTGCACAGCATCGATGCCTTGGCCCAGGGAGCGCTGGCGGCCTTCGCCAACGCCCATGCCCAGAGCGAAGCCGGTTGTCTGGAGGCGCGCTCAGTGGGTGGCAGCATGCTCGCCATCCAGCACAGCCTGGGCAATACCGCACAGGCCGTGGAAGCGTTGCTGCAGCGCACTAGCGCAGTGGAAAGCACCGTCAATAGCATCCAGGCACTGGCCAGGCAGACCCAGTTGTTGGCGCTCAACGCTTCCATCGAGGCCGCCCGCGCTGGCGAACACGGTCGAGGTTTCGCCGTGGTCGCCGCCGAGGTCCGCAGCCTGGCCCAGGCCACCGACCGGGCTACCCACGAAATCACCACGGCCGCGACGGCGATTGCCACGGCAGTGCGCCAGGTGGATGGCGAGGTCAAAGAGCACCGCGCTTTGCTGGAAGCCGGTAGCCAACAGAGTGAGCACCTCGCCGCCAACCTCGATGACCTGGCGCAACGCAGCCAGACCAATCTGCAACACCTCGGCGCCATGCAACAGGCGCTCAGCGAGCACCAACAAGCCAATCATGCCCTCAGCGAACAGTTGCAACAGGTCAATGGGGCCGTGCAGGAGCAGAGCACGCAGACCCATGCACTGCACGACCTGACCCGCTATCTCAACCAACTCACCGTCGGGAGCCCCCCATGAACCCACAATTCGTCACAGCATTCGATCGCGGGCAACCCCGCCGGACCCCGTTGCCACGGGGTGACTCTGGCCTGCGACAGGCGCTCTTGCTGGGCCTCGACCTGCTGCAAGGCCTGCAGCAGCATCGCGGACTCGGCGGACAGACCAGCCCTGAGGCTCGGCAGCGCTGCCGGGCGCTGGGTGACTCGCTCGATCAACGCTGGAGGGACTGGCCGTGCTCCCTGCAACGCCAGGCCTGGCAGGCATTACGCCGCGACCCGGCGGATTTCGAAGGTCATTGCCAGTCGATACAAGACTTGCTCGGCACCCTCCAACACCTCGAATTGCATCGCTGTGCCCTCAGTCTGCAGCCCCCGGTCATCGCCGAGCGTTGCTGGGAACTGGAAGACCTGGGGCGACTGCGCGGCCTGGCGGTGCGCGCCGCCGCCCATCGGAGTTGCCCATTGGACATGCTTATTCAATTGCAGTACCTGCACGAACACTTGATCAAGCATGCCCCCCGCTCGCTGCTCGACGCTCTCGAACAGCTGCAACGCGGGCTGATCGGCCCGCCGATAGTGTCCATTACCCCCGCGCAGTGCTACGCCCTTCTCACTCCACTGCTCGATGAACGCTTCGACGCTATCCGTCGGGATCTGCGCTAAGGAGTATTTCTATCCACTTCGCAACGGTGCGCAGGAGAGCTGTTTTAGTTCACCTCGCACCTCAGCCGCCCAACAAACGCTCAGTGCTTCACTTCCCCGGCTCTGCGCGCTCTCGATATCTGTTGATAGGACATCACCGAATCATTCCAAGTCTTTGTTTATATTATGTTTTTAGCGCATGCAAAAAAGTCGGGCAGAAACCTGGCAAGCCCTTTGCTACTACTGATTAACAGATTCATGCAGGACGCCAATGGCGGCGTGCTGCACTCCCGGACAACGGCGTCCGTCAGATTCCTCAATCGAGGGTACCTGGCGCATGCCGTTTTTGTTTGCCCTGAAAAAAAGGATGTGGCTATGACTGATGAGTGTGACTCGCAACACCCGGTGCACCCCGGCCGGCGCACCTTCCTGAAGCAATCCCTGGTAGCGGCAGGCACTGTCGCCGGGATCACCGCCCTCGATCTGGTCACACCGGGCTTCCTGCGCAGTGCGGTCTGGGCCGCCGGCAGCGATGCGCCGGAGAAAGCTACGCTGAAGGTCGGTTTTATTCCGCTCACCGACTGCGCATCAGTCGTGGTCGCGGCAACCCAGGGTTTCGGCGAAAAATACGGTCTCACCATCACTCCGAGCAAAGAGGCATCCTGGGCCGGCGTGCGCGACAAACTGCTCAACGGCGAACTGGATGCTGCCCATGTGCTCTACGGTCTGATCTATGGCGTGCAACTGGGCATCGGCGGGCCGAAGACAGATATGGCCATGCTCATGGGGCTGAACCAGAACGGCCAGGCGATCACCCTCTCCAGGCAGTTGCAACAAGCTGGCGTAACCAATGGCGAACAACTGGCGGCCAAGGTCAAGCAAGGCGGCGCCCCACTGACCTTCGCCCAGACATTCCCCACCGGCACCCATGCCATGTGGCTCAATTACTGGCTCGCCAGCCTCGGCATCAACCCGATGAGCGAGGTCAAGACCATCGTCGTGCCACCGCCGCAGATGGTCGCCAACATGCGCGTAGGCAACATGGACGGTTTCTGTGTCGGCGAGCCCTGGGGAGCCCGGGCAATCTCCGACAACATCGGCTTCACCGCCCTTACCAGCCAAAAACTCTGGCCGGATCATCCGGAAAAAATCCTTGGCACCACCCGTGCCTTCGTCGAGCAATATCCCAATACCGCTCGGGCGCTGACCATGGCGGTGCTCGATGCCAGCCGATTCATCGAGGCCAGCGAGCAGAACAAGCGAAACACCGCCCAACTGATCTCCGGCAAGGCCTACGTGAATGCTCCCGTCGAAGTGATCGAACAACGCTTCCTCGGCCACTACGAGGACGGGCTGGGCAACAAATGGACGGACAAGCATGCGATGTCCTTCTGCAAGGACGGCAGCGTCAACTATCCCTACCTGTCGGATGGCATGTGGTTCCTCACCCAGTTCCGCCGCTGGGGCCTGCTCACGGAGGACGTGGACTACGCCGGCGTGGCCAGGTCCATCAACCAGACCAAACTCTACGGCGAAGCCGCCAGCCAGCTTGGCCTGGCCATACCGGGCAGTCCACTGCGCACTAGCACCCTGATCGACGGCAAGGTCTGGGACGGCTCCAATCCGGCCGCCTATGCCAACTCCTTCACCATCAAAGCCTGACCGGAGCAACCGCCATGAACGCACCCCTCAAGTTGCCAGCGCCGCCCACCGCTGCGGCGAAAACCCAGCCAGAGCGTCGCTCACCCCTCCTGAGCGGGTTGCGTCAACGCGCCAGGGATGGCATTGCCCCATTATTAGGTATCGCTCTGTTCATCGCCGTCTGGGCGTTGATAGCGGCGCGTAGCGAGGGTCTGCCCGGCCCGCTGGCTACCTGGTATTCGGCCCTGGAGCTGTTCAGCGACCCGTTCTACGACAACGGTCCGAACGACATGGGCATCGGCTGGAACGTGCTGGCCTCCCTTGGCCGGGTCGGCATCGGCTTCGGCCTCGCCGCCCTGCTCGGTATCCCGCTGGGCTTCGCCATCGGCCGCTTCGCCTTCCTCGGCGGCATGTTCGCGCCGATCATCAGCCTGCTACGTCCGGTCTCGCCGCTGGCCTGGTTGCCGATCGGCCTGCTGGTATTCAAGGCCGCCGGCCCGGCGTCGATCTGGGTGATTTTCATCAGCTCGATCTGGCCGATCATCCTCAACACCGCCGCGGGGGTCGCCAGCGTGCCGCAGGATTATCTGAACGTCGCGCGGGTGCTCAAGCTCAGCGAGTGGAAGGTGTTCACCCATATTCTATTTCCCTCGGCGCTGCCGCACCTGATGATCGGCATTCGCCTGTCCATCGGCGTGGCGTGGCTGGTGATCGTTGCCGCGGAAATGCTCACCGGTGGTGTCGGCCTGGGCTTCTGGGTGTGGGACGAATGGAACAACCTCAACGTCGAGCACATTCTCATCGCCATCATCATCGTCGGTCTGGTCGGCCTGCTTCTTGAGCAGGGCCTGCTGTGGATCGCCAAACGCTTCGACTACACCAACTGAACCGACACGCACAGGTAAGAACCAGGCGCGGGTGAATGGGTTGCCCGCACCTGACGCTTATCTGATGGAGGAGAACCGAGATGACAAAATTCGTCGAGCTGACCCAGGTCAGCAAACACTTCGACACCAGGAAAGGTTGCTTCCAGGCCCTCAGCAACGTCAACCTGAGCGTCGCCCGCGGTGAGTTCGTCTCGCTGATCGGCCATTCCGGCTGTGGCAAATCCACAGTGCTGAACCTGATCGCCGGTCTGCTTGAAGCCGATGGTGGCGGGTTGATCTGCAACGGCCGCGAGATCGACGGTCCCGGCCCTGAGCGCGCAGTGGTGTTTCAGAACCACAGCCTGCTGCCCTGGCTGACTTGCTTCGGCAATGTGCACCTGGCCGTGGAAAAGGTATTTGGCAAACGCGAGAACAAGGCCGCGCTTAAGGCGCGCACCGAGGCGGCGCTGGCAATGGTCGGTCTTGACCATGCCATGCACAAGCACCCCAACGAGATTTCCGGAGGCATGAAGCAACGTGTCGGCATCGCCCGCGCGCTGGCCATGGAGCCGAAAATCCTGCTGATGGACGAACCCTTCGGCGCGCTCGACGCACTCACCCGCGCGCACCTTCAGGACGAGCTGCTGCGTATCGTTGCAGCGACTCAGAGCACCGTAGTGATGGTGACCCATGACGTCGATGAGGCCGTGCTGCTCTCCGACCGCATCGTGATGATGACCAATGGGCCGGCGGCCACCGTCGGCGAGATCCTCAGTGTTCACCTGGCAAAACCGCGCAACCGCCTGGTGCTGGCCAACGACCCCGAGTACCACCGCTATCGCACGACGGTCCTCGAGTTCCTCTACCATCGCCAGCGAATGCCGGCGGCTTGAGAACAGAGTCCGAGGAAGCTCCCGGCAAGAGGAGCAAGTGACGTCAGGATTACTGTCTTTCATCTGCACATACGAAAAAGCCCGCACAAGGCGGGCTTTGAAATTCGAGTAGGTGGCCGGCGCTGGTCCCCGGCTTACAAGGTTTATCAGGACTCTGACAGAAGAGGTTTGAGTTCTTCTGCTTCACACGGCATAAGGGCTGGATCTCATCGAGGAGATCTTTCTAACCGTGTACCCTTCGGAACGTGCCCCACGTCTCCTTGCTATCCTCTTGCGCATCAGTCTGCGTCTTCACCTACAACTTCAGAATAGCAAAAAGTCCGACGCCCTGGCAGGGCTTTTTTAGAACGATTTTGTTCAGAAGAAAGAACGGCAGGAGGGAAAAATACTATCGCCAGCCGGACAGTTCCGATGCCGTTCGAACTCCGCCCGTTAGCGGACGACACCGGGCTTTGCCATCAGCATTCAGACAGTGAAGTAGCGAGCTGCGCGAGCGCATCCTGATCCACTCCGTCCAGAGTGCGATAGTGCCTGATGATGACAGCCTCCTCATCAGACAGCGTCTCGGCAGTCAGCGCGGTTCGCTCACCGGTGAGCACGTAGAGCACATCTACGCCCTTGAGCCGAATGGCCATCAGATAGTCCGATTTTGGTAACCGCTCACCATTTTCATAACGTCCTTGGGCATTCGCAGCGACGCCACCGATTGCTCCAAAGTCGTGCTGGGAGAGTCCTAGCATCTTGCGCGCCTCTTTCAAGCGCTCGCCGAATCGGTCCATGTGGGAATACCTCGATGGGAGTGCGTATTACCACCATACGCCTATATCCAGACCGCCGATGTATTCGTTTGCGTGTACTGACGAGTTCTGGAAGCGGCAACCTTGGCGGACCTTACGGCTCAAGGGTGATCAGAGCTGGTCGAGATTGCCCTTTCAGAACGAACGCGTCAGTCAACATGGCGACCGCTACAACGTCGACGGCCTGGTCTACACCCCGACCGGCCAGCGCTACGCGTTCGGCCCGGACATTGAAACCAACACCACTGCGCTCTTCGCCCAATCCAGTTGGGACATCGGCGACTGGACCCTGCGCGGCGGCGCCCGCCACGAGTGGATCCACAGCGATGTCGCCGACAGCGTCGCCTTTGGTGGCATCTGGCAAGCCGGGGTGGCCGAGGAGCTGCCAGGCGGCACCTTGAAGTACGAAGACACCCTCTACAACCTCGGCGCGGTCTACCACATCAGCAGCGCCCAGGATGTGTTCGTCAACTTCAGCCAGGGCTTCTCGCTCCCCGATATCCAGCGCTTCCTGCGTGACGTGCGCGCCAGCTATGACATCCACGACCTCAACGCTCAGGCGATCAAGGTCGACAGTTACGAACTGGGCTGGCGTGGTGACTGGGACTCGCTGCAGGCCAACGTCACACTGTTCGAGAACCGTTCGGATGTGACTCAGTACTACGACTCCGTCACTCGAGCGCAACGCCTGATCGACCAGAAGGAACGGGTGCGCGGCGTCGAGACCAGCCTGACCTACCACCTGGATCAAGCCTGGTCCCTGGGCGGAACCTACGCCTGGACCAAAGGCGAAACCCGGCAGAACGGCGAATGGCTCGACCTGCCGGCCACCCGCATCTCGCCGGCCAAGACCACGGCCTTTATCGCCTTCGACCAGGACGACTACAACCTGCGCCTGCAGGCCCTGCGCCTGGAAAGCTACGACGCCGGCTTCCAGGATGGCAATGGCCGCAAAATCGAAGGCTACACCACCGTCGACCTGCTGGCCGGAGTGGCGCTGCCGGTTGGCAAGCTGGAGATGGGTGTCTACAACCTGAGCGACCGTAACTATGAAACGCTGTACATGCAGGCCAATGCGGCAGCGCCTTATCCCCATGCGGAAGGGCGGCGGTTGGCGGTCAGTTATGCGGTGGATTGGTAAGGGGGGTCTGCTGATATCTACACATCGTTTAGGGGCTGCCGAATACTGTGGCGAGGGAGCTTGCTCCCGCTGGGCTGCGCAGCAGCCCTGAAAACAGGTCGCTGAGTTCTTTCTGAAAGACCGCAGTAGGTCTTATTGGGGCCGCTGCGCAGCCCAGCGGGGGCAAGCCCCCTCGCCACAGAAAATCCTGCAACCGGACGCGAGCAAACGGCTGATCTACGGCCACTCACTCGGTGGCGCGGTGGCGATCGATCTGGCGGCCGAACTGGGCCAGGCCGCGGCAAAAGACCAGACCCCGGTGCCCGCCCGAGGGTTGGTCATCGAGTCCACCTTCACGTCCCTGGCCGATATCGCCACGGCCGTCGCCAACACCTCTCTGCCGGTACGTTGGCTGCTGTCGCAGAAATTCGATTCCATCGACAAAATCGCCGGAATTCACATGCCGTTGCTGGTGGTCCACGGGATGGATGACCGCTACGTGCCGCCGCGTTTCAGCGAGCAATTGTTCAACGCCGCCCTTGAGCCCAAGCGTCTGTTACTGGTGCCCGGTGCGACCCACAACAACAGCTTGAGCCTGGGTGGCCCGGCCTATCGCAAGGCGCTGGAGGCCTTGATGCAATCGCAGCCGCCAGCACAGGTCGCCGGGCCGGCGGTTTCCCATAGCTCCCGGGACTCCCAAGCCCTCTGGCCTAGCGGTAACCCCGGGCCTGCAAGCTGAACAACTGCGCATAACGCCCGCCCGCGGTGACCAGGCTGTCATGGTCGCCTCGCTCAAGAATCGACCCCTGATCCAGCACGATGATGTGGTCGGCATTGCGCACGCTGGAGAAACGGTGAGAAATCAGCAAGGTCATCCGGCCTTCCGTATGCTGACTGAAATGTTCGAACACCGCCGCTTCCGCCGCCGGGTCCAGCGCCGCAGTCGGCTCATCCAGAATCAGGATATCGGCGTTGCGCCGCATGTAAGCGCGGGACAAGGCGATCTTCTGCCACTGCCCGCCAGACAACTCCTGGCCACCGGCAAACCAGCGCCCTAATTGCGTGGCATACCCTCGATCCAGTCCTGCGATGAACGGCGCGGCCATGCCCTCGGCCGCCGCTTCCTGCCAGCGCTGTTCATCGTTGAAAGCCAGGGTGTCACCGACTCCTATGTTCTCGCCCACCGAGAATTGATAACGAATGTAGTCCTGAAAAATCACCCCGATACGCCGCCGCAATGCATCCTCCTGCCACGCCTGCAAATCGCTGCCATCCAGCAGAATACGCCCCTGATCGGGACGGTACAGCCGGGTCAGCAACTTGATCAGCGTGGTCTTGCCCGAACCATTTTCCCCCACCAGCGCCAGGCTGCGACCCGGCACCAGGTGCAGGTCGATGCCCTCCAGAGCGGCTCGACTGGCACCCGGATAACGAAAACCGACGTTCTCGAAGCGCAGACCATCGCCAGGCACCGCGCCCACCGTGAGAGTTCCACTATCGGCCACCACGGGTTCGGCCAGGTATTCATAGAGACTCGACAGGTAAAGACCATCCTCATAGAGACCGCTGATGGCGCTCAAGCTGCTGCTCACCGCCGTCTGCCCCTGCTTGAACAACACCAGATACATGGTCATCTGCCCAAGGCTGATGCTGCCGTGAACGGTATCGACCACCACCCAGGCATAGGCCAGATAAAACGCGCCGGTCCCCAGCAGACCCAGGACAAATCCCCAACCATCCCGGCGCAGCGTCAGGCGCCGATCTTCGGCGTAGAGACGGGCGAAGGTCTCGCGATAGCGCTGCAACAGCAACGGCGCAAAGCCGAACAGCTTGACCTCTTTGATATAGCCCTCATGGGAGAGCAGCGTCTCGATGTAATTCTGCTGCCGACTCTCCGGTGCGCGGCGGGTGAAGAGTCGGAAAGCGTCTCCGGAAAAATGCGCTTCGGCAAAAAACACCGGCAACGCACCGACCACCAACAGCACCAGCGCCCAGGGCGAAAAATGCACCAGCAACACGCCGAAGCTGATCAACACAATCAGGTTCTGGATCAGCCCCAACGACTTCATCACCAGCGCCAACGGCCGGGTCGAAGCTTCGCGCCGCACCCGCACCAACTTGTCGTAGAACTCGGAATTCTCGAACTGCACCAGCGATAAGGTCTGGGCTTTCTCCAGAATCATCGTGTTGACCTTCTGCCCCAACTGCACCCGCAACAGCGACTGCTGCACCGACAGTGCGCGCTGGGTCCCGGACAGCAATGCGAGCACACCCGCCTCAAACAACACATAACGCACCACCGGCCACAACGGCGCACTGCCCTGCTGCGCGTGCAATTGCATGGCGGCGACTACCGCATCGACAATCCGCTGCCCCAACCACGCCGCCAGCGCCGGCAGCACCCCGGCGATCAGCGTCGCCAGCACCAGCCCCAGAAACAGCCCGCGGGACGTTCCCCAGACCAGCAACAAGGCGCGTCGCGCCTGGTCGAGCAGCGAGGCGAAACGGGAAAGGACAGGCATAGGGCGATGGACTCGGCAGGCGATAAGCGCAGTGGGTGGTGCAATCTCAACATTGACTCATGGTACTTCAGCTCAGCGAGCACAAGAGGCGATAAGCCTCGCCACCCCGATAAAAAAAACATCTGAAAAAACCCCGCCGCTTGCCGCGTTTTAGCGCTTTGCTACCGGGGTCAACGCCCATCGGGATTCGCAGACGAGCTGGACGCCGAGTCGATGTGCCCCTCTTCTCGGATACCACACCGGATCGCCCGACCAAGGGCATGAGCGGTTGTTCGGTTTCGTTGAATGTCGACAGTGTGGCCGAGGCGGAGCGGGTATTTGGGGCGCTGGCAGACGGAGGCAGCATTGAAATGCCGTTGGAGGCCACGTTCTGGGCGGCGCGTTTCGGGGTCGATCGGTTTGGCGTGTCGTGGATGGTCAATTGCGAGAAGGATCAGTGAAGCAGGTTTGAGCAGGTCGGGGGAGCCACATCCCGGATGATTACGAGTGGGTCGAACACCGCTGTGATCATATCCAGAGCCATCACGGCCACTGCTTCATAGACGGTCATGGTGGCTCCAGATATGAAGAGCCTGGTGTCCTGGATCGGCTCCTGGTTATTTTCTGGTTTCCATCATCTTGTCAGCGAGCGCTTTGGCCCTTTCAATCAACAGATTCTGCCTGTCTTCGTGAGTGGCCCCTCCTACAACCGGTGCTGTCAGATTGCTTTCCGCGATCAGCGCAGCACAGAAGTATTGATCCCAGATAGCTCTATCCTCGGAGGTCTGATTGGTCATTTGGTCGGAGATCATATACGGCTCCTTTTGATGAAGTAGCACCGCTATTTTACGCCCGAATCGCCACCAACCCATGCCGGCGATCGCGGCGTGGACGAGCTTGCCGAGCATGCCGTCCCTTACCTTCGCGTCCGACACACAGCAGATCGCCCACAGCACTACAAGATTGCCGGCGATCGAGTTGATAAAAAAAATCCCCGCTCACTGGCGCGTTGATAGCTCCGTGCTACGGTTCAAGTCTGCTCAATAAAAACGGTGCGTGAAAAATGCTGAGATCACGATGGGTTGAATCTGGACTGTATGAAGCAGAGAGCAAATCTGGAAAGCGTTACACGATTGTGGCGGAAACTCGTCAACTCAGTTTCGACACAAATGAGTCAACTTCAACTTCGTGGCGCAACGGCCCGATTTATTACCGCACCCTGGATCATAAGCCCGTCTTTTGGGTGAGCAATCAAGAGTTCACGATCGTACATACCGGTGAAATCGTTACGCGACTTTAAATCTGCCATCTTGCGAGGGGGGTCTTCCTGACCGCCTCGCTTCCTCCAGTAGCCCAGCATTGAACGCCACCTTCCAAAAACGAAAAAACCCGACGCAGTGGCCGGATACTCTCTGGAATAACGGTGCAAGTTGTCGAAGGCAAAATACTAAGTATGACGAATGGTGCCGTCAGCCGAGCGGAACTCAATCCTTATAAATCAAAACAAAATCTTCAGCGGAAACAGACTCGTCCCTGCCTAAAAAAACCACTGGAACTCCCTGGAAATTCCCTCTGAAAAAATCAGCACTGGTCGTGATCGCTTCCGTAGCCCGCTGCGACCATATCTGTAGCTGAGTCACTTTCTTACCTTCAAGCGTTGACTGCGATAGAGCGCACAATATTTTTTCTTTCATGCTGCCTCCTTCATTAGATAGATCATCGCTGCAACAGGGCTTGGCGCCATCCGGTCGATAGCCTCGCAGCTCTCAAAGCATAGCTGGATAAATCCTTCCCATCCCACCCCGGATGGGGGGTACCAGACGCCTGAAAGAAGCACCAAAATGCGCCTGCGGATGGCTGAATTTCAGGCTATAGCGGCTCAAGACTCATCGGCCAGCCGGAACTGGATTTCTACTGGCGCGCCAGGCGCCTTGATTTCATCGACCTGCACATGTCGAGCACCGCACTCGGTGCAATCGAAAGCCTGGCGGCCGATGTCCTTGTCGTAATGCATGTCGACCTCGGTGTCTTTACCGCATTTCTGACACACGAATTTCACAGTCATGGCTGTTACTCCCGCTTCAGAGGAATGCTCATCCTGAGCCACCGTATTTACCTGAGTTTTAACTAACCACAAGGTCGAACGATTCGAGGGCGAATGAACTTCGCCAGATCGTTGGCGCCGGTCCCATGACTGTAATAGACCTATCGACCTAGCCACCTGAACGCAAGATCAGTACCACGGCGCATGGCATCTCCAAATGTCGGCCATTCGCCAATTTCCTCGCCGAGTTTTGCGTAACCGTGTTCCTCCTTGATCCAAATCGTAATTCCGACAGGCGACATGCTGTCAGGGTCGCCCCAGATAAAGTCTATCTTCGCAATATCTCCGTTTGGATGGAGGTAATCCACGGGATAAGGTCTTTCTATATTCGAATGCATGGCAATCCCTCCAACCGATCTCGCGTCAAAATTCAGAAATAGCCCACAGTTTTCATTCACGCCAATCGGCTGCGACCGAGGGGAAAGAGGTGTTGCCATTCGGCCAGCGCCGAGCCAAGGGGAGCAGCAGGCTCGAATGAGTCCCTCTTATTTTGGGCGTTGCCAAAACAAGAGGCTTAGAGGGCTTTGGGGGAATTGTCGGTACAAAAGGCGCCGCACGATGGCGAGATGTTGTCGCAGTGCTATCGTTTAAAATCCCACAACCGATATGGAGATCAGTTATATGGCTACTCGCCTTCAAGAAACCAATCGCTTCGAAGCAGTAGGCAAGTCTGGGCAGAAATACACGATTATTGAATCAACGAGCCAGACCGCACAGGACGCCATGAATGGCGGCGATCGCGGATGGACTAACGGATCAACCTATCTGCGCGCATTACATTTTGGCCCTGTCAGCCAAATCAGTGATTCCGAGTTCCTGATTTTTCTCAGCGGAGAAAAAGTGAAGAGGCTTTGAGTGCCCGCTGAGCTCGCGTCAAACCCCCTAGGTTACAAAGGGGTGGATGGCGACCGCTTGATCAAGACCATTCAAGAAGCCTTTGGCCTCAGCTAAATCATTTTTTCCGCACGGTATCAGATGCATTGATAGCGTGCGGAAATTTGGTATTTTCCCGGAGTTGCCTGGTACCCACTTACGCCTCAACCATGACTCGTTCGGTAGGTTGTAGCACTCCAGTATCGATTGCCGCTACTGGCATGGCGAGTCCATCCATCAGTTGCAAGCTGCTTTGCGATCATTCGGTTCATGAAGCCATGACCGAGCAGAAGAACTGAACCTTCACCGCTAAGGGACTGAAGCCGTTGCGCGGCCTCAATGGCACGCACTTTCGTCTTGCGGGCAGACTCCACATTCCCGGAGAAGCCGCACAGCCACAAAATACGAAGAATAAATGCCCATGTGAATGGTGAAAATCGCGGCAGCGCCCATCGTCCATGGGGTAACTGGGCCTCGCAAAAAATTTCATCCACGATGTTAGGTATAAGGCCCAAGGTAAGCGTCCGGCCAACACACCTTCCTGATCGCAACGCTTAGGGCGAAGGTGTCCACCTAAATTTAAGTGGACACCATTTCTAGCCTTTTTAAGCGGACGCCCCATGCCACAAGAACGTCGCTCCTATTCCAAATCCTTCAAGGCCCAGGTCATTGCCGAATGTGCGCAGCCTGACACCTCGATTGCCAGTGTTGCTCTGACCCACAACCTCAACGCCAACCTTGTCCATAAGTGGATTCGGGTGCATGAACAGAAAAACCTGGCATTGCAAACTGCCTTTATTCCGGTCAAGGCATCGACATCGACATCAACATCGCCTCAAACTCTTGCTGCCACTATCCGCATCGAAGTCCCCCACTCGAGGGGTGCGGTCGTTGTGAGTTGGCCGGCGGATAATGCCGCGGCGTGTACCGCTTTTCTCCGCGACCTACTGCGATGATCCGCATCGACTCCATCTGGCTCGCCACCGAGCCCATGGATATGCGTGCGGGCACCGACACCGCGCTGGCGCGGGTCGTGG
>NZ_CABVHQ010000072.1 GCF_902497895.1 Pseudomonas fluorescens
CGCTGCTGTCAACACCTGTTTTACACCGCTTTCGACCGAGTGGATCGAATCATTAATAGGGCCAAACAACACGACCTTATCAACTCCTTCTGGGCCTCGATGAACTGAAGCAACCCACTGTCGAAAACTGCGTAACTCTTTGTTTTCCAAGGAGTTTTCCGTTTCGACTGCGCCGGAAGTGGGGCGAATTATAGACTTCCAGGATCTGCCGTCAACACTTAATTTAACAATTCTGTCATATAAGCCAAAACAGCCCCCGAAATGCAAAAGGCCGACCCTGAAGGCCGGCCTTTTGCCCTTCTACCTACAAGCTAGGGAATGCGAACTGCGAAGCTTCGTGGCTGGCACGTTGCGGCCAGCGCTGGGTAATTGCTTTGCGGCGGGTATAGAAACGCACACCGTCCGGGCCGTAGGCATGCAGGTCACCAAACAGTGAACGCTTCCAACCGCCAAAGCTGTGGTACGCCACCGGAACCGGCAGCGGTACGTTGACGCCGACCATGCCGACTTCAATCTCGTCGCAGAACAACCGCGCCGCTTCACCGTCACGGGTAAAGATGCAGGTGCCGTTGCCGTACTCGTGATCGTTGATCAGTTGCATGGCCTCCTCCAGGCTATTGACCCGCACGATGCACAGCACCGGGCCGAAGATCTCTTCTTTATAGATGCGCATCTCTGGCGTGACGCGATCGAACAGGCAGCCGCCGAGGAAGAAGCCCTCTTCATGGCCCGCTACGCTCAAGCCGCGACCATCCACCACCAGCTCGGCACCGGAAGAGACGCCGTCTTCTATATAGCCACTGACTTTGTCGCGAGCCTGACCGGAAACCAATGGCCCCATGTCCAGGCCGCAGGTAGTCCCGGCACCGATTTTCAGCGCCTTGATCTGTGGCACCAGTTTGCTGATCAGCGCATCCGCCACCTGGTCGCCAACACACACCGCCACCGAGATCGCCATGCAACGCTCACCGCATGAACCGTACGCCGCGCCCATCAACGCACTGACTGCGTTATCCAGATCCGCATCCGGCATCAGCACCGCATGGTTCTTCGCGCCACCCAAGGCCTGCACACGCTTGCCGCGCTTGGTGGCTTCGCAATAGATGTATTCGGCAATCGGCGTCGAACCGACAAAGCTCAAGGCTTTGACTTCCGGTGCTTCGATCAGCGCATCGACTGCGCCCTTGTCACCGTGCACCACGCTCAGAACACCTTTGGGCAATCCGGCTTCTTGCAGCAGTTGGGCGATCAGCAAAGTCGAGCTCGGATCACGCTCCGAAGGCTTGAGGATGAAACAGTTGCCGCAAACGATCGCCAGTGGATACATCCACAGCGGCACCATGGCCGGGAAGTTGAACGGGGTAATACCGGCAACCACGCCCAACGGCTGGAAGTCGGACCAGGCATCGATGTTCGGGCCGACGTTACGGCTGTACTCGCCCTTGAGGATTTCCGGAGCCGAGCACGCGTACTCGACGTTTTCGATACCGCGCTTCAACTCGCCAGTGGCGTCTTCCAGGGTCTTGCCATGCTCTTCGCTGATCAGCTGAGCGATACGCCCTTCGTTCTGCTCCAGCAATTGCTTGAAGCGGAACATCACCTGGGCGCGCTTGGCCGGTGGGGTATTGCGCCAGGCCGGGAACGCCGCCTTGGCCGAGTCGATGGCTTTTTGCACGGTTTCGCGGCTGGCCAAAGGTACTTTGTGAATCGGCTGGCCGGTGGACGGGTTGTACACGTCAGCGCTGCGACCGTTGTCGGTCACCAGTTCACCGTTGATCAAATGCGGGATAAGGCTCATGCGTGGCTCCTGAAAAGTTGTCCACAGGCGCGCATCGCTGCGCACCTGTTGTTCGTTCTATATAGAAGGTCGAATCAATCGATCTTGTTCAGCACTTCGCCGACCGCGTCGAACAGGCGATCAAGATCCTGCGGCTTGCTATTGAAGGTTGGGCCGAACTGCAGGGTGTCGCCGCCGAAGCGCACGTAGAAACCGGCCTTCCACAAAGCCATCCCGGCTTCGAAAGGACGCACGATGGCGTCACCGTCACGCCCGGCGATCTGGATTGCGCCGGCCAGGCCGTAGTTACGGATGTCGATGACGTTCTTGGTGCCCTTCAAGCCATGCAAGGCATTCTCGAAATGCGGCGCGACTTCAGCCACGCTCTGCACCAGGTTTTCCTTCTGCAGCAGATCCAGTGCAGCCAAACCGGCCGCGCAGGCCACCGGATGCGCCGAGTAGGTGTAGCCGTGGGGGAATTCCACTGCATATTCCGGCGTCGCTTGATTCATGAAGGTCTGATAGATCTCGGAGCTGGCAATCACCGCGCCCATCGGAATTGCGCCGTTGGTGACTTGCTTGGCGATGCACATCAGGTCCGGGGTCACGCCGAAGCTGTCGGCACCGAACATCGAACCGGTCCGACCGAAGCCGGTGATCACTTCATCGAACACCAGCAGGATGCTGTGCTGATCACAAATTTCCCGCAGACGCTTGAGGTAACCCTGAGGCGGAACCAATACACCGGCGGAACCGGCCATTGGCTCGACGAACACCGCGGCGATGTTCGACGCATCGTGCAACTCAATCAGTTTCAGCAGCTCATCGGCCAAGGCGATACCGCCCTGCTCCGGCATGCCACGGGAGTAAGCGTTGCTGGCCAGCAAGGTGTGCGGCAGGTGGTCGACATCCATCATCGCCTGACCGAACATTTTGCGGTTGCCGTTGACGCCGCCCAGGCTGGTGCCAGCGATGTTCACACCGTGATAACCACGAGCCCGACCGATCATTTTGGTCTTGGTCGACTGACCTTTCAGACGCCAGTAGGCACGCACCATTTTCACCGCGGTGTCCGCACACTCGGAACCGGAGTCGGTGAAGAACACGTGATTCAGGTTGCCCGGAGTCAGCTCGGTGATTTTTTCCGCCAGCTGGAACGACAGCGGGTGACCGTACTGGAAGCCCGGCGAGTAATCGAGGGTGCCCAATTGCCTGGAAACCGCTTCCTGGATTTCCTTGCGGGTATGCCCGGCGCCGCAAGTCCACAGACCCGACAACGAGTCATAGACCTTGCGGCCCTTGTCGTCGATCAGGTAGCTGCCTTCTGCGGCAACGATCAAACGCGGGTCGCGCTGGAAGTTGCGGTTGGCGGTGTACGGCATCCAGTGGGCGTCGAGCTTGAGTTGACTGGCCAGGGAGACCGGAGCGTTATCGGGCAAGTTCATGAGCAAAACCTCGCAAGGCAAAAAGGCAGCGTAGGGATCAAAAGTGTTCTTGCAGCTAAATTGCCACGGGGATAAAGTCTGTGAAATCCAACTCTTCTAATCTTCAGTCAGGCCGCCACTAAACTATGAGTAGTCGTCGCCCCGATCCGCTGGCACAAGTCAGTGACTTTGATATCCGCTTGCTGCGCATCTTTCGCAGCGTAGTCGAATGTGGCGGCTTCTCCGCGGCGGAAAGCGTATTGGGGATCGGCCGCTCGGCCATCAGCCAGCAAATGAGCGACCTTGAGCAGCGTCTCGGGCTACGCCTGTGCCAGCGCGGCCGTGCCGGATTCTCCCTGACCGAGGAAGGCCGCGAAGTCTATCAATCGGCCTTGCAGCTATTAAGTGCACTGGAAAGTTTTCGCACCGAGGTCAACGGCCTGCACCAGCACCTGCGGGGCGAGTTGACCATCGGCCTGACCGACAACCTGGTCACCCTGCCCCACATGCGCATCACCCATGCCTTGGCGCAATTGAAGGAGCGCGGGCCGGACGTGCAGATTCAGATCCGCATGATTGCCCCCAACGAGGTGGAACAAGGGGTACTCGACGGCCGCTTGCATGTCGGTGTGGTGCCACAAGCCAGCGCGCTCTCGGGCCTGGAGTATCAACCGCTGTACAGCGAGCGTTCGTTGCTCTACTGCGCGGTCGGTCATCCGCTGTTTTATGTCGATGACAAACAACTGGACGATGAGCGTCTCAACAGTCAGGACGCCATCGCGCCGACCTTCCGCTTGCCGGCCGAGATCCAGGCGCATTACCAGGCGCTCAATTGCACCGCCAGCGCATCGGACCGCGAAGGCATGGCGTTTCTGATCCTGACCGGGCGCTACATCGGTTATCTGCCGGATCATTACGCCAGCCTCTGGGTGCAGCAAGGTCGACTGCGGGCCCTGAAACCCATGGCGCGCTTCTACGACCTGAGCCTGGCGTCGGTCACCCGCAAGGGCCGGCGCCCTCATCTGGTGCTGGAAAGCTTCCTCGAAAGCCTGGCGGCCACCCGGTAAAACCGATCTTTTATAGTGACAAGGCTTGTCTGATTCTTGTGGGTGCGCTATCAACGCATTGCTTGCACCCACAGAACTGCTCGGAAACCTCCATGACCCTTGAAGTCCCAGCCCACGCCGGCGCTCACACCGCCAAGCCTGTCAGCCGAATTCGTCAAAAGAACGAAGAGGCAATCATCAAGGCCGCTGAAGACGAGTTCGCTCGTCACGGGTTCAAAGGCACCAGCATGAACACCATTGCGCAGAATGCCGGGCTGCCCAAAGCCAATCTGCATTACTACTTCACCAACAAGCTCGGGCTGTATGTGGCGGTGTTGCGCAACATCCTCGAGTTGTGGGACAGCACCTTCAACACCCTGACCGCCGAAGACGATCCGGCCGAAGCGCTCAGCCGCTATATCCGCGCCAAGATGGAATTCTCCCGCCGCCAGCCACAGGCCTCGCGGATCTTCGCCATGGAAATCATCAGCGGCGGTGAGTGCCTGAGCGAGCATTTCAGCCAGGACTATCGCACTTGGTTCCAGGGTCGGGCAGGCGTGTTCCAGGCCTGGATCGATGCCGGCAAGATGGACCCGGTCGATCCGGTGCACCTGATCTTTCTGTTGTGGGGCAGTACCCAGCACTACGCCGACTTCGCCACGCAGATCTGCCGTGTGACCGGCCGCAACAAACTGACCAGGCAGGACATGGACGATGCCAGCAACAATCTGATCCAGATCATTCTCAAGGGCTGCGGCCTCAAGCCAACCCTTTAAAAGATCCCAGCGCATGCCTTTTACCCTCACCGGCCTTTGCGAATATCGCGAAGAAATTCGCAGAAGCCGCTTCATCGCCCTCGCAGCCCCGATCAGCAGCTCAGCCGAAGCTCAAACATTCATCGAGCAACACAGCGACCTGAACGCCTCGCACAATTGCTGGGCCTGGAAACTCGCTGATCAATACCGCAGCAGTGACGACGGCGAACCTGGCGGCACGGCCGGACGACCGATTCTGGCGGCCATCGAAGCCCAGGATTGCGACCAGGTCGCGGTCGTGGTGACTCGTTGGTACGGCGGCATCCAGCTAGGCACCGGCGGCCTCGCCCGGGCCTACGGCGGCAGTGCCAACAAATGCTTGCAAGGTGCCGAACGGGTTGCGCTGATCACTCGGGTGCCGCTGAGTTGCGCCTGTGGTTTTAACGAATTGGCACTGGTCAAACTGCGGGTGACCGAACTCGGGGGCTTGATGCTGGAGGAAAGCTTCACCGCCAATGGCGTGGAGTTACTGCTGGCAGTCGCTGAAGCGCAGATTGATACCTTGCAAAGCCAACTGGCCGATCTGAGTCGTGGGCGGATTTTATTGCAACGGTAGAGTCCCCATCAGGGTAAGAACAAAATCAAAAGATCGCAGGCTGCGCCAGCTCCTGCAATGGATCGCGCTGCGGTTTTTTTGGTGCAATCGGCATACCTGCCGCCGCCTGGACTTGCCCACATCTACTGTGCACCCGACTGTGGATAACCTGAGTACATTCCCCTGGAACCCTTCTGCGACGTGGCTTTGCGGGCACTGTTCATTTTTTGCCCAATTGCCTGTCGCCAGGGTTAATCCCGCTGCAAAACAATCAGTTAGAGCGGTATATCACCTTTAGAAGAAAGCCCGCGAGTGCTTATACCCGGCCTTTTGGCTTGCGCACAAATACTGTGGAGCAACCTGTGGATAAGCCGTGCAAGGCTGGCCCAGTTGCATAGGCAGCATAGCTCGCGGCTGGCTGCTCATTTTTTGATCAGCAGAAAGGGCAAAGCCGGTAACGTTATCCACAGGCGTGCCCTGAAGTGGTGCCCGCAAAGGGACCAGAATCGAGCAATCGACCGGCTGCTCCCACGAGGATTGCGCAATCCCTGTGGGCGCAACCGGTCGACGCTCGATTGCTCGCGATGACTGCCGACCAGGCAACAATTGTGCAACTCCCCACGCCAATTCGAAGAACAGGAAAACCGCCGAGATGGTAAAACTGCATTGCCGAACGCGGCGAGCTGCGCCTGGAGTTGCAGCTACGGCTCAGCCAGAGTTGTCCATTAAGACCGTGATCCTCTTTTCTCAAGGAACCCGTTTATGAACACTGCAAAAAACGCACTCATCATCGGCGCCTCCCGAGGTTTGGGCCTCGGGCTGGTGAAACGTTTGCTGGCTGACGGCTGGCAAGTCACCGCTACCGTGCGCAACACGCAGAAAGCCGAGGCCTTGCAGGCACTGGGCAAGGTCCGGATCGAACAACTGGACATGGATGATCAGCACGCCGTGATCGCCCTGAGCCAACGCCTTAAAGACCAGGTGTTCGACTTGCTGTTCGTCAACGCCGGAGTCAAAGGTCCGGATGATCAGACACCCGGCAACGCCACCCTCGCCGAAGTCGGCCAGTTGTTCTTCACCAACGCCGTGGCCCCGATCAATCTGGCCCAGCGCTTCGCCGGGCAGATGCGCCCGGACAGTGGTGTGCTGGCGTTCATGAGCTCGGTGCTCGGCAGCGTGACCATGCCCGACGCCCCGGAGCTGGCGCTGTACAAGGCCAGCAAGGCGGCGCTGAACTCCATGACCAACAGCTTCGTCACGCAACTGGGCGAGCAGAAACTGACTGTGCTGTCGCTGCACCCGGGCTGGGTGAAAACCGACATGGGCGGTGAAGGCGCGGACATCGATGTCGACACCAGCACCCAGGGGTTGATCGAGCAGGTGAATGCTTATGCGGGCAAGGGTGGGCATCATTTTGTGAACTACCGAGGCGAGACGATTCCCTGGTAAGGGGTGATTGAAAGGACACCAAGATCGCCAAGATCGCAGCCTGCGGCAGCTCCTACGCCGACCGCGATCTTTTTTGGTATCCGCGTGTAAACACAATCCGTAGGAGCTGCCGCAGGCTGCGATCTTTTAGGCCTCACGCAACTATTTGAAGCTATCGCATCAAATCCGGAATCTGAGTAAACTCCAAACCTCGCCCTCCCCGGCGACCCTGGATCAGCAGACAGGGCAACACTGAGCTGGCGAACCTGAACCCAATCTTCTTCAGGAGCCGGCCAATGCCTGCGACCCGTATCTGGTTAAAAACCCCCCTGGCCATTTTCACTGCCAACGCGCTCGACGCCCGTGGCGGCCTGGTGCTGCAAGACGGTTTGATCGTCGAAGTGCTCGGTGCCGGGCAACAACCCGCCGTACCCTGTGGACAAGTCTTCGATGCTTGCGAGCATGTGATCCTTCCCGGGCTGATCAATACCCACCACCACTTCTATCAAACCCTGACCCGCGCCTGGGCGCCGGTGGTCAATCAGCCGTTGTTCCCCTGGCTGAAAACCCTGTATCCGGTCTGGGCACGACTGACCCCGGAGAAACTGGCACTGGCGAGCAAAGTCGCTCTGGCCGAGTTGCTGTTGTCTGGCTGCACCACGGCGGCCGATCACCATTACCTGTTTCCCGAAGGCCTGGAAAACGCCATTGATGTGCAGGTCCAGAGCGTGCGCGAACTGGGCATGCGCGCGATGCTCACCCGTGGATCGATGAGCCTGGGCGAAGCAGACGGCGGGCTGCCACCGCAACAGACCGTGCAGCAGGGTGAAGTGATTCTCGCCGACAGCCAGCGCCTGATCGCCGAATACCATGAACGCGGTGATGGCGCGCAAATCCAGATTGCCCTGGCGCCCTGCTCGCCATTTTCCGTAACCCCGGAAATCATGGCGGCCAGCGCTGCACTGGCCAACACACTTGACGTGCGCCTGCACACCCACCTCGCCGAAACCCTCGACGAAGAAGACTTCTGCCTGCAACGTTTCGGCCTGCGCACCGTGGATTATCTGGACAGCGTCGGCTGGCTCGGACCACGTACCTGGCTGGCCCATGGCATTCATTTCAACCCGGATGAAATCGCTCGCCTGGGCGCGGCCGGCACCGGCATCTGCCATTGCCCGAGCTCGAATATGCGTCTGGCTTCAGGCATCTGCCCGACCCTGGACCTGATCGCAGCGGGCGCGCCGTTGGGTCTCGGTGTGGATGGCTCGGCCTCCAACGATGCGTCGAACATGATCCTCGAAACCCGCCAGGCGCTGTACTTGCAGCGCCTGCGTTATGGCGCGCAAAAGATCACCCCGGAGCTGGTGCTGAGCTGGGCCACCCGCGGTTCGGCGCAACTGCTCGGGCGCAGCGATATCGGCGAGCTGGCAGTGGGCAAGCAGGCGGATCTGGCACTGTTCAAACTCGATGAGCTGCGCTTTTCCGGCAGTCATGATCCGTTGTCGGCGCTACTGTTGTGTGGCGCGGACCGGGCGGACCGGGTGATGGTCGCCGGTAAATGGCGAGTGATCGACGGGCAGGTTGAGGGGCTGGATCTGAAGGGGTTGATTGCCGATCACAGCCAGGCGGCGAGACAACTGATCAGCGGCGTCTGACACGATACCAACCTAATGTGGGAGCGGCGGTGATTTAGTGCAGGTCTTAAAGCCCCAGCAACGACAACATGACGAATGTCGCAAACAACACAAAGTGGGTCATCCCTTCGATGGCATTGGTTTCGCCATCGTTGAGGTTGATTGCGCTGACGATCAGGGTAATGAACACCATGACCGTCTGCACCGGGGTCATGGCCATCTGGAAAGGCTGGCCGGTGTAGAGGGCCATGGCTTCCATGACCGGCACCGTGAGGATCACCGTCGACAATGAAGCGCCCAAGGCGATATTGACCACCGACTGCATGCGGTTGGCCAAGGCCGCGCGTAATGCGGTAAGGATCTCTGGCGCCGCGGAAATCGCCGCCACCAGAATCGCCGTCATCACCGGTGGCGCGCCAGTACCTTCAAGCCCCAGGTCGAGGGTTTTCGACATCACTTCGGCCAATGCGCCGATCACCACCACGCCGAACACCAAGGTGGCGATGGATAGCCCGAGGTTGATCGCAGGCGTGTCGTGCGCAGGTTCGCCCTTACGACGTTTCTCCGGGTAGCTGTAGCTGAAGAAATAGCTATGGGGCCCGACCTGCATCCGCAAAAACAAGGTGTAAAGCACCACCATGGCGCCAATTGTGAACGCCGAGTAAATCTTCCAGTCCGCTTCGGGAATGAACTCCGGGACCACCATGGAAACACCCATGGCGGTCAGGATCATCACGCTATAGGTGCGCGCCGAGTCATCGTTGTAGGACTGTTCGCCATGTTTGATCCCGCCCATCAGTGCCGCCAGACCGAGGATGCCATTGATATCAAGCATCACCGCTGAGTAGATGGTGTCGCGCACCAGGGTCGCCGAGGCTTCGTTGCTCATCATGATCGCCAGGATCACCACTTCGACCAGCACCGCGGCCAGGGTCAGGATCATCGTGCCGTAGGGGTCTCCGACTTTTTCCGCCAACAGTTCCGCGTGATGGGCGACGCGCATCGAGGCGCAGACGATAAACGCCACCAGCACCAACCCGCCAATCAGCGCCGTCAGCTGGCCGCTGTGCAGCAGCCAGTGCTCCAATGGGAAAGCCGCAGATGCTGCGAGCAGCGCCAGTAGCAGGAATTTCTCTTGCTTGAGTAAGGTGAGCATTGCTGGCCTTTTGCCGAATGAAGCGAATCGGAAACGATGAGCTACAGACTGCGGTGAGTTGCTAACGTTTCGTTACACCTTAGCGCACCAGTGGCAGGCAGCACCCGGCGAAATATCCGACCACCACCTGCGCCGACACCTACGCTTATCGACGAGAACCGGCGAGGGTGTAATGAACCGGCTGGTCAGGTTTTAGCAAAAATCTCAGCGTCGACCTGTAGAATGCCGTCATTGCACCTGATGAGAATTCAATAAAATGTACGACTGGCTGAATGCCCTGCCCAAAGCAGAACTGCACCTGCACCTGGAAGGCTCACTGGAGCCTGAGCTGCTGTTCGCCTTGGCTGAACGCAACAAGATCGCCCTGCCGTGGGACGATGTTGAAACTCTGCGCAAGGCTTACGCCTTCAACAACCTGCAAGAGTTTCTCGACCTGTATTACCAGGGCGCGGATGTACTGCGCACCTCCCAGGACTTCTATGATCTGACTTGGGCTTACCTGTTGCGCTGCAAGGCGCAGAACGTGATTCACACCGAACCGTTCTTCGATCCGCAGACCCATACCGATCGTGGAGTACCGTTTGAAGTCGTGCTCAACGGTATCGCCAGCGCGCTGAAAGATGGCGAGCAGCAACTGGGCATCACCAGTGGTTTGATCCTCAGCTTCCTGCGGCATTTGAGTGAAGCGCAAGCCGAGAAAACCCTGGATCAGGCCCTGCCATTTCGCGATGCGTTTGTTGCCGTCGGCCTCGACAGTTCCGAAATGGGTCACCCGCCGAGCAAGTTCCAGCGCGTGTTCGATCGCGCCCGTCACGAAGGTTTCCTGACTGTTGCCCACGCCGGTGAAGAAGGCCCGCCCGAGTACATTTGGCAAGCTCTCGACCTGCTGAAGATCCAGCGCATTGATCATGGTGTGCGCGCCATCGAAGATGAGCGGCTGATGCAGCGGATTATCGATGAGCAGATTCCACTGACCGTCTGCCCGCTGTCCAATACCAAGCTCTGCGTATTCGACGACATGTCACAGCACAACATCCTCGAGATGCTCGAACGTGGTGTGAAGGTCACGGTGAACTCGGATGATCCGGCGTACTTCGGCGGTTACGTCACCGAGAACTTCCACGCACTGCATACCCATCTGGGCATGACTCAGGACCAGGCCAAACGCCTGGCGCAGAACAGTCTGGATGCACGCTTGGTCAAGCCGTAAGACCGCCATCGAGGGCAGCGACCGGCCGAAACCTGTAAACGACGTTTGAAACCCGAGGACACCGACGTCGTTGCAGACAGACATCAGGTGGTCATTTCCAGCTCGGTCGCCTTGGCGAACCTGGCGATTTCACGTTGCCCGAGCGCGGTAATCTGCAGGGCACGTGATTCGCCCGGGATGTTCAGCCAGCCCGACTGCATGAATAACTGCAGCAACCCGGCTCCCAGCGCTCCGCCCAAATGCGGTCGTCGCTCGCTCCAGTCTGGGCAGGAACAGGCAATCCGGGCATTCCGTTGGGCGAGCGCCTGGATAAAAATACCTCGGATTGCCAACTGGCTTGCACCTTTATTCGTGACGTCGATGCGTTGATGCGTCTGCTCGATCCACCCGGCATCCAGCAATCGTTGATACAGATCAGCCGCCAGCTCGCCGCCCAGATGGTCATGACACATCCGCGCCTTGAGCAATGAGGACGGAGGGGTATGAGCTCTCGTCGGGGCGAGGTTGCGCCTGAATATGTCTGGTATGGCTCGTGGCGCGCTGGCGATAGAAGCATTGGCCAAGGCTTCCACTGCGGCACCTATTTCGGGAGCGGCAAGGCGAAAAAAACGCTTTCGCCCACGCGCTTCGACTTTCAACAGCCCACCGGCAGACAAGCGCGCCAGGTGCGCGCTGGCCGAAGCCGGTGACAAACCTGCCAGTAACGCCAACTCTTCGGATTGCCGGGCTGTTCCATCCATCAAAGCCCACATCATCGCACTGCGCTTCGGGTCCGCCAGCAGCGTGGCAATCTGGCTGATGCAAGGTGCATATTCCATGTGTTCACTCCCTGTTGAATCATTCGTCTACAGCGCTGAGACATAATGGCCAGTAATGTATCACCGGCCAAGACGTGAAAACCGCCAAAAACCGGGCGATGTTACAAACTAAAGCGATCAACTCCTTCGAAACCATCCATTAGGTTCAACGCCGACAACGTGCCGTGCAACCGATATAAACACCGATTCACATACCCGAAATCAACGGGGTAGAAATAGGCGAGCACTAGTATAAACGCGAAAACCAAGGGCTCCCGCCATAGGGAAACCTTTGAGGGTGATAGTTCCTGAAAGAATTGTCTCTATTTAGCGGCGGTTAATGATCGGCCGCAAATAAGACGGGGCTCTGACTGGATAATTTCTCACACCGTAACTTGATCATTTCACGCAACAAGTTCACCGGTTTACTGAGTTGCGCACCGGCCGCATCAATGCGGCCAACCTGCGGCGTGCCCACGAGCTGCTGGAAAATGGCAAATCCAAGGGTAAAATAGTACTCGAAGGGTTCTAAACCGCAGTTGTACGGGAGTCATCCGCAAATGATGTGGGAGGCGGATGACACCGTCAGTCAGAGACTTGGCCCTTGTCATATTTCCGGGGGCATTCGGGGTCTACACTCGGGGCCTTTGCAATAGTGTCTTTTACATGAGGAGGTCAGCAATGAAGATCCTGATAAAAGAACTGGCTACATCTCCAGGCCATCGATGGCAGGTCCGGCTCGACCAACATGTGGTGACGTTCCGCAGTGAAGCCGAAGCCCGCGCCTTTGCCCAGACCCTGGAGACCCGACTGCAAGCCCCCCATCGATTCCCCGACCGTCAGCAGCAAGCCGCTGGCTGAGTCAGGCCACCGCTTGCGCTGCGATCCGCGCGTTTTGCAAGCGCCGGGTGACCATCGCCACGCTCACCGCAAGTATCCCGCACAGACTGATCACCATCGCCATCGGCATGGCGCTGCCATCATGCAGAACCCCGAGCAGTGACGCCGCCCCGGCGGCGACACTGAATTGCAGACACCCCAGCATCGCCGAAGCACTTCCCGCCCGGGCACCTTGCCCGCTCATCGCGCAGGCCGAGGCATTGGGAATAATGCAGCCCAGACTCGCAATGCAGATAAACAGCGGCACCAGCAGCGGCCACAACTGCGGTGTATGCAAGGCGCTGACGCCCAGCAGGGTCACTCCGGCGGCCAGATAAATCCACACCGTACGCGCCAGCAAATAGGCCGGCCCGCGTTTGGAGAGCATCCGCGCATTAATCTGTGCCACCAGAATAAAACCCGCAGCGTTAATGCCGAACAGCCAGCCGAAGTGCTCGGCCGGCACCCCGTAGAGTTTGATGAAGACAAAGGGTGAACCGGCGATATAGGCAAACATCCCGGCAATCGCGATCCCGCCGGTCAAGGCATGCCCGAGAAAGACCTTGTCTGCCAGCAACCGGCCATATTGGCGCAAGGCACCCGACAACGGTTGGCGCGGCTGATTGGCCGGCAGGCTTTCCGGCAGCCCAAGGGCCACTGCCAATCCCGACAAGGCACTGAACAGGGTCAGCATGATAAAGATCGACTGCCAGCCATAAAGATTGACCAACAAACCGCCCAGCATGGGCGCGAGGATCGGCGCCAGGCCCATCACCAGCATCAATTGCGAGAAAACTTTGGCTGACGCTACCGCATCACACTTGTCACTGACCACGGCTCGAGAAATCACCATCCCCGCACAGCCACCCAAGGCCTGGACGAAACGGGCGCCGATCAGCCAATCGAGACTGGGTACAAAGGCACACGCCAGGGACGCCAGGGTGAACAACGCGACCCCGACCAGCAGCGGAATCCGCCGCCCGAAGCGATCCGCCACCGGTCCATAGGCCAGTTGCCCGATGGACAGGCCAAGGAAATAAGCTGCAAGGGTCAGCTGGATGTGTTTTTCATCGGTGCCGAAGGCCAGGGCCATCGCCGGAAAGGCCGGCAAATAGAAGTCGATCGCCAGCGGACCGAAGGCGCTCAAGGCACCGAGAATCATGATTGTGCGGAGGTTCATCTGGCATCCAGGTTGCGCGTCAGTCCGACAGTCTAGCCGCGCCTGGATGCCTTGAACATTCAGATAGCTCGCTAACTAATAAAAAGAGTCAGGCGAGCTTCACTGCATAGCCCTCTTCGCTGATCAGGCTGATCACTTCATCTGCCGACAACCGGCTCTCGATCCCCACTTCTTTGGCACCGAGATCGATCTGGACGCTGGCCGCCGGATCCTTGGCCTGTACCGCTTGAGTAATGGCCCGAACGCAATGGCCACAGGACATGCCTTGGACGGTGAATACTTGCATTGATGCTGCTCCTTGAATGAGGGATGTGGTCATCCTCGACCTTGTCACCATGGCAAGGTCAAGTTCTGCAGTGATCTGCCGGGCTGGTATTCGGCGCCCTGCTCGGACAAGCTGCGTCATCCATGCCACGACAGTAGGAGATTCAGCCCATGCGCTGGTCAGCCTTTAGCCTATTCAGCATCCTCAGCCTCTTCGGTGTCGCGCAAGCCGTCAGCGCCGCCGGCGAAGATTACGGCGTGCTGATTATTTCCCGCGAGCGCCTGGAAGTCGCGACCTCCTGTGAAATCGGCGTGTACATCCATGATCGGCTGTCTGCCCGATTGTTCCAGGAGCAGAGCACCTCGTTCAATTTGCCGCCGGGCACTGTTTCGCTACGGCTCAAACTGTTGCCGGGCCAGGCGCCGGGCTGCCAGCCGGGCATGCTGGCGCCGGGTTCGCAGACCATCACTCTCAAGGCCGGTGAAGTTCAGAAATACCGCATTGCCATGACCCAGGATGGGATGTACCTGAAACGGGCGGGGCTGGGGTATTGAGCGGTTCGGCTGCAGTTGGGTGTATTGGGCAAGTGTGGCAAGGGGGCAATCCCCAATGCCAGTCAGTTAAGGAGTTTCAGGCTCAGCACTGGCCCCGTAGCAGCTGCCGAAGGCTGCGTTCGGCTGCACAGCAGTCGCAAATCCTGCTTGCACGGATTGTCTGGAATACCGCAGTGCCTGATTTTACGACCGCTTCGCAGCCGAACGCAGCCTTCGGCAGCTGCTACGGACCGCGTAAAAGCTTAACTGACTGGCATTAGGGCAGCCCCTCACCACAGATTCTGTGTTTGGCGTCGACAAAAAACCCGCTTGACCTTGCCAGCATGGCAAGGTTGATCCTGTAGGTAATTTCTACAGGGAGTAGCCCCCATGTCCGAATCAATCACCTTCGATCTGCCGATTGCCGGCATGACCTGCGCCAGCTGTGCCGGGCGGGTCGAGCGCGCCTTGAGCAAGGTCGTCGGCGCCAGTGCGGTCAGCGTCAACCTGGCCACTGAACAGGCCCGCGTCCAGGCGCCCAGCGGTAGCCTGCAAGCCTTGATGCACGCCGTACAACAAGCCGGTTACAGCGTTCCGGCCCAGAGCCTGGAATTGAGCATCGGCGGCATGACCTGCGCCTCCTGCGTCGGTCGGGTCGAGCGTGCACTGGCTAAAGCCGCCGGGGTCGAAAGCGTCAGCGTCAACCTGGCCAACGAACGAGCCCACCTCCAATTGCTGGGCCAGGTAGACCCCGCGACCTTGATCGCCGCCGTCAGTAAAGCCGGATATTGCGCCAGCCTGTGGCAAAGCGAACAATCGACTGCCACCGATCAAGAACAGCGTTTGCGTCGCGAGCGCTGGGCCTTGGTACTGGCAATCATCCTGGCGCTGCCGCTGGTGTTGCCGATGCTGGTACAACCCTTCGGCCTGCACTGGATGCTTCCCGCCTGGGGGCAATTTGCCTTGGCGACACCGGTGCAGTTCATCTTTGGTGCGCGCTTTTATGTCGCTGCCTGGAAAGCGGTTCGCGCCGGTGCCGGGAACATGGACTTGCTGGTGGCCCTGGGCACCAGCGCTGGTTATGGCTTGAGTCTTTATCAGTGGGCCACGGCGACTGCCGGGAGCATGCCGCACCTGTATTTCGAAGCCTCGGCAGTGGTCATCGCCTTGGTGCTGCTCGGTAAATACCTGGAAAGCCGCGCCAAGCGCCAGACTGCCAGCGCCATCCGCGCCCTTGAAGCCTTGCGCCCGGAACGGGCGATACAAGTTATCGACGGCCGCGAGCAGGACGTCGCGATCAGCGATTTGCGCCTCAATGATCTGGTCATGGTCAAACCCGGCGAGCGTTTCCCGGTGGACGGCGAAGTCCTCGAAGGCCAGAGCCATGCCGATGAAGCGCTGATCAGCGGCGAAAGCTTGCCAGTGCCGAAACAGCCTGGCGACAAAGTCACCGGCGGTGCGATCAATGGCGAAGGTCGTCTATTGGTACGCACCCTCGCCCTGGGTGCGGAAACCGTGCTGGCGCGAATCATCCGCCTGGTGGAAGACGCCCAGGCCGGCAAGGCGCCGATCCAGAAGCTGGTGGATAAAGTCAGTCAGGTATTCGTGCCCGTCGTCCTCCTGCTGGCACTGGCGACCCTGATCGGCTGGTGGCTGTATGGCGCGCCCCTGGAAACCGCGGTAATCAATGCCGTGGCGGTATTGGTGATCGCCTGCCCTTGCGCCCTGGGCCTGGCAACGCCTACCGCGATCATGGCCGGGACCGGCGTGGCCGCCCGCCACGGCATTTTGATCAAGGACGCCGAAGCCCTGGAGCGCGCCCATGAAGTCAGCGCAGTGGTCTTCGACAAGACCGGCACCCTGACCTCCGGCACTCCGCAAATCGCCCACCTGAGCGCCCTCGACGGAAACGAAAGTACCTTGCTGCAACTGGCCGGTGCCCTGCAACGCGGTAGCGAACACCCGCTGGCCAAAGCCGTGCTGGACGCCTGCACGGCGCGCACTCTAGCGGTGGCGCAGGTCAGTGCCAGCCAGTCCCTGACCGGTCGCGGCATTGCCGGCACGCTGGACGGCCGCCAACTGGCGCTGGGCAATCGACGCCTGCTGGAGGAAAGCGGCCTGAATCCCGGCGCCCTCAAACAATCCGCTGAGGACTGGGAGACCGAAGGCCGGACACTCTCCTGGCTGATCGAGCAAAGCCCGCAACCGCGGGTGCTCGGTCTGTTTGCGTTTGGCGACACCCTCAAGCCCGGTGCCCTGCAAGCGGTGCAAGCCCTCAACGCACGCCACATCAGCAGCCACCTGCTGACCGGCGACAACCGTGGCAGCGCCCGGGTCGTTGCCCAGGCATTGGGCATCACCGACGTACACGCCGAGGTGCTGCCGGCCGATAAAGCCGCCACCGTCGCCGAACTGAAAAAGACTGGGGTGGTGGCCATGGTCGGCGACGGCATCAACGACGCCCCGGCCCTCGCCGCGGCCGATATCGGCATCGCCATGGGTGGTGGCACCGACGTCGCCATGCAGGCCGCCGGGATCACTCTGATGCGAGGCGACCCGCGACTGGTACCGGCGGCGCTGGAGATCAGCCGCAAGACCTACGCGAAAATTCGTCAGAATCTATTCTGGGCCTTCGTCTATAACCTGATCGGGATTCCGCTGGCTGCGTTCGGCCTGCTCAACCCGGTGTTGGCCGGCGCCGCGATGGCCTTGTCCAGCGTCAGCGTGGTGAGCAATGCGCTACTGTTGAAAACCTGGAAACCCAAAGACCTGGAGACACCTGAATGAACATCGGTCAAGCAGCCCGGCAGAGCGGCCTGAGCGCGAAGATGATTCGCTATTACGAATCGATCGGCCTGCTCAAGGCGGCTCAGCGCACCGACAGCGGCTACCGTGTGTACAGCGACGCCGATCTGCACACCCTGGCCTTTATCAAACGTTCACGGGATTTGGGATTCTCTCTGGAAGAGGTCGGCAAATTGCTGACCCTCTGGCAGGATCGCCAGCGCGCCAGCGCCGACGTCAAGGCACTGGCTCGCCAGCATATCGAGGAGTTGAACCTGAAGATCCGCGAACTGGGGCAGCTGCGTGACACCTTGCAGGACCTGGTCGAACACTGTCACGGCGACCATCGACCCGACTGCCCGATCCTCAAGGAGCTGGCGTCTGGGGGATGTTGCGAGAAGGGGGCTGCCTGAAGCCGCTATACGACCCGTAGCAGCTGCCGAAGGCTGCGTTCGGTCTGGGCCGCATCCGGATGCAGCGGTCGTAAAATCAGGCACCGCAGTTTTTCAGGTTAACCGTGGAGGCAGGATTTACGACTGCTTCGCAGCCGAACGCAGGCTTCGCCAGCTGCTACGGAGAATGTGCCTCGCCTGAAATGCCTTGTGCCTACAATCGCCAGCAAACGCCACCTACAAAAAATCCGGCCGAGGCCGGATTTTTATTTAGCCTGTCACTGCATCCAGGGTGGAGGCGGCTCTTCGGCTTTGCTGGGTGGCGCATCGTCAGCAGCGCGCACTGCTTGCCGACGCTCTTCATCGAGGCGTGCGGCTTCGATCTCGCGCATGATGCCGCCGACGTCCGCCAGCTCTTCCGGCTCATCGAACTCACCGGTCAATACGCTGGCCGGATGCAAGGTGCCGGCTTCGTACAAGGCCCACATTTCCTTGGCGTACTTGGTATAGCGCAACTCCGGGGCAAAACGCCCGAAATACGACGCCATGTTGCCAACATCCCGCTCCAGCATGTTGAACGCGTGGTTGTTGCCCGCGGCGTCCACCGCTTGCGGCAGATCGATGATCACCGGACCGGTCGGCGTCAGCAGCACGTTGAACTCGGACAAATCGCCGTGCACCAGACCGGTACACAGCATCAGTACGATCTGCTGGATCAGGAACGCGTGGTACTCCAGCGCCTGCTCCTGATCGAGCACCACGTCATTCAGACGCGGCGCCGCGTCGCCGTATTCATCGGCGATCAGTTCCATCAGCAGCACGCCTTCAAGGAAGTCGTACGGCTTGGGGACTCGCACGCCAGCCCCGGCCAGACGGAACAAAGCCGCCACTTCAGCATTCTGCCAGGCGTCTTCGGTTTCTTTCTTGCCGAACTTGGAGCCCTTGGCCATCGCTCGAGCCTGTCGGCTGTTGCGCACTTTGCGGCCTTCCTGATACTCGGCTGCCTGACGGAAACTTCGTTTATTCGCCTCCTTGTAAACTTTCGCGCAACGTAACTCGTTGCCGCAGCGCACCACATAAACAGCTGCTTCTTTACCACTCATGAGTGGGCGCAGCACCTCGTCGACCAGACCGTCCTCGATCAGGGGTTCAATGCGTTTTGGAGTCTTCATCAGCTTTTATTGTGGGTCCTTTATTACCAAACACGCGAATGTCACTCGTTATACGGCAATCCTCTCACAGGGGGGAGAGCTTGCCGACCTATGAACACTTCAGAAGCACCCAATTTGCCAGATAAATCAGACAAAAATGCCGACTTCGATCGACCGCCCGGAATCATAACCGAGAGTCCTGCGTTTGTCGGCGACAGGACTTCAGGTTGTTTCCGACAGATTCCGACACCGCAGCACCAGGTCATTCATAGGATTTTGTACGAACAGCCTCAATTTTCGCAGCTGGATTCCCGGAGCCTGGCGGGGTTGTCGAATGAGCTGGATGTTCTGGTGAGAAGATTCCCTACCTGAGGCAAGATCAAGAGATCGCAGCCTGCGGCAGCTCCTACGCCGATCGCGCTCTCCTGTGGGAGCTGGCGCAGGCTGCGATCTTTTAGCGGTGTCAGTGTTTGAAAATTCCCCCGGGGTAACCCCGAACAATCCCTTGAACGCCGCAATAAACACCGAGGTCGAGTCATAACCTGATCGCCGAGCTGCAAGGCGCAGCGGCGGTCAGCGCTCGATAATCGCCGTCACTCCCTGACCACCGGCGGCACAGATCGAGATCAAGCCTCTGCCCTGCCCCGCGGCGTCCAGCAGCTTGGCGAGGTTGGCGACAATGCGCCCACCGGTGGCGGCAAACGGATGCCCGGCGGCCAATGAACTGCCTTTGACATTCAGCCGTGTGCGATCGATGGAACCCAAAGGCGCGTCCAGGCCGAGGCGGGTCTGGCAATACTGCGGATCTTCCCAGGCCTTGAGAGTGCATAACACCTGCGCAGCAAAGGCTTCGTGAATTTCGTAGTAATCGAAGTCCTGCAGCGTCAGCCCATTGCGTGCCAGCAGGCGCGACACCGCATACACCGGCGCCATCAACAGCCCCTCCGCGCCTTTGACGAAATCCACTGCCGCCGCTTCGCCATCACGCAGATAGGCGAGGACCGGCAAGCCACGCTCCTTGGCCCACGCCTCACTGCCCAACAACACCAGCGCCGCACCATCGGTCAACGGTGTCGAGTTGCCTGCGGTCAGCGTGCCCTTCGCGCTACGTTCAAACACCGGCTTGAGCGATGCGAGTTTTTCCAGGGTCAGGTCCGGGCGCAGGTTGTTGTCGCGAGTCAGGCCAAGGAACGGCGTCATTAAGTCGTTCTGCCAACCCTCGGCATACGCCGCAGTCATTTTCTGATGACTTTCCAGGGCCAGTTGATCCTGCTCGGCGCGGGGAATGTTCCAGGTCTGCGCCATCGACTCACAATGCTCGCCCATGGACAGACCGGTGCGCGGCTCGCCATTGCGCGGCAGTTCAGGCTTGAGATGATGGGGCCGCAGCTGCAACAGGGTTTTCAGCTTTTCGCCGGTGGTCTTGCTGCGATTGACCTGCAGCAGAATCCTGCGCAGCCCTTCACTCACCCCAATCGGCGCGTCGGAAGTGGTATCGACGCCGCCGGCGATGCCGCACTCGATCTGCCCCAGGGCAATTTTGTTCGCCACCAGCAACGCCGCTTCCAGGCCGGTGCCGCAGGCTTGCTGAATGTCATAGGCCGGGGTGGTCGGTGACAGCCGCGAGCCGAGCACGCATTCACGAGTCAGGTTGAAATCCCGCGAATGCTTGAGCACCGCGCCAGCAGCCACTTCGCCCATGCGCAGGCCGTGCAGGTTATAGCGTTCGATCAAGCCTTCGAGTGCTGCCGTCAGCATCGCCTGGTTACTCGCAGTGGCGTAAGGACCGTTGGAACGAGCGAACGGAATACGATTGCCGCCGATAATTGCGACGCGGCGCAGCTGAGTCATGAAAAGCTCCCTAAGGTTATCTGCAGGTGGGAGCGAGCTCGCAAATCAGACGCCGCGCTCTATCGGTCAGATCGCGCCAGCGTTCTTCGCGGGCAAGTCGGATCGCCGCACCGCCGCTCCCACAGAATCTGAAATCACAGGCGGTGAGCTCTGGGTCGAACTAACCTGCTCTGTTAGTGATACACCCAAAAGCGTAGGCCGTATCTTGCTGATCGAACGACTGATGATCATTCGCTGTCCACACTTTGAACCCCAGCTGCTGGAGAGCGTTCCATGTCTGATCGCTATATCGACTTTGCCAACTCAGCCATCGGCCACCGCCTGGTCGGGGCCCTTGGCCTGCCGTCACCGGTACGTCTGGAGCGCTGGGAAGCGGGACGCCTGCGCCCTATCGAAGGGGCGTTGCTGATTGGCGGCGGCCCGCTGGCGCAGAACATCAATACGTTCGGCAACAAACTGACCGACGGTATTTACAGCTATGGTCCCGAGCCGCTGGTAGCGCCCGCCTGGATTCCAGGTCACGGGCCGAAACTCAAGGCGGTGGTATTCGATGCCAGCGCTATCGTCCAGACCGATCAACTCAAGCAACTGAGTGAATTCTTCCAGCCGCTGCTGAGAAACCTCGATCACAGCCCCCATGTGGTGATTCTCGGGCGCGCGCCGGAAACCCTCAGCGACCCGTTCGCCGCCAGTGCCCAGCGGGCGCTGGAAGGTTTCAGTCGTTCGCTGGCCAAGGAATTGCGCAACGGCGGCACCTTGCAATTGCTGTATGTCGGCGAAGGCGCCGAAGAGCAGCTCGAAGGCCCCCTGCGGTTTTTCCTCTCGCCGAAAAGTGCCTTCGTCTCCGGACAAGTGCTGCGTCTGAATGCCTGCGACAGCCAGGTGCAGGACTGGAGTCGCCCGCTGACCGGACGCAAGGCCCTGGTCACCGGCGCAGCGCGGGGCATCGGCGCATCGATCGCGCAAACCCTGGCCCGTGATGGCGCCGAAGTCATCCTGCTCGACGTGCCGCCAGCCAAAGCCGATCTAGAGGCCCTCGCCGCACGCTTGGGCGGGCGCAGTATCGCGCTGGATATTTGCGCCGAAGACGCCGCCACCCGGTTGATCGAAAGCTTGCCGGACGGTATCGACATCGTCGTGCACAACGCCGGCATTATCCGCGACAAGACCCTGGCCAACATGACCCCGGAATTCTGGGACGCGGTGCTTGCGGTCAACCTCAACGCGCCGCAAGTGCTGACCAAGGCGCTGCTGGACAGCGGCACCTTGCGCGATAACGGTCGGGTGATTTTGCAGGCTTCCATCAGTGGCATTGCCGGCAACCGCGGGCAAACCAACTACGCCGCGAGCAAGGCCGGGCTGATCGGCCTCGCCCAGGCCTGGGCGCCGCTGTTGCAGGAACGCGGCATCAGCATCAATGCGGTGGCGCCAGGTTTTATTGAAACCCAAATGACCGCGCACCTTCCGTTCGCCCTGCGCGAAGTCGGGCGGCGCATGAGTTCCCTGGGCCAGGGCGGATTGCCCCAGGACGTCGCCGAAGCCGTGGCCTGGCTCAGTCAGCCGGGTAGCGGCGCGGTCAGCGGGCAGGTATTGCGCGTCTGTGGGCAAAGCGTATTGGGAGCATAACCATGGCAATCAACTGGCACCCCTTGAACCACGCCCCACACTTGACCGAGCTGTATGTTCGAGCGGCCACGCGGCGCAAGATCACCGGCACCACGCTGCCGGAAGATGGGCTACGTTGCTGGGTCGATGTCGACCACAAACGGCTGGAGGCTTATCGAAGGGTCTGCGGTTTTGTCGGCAATAGCTGGCTGCCGCCGACCTTCCCCCATGTGCTGGCGTTCGCCTTGCAGATGCAACTGCTCACTGCCAAGGACTTTCCTTTTCCGCTGCTGGGGTTGATTCATCTGGCCAACCGCATCCGCGTCTTGCGGCCCATGGGCGGTGTCGGCAGCGTGCGGGTCAGCGTCCATGTGCAGAACCTGCAACCTCACGCCAAAGGTGCGGTGTTCGACCTGATCACCACCCTCGAAGATCCCCTCGGGCCGCTATGGGAAGCCGAAAGCCGGATGCTGTGCAAAGGCGTCAAGCTGTCGGGCGAGCCCGTCATCGAAGAGGAAAACCCGACGCTGGCCTTGAGCGAACTGACACGCTGGTGGGCTCCCGCGGACATCGGCCGGCGGTACGCCAAAGTTTCCGGTGACTACAACCCGATTCACCTGAGCGCCACCAGCGCCAAACTGTTCGGCTTCCCCCAGGCCATCGCCCATGGCTTGTGGAACAAGGCGCGTACCCTGGCAGCCCTGAGCGAGCACCTGCCCGCCACCCAGGTAGAGATCGCGGTGGAGTTCAAGAAACCGGTGCGCTTGCCCAGCGAGGTGACGCTGCTGACCAGCGCACCAGGCTCGAGTGGCGACTTGCAATTGGTGGGGAGCGGCGACTTGCAGCACATGACCGGCAGTTGGCGACCGATTACCTGAGACCGCGGCTTAGCCACGCCGGATCAAGAACACCCCGGCGAGAATCAACACCAGGCCGGCAATCTTGCCGGCACTGATCGGCGCTTCGCGAAAACCCGCCCAACCGAAATGGTCCAGCGCCAGGGCCATGCCCAACTGCCCGGCCAGCACCAGCGTCATGAACAACATAGCGCCGATGCGCGGCCCGGCGAACGCGGCGGTAGTGATGAAGAACGCACCGAGCAGCCCGCCGCTCCAGTGCCACCAGGTCAGGCTTTTCAGCGCGCTCAGTGTGGGCACTTCACGTTGAAGCATGACCAGCAGCAACAACGCCACGCAGCCGACAAAAAACGAAATAAATGCCGCCGCCAGAACGCTGGAAACCTGCTTGGCCAATTGACCATTGATCCCCGCCTGCAACGGCAGAAAGGCACCGGCAACAAAGGGCAGGCAAAGCAGCCACCAGACAGGGGCAGACATAGTGTTCTCCAGCGGGCAATGAGGCGCCGCAGTATACGACACTGCCTGCAGATGACATTACAGGTGTACGCGAGCCTACTGTAGATACCGTCTTGACCCTCATCACCAGAGGATTGAATATCTTTGTTGACTGGCCTACCGCTATCGCGAGCAAGCTCGCTCCCACATTAGATTTGAGCCAGACCAGAAGGGTGTGATCGGCACATATCCTTTGGGAGCGAGCTTGCTCGCGATGAACGATAACTCGGTTTAACGGGCACTCTGGCTATAGCAAACATAATGCTTGCGGCTCAGACGGCTAATCGATCCAGGCGACAGCCAGCAGCATCCCGACCAGAACGAAGGGGGCAAAGGGTTGTTGTGTCGATTCTTTCGGATCGAGCAATTGCAAATGGGCTCTGAGCTTTTTGTTTATCAGCGGCCAGAGCCTGGGGGCCATCAGCAGCCAGGCCAGACTGACGATGCCCGCACCAATGAAGGTTCCCAACAGGTGCAGGGTATCGCTGGCCAACCCCAGTGCCGCTATCAATTTCACATCGTCCACCCCCAGCCGTCCCATTCTGTAGCCGGGCAAGGTGAAGGCCAACGCCAGCAGAAAGGCCCAGAGCCCCTGCTCCGCGCTTGCCCCCATCCAGGTGGTGCCGTTCCACAGCAAATACACCAGGGCAATGACCGTGGCACCAAGGGTCAAGCCGTTGGCAATTTGGCGTTGCTGAATGTCCTGCGCAGCGCAGAGAGCCAACCAGATAAATAGCATTAAGCTCTGCATCAGGTAAAAAGCGTCCCTTTTGGCTGAATCATTCTACGATGACATGAGGTTCAGGGTAGACGCACTGCTAAAGGTAGGCCTCCCGAGAAAGCAAAAAGGTGCCGTGGCGGTTCTAACTGAATGAATCCGCTGTGTGATTTCAGGGCCGCTGCGCAGCCCAACGGGGGCAAGCCCCCTCGCCACAGGTCATGTCTCAGGGCGAGATCCAGCTTCAGCAAGAAAAATCCTTACCTCGACCTCGGCGGGTAATTGGCCAATATCCTAGTCACGGTCG
The DNA here is from genome assembly GCF_902497895.1 of Pseudomonas fluorescens. Classification (GTDB taxonomy): domain Bacteria; phylum Pseudomonadota; class Gammaproteobacteria; order Pseudomonadales; family Pseudomonadaceae; genus Aquipseudomonas; species Aquipseudomonas fluorescens_BP. Next base: position 24,843 of record NZ_CABVHQ010000072.1, read on the forward strand.
CGCGCACGGCGGCGCTGCGGTCTGCCGGGTTCGGCGTGCTGCTGAGCATTTGCTCGTCACTGCCTCGCCAGACCAGCTTGCCGTCTTTGCCATCCATCAGGTCGATCTGAATAATCGCGACCTTGTAGGTGATATTGCGGGTTTCGTTGTACATCGGCCCCCCCCAGTAACCGTTCCATGGACTACCCCAGTAGCCGCTACCACCGTAGTTGGTGGTGACTTGTTGCTGACGATTTTCGACGATCAGGTAGGTCTGCACATTGAGGTCGCCTTTGGCGCCGGACGCCGGGCGCAAACCGCGTTGATCGAGCTGATCGCTGACCGCCTGGCGGATCCGCTGTTCGGTCAGGTCGCTCTTGATCCGTGGATCGTCGGGGCGATATTGCAGAGCGGGTTCTTTCCAGCTCCAGCTGCGGTAAGCAGCGAAGTCACGACTGGCATCGAAGTCATGGTTGACCTGGCTCTGGCAGGCGCCGAGCAGCACGGCGAAAGCCAGTAAGGAAAGATGGCGGAACATGATGGTTCTCCGGTCGAAGACATGAACCTGAGGGGGATACTGTCAATTAGGAGGATACGCCGACATGGCCTTTTCCACAGCTTCGCGTAACGCATCGGCGCGCGCGCTCATGCTGCCCTGGCTGCTGGTTTCGGCGCTGGCGCTCCATACCGGCTGGCCACTACCGGCGTCGAACAGGTGGACCCGCACCACCACCACTTGCACCTGATAGGTGCGCACGATCGGCACCGTGTTGTACATTCCGTAACCGCTGCCGTAGCGGTTGTAACCGCCATAGCCATAACCGCCATAACCGTAATCGTCCCGCACCTGACGCAGGCGTTTTTCCAGGCGCACATCGGCGCTGACCCACAGGTCCGCCGGGCGATTGTCATGCAGCGGGCGCAAACCCCGTTGATCGAGGCCATTGCTGATCGCTTCAGCAATCTGCGCCGAGTCGGCCCAGGCCGAGCCCGCGGGCAAGCGCCCATCGAGCCAGGCCCAACTGCGGTAGCGACCGTAGTCCCGCTGTGGCGCCGGGTAGGCGCTACGGTCGAAGGTGTTGGCCGCTTGCGGCGGCGCTGGCGGAATCGGGTTGGAGCTGGCGACATACGGATTGCTGCCCTGGCAAGCGACCAGACCCAGACACACTATGACTAATCCGAGACGGCATTTCATTACGCTCTCCACTGAATAGTGGCCTGTGTGGCTAGACCGCTTGAACCGGGCGGCAGATCCAGTGCAAGTAACGCCCAAGCCCGATAAAACTTGGGTGACGACGATGAGCCAGCTCCATTTCCAGCAAATCCAGCAACTCGGCGCGGGCCTGGAATTCCACCGGCATATAGTCGTGGAAAACCCGTACCCCACTCTGGATTTCGACCGTCCACAGGCCTTCAAGTTGCGCTGCCAATTCGCGCGGATCAAGCGGCCGCTGCGGCGTCAGGCTCTGCTTTTCACCGGCCATGTCGTTCTTGCGCATCTTGCGGAAGTGGCCCTTGAGCAGGTTGCGATAAATCAGCGCGTCTCGGTTGTAGAACGCCAGCGACAGCCAACCGTCCTGGGTCGTCAGCTGATGCAGCACCGGCAAGATGGCATGGGGTTCGGCCAGCCATTCGAGCACCGCGTGGCACAGCACCAGGTCGTAAGGTTCGGTGAGTTGCCCGAGCAACTCCTGCCAGGGCGCCTGAATGAAGGTCGCGGTCTGCCCGGCCTCGGCGAAACGCTGGCGAGCGCCTTCGAGCATTGGTTCGGCAGGTTCGGCCAGCGTCACCTGATGCCCGCGCTGGGCCAGCCACAAGGACATATGGCCAAGCCCTGCTCCGATGTCCAGCACCCGCAGCGGTCGGTCCGGCAAGGTTTCGGCCAGATCGGCCTGGAGCACCGCGAGGCGAATCGCGCCTTTGGCGCCACCGTAGATTTTCTCGGCAAAACGGGTCGCCAACTGATCGAAATGACGGTCAGCCATCAACTGAACCTCCGTTCACTGTCCGCCAGCTTGCTGCGCACCACCTGCTCCATGTCCAACCCCAGCTCGCTGCACAGCAGCAATAGATAAAGCACGATATCCCCGACTTCCTGACCGGCATGGGCGAGTTTTTCCGCTGGCAATTGCCGCGACTGGTCCTCGCTGAGCCACTGGAATATTTCTACCAGTTCAGCCATTTCCACGCTGGCGGCCATGGCCAGGTTTTTCGGGCTATGGAATGGGCGCCAGTCGTTACGGTCGCGGATGGCGTGCAGGCGTTCGGTCAGTTCGTCAAGGTTCATCGGGCTCTCCTGAAGGCGTATAGCTTCGGGCGGATGGCGAATGAAGGCAAGCGCCGAACAGTGTGCTTTCGCTTCGCCACAGATCGCGAGCAAGCTCGCTCCCACAAGGACTGTGGCGCTCCTGTGGGAGCGGGCTTGCCCCAATGCCAGTCAGCTAACAAAAATCTACAGTTTGGCGATCAATTGTGGCGAGGGGGCTTGCCCCCGCTGGAGCGCGAAGCGGTCCTAAAACCTGCCAACGCGTTGTTTCAGGCGCACCGCGTTCACCGACTTTACGACTGCTTCGCAGCCGAACGGGGCGATGCGGCGTTCCGTCAAGCCCCCTCGCCACAGGTGCAATGTTCGTCTCAAAATCCTTAACTGACTGGTATAAGGCAAGCCCGCGAAAGCTGGTTAATCCACAACACTGAACTCGACCCGTGCCGTCTGCCCGCCTTCATCCAGCACGCTGAGCTGATAACGACCCAGCTGATCGAAGGTCGCATTGATGCTGTCCTGGTTGGCGCTGTCGCCCAGCGGTGCGCCATTGACGAACCACCAGCGCCGACCGCTGCCACCCAGGGCCGAGAGTTTCAAGCGCAACAGTTCCTGGCTGGCAGCCGGACGGCGCAGCTGGTCGCCTTCGCGCACGCCGACAATCGATAAGGCTGACGCGGCCGACAGCATCGGCCCAGGGCATTCTGGATCGTTGGCGGGCAAGCGTGCTTCACGACGTTCCACCCGTGGCAACCAGGGTTCCAGCGGTGCCGGCCATAAGGCGATGTCACGCGCCACGGCACCCGGGCATTTGGCGTCGACCCGCAAGCCCTTGGCATTGACCCATATTTTTTCCAGCAAGCCGACGCCCAGTGGCTGGTCCAGCGCCTGCAGGGTCGGCGGCGTGGTGCCATCCAGGGTCCAGGCGAATCGCTGACGCCGGCAATTGGGGTCGCTACGGCTCATGGGCTGGCCCAACGGCCAACAGATCGCTGCCACGCCGACGTTCATCGGCACCGGTTGTACCGGGGCACTGATCCCGCGTTGGCTGTCGCGGTTGATCAATACATCGTGGACTTGCAGCATCAGCGGCGCTGCCGAGGCCAGGCCGAACTGCCCGGGCACCGGGGTGCCGTCCGGGCGGCCGATCCAGATGCCGATCAGGTACCGCGGACCGACGCCAATCGCCCAGGCATCACGAAAACCGTAACTGGTGCCGGTTTTCCAGGCCAGCACCGGACGCTGCACCAGTTCGGCACGGGGGTCGCGATCGGGTCGCGCCTGGCCGCTGAGTATCCGCCGCACGATCCACGCCGAGCCCGGTGACAACAAAGGCCGCTCACGCAGTACATCGTCCGGTTGCAAACGAATGTTGGCGCTCTTGCCGCCACGGGCGAAAGCGCTGTAGCCACTGACCAGGTCCTCCAGGCGGCTGCCGGCCCCGCCGAGAATCAGCGACAGATTCGGCTCGGCCAATGCGGGTAGGGTCTGCGGCATGCCAGCAATGCGCATCTCGGCAGCAAAGCGTTTCGGCCCGTAGGCTTCGAGCAGTTGCACGGCGGGCAAATTCAGCGATGTAGCCAGCGCGGTACTGGCCGGAACGGCGCCACTGAAACCCATGGAAAAATTTCCCGGCCGATAGTCGCCGTAGCGACGCGGCACGTCCTGCAGCAGCGATTCGGAATGGATCAGCCCGGCGTCCATGGCCATGCCGTAGAGGAAGGGTTTGAGGGTCGATCCGGGCGAGCGCAGGGCGCTGATCATGTCCACATGACCAAAACGCCTGGCGTCGTTGATGTCCACCGAACCCAGGTAAGCGCGTACCGCCATGGTCTCTTCTTCGACCACCAGAATCGCTGCGGAGGTATGCTCCGGCAAGCGCGCGCGCCAACCCAGCAGCAAGTCTTCAAGACGTCGCTGCAAGGTCGCGTCGAGGGTGGTGCGGATCAGGGGTGGGCTGTCCGTACGGTTCAGGCGTCGCGCCAGTAACGGCGCGAGGCTCGGTTCCAGGCGTGGCGCCAGCAGCAGGGGTTCTTCCAGGGCTTCGTCGACCGCCGATTGCGGCCAGACCTGGAACTGCGCCAGGCGCCGCAAGACCTTGTCC
>NZ_CABVHQ010000073.1 GCF_902497895.1 Pseudomonas fluorescens
GCGGGCTCTGTGCGGCTGACCTTGTCGTAGAGCGCCGCCAAGGTAACCGGCAGATCATCCATCTGGCGTGCAGCGGCATGTAAGGAAGGCCGTAAGCCTAATGAAACAAGGGACATCAGCTCAACGATGGTCGAAAACAAAAGCTCACGCGGGTACTGGCGTTGACGATGCTCCTCGAACACCTGATCGACCCACTCGGCCGGGATGGCCTGCTCCAGCGCCAACTTGGCCATGACACTGGCCGGTGCCTTTTTTTCAAACCGCGCTAAGACTTCTTCCCACATCGTTTCGTCATCCTGGACCGTAGATGGGAGAGAGTTTAAACGAAGACCTTGAAAGGGCTGGTTGTAAGAACGAAACCATAAGCGGCCGTTACCGCAGGAATGGATATGTACACCAGTAAAAGATAGGTCGGCTGTCAGGCCGCCTTCGCGGGCAAGCCATTTCCCACAGTAGATCTGTGTACATCCGCGAGAGCCAGGTCGGCTGCCAGGCCGCCTTCGCGAGCAAGCTCGCTCCCACAATGAATCCGGGTACATCCGCCAACCTCTTTACTCAAGCTTTACGCTTCACTGACCGCCGCTGACTTTGATCCAGGTAATCTGCACTCATCCGGACTCACCGGGAACCGAGACAAGGAGATACACCATGCGCAAGACTCTTATCGCTCTGATGTTCGCTGCTGCCCTGCCGACCGTTGCCATGGCCATGCCAGAAGGCTCAGGCCCGATGGGTCCGATGGACGGCCCGCGTCACGGTCAGCACGGCCAGCACGGTAAAGGCCCTTACAGCGAACTGGACCTGAGCCGCGAACAGCGCCAGCAGATCGGCAAGTTGATGGGCGAGCAAATGCGTGCGCGTCACCAGTTGATCGACACCTACCTGGAAAAACTCCCGGCAGCCGAGCAGAAAGCCCTGAAAGATGAGTTGGCGGCCAAACACCAGAAAACCGAAAGCGAAATTCGCGGCCTGCTCAAGCCTGAACAACAGAAGGAATTCGACGCGATTCAGAAAAAACACGCTGAGCGTCGCGCCGAATGGGCCGAGTTCAAAGCCTGGAAAGCGCAACAACCTAAAAAAGCGCAATAATGCGTTAGCGTTCACCCCCAGCCCAATGGTCCCCCGCCGTTGGGCTTCTTTGTTTGAGGACTTCCCGTGCGTTCATTGTTCTGGCGCATCCTTGCCAGTTTCTGGTTGGCCATTGCCCTGGTTGCCGGGCTGTCGATTTTACTTGGGCACATGCTCAATCAGGACGCCTGGATCCTCAGCCGACATCCCGGCCTCAATACCCTGGCCGAAGAGTGGACACAAACCTTCGAGGCCCAGGGCGAAGACGCTGCCCAGGACATTCTCGAGCAGCGCAAACGCCAGTATCACATCGACGTTCAGGTGCTCAACGAAAGCGGTGACCCACTGGTACGTGGCACCTTTCCGCAGCGCGCCGCGGCCTTCGAAGCGCGGCGCAACAATGATGACCGGCGCCTGCCATGGCGGCGTCTGACCGCCGAATACACCAGCCCGAAAACCGGCGAAACCTACCTGTTGATCTACCGCATTGCCCATCCTGAACTGGATGCCTGGCACCGCGAAAGCCTGCTCTGGCCCCTCAGTGCCCTGGGAATCGCGCTGGTGGTATTGACCCTGTTCAGTTTGTTGGTGACCTTTTCCATCACTCGACCGCTCAGCCGTTTGCGCGGCGCGGTGCACGACCTGGGGCAAACCACCTATCAACAAAACAGTCTGGCGCAACTGGCCAACCGTCGCGACGAGTTCGGGGTCCTGGCCAACGACTTCAACCGCATGGGCGCACGCCTGCAAAGCCTGATCGGCAGCCAGCGGCAATTGCTGCGCGATGTGTCCCACGAACTGCGCTCACCTTTGGCCCGACTGCGTATCGCCCTGGCCCTGGCTGAGCGTGCCGGCCCCGAAGAGCGGGAAAAACTCTGGCCACGACTGACCCGCGAGTGTGATCGCCTGGAAGCCTTGATCAGTGAAATCCTGGTGCTGGCTCGGGTCGACGCCGACAACGCCAGCGCTGAAGAGATCGATCTCAACGGGCTGCTGAACAACCTGCAGAAAGACGCCCTGCTCAACTCGGCCGAGCAAAACGTCAGGCTCGAAGCCGAATCACAGCTGAGCCTCAAGGGTTGGCCAACGATGATAGAACGGGCCCTGGATAATCTGCTGCGCAATGCTCAGCGCTTCAACCCGGCGGGGCAGCCGATTGAAATGCTGGCATTGCGGCAGGGGGAAAGGATTGTCATCAGCGTGCGCGATCATGGCCCGGGGGTTGAGGCTGAACATCTGAGCCAATTGGCCGAACCCTTCTACCGCGCCCCCGGACAGACCGCCCCAGGCCATGGCCTGGGGCTGGCCATCGCTCGCCGGGCGGCGGAACGGCACGGCGGCAGCCTGATATTGGCCAACCATCCGGAAGGTGGATTTATTGCCAGCCTGGATTTGCCACTGGAGCCTGGGGCTGTGGTTCAACCTTAAGCTATTTGGTGCGCCCAAAAAGATCGCAGCCTGCGGCAGCTCCTACACGGATCGCGTACACCATTGCGGGGTGTACGCAGGACCTGTAGGAGCTGCCGCAGGCTGCGATCTTTTGATCTTCAGACCTTGCCCGACCATCCACTGACAAACTCGGCCACATCCACCTTCGGTGCCGTGCGCGGTTCATTCAGCGGCGTACCCAGGTACAGGAACGCAATCACCTGTTCGTCCTCGGCCAACCCCAAGCCTTTGGCCACATGCGGGGTGTAGGATAATTCGCCGGTCCGCCACACTGCACCAATACCCTGGGCATAAGCGGCCAGCAAGATGCCATGGGCTGCACAGCCGGCAGACAGCAATTGCTCGGACTTCGGCACCTTGGGGTGATCCTGCAAGCGCGCAATGACCACCACCACCAGCGGTGAGCGCATCGGCATGGCGCGGGCCTTGTCCAGCGCGGCCTGGGGTACTTCGCCACCTTGCAGTTGCGCCGCTTCGGCTAGTAATTCACCCATTTGCTCGCGGGCCGCACCTTCTACTGTCAAAAAGCGATAGGGCCGCAGCTGACCGTGATCCGGAGCCCGCAGAGCCGCCGCAAACAGCACCTCCCGTTGCGCCGCAGTGGGCGCCGGGTCGAGCACACGCGGCACGGAAACACGGTTGAGCAAAGCGTCGAGAGCCTGCATCGGCCACCTCCTGAAAAAAATGTCCGGGTATTCTAGAGCCTGTACGGCTAGTTCGTTAGCTCAAATTCGGATGCCAGAAGCCCAGAGCCAAGGCGCCGTGACGAGTCATAGCCCGCTATGGCGAGGAACGGCAACGCAGGATATGGGCTTCTGGCGCCGAAGTTGGGCTAACAGAACTAGCCACACAGGCTCTCCAGGCCTGTACGGCTAGTTCGTTAGCTCAAATTCGGATGCCAGAAGTCCAGAGCCAAGGCGCCGTGACGAGTCATAGCCCGCTATGGCGAGGAACGGCAACGCAGGGTATGGGCTTCTGGCGCCGAAGTTGGGCTAACAGAACTAGCCACACAGGCTCTCCAGGCCTGTACGGCTAGTTTCGTTAGCTCAAATTCGGATGCCAGAAGTCCAGAGCCAAGGCGCTGTGACGAGTCATAGCCCGCTATGGCGAGGAACAGCAACGCAGGATATGGGCTTCTGGCGCCGAAGTTGACTAACAGAACTAGCCACACAGGCCCCTGGCTTTAACTGTGCGGACGGTGCCGGTTTACATGCCCTGCGCCGCAGGTAGAATGGCGCCCTTCCCTTATCAGCCCGAGCGGACTTCATGGCGTTGCCGACCTTACGGATCATTGGTTTCATTATCGGCATCTTCCTGATCACTCTGGCCATCAGCATGGTCGTGCCCATGGCGACGCTGGTGATTTTCGAACGCACCGGCGATCTACCGTCGTTTCTCTGGGCCAGCATGATCACTTTTATCGCCGGGCTGGCACTGGTGATCCCCGGGCGTCCCGAGCACGTACACCTGCGCCCGCGGGACATGTACCTGCTCACGGTGAGCAGCTGGCTGGTGGTCTGCGTGTTTGCCGCGTTGCCGTTTCTGCTGACCCAGCACATCAGTTACACCGACTCGTTTTTCGAAAGCATGTCCGGCATCACTGCCACCGGGGCCACTGTGCTCAGCGGTCTGGACACCATGTCTCCGGGGATCCTGATGTGGCGCTCCTTGCTGCACTGGCTCGGCGGGATCGGCTTTATCGGCATGGCGGTAGCGATTCTGCCGCTGCTGCGAATCGGTGGCATGCGCCTGTTCCAGACCGAATCCTCGGACCGCTCCGAGAAAGTCATGCCACGCTCGCACATGGTGGCCCGCCTGATCGTGGGTTCCTACGTCGGCATCACCATCCTCGGCAGCCTGGCGTTCTGGTGGGCCGGGATGAGCCTGTTCGACGCGATCAACCACGCGATGTCAGCCATTTCCACCGGGGGTTTCTCGACCTCCGACCTGTCTCTGGCCAAGTGGCCGGAGCCGGCGGTGCATTGGGTCGCGGTCGTCGTCATGATTCTCGGCGCCCTGCCGTTCACCCTGTATGTGGCCACGTTGCGCGGCAACCGTCGGGCGCTGATCAAGGATGAACAGGTCCAGGGACTGCTCGGCATGTTGCTGCTGACCTGGCTGGTGCTAGGCACCTGGTACTGGTGGACCACCCAACTGCATTGGCTGGAAGCCTTGCGTCACGTGGCGCTGAACGTGACCTCGGTGGTCACTACCACCGGCTTTGCCTTGGGCGACTACAGCCTGTGGGGCAACTTCTCACTGATGTTGTTCTTCTATCTGGGCTTTATCGGTGGCTGTTCGGGTTCGACCGCCGGCGGGATCAAGATCTTCCGCTTTCAGGTCGCCTACATCCTGCTCAAGGCCAACCTTAATCAGCTGATCCATCCGCGAGCGGTGATTAAACAGAAGTACAACGGGCACCGGCTCGACGAGGAAATCGTCCGCTCGATCCTGACCTTCTCGTTCTTCTTCGCCATCACCATCTGCGTGATCGCACTGTTGCTGTCGCTGCTCGGCGTCGACTGGATGACCGCCCTGACCGGCGCCGCCAGTGCGGTTTCCGGGGTCGGCCCGGGGTTGGGCGAGACCATCGGCCCGGCCGGCAACTTCTCCACCCTGCCGGATGCCGCCAAGTGGATTCTGTCGTTGGGCATGCTGCTCGGCCGCCTGGAGATCATTACGGTGTTCGTTCTGTGTATTCCAGCGTTCTGGCGTCATTGAGCACAGTCGGCGTCCCCAGCAGCCGCGCCCGGTATTCGCCGGGCGTGGCATCGAACCAGCGCCGAAAGGCCCGGAAGAAGTTGCTCGGATCGGCAAAACCCAGCAGATAGGCGATTTCCAGCAGGGTCATGGCAGGCTGCGCGAGGTACTGCTCGGCCAGTTCGCGGCGGGTGTCATCGAGCAGCGCCTGGAAGCTGGTGCCCTCCTCCTGCAATCGTCGTTGCAAGGTGCGCTGGGACAGGTGCAGGGTCTGGGCGACGGTGTCACGCTTGGGCTCGCCCTGTGGCAGCAAGCGACACAACACCTGCCGCGCCTGGTGGGTCACGCGACTTTCCGAGAATCGCGCCAGATACTCCCCGGCAAACCGGTCGTGCAATAGGGCCATCGCCTCATTGGCGGTGGGCAACGGTGCTTCCATGTCCGCACGCTCGAAAATCAGCGCATCGTAAGGCGCGTCAAACACCAAGGGTGCATGGAAGGCTTGTTTATAGGGCTCGGGATTGACCGGTTGCGCGCCCTGGAGCAGCACCTTGCGCGGCTGCAGATTACGTCCGGTCAACCATCCGCATAACGCCAGGGCACATGCCAGCGAGGCCTCGGCACTCTGCCGGGTCGGCGGCAGATGGTCGCCATGCACCGTCAGAATCAGCGCATAACCTTCAGGCAGAAGACGAAAGCTCAAGTCAGCGCTTTCGGCGATGATCCGTTGATAGCGCACCAATCGCTCAAAACCTTCGGCCAGGGTCCGACTGGACATCAAGGCATAACCGGCGACGTGAAAGGACGCCGGGCGTACCACCTTGCCCATGTTCAAGCCAATGGCCGGGTTACCCGACAGCTCCACGGCAAGCTGCCACAGGCGTGTCATCGAGTCCTGAGGAAAGCGTGCATCCGGATCATCCAGAGCGTCATAGTCGAGTCGCAGCTGCTTGAACATTGCCCGGCAATCCAGGCCGTCCATTTCCAGTGCCTTGACAATCCCCATCGCCCAGCTTGCAGAAGTCGTTCTTTCGCTCATGGCGTCTTCTTAAATGATGAGCCGCATCCGACGGCCGATTTTCGAAGGATACAAAAGTGGCGTCTATTGTCACTGGCTGTAGCCACTGATGACTCTAGACTTAAATAAACTTCCCGCAGCACATTCGGTCATCAGAACAATAATCACAGAGATTGCAGTCGTGGATAACATCAAGCGTTTCAACAGCTTCTCCGAGTTCTATCCTTACTATTTAAGTGAGCACAGCAACAGCACCTGTCGTCGGTTGCACTTCATCGGTACCAGTCTGGTCATTCTGATTCTCGCCGTGGCCATTGCCAAAGGGGCCTGGCTGCTATTGTGGGCACTGCCCCTGGCCGGTTACAGCTTCGCCTGGGTCGGGCATTTCTTCTTTGAGAAGAACCGCCCGGCCACCTTCCAGCATCCGCTTTACAGCCTGCTCGGCGACTTCGTCATGTACCGCGACATGATCCTCGGCAAAGTAGCCTTCTAGGCTCGCCGGGTCATCACCCCGTCCCGTGCAGCCAGTGCGGGATTGGATCCAGGGTTTACACTGCAGAACGTCCCGTGAAAAAAACAAGAGGATTGCGGATGAATGCCAGTGCGCGCTTCACTCATATGCAGGATGGCACGCAGGAAGACTGGGCGATCATTGCCAAAGACTTCAGTGCCTATGCCCGGCAACTGCCGGCGAGAATCGTCACGCATCTGAAGTTGCTCGAGGGGGATTTCGGCGGCTTCCCGGTGGATCGTCTGACCCACTCTCTGCAAACCGCCAGCCGCGCCTGGCGCGATGGGCGTGACGAAGAATATGTGGTCTGCGCCCTGCTCCATGATATCGGCGACACCCTCGGTTCCTACAATCACCCGGACATCGCCGCGGCGATCCTCAAGCCTTTTGTCAGCGCCGAAAACCTCTGGATGGTGGAAAAGCACGGGATTTTCCAGGGCTATTACTTCTTCCATTACCTGGGGATGGACCGGCATCTGCGCGAGCAATTCGGCCAACACCCACAGTACCGGCAGACCATCGAATTCTGCGCCAGGTACGACGCTGCCGCCTTTGATCCGAGCTACGACACCCTGCCCCTGAGCTTCTTCGAACCGATGATGGAGCGTTTGTTTGCCCAGCCGAAGAATTCGATTTACAAGGAGGCGATGGAACAGCATTCGCCGGCCTGAGGATTGTGTGAAGCAGGGAAACCGTTAAAAGATCGCAGCCTTCGGCAGCTCCTACAGGGGATCGCATTCCAGCGTAGGAGCTGCCGCAGGCTGCGATCTTTTCGGGTTCACACCGGCTGCGCAACCTTCACCAACTCCGCCTTCAATTGCGCTTCCCGCGCCTGGGCATCGGCCAGCCGATACAACTCGATCGAGCCATCCCAGTGCTCGATCAACGCGGTGCATGACTCCACCCAGTCCCCGCAGTTGAGGTAATCCACCTCACCGACCTTGCGGATTTCGGCATGGTGAATATGCCCGCAGACCACCCCGTGCAGGCCGCGCCTGGTGCATTCGTGGGCGATGGCCTCTTCAAAGTCGCTGATAAAACTGACCGCGGTTTTGACCTTGCGCTTGAGGTAGGCCGACAACGACCAATAACCGTAGCCATACCGCGCGCGCCAGTGATTTAACCAGCGGTTAAGAGTCAGGCTGAACTCGTAGGCCGAGTCGCCGAGAAACGCCAGCCAGCGGTGATAACGAGTGATCACATCAAACTGGTCACCGTGGATCACCAGCAAATGCCGGCCATCGGCGGTGATATGGATGGCCTCGTCGACCAGCTGGATATTGCCCAGGATCAGCTTCGAATAGCGTCGCAGGAATTCATCGTGATTGCCGGTGACATAGATCACCTCGGTACCGCGCTTGCTCATGGTCAGCAATCGCCGAATCACGTTGCTGTGCGCCTGGGGCCAGTACATGCCGCTACGCAGCTTCCAGCCATCGATGATGTCGCCGACCAGATAGACCCGGTCCGCGTGATAGCCCTTGAGAAAGTGTGCCAAGTGCTCCGCCTGGCAATCCCGGGTTCCGAGATGCACATCGGAAATCCACAGTGTGCGCACGCGTTGCTTACGGCTGGGTCGGGTGAGCTCAGCGCTGGTCATGGGCAAACCTCTGCGGTATTTTCAGCGAGCTTGCGCCACGGCGATTAATAGCCCATGACACTAATGCGGCAGCCTGATGACAGCGAACGCCTTGGCGGTGCCGGTGTAGAATGCCGGTCTGCCAAGGAGACTGCGATGAGACCGATCCTCACGCTACGCCAATACAGCCACGACTTGATCGTCCACAGCCATGAACACGCGCAACTGGTGTTCGGCCTGTCGGGCCAGCTCGACTTCGAGGTCGATGGCCGCGGCAGCCAGGTGGTGCAACAGAGTTTCGTGGTGGTCCCGGCAGACGCCCACCACGCCTGTGGCAGCCCGAACGGCAGCCGCTGCCTGGTGCTGGATGTGCCCAGCGATCACTGGGTCATCCACTCCTTGGGCGAGCACGCCGATGCCAGTCGCCGCCTGCTCGACAATCCGGGTCGGCAGCCATTGAATGCCGGGCAAAGCCAACTGGTCAGCTGGCTGGCCGGCAGCCCGGTGAATGACCCGCTGATCGCTCAGCAGGGTGCCGTGCTGTTACTGGCCAGCCTCAATGATGCTGCGCCGAACAGCGTCGGCGGTCGACGCTTGCCCTATGCCGCGCTGAACGCGCATATCGATCAATACGCCGCCTACCCGTTGCAAGTCGCCGACCTCGCCCGGGTCGCCGGTCTCTCCAGCGCACGCCTGCACGCACGCTTTATCGCCGAATGCGGCCAGACGCCAATGGACTATATCCGCAGTCGGCGGCTGCACATCGCCGTGAGACTGTTGCGCGAATCCGCGCTGCCCATCGGCGAAGTCGCCAACAGAGTCGGCTACAGCTCCCAGAGCGCGTTCGCTGCAGCGGTGCTGCGCGAGTTCGGCGCCTCGCCCGGCACATTGCGCCGCGAGTCTTGAGACAAAAGACGCGAGGATCGCGACAGACGCACGTGAGAAGGACGGTCATCGTGTAGGAGCTGCCGCAGGCTGCGATCTTTTGATCTTGATCTGCGGTGATCCCGAAAAAGATCGCAGCCTGCGGCAGCTCCTACGGGGACGGGGTTTATCGTTGATAACGTCGTCTGCCATGCTCAATTCGTTTATCAAGGATTGCAATGACTCCGCGTACCGCCCTTGGCGCCCTGCATATCGGCGCACTGATGTTCGGCCTGACCGGTGTGTTCGGCAAACTCGCCGCCGCCTCGCCAGCCGTTATCGTGTTTGGCCGTGCCGCCTTCGCGGTGGTCGCGCTGGCGTTCTTCGCACGTTTTGCCAGCCGCACTGGCTGGCAACAACTGCAGGCCACTGACTGGCGCCGTCTGCTGCTCAGCGGCCTGTTATTGGCCGGGCACTGGGTGAGCTTCTTCATCGCGGTGAAAGTGGCCGGCGTGGCGATCGCGACCCTGGGCTTTGCCAGCTTCCCGGCGTTTACCGTGATCCTCGAAGGACTGGTTTTCCGCGAACGAATCCGCGCCAACGAGATCCTGCTGGTGGTGCTGGTGAGTGTCGGCCTGGTGCTGGTCACCCCGGACTTCGACCTCGCCAGCGAGGCCACCTGCGGTTTGCTCTGGGCCGTGGGTTCGGGCTTGCTGTTCGCCCTGCTGTCGCTGACCAACCGCGCGAGCTCCGGACGGATTCCGCCAGTCCAGGCCGCGCTGTGCCAGAACGTCGTGGTCGCCGTGTGTCTGCTGCCGGTCGCCGCACCGCAGCTGAGCGAAGTCCGCGCCATCGACTGGCTGTGGATAAGTTTGCTTGGGGTGTTCTGTACCGGTCTGGCCCACAGCCTGTTCGTCGCCAGCCTGGCGGTGATCAAGGCGCGCACTGCGGCGGTCGTCTTTGCCCTGGAGCCGGTCTACGGGATTAGCGTCGCCTGGCTGCTGTTCGGTGAAAATCCGACCATGCGCATGTTGCTCGGCGGCGCCTTGATCATCGTTGCCATCGTGGTATCCAGCAGCCTGGGCACTCCCGGCAAAAAAACCCCGCAGACCGCTTCAGCCCACTGAGGACTCATACCTGGCGTGAAGCGATGACCACCGGTGGAAACTGGCACAAGAACATTACCCACCTATACTGCGGTTATCCGCAACAGTTTGCCGTCGTTTTACGGATACAGACTGCTCGATACAGCGGCATTATTCCTTGAAGTAGCTGGATGCGAGTTGTCATCCAATCAATGCGCTAAAGGAATACAGCATGGAAATCATCAGCCTGATCATTCAGATCATCAGCGGTGTAGTCGGCGGCAATGTGGCCGGCATGAGTAAACAAAGCATGGGACCGCTGCTCAACTCCATCTTTGGTGGTATCGGCGGGATTGTTCTCGGGCAAGTGCTAGCCGCACTGACCGGCGAACCCGCTGCCGCAACCGGTGGTGCACTGGATCTTCCTTCCATCATCAGCAGCGTCGGCGGCGGTGGTGCTGGCGGTGCGATCCTGATGTTTATTGCCGGATTGATTAAATCCAAACTAGGCGCCAGATAAGCTTCGAGCAGAAGCTTGTCAGTGCCTGTGCCGAGGATAAGTTGAGGGGCAAGTCGGGGTCATCCGCGAATCGTGACCTGGATATTGTCCTTCAACTTTTTTTTGCGCTGGTGCCCTGTCAATCAACCTGGGACTGACCGCGGTCGTTATGCCCGAGGTCGCGTTGCGGGTCGATCTGATCGCGAACCCGTTGCTTGAGTACCTTGGCCTCGGGAAAGCCACCGTCGGCCTTGCGCTCCCAGATTTGCACGCCGTCGCAGGCGATGTGAAAAATCCCGCCCGTTCCAGGCACCAGGGAGACTTTACCCAGATCGTCGCCAAAGGTACTGAGCAACTCCTGGGCCAGCCAGGCGGCGCGCAACAGCCATTGGCATTGCGTGCAGTAGGTGATGACGACTTCCGCTTTGTTACCAGTCATGATGCGCTGAACTCCCGAGCTTGATGGCGTCGCTATAATAGCCGCCATTATCGCCGGCCCGAGACTGAAGATGCGCCGCCTGTTGTCCTGCCTGTTGCTGTGCCT
This sequence comes from Pseudomonas fluorescens, assembly GCF_902497895.1. GTDB lineage: Bacteria > Pseudomonadota > Gammaproteobacteria > Pseudomonadales > Pseudomonadaceae > Aquipseudomonas > Aquipseudomonas fluorescens_BP. The sequence goes on from NZ_CABVHQ010000073.1 coordinate 11,318, forward strand.
GTGCCCGTTGCTCGTGCAAGCGGCCGAAACGCCTCGACCGAATATCGGCCTGGTGCTGTCCGGTGGCGCGGCTCGCGGGCTGGCGCATATCGGCGTGCTCAAGGCCCTGGAAGAACAAGGGGTGAAAATCGACGCCATCGCCGGCACCAGCATGGGCGCGGTGATCGGCGGGCTCTACGCTTCTGGCTACAAGATCGACGAGCTGGAGAAATTGGCGCTGAGCATCAACTGGCAGCAAGCGCTGTCCGATGCCCCGCCCCGGCGGGACGTGCCGTTCCGGCGCAAACAGGATGACCGCGACTTTCTGGTGAAACAGAAGTTGAGCTTTCGCGATGACGGCAGTCTCGGCTTGCCACTGGGGGTGATCCAGGGGCAGAACCTCGCCTTGCTGCTGGAAAGCATGCTGGCACACACCAGTGACACCCGCGACTTCGACAAACTGCCAATCCCCTTCCGTGCCGTCGCCACCGACATCGCCAGCGGCGAAAAAGTGGTGTTCCGCAAGGGCCACCTGCCCCAGGTGATTCGCGCAAGCGTGTCGATTCCGGCGGTGTTCGCACCGGTGGAACTCAACGGACGCTTGCTGGTGGACGGCGGCATGACCGACAACATCCCGCTGGATGTGGCTCGGGAGATGGGCGTCGATATCGCCATCGTAGTCGACATCGGTACCACATTGAGCCCCCGCAATCAGCTGACCACCGTGGTCGATGTACTGAACCAGTCGATCACCCTGATGACCCGTCGCAACTCCGAAGAACAATTGGCCACCTTGCACCCGGATGACGTGCTGATCCAACCGTCGCTGGCCAGCTTCGGCGTCGCCGACTTCGGCCGCACCCGGGAAATGATCGACGCCGGTTACCGCGCCACGCGCATCCTCGATGCGCGACTGTCCCGCCTGCGCCCGGACGAACCGGTCGATGCGCAGCTGGCCGCGGCCCGGACTCCCGGCCAGCGCACACCGGTCATTACCGCAATCAAGGTCGAAAACGACTCGAAAGTCGCTGACGAGGTGATCCGCTATTACATCCGCCAGCACATCGGTGAGCCGCTGGACCTGGATCGCCTGCAGACCGACATGGGCACCCTGTATGGCCTGGACTACTTCGATCAGGTGCAATACCGGGTGGTGCACAAGGGCCAGGACCATAGCCTGGTGATCAATGCACATGGCAAACGCAGTGGTACCGATTACCTGCGCCTGGGGATCAATCTGTCCGACGACCTGCGGGGTGACAGCGCCTTCAATCTCGGCGCCAGCTATCGGGTCAATGGCATCAACCGTCTTGGCGCCGAATGGCTGACCCGGGCGCAGATCGGCGATCAACAGGAACTGTACAGCGAGTTCTATCAACCTCTGGACGTCGGTTCGCGCTATTTCATCGCCCCTAATGCCGCGATCGAATCGCAAAACGTCGAAACCATCCTGGACAACGACCCAATAGCCCAGTATCGCCTCGAGCGTTATGGCTTCGGCCTGAACGTCGGACGCCAGATCGGCAACAGCGGGGAGATTCGCTTCGGCGTCGGCGAGGCCTGGGGCAAGGCTAAAGTGCGTATCGGCGACCAGGAGCTGCCCAGCGAGAGCTTCAACGAGGGTTTCTATGAGCTCAAGTACTCATTCGACACACTGGACAATGTGTACTTCCCCCACGCAGGGGAAGACATTGGCCTGACATTGCGTCAGTTCGAACCGCAACTGGGCTCCGACAAACGCTACCGGCAATGGGAATTCAAACTGGACAAAGCCTTGAGCAGCGGACCGGACACCTTCATCCTCGGTGGGCGTTTCGGGCGCACGCTGGATGAAGCCGACGTGGTGACTTCGAGCTTCCTGCTCGGTGGCGCTCGGCAGCTCTCGGGTTTCCGCCAGGATGCGATCTCCGGGCAGAACATCAGCCTGGCCCGCGCCGTTTACTACCGGCGCCTGACCCCACGCTCCTATCTGCCGCTGGATTTCCCGCTGTACATCGGCGGCTCACTCGAGCGCGGCCGGGCCTGGAACAACGACAACCAGTTCGACAGCGGATACATCAACGCCGCCAGCATCTTCCTCGGGTTCGATACGCCGCTGGGACCGTTGAGCTTCAGCTATGGGTTGAATGATGACGATCAGCAGGCGCTTTACCTGAATCTGGGGCAGACGTTCTAACACCGAGTTGCCCCAAAAAAGATCGCAGCCTGCGGCAGCTCCTACGGGTATTGCGTACACCCGTTATTTCAAAGGGGCACCGGCTCGGCGTAGGAGCTGCCGCAGGCTGCGATCTTTTGGGGCGACCCAATAGGCCTATGGTCTCAACCCATTCTCGCCAACAAATTACGCGCGGTCCGGCGTTGGGGCTCGTCGCCTTCTTCAAGCAACTCAATGAGCAAACGACTGGCGCTGTCCAGGTCACCGTCGTCGATACAACCCTGCGCCTGCTGCAATTTACCGGCACCGTCCTGCTCAAGTTCCAGCGTATCGAAATCCACCGACAACGGCTCGATCTCCAACGCTAGCGGGGTACTGGCGAAACTGTCGAGAAAGGCTTCGTCCAGCGCATCCGTTTCCGACGTAGAAGCTGGTTCAGGCTCGCTGAAGTCACTCAGAAACGGCTCGTCAGACATCTCGAATACTTCAGGCAGTTCATTCAAATTCGAGTTAAAAAGCGGGTCGAAGTCGGGTGTCGTATGGGTGACCGAGGTGGGGCGTACCGACGGCGTGGCGTCGAACGGGCTGACCAGATTCCAGTCCGAGTCTATCGACAGGTCATCCAGGTTCAGCTGGAACTCATCCAGTGCGGCACTGACGGGTACTGCCGCCACCGAGGCCGCCAAAACCTGGGGTGCGCCTCCCGAAGCGCTCGACAGTTTCGCAAAGCGCTGGCGAATGTCTTGCAGGGCTTCTTCGTCGACTCCTGACTCGCGCAATCGGCTTTCCTGCTCGGCATACGCTGCAACCGCGCCTTGTTGCCCGAGAACCTCCAGCAATCGCAGGCCCAGGTCGAGTCGTTCCGGCTCCTTGAGCAGCGCCTCGCGCAAGATCCCCACGGCTTCGTCAAGGCGGCCATAGGCAAGGTAGAGCCGGACCCCTTCAAGGACATCGGACGCTTGGGTGGGTGCCTTGCGCGGTGCAACCCGCTGACCGGTTTGATCATCAGCCGCTTGTGCTTCCTGGGGCTCCACTCGACTGACAACCGGCTCAGGGGCCACCGGCGGCAGAGGCAGCGGCTCGGGTAGCGTTTGAGTGTGAGAGCGCTGACGGCGCACCCAGAATGCGACGATCAACAGCAACAACAGCAGCACCAGACCCGCCATCAGCCAAAAGTTCGATCCTCCGGTCTCATCGGACTCGGCAACAGGCGGCATGTTTACTGGCGCCGGTGCGACAGGTGCAGCAGCACTGGCAGGGGGTGCCTGAACTTCGGCCAATCGGGTTTGCAGGTCAACGATTACTTTTTTTCCGGCAACGATTTCCTCATCCTGAGTCGCAAGCCTGGCCTGCTGCTCAGCGACGGTCGCTTGCAGGTGCTGGTTCTCCAGCACGCTGCTGGCCAACTGCTCGGCGGTGAGTGCCTGCTGCTGCGCCGCTGCCAAGGCAATTGCTTGTGCGTCGTCTGGCTTTGCCGGCACCGCCGTTGCTGCTTTGCGGGGAGCTTGCGCGGATGACTGGGGATTGGCAGGCGACACCGGCGCAAGATTGCTTGCGGGCTTGCTCCTGGGTTCGATTCCCGGTGAACCGGGTGGGTCGATCAATACCGTGTATTCGCGCAGCGAACGCCCGCCGGGCTGGTTCACTTGCACCAGGAAATTCAGGAAAGGCTCAGTGACCGGCTTGTTCGAGACCACCCGAATCACGCTGCGGTTGCCTTGCAGGATCGGGGTGAACCGCAAGTCATTGAGAAAGAACACCCGCTCGACACCGGCGCGACCGAATTCCTCGGCCGTCGCCAGGCTCACGGACATTTCGCCTTCGCTCAACTCCCCAGGCTCCAGCAGGGCGATCTCGGCATCGAGGGGCTGGGTCAAGGCCGAGCGCAGCGTGATCTCGCCCAACCCCAACGCCGGGACCAGGGCCGAGTAACCCAAGGCACTGGCAGCCAGCAAGAGCGAAGGCAGGGTGAACAGCCAGGGCGTTTTTCTGGAGGAGTGGTATCTGCCGCAACAGTGCAACGCAGACTGCAAACTTCGGAGCATAGGCATCCCTTGGGTAACCGAAACCAACTGGAAAGCGCTCACGCGTCCTGCACGAGCACACGGTAGATCTGGTATGTCGTCTGCCAACCGCTGAACTTTAACAATCTGCAGGGGGTCATGCCTCAGGATTTCTCCAGGTTGGCCAGAATGTGCCCATGTACCCGCATGCAGATGCGCAAGTCTTCTTCGTCGACACCTTGGAACAACTCATGACGCAACGCGGTGGCGATGGTTTCGATCTGTTCGATCAATGGCCGGGCCGGCGCGCAAAGGACGATTTTTTTCGCCCGACGATCCTCCAGAACCGATTGACGTTGCACCAGGCCCTGGGACTCCAGGCTGTCGAGCAAACGCGCCAGGGTCGGACCTTCGACACCCACGCTTTGGGCCAGCTCACGTTGGGTCGGCGCTTCTTCAAAACGTGCCAGATGCAGCAGCACCAGCCAACGAGCCTGGGACAAGCCAAGCCCGGCCAGACGGCGATCCAGTTCAGCACGCCAGCCTCGAGACATCTGTGCCAACTGCATGCCAAAACGGTGTTGATCGGTGAACGGCATAAAACACTCATGATTAGACTGAAATAGAGAAAAACTAATTATTAGCCAGCTAAGCATGACCCTTGGCGCGAGGCAAGGCTTGCTATGTACTGAATCGTTACATCACCCAATCGATCTCTCAAATCTCGAATTCCGCCTGCAAGGCCGCGCGCACGCAGTAGAGGACGCCCTCGGGAACCCGCCCGAAAAACAGCGGGATGATTTCTGCCACAGGGGGTAGTTCGCCCTCCGCATCGAGGAACGCGTCCTGAATTTCACTGAGCAGGTCTTCCGGCAGATCCAGCGCCTGCTCCAGTGACAACTGCTGCTTGGCAATGGCCTCGGCGAGCAAGGTATAGACGTTTTTCTCCGAACACTGCAGCTGGCCGGCGATCTGCATCGGCGTCATGCCGGCGCGGGCCAGGGTAATCAGTTCGTGGCGAATATCGGCGACCACTTTCGGGGTCTCGGCCTGGCCGCCCAGTACTTCGAGGAAGGCCTCGCCGTAACGCTCCAGTTTGCGCGCACCGACGCCGCTGACCTTGGCCATTTCCGGCAAGGAACCGGGCTGGCTGCGGAGCATTTCCAGCAAGGTCGAATCGGGAAAGATCACATAAGGCGGCACGCCATGCTCCTGGGCCAGTTTGCGGCGCAGGGCACGCAAGGCTTCCCATTGCTCGCGCTCTTCGCCGCGAACCAGCTGGCTGGCCTGACTGGTGCTGCTTTTCGCGGTGGTTTGCGGTTTCAAGTCGCGACGCAGCTCCAGGGTGACTTCGCCTTTGAGCAATGGCCGGCAACTGTCGCTCAAGCGCAGGCCGCCATAGCCTTCCAGGTCGACGTCGGCCAGACCACGAGCGACCAGTTGGCGGAACAGTGAGCGCCATTCGCCCTCGGCCCGTGCCTTGCCGACCCCAAACACCGAAAGATGTTGATGGCCGATGCTGCGCACTTTTTCGTTGTCTTTGCCTAGCAGCACATCCACCAGATGCCCGACGCCATACCGCTGGCCGGTGCGGAAGATCGCCGAAAGGGCCTGCCGTGCAGGCTCGGTGGCGTCCCAGGTTTGCACGCCGTCGACGCAGTTGTCGCAGTGACCGCAAGGTTGCGGCATGTCTTCGTCGAAATACGCCAACAGGGTCTGGCGTCGGCAGCGGGTTTCTTCACAGAGCGCCAGCATGGCGTCGAGCTTGTGCTGCTCCAGACGCTTGTGGCGTTCATCGCCCTCGGATTTTTGCAGCATCTGCTTGAGCATCAGTACGTCTTGCAGGCCGTAGGCCATCCAGGCATCCGCGGGCAGACCGTCACGGCCGGAACGACCGGTTTCCTGATAATAGGCTTCAAGGGACTTGGGCAAGTCCAGATGCGCGACAAAACGTACGTTGGGTTTGTCGATCCCCATGCCGAAAGCAATGGTGGCGACCATGATCAGGCCTTCCTCATTGAGGAAGCGTTTCTGGTTGAAGGCCCGTGTTTCGTTGGGCAACCCGGCGTGGTACGCCAGCGCGGGATAACCTTGCTCACACAGGAAGGCGGCCACTTCATCGACTTTCTTGCGCGACAGGCAATAGACGATACCGGCATCGCTGCGCCGCTCCGACAGGAACGCCAGCAACTGCTTGCGCGGCTGCTCCTTGGGCACGATGCGGTAGAAAATGTTCGGGCGGTCGAAACTCGAGAGGAAACGCTCGGCGTCCTGCAAATGCAGGCGATTGACGATTTCCTCGCGGGTTCGCATATCCGCGGTAGCGGTCAGGGCGATGCGCGGCACATTGGGAAACAACTCCGCCAATTGCCCCAGTTGCAGGTATTCCGGACGGAAGTCATGGCCCCATTGAGAGACGCAGTGGGCTTCGTCGATGGCGAACAGGGCGATTTCCAGGCTCTGCAGGAACGCCAGCATCCGCGGCTGGACCAGACGTTCGGGGGCCAGATAGAGCATTTTCACTTCGCCACGCTTGATTCGCGTCGCCAGGTCGCGCTGCTGCTCGGCGCTCAGCGTGGAGTTCAGGGCGGCTGCGGCAACGCCCAGCTCTTCCAGGGTCGCGACCTGGTCGTCCATCAATGCGATCAACGGCGACACCACCACCGCCAAACCTTCGCGCAGCAGCGCCGGGACCTGGAAACACAAGGACTTGCCGCCGCCGGTAGGCATCAGCACCAGGGCGTCGCCACCACCGGCCACGCGCTCAATGATCGCACCCTGGCGGCCACGAAAACTGTCGTAGCCGAAGATGTCCTTGAGGACGCGCTGAGCCTGTTCGAGCATGAAAAACTCCCAATAGTGCCGTATATCCCTTTGTACAGGCTGGATGAAAAAGCCACGGTCTTCACGGAAAAAGTCGTAAGCGGAATTTTCCCGATTCCTCGCCACACCTGCAGGGCATTACAAAACGCGGCAGTATACCCGACGCCTTCCCGGCAAAGGGCGCCACTGACGAATAGCCGCCAGGCTCGACACATTCCTCGTAGCCCGGGCCGCGCCAGGGCCAGTTTTGAATGCAGGCAAATCTGCCCGGCGGCTGGCTTGAGCGCTCAAGAAGGCCTAGAATTCAGCATCGAATATTCCCAAGGTAGCCCTTTAATGTCCTTCGCTGAGCAACTAACCCGCCTGCAAGTCTTCCTCGACGCCGACGAGCTGCACGACGAGGCGCTGGACTACGTGGCCGCCCACGGCTATCTGACTGCGCTCTCGATCTGTTCCGAGGACGTTCCCGAGCGTGAGTGGATCGACGCGCTGTTCGCCGAAGAGCCGCATTACGCCGATGACGCCGAGCGTGAAGTGATCGAAGCCACCCTGGTGCTGCTCAAGGCCCACATCGCCCGGCAACTGGCGTCCGATGAAGAATTCGAGCTGCCGTGCGAACTGGAACTCGGCGAAGATCCGGACGACTCCGACCTGCGCGGCTGGTGCATCGGTTTCATGGAAGGCGTGTTCCTGCGTGAAGCGGCCTGGTTCGAAACCGCCGAGGACGAAGTCAGCGAAATGCTCCTGCCGATCATGGTTGGTTCCGGTCTGTTCGATGAACAGCCGGAATTTTCCGACATCGCCAGCGATGCCAACCTGATGGACGACATGATCGTGCAGATTCCTGAAGCCCTGACCGCGTTGTACCTGCTGTGCAATGCACCGGACGAAAAACCGGCGATTCTCAAGCCTCGTCACCACTGAGGCTGTGCCTATGGCGCAAAACCCCATAGGCAACCGCCCCCTGATAGTGCGTTACGTTCTGCTGGCCATCGGCTGGCTCAGCGTCGCACTGGGGGTGATCGGAATATTCATCCCGGTATTGCCCACCACCCCTTTCCTGCTGCTGGCGGCCGCCTGTTTCGCCCGCAGTTCGCCGCGCTTCTATCGATGGCTGGTCGAGCATCCACGGCTCGGCCCGTGGGTGCGTGACTACCTCGACGGCAACGGCATCCCGCTCAAGGGCAAGGTCTATGCCATCGGCGTGATGTGGCTGAGCATAGGCTTGTCCTGCCTGCTGGTGCCCCTGCCCTGGGCTCGCGGCATCATGCTGACCAGTGCGGTGCTGGTGACGATTTATATTCTGCGGCAGAAGACTTTGCACAGGTCTTGAGACGGGATCTTGTGGTGAAGGGGCTTGCACCAGTGCCAGTCAGTTACGAAAAACTCGCGCCGGACCCAAAACCTGTGGCGAGGGGGCTTGCCCCCGCTGGGGCGCGCAGCGGCCCTAAAACCTGCAAACGCATTGTATCAGGGACACCGCGCTCACCGATTTTACGACTGCTTCGCAGCCGAGCGGGGGCAAGCCCCCTCGCCACAGGTGTTCTCCACCCACCTCGCGCCAACCACAATCTGTCAGACCTTTCAGAAAACAGCGCCTAGACTTCAGACATCTGCACATGAGCAGCCAGACATGTCCGGCAGTCCGCGTAGTCCAGGATGGTCAACGCTCCGACTTCGGCTCGGCGGATGGCTGCTGGTATCGGGGTTTCTGCTGGTCGGCCTGGACAATGTCCGGGCGAACTGGAATTTTTCGCTGATCCTGCAAACCACCGAGCAACGCTATGGCGCCCTCGGCCCGGCCAAGGGGCGGGTCGAGGCCTGGAACCAGATGCTGCAAAGCGAAGCAGAACAATCGGAGCACGAGCAGCTTGGCGCCGTTAACAGTTTTTTCAATCAACAACTGAGCTTCCAGGACGATCCGCTTGTCTGGCATCAGATCGACTACTGGGCAACGCCCGTCGAATCACTGATCAAGGGTGCCGGTGACTGCGAAGACTACGCGCTGGCCAAATACTTCAGCCTGCGCCACCTAGGGGTTCTCAGCGAAAAACTGCGCATCACTTACGTCAAGGCACTGACCCGCAACCAGGCGCACATGGTGCTGACCTACTACGCCAGCCCCACTGCCGAGCCATTGGTGCTGGACAATCTGATCGACGAAATCCGTCCCGCGTCACAACGCAAAGACCTGCTGGCGGTGTACGCCTTCAACGCCGAAGGCCTGTACTTGCCTGGGGCAAATGGCGGTAAACGCAGCAGCGACTCGAAAAAACTCTCGCGCTGGCAGGACGTGCTGAAAAAGATGCAGGCCGAAGGCTTCAACATGGGTGAAGGCTAACGCCGCCAACGACAAGGAGCACTGCATGTCGCTACTCAAACAGTTGTTTCTCGCCATCTGCCTGTTCCTGCTGGTGGCGTTCAGCGGCAGTTTTTTTGTCGGTCTGGAGAGCTCGCGCGATCAGATGCTCGGCCAGTTGCGCTCTCACGCCCAGGATGCCGCCACCGCACTGGGGCTCTCGTTGACCTCACAAGTCGATGATCCGGCGATGATTGAGCTGATGGTCAGTTCGATCTTTGACAGCGGTTACTTCGCCAGCATCCGGGTGGTGAACATCGCCGATGAACAGCCCCTGGTGGAGCGCAGTCTGTCCACCGTTGCCGACGATATACCGGACTGGTTCGTGCAGCTGGTGAACTTGCGCCCGCAGGGTGGCGACGCGCTGATCATGCGCGGCTGGGAGCAAGCCGCGCGGGTCGAAGTGCTGAGCAATCCACAGTTCGCCCTGGCCAGACTTTGGGACAGCGCCCTCGGCAGCCTGGTCTGGTTGCTGCTGTGCGGGTTGCTCAGCGCAGTGTTTGGTGGCTGGTTGCTGCGCCGGCAGTTGCGCCCGCTCGATAGCATGGTTAATCAGGCCGAAGCCATCAGCAAGCGCGAGTTCCTCAGCCTGCCACAACTGCCCCGCACGCCGGAGCTCAAACGTGTGGTACTGGCCATGAATCAGATGGTCGAAAAACTTAAGGGGCTGTTTGCCGAAGAGGCCGCCCGCAGCGAAAAACTGCGGGCCGAGTCCTACCAGGACAGCCTCACCGGGCTGGCCAATCGGCGCCTGCTGGATGAACAGCTGACCGAGCAGTTATTGGTCACCGAACAGAGTAGCGCCGGTCACCTGTTGATGCTGCGAGTCAATGACCTGGCCGGTCTTAACCAGCGCCTGGGCGGCCAGCGTACCGATGACTTGATCAAGGCGATCGGCGAGTTGCTCAAACGCCTGACCCAGCAACTGGATCGCCGTCATTGGCTGGCCGCGCGCAACCGCGGCGGCGAATTCAGCCTGCTGGCCCCCGGTCTGGACAGCAAAGACGCCGCACGCTTGGCCGCCGAAATCAGCGCGACCCTGGAAAACCTGCGCCTTACCGGCGCCAGTGACAGCATGCCGGTGGCGCACCTGGGAATAGTCGCCTACCAGCCGGGTGAACTCGCTGGCACTGTGCTGCTGCGCCTCGATCAAGCGCTGACTCAGGCCCAGCGCCATCCGGAGCGACCCTGGGCCCATCTGGCGCACTTCAATGGCGCGCCGAGCCAGACTCAGCACGACTGGCGCAACTGGATTGATGACGCCCTCAGCCACGGCAAAATGCAGCTGTATTTCCAACCGGTGGTGCAGTGCGCCGATACCAGCCAGGTGTTGCACCACAAGGTGCTGGCCCGCCTGCTCGACCCCGAGGGCAAAGCCATTGCCGCCGGACACTTCCTGCCATGGATCGAGCGCCTGGGCTGGTCGGCGCGCTTCGACCTGGCGATGCTCGAACACACCCTCGACTACCTCGTCGAACATCCCTGGCCGCTGGCGCTGAGTCTTTCCGGCAGCACCTTGCGTGATGCAGCGCACCTGCACCAGATCCTGAGCATGCTCCATGCCCTCCCCGACCTCGCTCCCTTGCTGACCCTGGAAATCGACGAACGCGATCTGCCACCACCGTCCGAAATGCAGCAACTGAGCGAGAGCCTTCAAGCCAGCGGCTACCGGATCGGCCTGCAACATTTTGGCGGCAGCTTCAACCAGATCGGCAACCTCACCCTGCTGGGGCTGGCCTACCTGAAAATCGACAGCAGCTACATTCGCGACATTGACCAGCAGAGCGACAAACGCCTGTTTATCGAAGCGCTCTTTCGCGCCACCAACAGCATCGACCTGCCGCTGATTGCCGAGATGGTCGAGACCCAGGGAGAGCTGAAAGTGATCACGGAGCTGGGATTGTTTGGCGTGATGGGCCGATTGATCGGACCGCCGGAGCCGATGTAACCTCCCCTGTAGGAGCGAGCTTGCTCGCGATAGCAGACTGTCAGCTGGCCTCAATGTTGACTACCAGGCCCTCATCGCGAGCAAGCCCGCTCCCACATGGGATCTCCTGCACACACAAAACTTCTGCACGACAGAGACCAAATGTGGGAGCGGGCTTGCTCGCGATGAAGTCAACTCGGAGGACCTGCTGCCTATGAATCCCCACCACCATGATTTTTCTGAAAAACCTCCTCCCCCATTGCCGCAATCTGCCCGTCGATCAAGGCTTCGAACGGCCGCAACAACGCCTCGAACGAAGTCGGTGATTCCAGTACCTGCAACGCCTGAACGATAGCCTCCACCGTCGACAGCGCCCCCGGCCCCGGCGCCTTGCGCAAGCGATAACGGGACACCGCGCCCTGGGCCAGGGTCACTCTCGGCAAGGCCGCCAGCAACGGATTGAGGTGCAGCAGCTTGCGCGCCTTGCGCCAGGTGCCATCCGGTACCACCAGTAACAACGGCTGATCCGTGGAGGTGTAGGCCTGCAATGCCTGCGCGTCATCCCCCGGGAACAACAACCGCGCCTGATAACCCGGCTGATTCAGCAGTTCGGGTAAATCCTCGAACACTTCACCGACGATCAACTCGGCATTGATCAGCCCCAAGGCCGCCAGCCGTGCGGTGTTCAGCGCATGGTTCACTTCGCTCGGATGCTGCAACAGCAACACCCGAGTGCGGCTGTCCAGTTGCGGGATCAACGGGCACAGGCAATGGGTTTCAGGACGCAGGCAACGGGGGCATTGGCTTCTGGACATGGAGTTCTACCGATCAGGCCTGGTTGAGCTGGGCTTTGAGCAAGTCGCGGAAGGTCTGGATCAACGGTTCGCGGCTACGACCACGACGCACGATCATCGAGAATGGCGCCTGATAACCAAAGGTCGCCGGCAGTAGCACCCGCAAATCGCCCTTGTCGGCCCAGGCTTGGGCGTAATGCTCCGGCAGGTAACCGATGTAGGCGCCGGACAGCACTAGAATCAGTTGCGCCTCCATGCTCTCCACCGTTGCCGCGCTGTGCTTGAAGCCATGGCGAGCCAGTTCGGCCTGGCTCCAGTAACCGCGCCCGACCATGCGCTGCTGGGTGATGACTTGCTCAGGGATGCGCCGTTCGCTGAACAACGGATGGCGATTGCTGCAATACAGCCAGTGCTGCTCGCGGTACAGCGGCATATAGACCAGCCCGCTCATGCGGGTGGAGAAAGCGCCGATGGCCAGGTCCAGACGATTGTCCTGAACGCCGAGCTGCAGCTCATAGGGACTCATGACCGACAAGTGCAAATGCACCGCCGGGTGCTCCTGGCTGTAGGCACCGATGGCTTCGGCGAACGGCAGGGCCTTGTCGCTGACGGTGGAGTCGATCACCCCGAGGTTAAGGGTGCCGCGCAATTCGCCCTTGAGCGCCGCGGCGTATTGCTCGAAGCCTTCCAGCTCGCCAAGCAGACGCAAGGTTTCCTGATGGAACAGTTCCCCTTTGCTGGTCAGGCTGAACCCCCCGCGCCCCCGATGGCAAAGCACCAGGCCCAACGCGGCTTCGAGCTGGCTCATGTAAGTGCTGATGGCCGACGTCGACAGGTTGAGTTCCTGCTGGGCATTGGCAAACCCCTGATGCCGCACCACGCTGACAAAGATGCGCAAAAGTTTGAGGTCGGGTAAAGCGTTGGCCATGGGGTCTCCGGCAGAAACAGATATATCGGGCGGACGGTGATCTCCCGTAGCAGCTGGCGAAGCCTGCGTTCGGCTGCGCAGCAGTCGTAAAACCTGCACCCGAGTCCTTTCAGATGGAGCAAATTTGCCTGAATCACGACTGCTTCGCAGCCGAACGTAGCCTTCGGCAACTGCTACGCACAGAGGTCTCGTAGCAGCTGGCGAAGCCTGCGTTCGGCTGCGCAGCAGTCGTAAAACCTGCACCCGGGTCCTTTCAGATGGAGCGGATTTGCCTGAATCACGACTGCTTCGCAGCCGAACGTAGCCTTCGGCAACTGCTACGCACAGCGACCCCAGTCTATCGCTACACGTTTCATTAGTTTAGAAAAATCTGAACTAAGTATTTGCCCGTAGCGATTCTTCTCGCTCACTACATTTCGCAGAATCGCCCCCTGACAAATAAAACAACGATGAGGCCCTACCCGTGGACAAGATTCTTCACCAACCACTGGGCGGCAATGAAATGCCGCGCTTCGGCGGCATCGCCACCATGCTGCGACTCCCCCATTTGCAATCCGCTGTCGGCCTGGACGCTGCCTTCATCGGCATCCCGCTGGACATCGGCACCTCGCTGCGCCCCGGCACCCGCTTCGGACCCCGTGAGATTCGCGCTGAATCGGTGATGATCCGCCCGTACAACATGGCCACCGGTGCTGCCCCATTCGATTCGCTGTCGGTCGCCGACATCGGTGACGTGGCGATCAACACCTTCAACCTGCTGGACTCCGTGCGCATCATCGAAGAAGCCTACGACGAGATCCTCGAGCACAACGTTATCCCCCTGACCCTGGGCGGCGACCACACCATCACCCTGCCCATCCTGCGTGCCATCCATAAGAAGCATGGCAAGGTCGGTCTGGTGCATATCGATGCCCACGCCGATGTGAACGATCACATGTTCGGTGAGAAAATCGCCCACGGCACCACCTTCCGCCGCGCCGCGGAAGAAGGCCTGATTGACTGCGACCGCGTGGTGCAAATTGGTCTGCGGGCCCAGGGCTACACGGCTGAAGACTTCAACTGGAGCCGTAAACAGGGCTTCCGGGTGATTCAGGCCGAAGAATGCTGGCACCACTCGATGGCACCGCTGATGGCGGAGGTCCGCGAGAAAGTCGGCGGCGGCCCGGTGTACCTGAGCTTCGACATCGACGGCATCGACCCGGCCTGGGCACCGGGTACCGGCACCCCGGAAATCGGCGGCCTGACCACCATTCAAGCGATCGAGATCATCCGCGGTTGCCAGGGGCTCGACCTGATCGGCTGCGATCTGGTAGAAGTCTCGCCGCCTTATGACACCACCGGCAACACCTCGCTGCTGGGCGCCAACCTGCTGTACGAAATGCTCTGCGTACTGCCGGGCGTGGCCCATCGCTGAGGAATGATCATGAGCGAACGTGATCAGGTATTGAAAGCCGCCGCCGAACTGGTGTCGGCCTTCGCCCGTAACGATCGCGAAGGCTACTGGGCGACCTGGCAGGCGGTATCGCTATCAGCCTGCCACTGACCGGGAGCTTGCTCCCTCGCCACAAAAAAGCGGTTTAAACCACGTTTCACCATAAAAAAGACAATTGGAGACACGTTGTAATGGCTTTGGATTTATTTGTTGTTCTCATCTATGCCGCTGGCATGCTGGTGCTCGGTTACTACGGCATGCGCAAGGCCAAGACCCACGAAGATTACCTGGTGGCCGGCCGCAACCTCGGTCCGACCTTGTACATGGGCACCATGGCTGCCACCGTTCTGGGCGGCGCCTCGACAGTCGGCACTGTGCGCCTGGGCTATGTCCATGGCATCTCCGGCTTCTGGCTCTGCGCAGCCTTGGGTCTGGGCATCATCGCGCTGAACCTGTTCCTTGCCAAACCGCTGCTCAAGCTGAAAATCTTCACCGTTACCCAAATCCTGGAAAAGCGCTACAACCCGATGGCCCGTCAGGCCAGCGCAGTGATCATGCTGGCCTATGCGCTGATGATCGGCGTGACCTCGATCCTGGCGATCGGCACCGTACTGCAAGTGCTGTTCGGTCTGCCGTTCTGGATCTCGGTATTGCTCGGCGGTGGCGTGGTGGTGGTGTATTCGACCATCGGCGGCATGTGGTCGCTGACCCTGACCGACATCGTCCAGTTCGTGATCAAGACCGTCGGCCTGATGTTCATCCTGCTGCCGATCTGCCTGTACCGTGTCGGCGGGTGGGATGAGTTGGTGACCAAGCTGCCAGCCTCGAACTTCAGCTTCACCACCATTGGCTGGGACACCATCATCACCTACTTCCTGATCTACTTCTTCGGGATCCTGATCGGTCAAGATATCTGGCAGCGGGTGTTCACCGCCAAAAATGAAAAAGTCGCCCAGGTTGCCGGCACCGTCGCCGGGGTCTACTGCATCGCCTACGGCCTGGCCTGTGCCCTGATCGGTATGGCCGCCCACGTGCTGCTGCCGGACCTGGACAACGTCAACAACGCCTTTGCCGCAATCGTCAAAGCCTCGCTACCGGATGGCATTCGCGGCCTGGTCATCGCTGCCGCCCTGGCCGCCATGATGTCCACCGCCAGTGCCGGTCTGCTGGCCGCTTCCACCACCCTGACCGAAGACCTGCTGCCAAGACTGCGTGGCGGCAAACAGTCGAGCCTGAACATCAACCGCCTGTTCACCCTGCTGACTGGCATTGCGGTGCTGGGTATTGCACTGGTGGTCAACGACGTGATCAGCGCCCTGACTCTGGCCTACAACCTGTTGGTGGGCGGTATGCTGATCCCGCTGATGGGGGCCATTTTCTGGAAACGTGCGACCACCGCCGGGGCCATTACCAGCATGGGCCTGGGCTTCGTTACCGCTCTGGTATTCATGTTCAAGGATGGCCTGGATGCCAACACGCCGATCTACTACAGCCTGGCGGTCGGTTTGATCAGCTTCGTCGTGGTCAGTCTGTTGTCCACTCGCCCGGCGACAGCGAACGTGGCCAACGCGATCTAACCTGAGCGTAACAACGGTTTACCTTTTTCTTCGATGGGTACGGCGTCGGTTGCCGTACCCTTTTTTTTCGCCTGAAATTCTCCTCAGAGGAAAACACAATGAAAATTGTCAGCCGCGATCAATGGTTCGAAGTCAAAAACCTCAGCGATGGTGTTCGTCTGATCCATGAGCCGTATATCCGCCCCTTTTACCGTTGCAACCTGTGGCACATCCAGGGTCGCGACAAGGACCTGCTGGTGGACAGTGGCTCAGGGCTGGTCAGCCTGCGCGAGCAACTGCCCTGGCTCACCGAGCGACCGCTGCTGGCAGTGGCCAGCCACACCCATTTCGACCATATCGCCGGCCATCATGAATTCCCCGAGCGCCTGGTGCACCCGGCCGAAGCGCAGATCCTCGCCGAGCCCGATGGCGACAACACCCTGGCCACGGCCTTTGTCGGTGACGAGATGTTCGAGGCCCATCCGGATTGCCCGTTGTGCTACGCCGAATACCGGGTCAAGGCCGCGCCCGCCACGCGCTTGATCGAAGAAGGCGACGTGCTCGATCTGGGCAACCGCACCTTGCAGGTGTTGCACACCCCCGGCCATTCACCGGGTGGCATCAGCCTCTGGGAAGCCGCCACCGGTACCCTGTTCAGCGGCGATATCATCTACGACGGCCCGTTGGTCGAAGATGCCTACCACTCCAACCTCGAGGACTACGCGAAAAGCCTGCAGCGCCTGCGCGAATTGCCAATCCGCACCGTACACGGCGGACACTTCGCGAGTTTTTCCGGTGAACGCTTGCGCATGCTGATTGATGAGTGGGACCGGCAGCATTAGTAATCTGTGC
The DNA here is from genome assembly GCF_902497895.1 of Pseudomonas fluorescens. Lineage (GTDB taxonomy): Bacteria > Pseudomonadota > Gammaproteobacteria > Pseudomonadales > Pseudomonadaceae > Aquipseudomonas > Aquipseudomonas fluorescens_BP. The sequence goes on from NZ_CABVHQ010000073.1 coordinate 28,126, forward strand.
TGTACTGGCATTCAGCGACTGCCGTTTTTTGCAGGAAGACGGTACAAGGATCGCTAGCGTCATTACTGACAGCTATCGCAGCGCCCCAGGACGGGTCAAACATCACGACAACCTCCCCCTGCCAGAGGTGTGTATGTACCGTACTGAAACCCCACGAGTCATCTGCCGCCCCCTCAAGAAACACCCCCCTCCTCCCGGCTCACCCCTGAAAAAATCGTTCGTGACGAACAACACCTGAGCCGCGCGAGGAATCAACATGAATAGAGCAGCCGTGCGTGACGCCGTGCATCGCTACATTGGTCGTCTACTGGACGGCAAATATGGATTTGATGATGACATGAGCCTGGAGCAGTTGGGGTTGGACAAGCAGGATATCGAGGAACTGATCTTCCGTCTGGAAGACGAGTTCGAGCTGAGCGCTTTCACCCGCGAAGAAGATCAACTACTCAAGCGCGCCCTCACAGTCGATGACCTGTGCCGGTTTCTGTTGGAGATTTCTCGGCGTTGAGCCTTTGCCAGGCTGTTAAGCAGTGGGAGCCCGAAAGATCGCAGCCTGCGGCAGATATAGGCGGCCTGACAGCCGGCCTATCTCTTGCGGATGTACCCAATCCCACTGTAGGAGCTGCCGAAGGCTGCGATCTTTTGATCTTGGCGTTTGGTCGGGGTACATATCCATTCCTGCGGTCACGGCCACTTAGGGTTCCGCTCTTACAGCCAGCCCTTTCAAGGTCTTCGTTTAAACTCTCTCCCATCTACGGTCCAGGATGACGAAACGATGTGGGAAGAAGTCTTAGCGCGGTTTGAAAAAAAGGCACCGGCCAGTGTCATGGCCAAGTTGGCGCTGGAGCAGGCCATCCCGGCCGAGTGGGTCGATCAGGTGTTCGAGGAGCATCGTCAACGCCAGTACCC
>NZ_CABVHQ010000074.1 GCF_902497895.1 Pseudomonas fluorescens
CCGTAGCAGCTGTCGAGTGGAACGAGGCAGCGTCCGAGGACGGAGTCCTCGTAAAACCTGTGCTCGCGGTTTATCTGAAACACCGAGGTGCAGGGTCTTTCGGCTGCTTCGCAGCCGGACGCTGCCTCGTTCTACTCGACAGCTGCTACGCCCTGCCAAGCATCAAAAAATGTGTAGATACCTATGCCCAGAGGGGCGAGGGAGCAGAAAGTGGGTTTCTGAGGATGTACTGCGACCTGAAAGTATCAAGTGGAATCCATATTCGACTCGGTTTCACAGGTCGCAGCAGCTCGGCAGACACTCAAGATCTGCTCCCCCTCTGGGGAGAGGTCTGGGGTGAGGAGTCGATTTTTAGCCTGGCGAACAATCTGAAGCGCTCCTCGCAAAAAATGCCACTTAACTGACTGGCATTGGGGCTTGCCCGCGATTGAAGGCGACTCGGTCTATCAGAACCCGACGCTGGCCTGCACAAAGAAGGTGCGCGGCTGCCCAACGTAGATCCCCGAGTTGTTGTCGCTCGAGCGGGTGTAGTACTGGTGATCAAAGAGGTTCTTCACCCCTGCGCCGAGCTTCAGGTTCGATAGCTGCGAACCGAAGTCATAACCGCCGCGAATGTTCCAGGTCACGTAACCCGGCATGTCACCGAACTGACCATCGGCGGTACCTTCGGTGATGTAGTTGCCACTGAAGCTGCCATCGGCGTTGATCCCGGTGCCCGGTGCATGTTGCCGGGACTGGGCGAACGCATCGAGGTTCCAGGTCCAGCGATTGATGTCGTAACGCAGCCCCAGGGTCGCGACTTGCCGGGAATAAAACGGCAGATCACGGCCCTTGAAGCCGGGGATGTCACCTTCGTTGGTGGCACGGGTGTAGGTGAAACCGGCGTTGGCGGTCAAGCCATCCAGCCGCGGGTCGAGGGCTGCCAGATCATAGTGCACCGACGCTTCCAGGCCCTGGTGCTTGGTGGCGCCGAGGTTGGTCCAGCCGACATCGTTGCTGACGTATTGCAACTCTTCGTCGAAGTCGATGTAGAACAGCGTGACCTCACCGCCCCACACCTCATCGTTGTAGCGAGTACCGATCTCGTAGGTCTTGGCTTTTTCCGGGTTCAGGCCGTTGGCGGGCTGATCGCCCACTCCACCTTGACCCAGCTGGAAGTACTGCAGGCTGCCGAACGAAGTCTCGTAGTTGGCGAACAGTTTCCAGGCATCGGACAGGTGATACATCACGCTCAAGGCCGGCAGCGGTTCGTTGCTTTCGATCTCGCGGCGTTTTTCCTGCACCGGCCGGCCATTGAGGCCCAGTACCGGTCGCTCGTGCCACTCGGTTTTAATGTTTTCGAAACGGATGCCCGGGGTAATGGTCCAGTTGCCGACATCGATCTTGTCGTCGATGTAAAACGCATTGGCTTCAGTGCCGCCGGTGCGGTCCTGATAGACATGCCCGTCCGAAGTCGGGGTGGCTACCGGCTGATTATTCACCAGCGCCAGGCGGCTGGCCTCTTCGTGCATGCCTTCTTTCAAGTAGCGATAACCGACGCTGGCTTCCTGAGTGGTCGGCCCGAAGTCGAACACATGGGACAGCCGCGGCTCGATGCCATAGGTGTAATAGGTGCGCGGATAGGAACTGAGGGTTTGCTGATCGCGGGCGGCGATGTTGCTGCCACGGAAGCTGTCGGAGTAATAAGTCAGCACTTCGAACTGGGTGCGGTCGTCGATTTGGCGCAGGTACTTGAAGGACAAGTGCGTCGTGTACCGCCGCCAGCCCTGATATATCGGGCACCACGCCAGCCATGGCCAGTTAATTCGGGGGTTTGCTTCTCTTGTGCTTCTACGGTGTTGTCCGTTGTTGTCCGTCGTCATCTGGCGTCATCCTGTATACGACTGTATATTTTACCGTGACCCCGTCAACCGAGACGCATCGGATATACAGTTATGACCACCAAGCCAGCCACCCCTGAAGTCAAAGACAAGAAACCCAAGACGCCGCCGAAGAAAGTCCTGACCGATCCTGCGGTGCGCAACGCGAAAGTCGGTGCCCACGCCGATGGTACGGTGCGCGGCTTATTCCTGATCGTCACCCCGGCAGGTAGTAGATCCTGGCGACTTCGCTACTGGATCAACACCCCGGCAGGTAGCAAGGAACACACCCACACTTTGGGCATATACAGCCTCGGGACGCCCTCGCCTGCTCGCCACTTGAGTTTGGATGAAGCCCGTCAAGCGGCGCGGAGTGCGAAGGCGGGTGTCAGTCGCGGTGAACATCCCAAGGATGCCGAGAAGGTCGCAGAGGCAGTCAGGAAGGCCACCGAGGCGCGCACCTTCAGTGCCGTGGCCAAGGAGTTCGTCGACCATACCAAGGTCAGTAAAGAGTGGACGGCCAGCACCGACAACGGCATCCGCTACGCGCTGAAACCGATCAACAAGGTCATGGGTCCGGTGCCGATAACCCTGGTGAGCGTGGACCACATCAAGGAGATCCTGGCGCATCACCGGGGCAAGCGGGAGAGCCAGCGGTTTGCCTTGTCGGTTGTCAGGCGGGTACTTGCCTTCGCCAAGGTCTCCCGGTACGTGACCGAGAACGTCGCCGTGGGCTGCGAAGAGTTGCTGCCTATCCGCAAGAAGGGCCAGCCGCGACATAAGCATTACCCGGCGATTACCGATCCCGTCCAGCTGAAAGAATTCCTGCACCGTCTGGATGCGATCACTGGCCACAGCTCGGCGATCTACGGACTGCGCCTGTTAATGCTGTTGCCGGTGCGCCCCGTCGAGTTGGCAACGATGAAATGGGCTGACTTGGAAACCAACCCCGGATTCTGGGTATTCACCATGAGCAAGGTCCACCGCCAGCACATCGTGCCGCTGCCAAGGCAGGCGCTGGTCATCCTTGAGGAGTTACGGGCGCGGCGCGCTGGGCAGTGTGAATACGTGTTGCCGCGGCGCGAGGATGCAACCCTCCCCATCGGTGCCGATGGCCTGCGCCTGGCGATCACCAAGCAACTCAAGTACCCGGTCGGGGTGGCCAGTGCTCATGGGTTTCGTGCCTGTTTTGAGACCTGCGCGATCCGGGATCTGGGAGCCGATGCCATGGTGGTCACTCTGTCCACGGGGCATGAGACGCCTGCGGCGTTTGGCGGGGCGTATGACCGGCGTGATCTGCTGCAGGAACGCATCGAGCTGGCGCAACGCTACGCGGATTGGCTGGACGAACTGCGGTTGGACGACGACAGAGGAGAATAAAAGATAATTACGACTTGATCTCTCCGATTCCGAACTATCATAAGCCTCAGCTCGAACAACTTCGAGCGTCACTTCGCAGCAATCTTACAACGAACCTCTAATAGCGAAAAGATCCCTGAAGTGACTCAAATTTATTTTGAGGATCTCTGCTATGTCCGCTCAAAAATTCACCCCCGAAACAGCCCCCACTCCGGCCAGTGCAACAGCCTATATCCCCCCGTTCATGCCCATCGCCGAAGCTCTGATAGTTGCAGGCATCCGGCGCGCCCAGACCCTTTATGAGTGGGTCGAGGCCGGACGCTTCCCGGCACCTGTCTGCATCGGCATGCGACGTTCGAACGGCTACGCCGGCAAGACAATGTTCGTCCGTGAAGAAGTCGAGCAATGGGTCCGCGACAAGATCGCAGAGCCCCGCTCACTTGGTCCGGCAGCAAAGTCCGGTCGCGCTGCCAGTCAACCTGCCTGAACGGCGCGCAAAGAAAAGCCCCTGAGTAAGAGGGGCTTAAAGTGGAGCATTTCGTATGTCAAATTCTAGCATGACTGCCTCGGCTAGTCTCGACCTTCTTGGTCGCGCCGGCCGCCTCTGGCCGCAGATAAACACGCCACCGGTGCAGCCCTCGGGCACATCGAAGACGCCGCATTCTACCCCGGCTAGCGCCGCTGCCAGTGAAGCGCTGTCAGTAGTTACCAATGTGCTGACCCCTTCCAATGATGACGCCGAGCGGGCAGCTACTCAACGCAAGATCGGGGCGTCCCTTAGCGTTGTGCCGAACAGGACCATCGAGTTCGGTAAGGGGGAAAGTTTGGTTATCCAGCCAGAAGCCAGGGTCGAGGTGGAGCCGACGAATACCAGCGCCAGCACGACGCCAGCGATGGTCAAAGCTGGGGATATTGACCCCGAATCCAGAGAAATCCTGCGCTACATCAGCGAAGACCTGATCATGGTGACAGGCGAAGGGCCGGTAGTCGCTTACCACATCGAAACGGGCTGTAGGTTGAGCAAGGAGGGCCTCAAGCATTACTGCGCCAAGCGCTGGGGAGTTGTCTTGCGGGCGGTCGAGGTTAAAAAAGGCGTCACCGGGTGGAAGTCCTTCCCTGCCGGTGAAATCTGGTGGGAGTGGAACGATCCCCAGCGCCGGGTAGTTCTGCACCTTGTGATGGAGCCTACTTCGCTGCTGGAGCACGAAGACAACCCGAACACGTTCAACTTGTGGCACGTCCTCAAGCGTGAGATGGCCGAACGTAACCTACTCGCCACCCGCGACGACATGGTGATCCTTTGGGTTCACTTGTTGTACATCTCGGGCGGTGACGTAGCGGGCGTGACCCGCTTCCTGTGCTGGCTGGCATGGCTGTACCAGCACCCGGAAGACAAGCTGCCAACGGCGTTCATGTTCTATTCAGAGTATCGGCGGGTGGGCAAGAATCTGGTGGGTCGGCTCATCACGCGGGTATTCGGCGCACCTCTGGTTCTGGCCGATGGCGACGGCGGTCTACTTACGAGCAAGTTCGACGATGCGCTCTTGAATAAGAGGATCGCGATCATCAATGAGGTGCGCCTTGCCGGGAAAGACCGTGACAGATTCGAGGTATTTAAAAACAGGGTATCGGCTGAACGTGTCGTGGTTGAGCCTAAAGGCCGGCCAGCGCGGGAGGTCAGAAACACCGTCCATTACATCCTCACCACGAACCACGAGGACGCGCTGCCGCTAACGGATAACGAAGGCCGCATCAACGTACTCCGCTGCCTCGAAAAGCGTAAGGACTCGGACGAGAAAGGAGAGCCGTTGGCCACTGACGCGCCAGGGTATACGTGGTACTACGAGAAGCTGACCGCGTGGATAGACGGGCCGGGGGCGGGTGTGTTTGCCAACGTGCTGGCGACCTGGGATTTTCAAGGCTGGAATCCACACGCACCAGCACCGCAAACCGCTGCCGCCAAGGACATGCAGCACGCCGCCCGTGGGCACGGGATCAACTTCATGGAAGATCGTATGGCCTCCCGCGAAGGTGGCTTCTCTTTGCAGATAGGCCGCTGCCTCGGTGTCTACAACGAGCTGAACACGCTGCACCCTATGCTTGTACGTGACTACGGCATCAAGCCGGAAACCCTGCCCGGTATGTTTAAAAAACTCGGCTGCAAACAGCTATTCAAGCCGAACGCGAGCGGTAAGCCCTCAAGCAATCCGAACACAAAAGTCTGGTGTTGGGCGAACCCTGAGTGGTGGGACCAGCAACCTGTGAGCGTGTGGAACGATTACATCACCAGCCGCATTCCCCCCGAAGGCATGCCGCCATTTGGAGACGACCATGAGTAGTTTTTCCAGTCCGATAATGTTGTCCATGGTGAACCACACAGCGGTGCAGTACCCGCTACGGTATTCACTGGACGCGCCGGCAGATGGCACCGCGTTGACGTTGCGCCAAGTGCTGGAGCAAGACATCTTCATTACGCCCAGTGGCTACATGGGGACAAGCCGCCCTCATTATGCAGACCACCGACGCGAAGCGTTCAGGCAGGACTTCGTGTTGGAATTCGACGACGCCTGTCGGGTCCTGGCGACAGCGAAGAAGGTAAAGGTGCCGACCCTCGGTAGCTACGGCCTCAAGCACGTAGCGGAGCGCCTCGTGGGGAACTACGTCAGCAACGGCGCGTTGATCTGTGCCGCCATCGCGTTGGGATTCACCGTCGATGATCGCGGGTCGAAGGAATGGCCTAACGCGCTTATCGGCGTGTCCAGAATGTCGCTGCGCGAGTGGGACGCATATGGGCTGCACAAGACCCGGTCGCCACGGCGCGACTACATGCCCCGTGGAGAACGCCCAGCAGGCTGGGATTTTGAAGGGGGCCGAACAAATGACTAGCATCTCTGGCACCGTGACCGCGCCATTGCCCGTCTCGTTTTCTTTGGACCTTTACGGTACGGCAGCGCGACGGTTCGATAAAGAACTCGCCACCCAGCGCAAAGACGAACGCGCCCAACAGATCGCCGCCAAGCGCAAGGCCCAACATGAGGTCGACCTGTTGGCCATCGAGTACGCCAAGGAAATGCTCTTGGGTATGGTCCACGACGCGAGGTACAGCCTTGACGAGGGTACCCGGTACAAATGCCGCAAGTACGTCATCGACCGGGTGAAAGTTCAGGAAGACGAAGACGACGACAAGAAGAAAGGCGCTGGCGCGATGGATCTGATCGAAGTCCTGGCCGCCATTTCGACGGCAGCCGCCATCATCGAACGCACACCACCACCGGAGGCACGGATCGAGCGTGACATTTCGGTGGTCAGCGACAACGACTTCGAGAAGCTCATGGATGACATCAACAACGATGAGGAGGACTCGCAATGAACATCATCTGGATGCTGCTCGTGCTGGCTGCGATAGGCGTGGCTGCGTGGCCTATTGGCGTCCTATGGGATCGGTACGTCATGCGGAGTAAATACGGTGTGCAGATCCTCGCAGCGCTCCTGATAGGGGGCCTGCTATGGGCACACGTATGGGCGGTGCTGTACGTAGTGCTGGACTGGGCAGGCGTCGCAGTGTTCGACCTGTACTCGGTACCCAGCTACATCGGCTGGGTCGCCGTCAGCGCCTGGATGTTTGAGCGGGCGTTTGTGCGGCCAGAGTACAAACACTTCAAGGAGCTTTTCCGGCGTATCGTGGCCAAGCCGTAGATCGTAAGGCAACAAAGAGGGCACAATGGACTGACGATCTTGGGCACCCGGGGCCAGCGACAATGGACGACGAGCACATACACCTTTTCAACGAGGCGCTGATGAAACGTCTCAAGGCCCAATTCAAGCCAGGTACCAAGCTCATGTTTAGTACCGGCAAGGGCTCTGAGACTTGCACTGCGGATGTCGACTGGACAGTGGACACCTACCTGTCTTTATCGAAAGGAGCCCAACGCATTGCGGCAGAAGTGGCTCAAGCATGTGCGATGAAACTCCCTGGTGGGTGTAGCGAAGTCAACTACTTGTGTGAAATGTTCATGCTGCTGAAGAAGGCCGAGGCGGACGGTATGCTGCCCAGGGCAAAATAAAGGGGCCTTGATTGGCCCCCTGCTTCATCCATGTGCAGCACATGCTCACTTCCCTTTACCACCCTTACCCGGCTCATTCTTTGGCGCTTCCAATGGCGCTTGTCCGGGGAACCATGTTTCATCCTTGACCGGTTTCTTGGTCGTACCTTCGCGTTTATCAATCATCACTGCTTTCCTCGGTTTGGTGTGCCAGACCGGCACAGGTTGTTGGCCCCGACTCCATAGCCATCAGCCACGGGTCGCATCCATCGTCTTGCACATCATCGACACAGGTCACCGGCAGCGGGTGACCGTAGAGTTCAGCGCGCAACAGCGCCGCTACTTCGGCCTTGGTCGGCTTGTCGATGGCCGAGTAAAACCCGGCCCGGAAGCCCCGCAAGATAGCGCGGCGGCGTTGCTTGGATACCTCGCTGCCGCGACACTCGATGTCCCTCTGCAGGTCACACAGAAGGTACTCGACGCTCGCCATGCTGGCCAACTGTGCCGCCGCTTTTGGTCGTCCCTTTGGCATGATGCTCACCTCGCTCAGATTTTCGGCCGCTGAATCGACGACTGTTTCATCTCTGCCCAAAAGGAATCGAACTCTTTTTCCGACATGTCGCTGATCTGGCTGGCGCTCATCGCCCCACGTTCATCAGGCGCTCTCGGAGAGCCGGCAAGGTTGGACAAGGACGTGTTCGCCTGCTTGCGCGGTGCACGGCTGGCGGGCTGGTAGCCCATCGCCTGGGCGCGGCTGTAGACGAATGCGGCAACGTCCTGGCCGTTCGATTGACATTGCTTTGCGACTGTCAGGAGCGCGGCGGTGCGCAACATCCCAAGCTGCCGCCCGTCGATGCCTGGGTGTTGAGCACGCATGTTCTGCTCGACGGTTGCCATGACGTGGTCGAACGCTTGGCGATAGTCCGGGTTCGACGCCTCGAACCGTGCTTCCGCATCGCTGATCACGGGGGCAAGTAGTTGCGCCTCCTGCATGACCTGCTGCTCGAGCTGTTGCACTGGCACAGGGGCTGGACCGTTCTTCAGCTCGAGGAGCTGTCGGGCGATCTGTCTCTCCTTGAATTCGATATATTCGCGGGGCGATTCGTCAAAATCCGGGCACTCCGCTTCCTGCTGCGCGAGCTGTTGCGCTTGCTGGGCAGCTTGCCATTGAGCCTGAATCTGAGCGAGCTGCTGCTGTTGCGCAGCCAATTGCACTTGGAGTTCTTGTTTTTGGCGGCGAGCTTCGTGCAAAGCTTGGATCGGCACTTTCCGGCCACGCTGCTGGGCTTGCTCAGCCTCGGCTTCTCTATCCAGCTCACCCTGCTGGGTATCCTCAACATCGTTGGAAACCGGGATGTCTTTCTCGGCCTCATACTGTGCCTGCTCCTCGACCGCGTCGGCCAAGTCGTTCGACATACCTTCGCCAGATTCTTCAAGGCCAACGCTACCCGTCAGCTGCGCGGCGAGGCTCTCACTCAGATCTTCGGTGCTCATAATTGCACTCCACGCGATGGGGCTCGTTTCGGTTTGGCACTGGGCAATGGGACTGCCTTCGCCTCTGGTTTCTTCGCTGGCTTGCTGGCTGCGAGGCCGTAGCGCTCTCTCAGCTCATCGGCACCGGCTTGCGCCTTGGCTGATTCGGCGCTGGATTTCACTGCGGCTTCGAGTTCCTTGGTCAGGCGTTTAACTTCGGCGGCATGTGCGAGGCTCGCTTTGTATTCGGCGATTTCGTCTTGGGTCAGGGGACGTCTATTCAATTGATCCTGCGACCATCCGAACACGCGCCCAGCGCGGATGCGGATCCTCTCACTTCGTTGAATTTTCATCAGCCAGGTCAGCATTTCACCCTCGGCGATCGCCCCGGTGCGTGCGTCGATTTCGCTTGGCACATCGGTCAGCACCGTGCCCAATTCCACCAGCGGTGGGTCGAACTTCACGACATAGCCGCCGTCTCTGGCGGCACAGATGCGGGCGCGGCTAAAATCAATCGAGTTGATCCGGCACTCTTGGCGTAGGTGTTCGCGTTCGGCTTCGTTAAACATTTTGGGCCTCCCCTAGGCGCTTCTTCAGTAGGTCAATTTCGTGCTTCCTGCTGGCTGCGCGATCTGGGCGGTTGGCCTCACGCAATCGTTTCTCTGCAACACGCAACGCGTTTTGGGCGGCTGGCAGTTCGGTCCACAGCAGCTTTTCGATCTTCAGTAATTTGTCGAGCGCGGCCTGAGCTGCTGCCACGTCGGCGTTGAGTGATTCTTTGTCGGTGCTCATTTCTTACCCCCATGAGTTTGTCTCCAACTGCTTGTCTGCTTGCGGTACAAGTCGATCAACCCGCGCTTGCCACCGTTCAGGTACGGCACAAATGCCACTCGTGCGGAGCCCCGCGCGTCCTTCATGATTTTGTCCAAAGCGTCCTGGCGTTCGTCGTCGTTAAGCGATTCCCAGTACCTGGTTCGCATCAGGTTCCCGGCAGCCGCGTGCATCCTGGCACCGGCTAGCTCGTTCAATTCCCGTAGCTGGTCGTCAGTCAGGTCATAACGTGTGCTTCGCTGGCCTTTGACTGGAACACTGAAGTGGCTCTGCATGGCACCCGGCATCCAACCAAGACGGGCTGCTTCCAGCCGAACAGGGTCGTCGCTAGGGGTGGCAATCGGGATGGGACCGGCGCGACCAATCTGGCGCTCTGCCTCCATCATCGGCTGGCCGAAGTGGTCGTGTTTGATGGGCAGGGATTCACGCCCGAGGGTTTCACCGGGCAGGCGGTACTTGAGCTGGTCGAGGAAACTATCTTTATCCGTGGCGCGCTGGTATGGGTCGCCGTACCGGCCAATGTGTGAAAGCAACGTGGCAGGCTGGACCAGGGTCGCACCAGCACGGTTGACGAAGCTGGCGCCGTACCGGTCAGGGTCGGTCATGGCCTGCATGACGCCGGAGAGTCCTTGCAGCCAAGTCTTAGAAGTGAAGTTCCGGCCAATCGCTTTGAAGATGCTCGCCATACCCAGCGCTTGATTCTCTGCACCGGTGGCAACATCGGCGGCGATACCGATCAGCGAGGCCAGCGGTTCGATACGGTTGTACGCATGCCATTTTCCGTTAACCAGCAAGCTATATGGCTGGTTTCCTGCAGCCAACCAAGCCTTGCGTTCCTTCGGATCTTCGGGGCCGCCACCACTTAGTGAGCCGTTCAGGGCGCCGACGGCACCGAGGGAGATCAACAGTGAGCCGATGCCCATACGGGCGAACGCTTCTTCCTGCTTGGCGCCCCCGGCCTTGATATCGGCGCGGACCTCTTTGAAGACCGCCGCCGCTGGAGTGTGCTTGACGGCGTAAGTGATTAAATTTGCTGGAGTTCTTAGGAAAGGAATCACAATATTTCCGGTGCCATAGGGCAGCGCGTGACGCCAATTGTTCACCGCCTGGGTCATCCTGCCTGCGTTGTTGTTGAACGTGTGGAACAGCGCCGCATCGTGGCCAGCCTCGACCAACTCCTTGGGCGGATTGGCGATCAGCTCCTGCACACGTTTATGCACAGCGGCTGTGCCTTGGCCTTTCAGTTCCTGAGCGGCCATGCGGTATGCAACTGAATATCGCTCCATGCCATCGTTCAAGTTCTTGAAGAAGGCGTCTTCAGATTGTAAAAGCCTCAGTGGTGTGCCCCACACCTGCTGGCCTGGGTAATCACTGCGGTAAATCTCGGCCTTGTTGCTGTCGCCGAACGCATCTGCCCCAGTACGCCAGGACTCCACTGCGCCTTTGGCACCGTTGATTGAGCCCTCGAGCATTCCGGCCAGCTGGTAGCCAGCCTCGCCCATGCGGGTTTCGCCAGCCTTGCCACCGGTAGCGAGTCGCTTGGCGGCACCGATACCACCGGCAAGGAGCCGAGTCGGAACCTGCAATCCGCTAGTAAACAGGTTGCTCACCATGTTCACGATGTGCGTGTCTGGCGACGACAGCAGCGCGGACTTGTAGAACGTCCAGAACGCGTCAGAGCCAGAGGCGCGAGCCATCTTGTTGGCAGCCTCGACACCACCCACACGGGCGGCAGTGGTCAGGGCATCGGCAATCGCCTTGACGCCGTTAGCACTCCCGGCTGATTCGATCAGTCGGCTGGCATCTTTCATCGTGGTGACATCGGCGCGCATGGCGGACATCGCCCGACCGATCTCGGCGCGGGATGACATGACGGCCTTCTGCGTGGTGCGAAGATCAGCGAGCGCTTGCAGGAAGTTGGCCTGGTCGATTTCACCGGCCATGCCAGTGCTGATCTTGTTCCCGAGTTCGAGGGTTTTGAGCGTCTGATCCTTCAACAGGCGAGTGGCAGCCACTTGCTCTTCAGCATTGAAGGCAACGCCTACGCGATGCTTGCGCAGCTTCTCGACAGTGGTGCCGGTCAACGCGGCGAGCTGGCCGGTTTCCTCCCAACTGATGGTGCCCCGGCGAGCCGCTTGAATGTCTGGCTCGACATCGCGCAGCAGTTCCAAACTCTTATCCATCTGCGCCTGATCCATGCCCATCGACCTGAACAGAGGGGCCACGTCGCGACTGCCTGCGAACTCTCTTGGCATCGGTGGTGATGCGGGCGCCGCTGGTGGTGCATTCTGGGCAGGGGCAATCGCCGGTCCTGGCGCGGGTTGCTGGCCCTGCATCGCTGCCAGGACAGACGCATGTAAGCCCTGTGGTGCGGACGCCTGTGCTGCGATTGGGGACGTTGCGGGCGCTGGGGTAGGCATTGGCATACCTTGGGCCTGCTGTACGGGCTGCGCCATAGGCACAGGTGCTGGCGCTGGCGTGTTGGGGGATCGCAACGCGGCGCCCATACCCATAACCCCGCCAAGCACACCGCCCATGGCCATCTGTTTATCGACGCCTTCCAACGCTGGCCGGTCGGTGGCCAAGTTGGTCAACACTTGTTGCTGACCACTCTGGGTTAGCTCCTCCAGAGACTCGATACCGGTGCCGGTTAGTGCGCGGTTCACGTATCCCTTAGCCACATCGACGCTATTGGCACCAGCCATCTGCGCATCAATGTCGGCCACGCCTAACTTGCGGCCAATACGGGCGCCAGCCATACCGAGCAGGCCAGTTAAACCGCCTGACAACAGTGCAAGGCCGGATTGACCGGGGGTCAATGTGCCGGTCTGCTGTACGGTCTGGGCTGCCTGCTGGCCTGCGGCCAGCAAGCCTTCCCCCGCGCCAGCACCGACAAGCGCAGCGCGACCTGCGTTCAGTCCTGCCGCCCTGGCACCGAGCGCCACGCCTTTACCGGCGACGCCGCCGAGGACCATCGGGCCTACGCTCTCGACCACTTGGCCTGCGGTGTACGCCGGGTTTTGCAGCATTGCCGCAACCGTAGGACCGAAGCCCTTGGCGTTCGCGACTTCCTGTTGCTGTGCCCTGGCTTGCGGTGACAACTCCGCGTCGAGTGCGGCGCGAGCGGCCTTGGAATCCATACCATGTTCGGCAAGCCACGGCGTCACCGCGCCACCTGTGGCGACGTCCCCAAGACCAGCCAGGGAGTCGAATGCGTTATAGGCGGTTTTCCCGACACTGACGCCTGCGTCCGTCACCCATTGACCGGCTGTGCGGTTGGGCAATTGAGGTTGCGCGGATGGCACAGGTTGAGGTGCGGCTTGTGGTTGCGCAGCCATCAATACACCAGCCATGCCACCGGTTTTCGGTGCGGGTGGTTCGGCTTCCAGCGGATCACCGAACGAACTGAGCGGATCACCGAAGGCTGACGTAGCCTGCGCTTGGGGCACAGGTTGACTTGGCGGCGCCGTTTCAAGGGCGTCACCGAAGGCGCTCAACTCGTCACCGAAGGCGGACAAGGCCATGGTCATTTACCCCGTTTGATAGCGACTTTGCCGCTTACAGGGTCTATGTAGGCGCTGCCTGCAGGGAGGGCGGCGTAGTCGGCTTGGGTCTTGGGCGTGGCGGGTTTACGCGCCATCGGGTTACTACCGGATCCGTGCATGAGCAATTCAGCGCCTTGGCGGGCTGGCTGCATGGCGGCTGCGTTCGCACCTGGGAGGCCTGGCACTGCAGGACCGGCACCGACGTTATCGTCCGGGGTCACTTCTTCCAACAAAGCATCCATCGGGTCGGATTGTCTGCCTGGTGCGAAGGCTGGGTAAGGACGGCCGTATGGGCGGTATTGCCCGGTGGTAGGGTCCAGCAGGTGCCGCTGAACCATATTGTTTTCTAACGGTTCCTCGAGTACCTGCCGTGGCGTCGGGATCTTCGGGCCAGATGGTTGACCACCGCCACTGCCGGCACCGATGCGGGCTTGCTGCTGGGCAAAATGGGATTGCTGTTGAGCGAGTTGCTGAGCTCTATGGGCCTGGAGTGCGTCACTGGAATTCGCCCGGATCACATCGTCCGGCGCCATGCCCAAAGCTGCCATCTGCTGAGCGACCGGGCCAAGCTTGGCTTGGAACTCGGGGCTCTGCATTGCGGCTTCTTGGCGCTGTTGTTGCTCGGCTTTGGCCTGGGCCTGCTGCATCTGGAAAGCACGTTGCTGTTCCATCTGCTGGATCTGCTGGGCTCTGTACTGCTGCAGTGCCTGTTGACGTTGCATCTCGTTCATGCCAGCCATAGCCTGACCAAGACGAGCACCGCCGCCGGGGTTGCCTTGTTGCGGCCCGGACGCCATAAGCATCTGGGTACCAAACTGACCCATCGGTGTACTGCTTAAATTGCCCAACCCGGTGTTCAGGTTGGCAAAGATTTCGGCCATGGTCGCCATGGTATCCCCCAGTCGGGCAACGCCCGGTTTCAGTGCAAGGTGGGTTTCGTCAGTGCGCGGTAGACGTTGCGCACATAGCGGGTCGGTGCCCAGAAGATCCACTTGCACCGACGCCATTTTTCTGGAGGCAGGCAGTGGGCGTGATCGCGGATCAGATCGGCCATCGGTGTTTTCGACAGCGGTTTGTCCTGGCTCATTGGGATTCATCTCCTGAAGGAGTAGTGACTGTGTTGGATCGGGTGCGGCGGGCACAGCGGCTGGCGCTGACCTGGGCGTGTTTGCTGGTAATCGCGCTGCGGACCTTCGTGGCGATATCAGACGGCAGCTCGCTGAGGATCTGGTCGTCGTGCAAAACGATGTGACCACCATCTTCAAAGGTGACCATCGAGTACTTGTGGAGATTCTTCGGGCTGAGCATGGCGGCGCGATCCTTCTCGATGGGTGGGCGATGACCAGAAAGGGCGAGCCTCAGGCGGACGATCGACTCATCAAGGTGACCGACCCGCTCAACGATCAGCGCGGCAATCTGCTCAAGGCTGTAGGCGAGTTGGGGACGGCCCTCGGCACCGGTGTGGATCGGCACAGGGTCTGGCAGCTCGTTTCTGTGCAGGGAGAAATAGGAGGGGTCACGGCCCGCCAAGGCCGCGAGTTGGGCCAGCGTGATCGCTGCGGTTTGCGAGTGGCGTTGCGGCTGCTTGGACATTTCCCCCACCCCCCGATGGTTGAACGTTCTCCGATGTTTCACAGTATATCGACGACAATGCCGACACGATAGAACCATTCGTCTGATTGTATTGACAGATTATAATATATGGTGTATTAGCAGCGAATCCGCGTACTGGGGGCGCTTAATTTTAAGTGCCGGAATAGGCAGCTTTTTAAGGCGACTGGTTAAAAATTAAAGGTTAAGGCCTAGCTAAAATTAACGTTGGATTTAAGATTTTAAGTGGCGAGGCGTCTGGGCTGGGGTTCTTAGCACAGCAGGTTTAAAGGGCGACTTAAAATTAAGGGCTGCGGGCTAAGGCTGAGGATTAAAAACTATGGGAATTTCTGACAGGGCTGATGCGTGTTTGTACGCTCGCTCCGGGCTTAGCGCTCAGGAATTTTTAAAAAATTTCAGCGACCACTCAGCCCCCTATTACGTATATCTGCGCGATAAAAAGCCCCTTACCCACCCCTGCCGGCCTCGATGATTTCCGGCCCTGGGTGCCTTTTTCTGGCAGCCCTGGCGCCTGGCGGCGAGTCGTCATGCTTTCTGCCTGAATCAGCACAATGATTTCCGAGGTATGACTCTTTTGCTGAGGGCTCAGCGCTGTATTCACAAGTACACTTATGACCACGCGTCTGAATGAATACAGTTGCTTGAGTTTCAGGGTTGATTTCTCTAGGCTTGCCGAGGAATATAAGCATCTCTAGACATATGAATACAGCAGGTGATGTGATGGACATTGGTTACATTCGGGTCAGCTCGGTGGATCAGAACACCGTCAGGCAGCTCGATGGCGTGGCCCTGGACAAAGTGTTCACTGATAAGGTCAGCGGTGGCACCGTAGACCGGCCTCAGCTCGCGGAGATGCGACGATCTCTTCGCGCTGGTGATACCCTACACGTTCACTCTATCGACCGCCTTGCACGCTCTCTGGCGGATCTGCTGGCACTGGTCGAGGAATTCACCAAGCAGCGGGTGAAGGTGAAGTTTCACAAGGAGGATCTGACGTTCACTGGTTCCGATGACAAGTACCAGAACCTGATGCTGCAGATGATGGGCGCAGTGGCACAGTTTGAGAGGTCCATGATCCGAGAACGCCAGGCCGAAGGTATTGCCAAGGCCAAGGAAGCAGGCGTCTACGAGCGCAGGGCTAAGGCTGCGGACCATGCGGCGATTCGAGTGGCGGTGGAGAGTGGCTTGTCCTTCCGGGCTGCAGCCAAGGATCTGGGCGTCTCGCTGTCTACGGTTCAGCGGGTGATGCGGGGATAGCTGTACGGATGCACAGTGATGGCACAAGGGGCTATTAGTCCACAACCTAATAGCCCCCCTACAACCCCCGGAATAGAGCGGTCGGTACAAAGGCGTTATTAGCTTATTAGTTCGTTTTCATTAGGGTGGTTTTATATATTTATACTCTCTCTCTCTCTCTCTCTCTCTTTATCTATCTCAAAGTAATAAAAGTAATAAAAGTAATAGAAAGCACCTGTGCTGAGCGCTCTACCTCAAGCCTCCCCAGCTTTTATTACCTGTGCCTGCCCGTGCCAGCCAACCTAATAATTCCCCACCCCAACCTAATAACCTCTCCTAAGCTGTGCCATCATTGCCCACCCGAAGCCGCCAAGATCCGAGCACCGCGACCTATCCTTCCACCCCTCCCCGCCAAGATCGCAGCACCCGCCACCACGCCCACAAAACCGTGCAGTTAGGCTTTGCCTAACGCCCGTCAGGGGAACCCTGACTGTGACCCTAACCGTATACGCCAAGCGCATAGTCCGCCGTCATGTCCACCGACACGCCCGAGCTAGAGCCTTTGTGCTAGGCAGCCAGGTAAAAACACAAAGACGTGAAGGACACGTCCTTGCGCCGCCCGCTGAAATTGTCCCAGTCGCGGTCGGACTGGAACGGGTCAGCGTCGAATTGCTTTTGGGTCAGGCCGCCTGGCATGTCGGCACTGGCGTCGTAGTAGTGGAAATTCAGCGAGAAATCATCCTTATCGGTCGGCGCCCAGTGGGTCTTGAGGATTACGTCGTCGATGTCGTTGTCGTTGTTGCTTTTGCGGTAGCCGTCGCCATTCACGCCCGAGTAGAGCAAGGCCACGCCCATACCGTTATCCGCGGTGCCGCCGAGGAACGCCGTGTCGATGTGCTTCCAGCCACCGCGTTGGGAGGTTTCCAGGGTGCTGCCGACTTCACCGGAGAACTTCTCGGGGATCGCCCGGGTCACGAAATTGATCACCCCGCCGACGTTCTGCGGCCCGTAACGTACGGAACCGGCACCCCGGACCACGTCGATGCTGTCGAGGTTGCCGGAAGAAATCGGCGCCATGGACAACTGCGGTTGGCCATAAGGAGCAAAGGCCGCCGGCACGCCGTCAATCAACACAGTGGAGCGCGGCGACAGGCGCGAAGTGAGCCCGCGCACGCCGACGTTCAGCGAAATGTCACTGCCGCCGGTGCCGTTGGCTTCCTGGACTTGCACACCGGGAACCCGGCGCAGCACATCGCCGACGTTCATCGCGCCCTGCTCGACCATCGCTTCGCGGCGGATCACCGTGCGCGCGCCGGGGTGGTTCTGCACCACGGCTTGATCGGCATCGGCGAGCCAGTCACCGACCACCTTGATGTCGGTGACGCCCAACTCCAGCGGGCCGTTTGGCGCCGTGGAAGCGGCTGAAGGGGACGGACTCAAGGTCACCGAGCCGGCATCGATCTGATAGTCCAGGCCACTGCCTTCAAGCAATTGACGCAGCGCCTGTTCCGGCGACAGGTTGCCATCCACGGCCGGCGCCTGCTTGCCGGCCACCAGTTGCGGGTTGAAGAACACTTGCAGCGACGTTTGCTGACCCAGCTGGCTCAGGGCTTCGCCCAAGGGCTGAGCCGGGATGTGAATGTTGCCGGGTGCCTGCTCGGCATGAGCCAGCGGCATGCCCGCGCTGACCGCCAGGGCCAGCGCCAATGGCAGCCAACGAAAAGACCGCGTGGCGGGATTGTTGTTTTTAACGTCGAGGTTCTTCACGTCGAACTTTGTCCTGTTGATCACAAATGTGTGCGCCTGTTAATGCAAACCAGTTGCAGTTGGACAAGAAGACGAAGAACTCGAAAAAAACCTGAATCTATCGCGCAATTATTTCCTGACTGCCATCGTCAAGGGTTCGCACCGCCACCGGCAGGATGCTCGGCAAGGCCTTGAGTAGCGCGTCGGTGTCGGCGGATTTGAACACGCTGGTCAGGCGTAAATTGCCCACCGCGGGACTGGAGACGCGCAGGGGTTTGTCCCGATAACGCGATACTTCATGGGCCACTTCAGTCAGGCTGGCGTTGTTGAACACCAGCTTGCCGCTGCGCCAGGCCGTGAGCTCCCGAGGGTTGACCGCATAAGCCGCGGCCACTTGGCCCTGTGCATTGACGCGGGTGCCGAGGCCGGCGGTCAGGCTAACGAACTTTGCGTCGTCGGCCTCGCTGCCTTGCACCTTGACCGTCCCCGACTCGACCACCACCCGGGTTTCAGCCTCATCGCGGCGCACGTCGAAGCGCGTCCCGGTCACCGTGACCTTGCCGGACCCGGCGGCGACGACAAAGGGCCGACGGCTGTCGTGCTCGACACTGAACATCGCTTCGCCCTGGGTGAGTTCGATGCCGCGTCGGTCCGTTTCATAACGCACTTGAACCCGGCTGCGGCTGTTCAAATCGATCATCGAACCGTCCGGCAACTCCACCTGACGACGCTCGCCGAGGGCTGTGGAGAACTCGGCGGTGTAGGCCGCCGGCTGGTTCAAGCCGTTGAACAAGCCCAGACCGAGGGCCACCGCGAGCACACTGGCCGCCACCGCATAACGTATCAGTGGGCGGCGTTTGGCGCGAGTCGGTGGGGTGTCACACAATGCCTGCAAACGCGCCCTGGGCAGCAGGTCGGTAGCCGTCCAGAGCTTTTTCAGCAATAGAAATTCATCCCGATGCTGAGGGTGCTCCTCCAGCCAGGCCCCGAAGCGCAGATGATCTTCGGCGCTCACCGGCTGATCCTGTAGACGCACGAACCACAGCGCCGCTTCATCGCGAACTGTCATCGAACCGCACGCACAATCACCCGTCTCCATCATGGAATGTCCTGTTTGGCGGTGGGAGAAAAATCACGGCAGCTCATTGGCTCAGTCCATCGAGGCGGTCGCGCAGATGCCGCAGGGTGCGGATCATATACTTTTCCACCATGTTTTTAGACAGCCCCAGGCGGTCGGCGATTTCCGCCTGGGTCAGGCCTTCGATCTTCTGCCAGACAAACACCTTGCGGCAGTTGACGGGGAGCTCGGTGAGCGCCCGCTCGATGGAGTCAGCCAGCTGGATCGCGTGCATGAAATGCTCCGGATTGCCGCTGGGCGGCGAACTCTGATGAATCGCTTCCAGTTCCATGGCCCCGCGCCGATCTTCACGCCGATAAGCGTCCACCGCGATATTGCGCGCGGTTTGATGCAGATACGCCCGTGGCTGCTCGACTGTCGCCGACACGGACTCGAGCACCCGCACGAAAGTGTCATGGGCCAGATCCTCGGCCTGCTGACGATTTCTCAGCCGCCGCGTCCAGGTGCCGATCAACTCTTCGTAGTGCTCGAAAAAGCCTGGTCTGCGGGGCAGCTTGGGGGTCATCGCGGTGTGCTATGGAGGCGGGGCCTGAATAGTAATGCTTCCTATTAAGCCGGGCAATTCATTCGCGTTGGTAGTCGCTCCGCTCGTCGCGTTTTTCTCGGCTGCCCCCCGCCCTGGAGTGATACAAACCTCAAGCGCGCCTATGCTTAATGAGTACCAAAGACGTTCACAGGCCAGTTTCGCCTGTGCCGGGAAGACCGCTGCAGAGCGTGGTTATCCCGGATTGTCCCCTCTCGATGTGGACAGGCATCCGGACATTTGCAGTCCACCTCGAAGTGACCCAAGAGGAGAAAAGAAATGTCCAACTCAGTGAAGAAAATGCCCATCAGCTCTGGAGAGAAAACCAGTCGGCAACCTACCGCTCTGGACCCATGGCGGCCATTCGATAGGCTGCGCCAGCAGGTCGACCATCTGTTCGAAGATTTCGGTCGAGGCTCGGCGCTTTCTCCTTTCAGCCGCAGCGCTTTCGATCTCGAGACGTTCTGGCGCAGGGAATTGATCGGTCACGGCCAACCCGCGGTGGATATCGCCGAGAAAGAGAAAAGCTATGAAATCAGCGCCGAACTTCCCGGCATGGATGAAAAAAACATCGAGATCAAGCTATCTGACGAGTCCATGACGATCAGAGGCGAAAAGAAAGAAGACCGGGAAGAGAACCGCAAAGGCTATCACCTCTCCGAACGCCGTTATGGCTCATTCGAAAGGGTCTTCAACTTGCCCAAGGGAGTCGATGTCGACAGGATCGAAGCTCATTTCAGCAAAGGCGTGCTGACGGTGTCGCTGCCGAAAAAAGCCGAGGCCATGAAGTCGGAAAAAGTCGTGCAGATCAAGGCCGACTGAAACCATGAACGGCCTTGCCCCTTGTCGGGAGACTGGCAAGGGGCTTTTGCTTGACCGCAGCAACCCTCCTCATGTCACCGCTGATCTACAGTCAATCTTGTAACCTTCTCTGGAGAAGACCCATGCGTGCCATGGTGTTACAGGCCCCTGGCGAGCCACTGCAATTGCAGGAACGTCCGGTGCCGGCCCCCGCAGCTCACCAACTGCTGATCAAGGTGCTGGCGTGTGGGGTCTGCCGTACCGATCTGCACCTGCTCGATGGCGACTTGCCGCAAGCCGTATTGCCGAGGGTTCCCGGTCATGAAATTGTCGGTCAGGTGCTGGCCGTCGGCTCGCAGGTGGCGCCTTACTGGATCGGCAGACGGGTTGGTGTGCCTTGGCTGGGTTGGGCCTGCGGACACTGCGCTTTTTGCCTGGCAGGACGGGAAAACCTGTGCAATCAGGCACTTTTCACCGGCTGCCAGATCGATGGCGGTTATGCCGACTACACCCTCGCCGATGCGCGTTTTTGCCTGTCGATTCCGGCCGCACTGGCGCCTGTCGAGGCTGCCCCGCTACTGTGTGCCGGGCTGATCGGTTATCGCGCCTTGCGGCTGGCGGGAGCAGCGCAACGACTAGGCCTCTATGGTTTTGGCGCCGCCGCCCATTTGCTCATCCAACTCGCGCTGGCGCGTGGTCAGCAGGTCTATGCCTTTACCCGCCCTGGTGATACACAAGGCCAGGATTACGCGCGCAAACTCGGCGCAGTCTGGGCCGGGTCTTCGGAGCAACTGCCACCGCAGCCGCTGGACGCCGCACTGATCTTCGCCTCCGTCGGCGCCCTGATCCCCCTGGCGCTGGCAGCCACGATCAAGGGCGGCTGTGTGATTTGCGCCGGCATCCATATGAGCGATATTCCGGCTTTCCCTTATCAACTGCTATGGGGCGAACGGATACTGCGTTCGGTGGCCAATCTGACCCGCGAGGACGGCAAGGCGTTCTTCGCCGAAATCAGTCATACCCCGGTTCGTTCCCACGTCACCCGCTTTGCCCTGATAGACGCCAACTCAGCCCTGGACTACCTGCGACAGGGAAAGGTCAAAGGGGCGATCGTGCTGACGCCATGAGCGGTCGGCGACTCCTGCCGAAGAATGCCAGCACCAGCGCCAGGCCTCCACAAGCCACCAAGGTCCAGCCCAACGCCTGGCTCCAGCCGGCCAGCATCAGGCCGGCACCGATCATCAGGTAGTACATCAAACCCAGCAATGCCCCGGCGGTGCCCAGCCGATCGCTGTAGTTCGCCAGCGCCGAGCCGAGGATGTTCGGGATCGCCATGCCGAACGCCAACACCACCAGCAGCATCGGCAGGACGAACCAGGCGCTGCCTTGCAACGCCTGCACCGCAATGCCCCCGACCAGCGCCACCGCCGCCGCCAACGTCACTAGCTGCTCGCTGCTGAATCCGCGCTTGAGCAGACGCTTGTTCATCCAGGCGCCAAAGCCGGAACCCAAGGCCAGAATCACTCCGCTGTAACCGAACACATCCGCTCCAAGACCCAGACGCTGAAAGACAAACGGCCCGAGGCTGTAGTAGCTGAACAGGGCAATGTTGAACAGCGCAATCAAGATGGCCGAGCGCCAGAGCTTCGGGTCCTGGAGCATCAACCCCAGGGTGCCGAAAAGCGAGGGTCTGACCAGCGTTGGCGGGCGGGTTTCCGGCAGCGCCACGCTGCACCAGCCCAACAGGATCAGCGCGAGCATCAGCAAGCAGGCCAGCACGCCTCGATAACCCAAGGCATCGACCAGACTCGCTCCTGCAAACAGTCCGATCGCCGGGCTGGCGGCCAAGGCAATGCCCATCACCGAAAAGACCTGCGCCAGTTCTGTTCCCTTGAAGCGGTCACGCAGCAGGGTTTGTGTCACTACCGATGCGACCGCCGCGCCAAAAGCGGCCAACCCCTGGGCAGCCAACAGCCCGCTGAAGGTGCTGACACTCAGGCCAATAATGGATGCCACGGCATACAGGAGCAGCCCGGCGAGCATCGACGGACGCCGACCGATCCCATCGCAGACCCGCCCCCACACCACGACGCCCAAGGCGAACGCCAGAAAATACACCGACAGGATTTGCGCAGCCATTGGCGGGCTGACGGCGAACGCTCGAGCGATATCAGAAAGCGCGGGGCTATAAAGGGTTTGGGCAATTTGCGGAAACATCAGCAAAGCGACCGCCAATACCAGCAGTTTGTTGGAATTCATCAGGGGAATACTCAGAAGAAAAGATTGCTGGTGATTTTAAAGAAACGTGATTGACGTATTATGCGAACCAAGCCAATTAACATCTAAAATCGGACAACCCATGGCATGGCTCGACGCCCAGGCGCGGTTTGACCCGGATAGCTACCCAGCCCCGGTGATCGGTATTGCCGCCATCCTTGGCGACCATGACTCCGGCCTGCATCAGCACGCTCGGGGGCAACTGCTGTTCACCCAACAAGGCTGCACCCGCATCACCTTGGCAAACCAACTCTGCCTGTTACCGCCGTCAAGAGTGGCGTGGATTCCACCGGGGGTAACTCATCGTGCCGTGATGCATCAAAGCGTGGACTATCGATCGATTTACCTGAGCCCTGAACTGTCCAGCGAACTGCCGCCACAGGTCAGCGTACGGGAAGTCAGCCCACTGCTACGGGCGGTGCTGGAACCCATGGCTATGGCCGACTTCGATACCGACTGGAATCAAGGCAAGTACGCTCATCTACTGGCGCTGTGCCTGAGTGAAATTCGCGAGGCCGCGCAGCAGCCGATGCTGCTGCCATTGCCACGGGACAAACGCCTGGCAGCACTGCTCGCCGCACCCGAACAGCTGCCTCCGGAGCTTCAGGTGTTGGTGACCCGGGTCGGCGCCAGCAGTAAAACCATCGGGCGGATCTTTCAACGGGAAACCGGTATGGGCTACCAGCAATGGCGCCAACAATGGCGTTTGATGCGTGCGATTGAGCTGCTCGCCACCGGCCGCAGCATCGCCTACAGCGCTTTCGAACTGGGTTTTGCCAGCGACAGCGTGTTCATTGCCTTTTTCAAGGGCATGACCGGCACCACACCCAAGGCCTGGTTCAAATAACGTCTCGTTGGCGTGCACCTGACGATTGGCAGGAAATTTACTTGTGACGGAATATTACATGCGTCATATTATGCGCGTAATATTAGTCTGAATCCACAGGTGCCCTGCCATGACCAGCTTCACTGCAGTTGAAGAACCCGGCGTCGCTGCCGCATTGACCCCACCGCGGCCGGTCCTGTTCAAGCGCCTGCTGCTGATGCTGCTGGTGGCTGCCGCGCTGGGGCTGATCGGGCTCTACGGACTGCATTGGTGGACCAGCGGACGCTTTATCGAAGACACCGACGATGCCTATATAGGCGGCGATGTCACGGTGATCGGGCCGAAAGTGCCCGGTTATATCGAGCAGGTGCTGGTGACCGACAACCAACAGGTACATGCCGGTGACCTGCTGATTCGCCTCGACTCTCGGGACTACCGCGCCAGCCTGGCCAAGGCCGAGGGTGCGGTGGCCGCGGAGGAAGCCTTGCTGGCCAACCTCGATGCCACCGAACAACTGCAGCATGCGGTGATCGCTCAGGCCCGGGCCGGGATTGACGCGACCGGCGCGGAGATGTCCCGTTCCCGGGACGATAATGCGCGCTACAAGCGCCTGGTCGGCAGCTCCGCGGTGTCGGTGGAAAGCACGCAACGGGCCGATGCCACCTTCAAGACCGCGCAAGCCCTCAGTGCCCGGGCGCAGGCCGAACTGCTCGCCAGCCAGCGGCAACTGATGGTGATCGCCACCCAAAAGCAGCAGGCCAGAGCGGCGTTGATCCAGGCCCAGGCCGAACGTGATATCACTCGCTTGAACCTTGGCTACACCGAATTGCGCGCGCCGATCGACGGGGTGATCGGCAACCGCCGGGCACGGGTCGGTGCCTATGCCCAGGCCGGTTCGCAATTGCTCTCGGTGGTGCCGGCCAGCGGCCTGTGGGTCGATGCCAATTTCAAGGAAGATCAACTGGCGCACATGCTGCCTGGCCAGCGGGTCAGCATCCACGCCGACGTGCTGCCCGGGCGGGAATTCCACGGTCATCTGGACAGCCTGGCACCCGCCACTGGCGCGCAGTTCAGTGTGCTGCCGCCGGAAAACGCCACCGGCAACTTCACCAAAATCGTCCAGCGGGTGCCGGTGCGCATCATCCTTGACCCGGCCGACGCGGTGTTGGGGCAACTGCGTCCGGGCCTCTCGGTGACGGCCTCGGTCGACACCAAAGCCGAGCACAAACCAGCCTCCCCTGCGCTAACCCAGGCCAGCGCACCATGAGTCGCGCTCTCGCCGCCCCGGCTCAACCTTTCGATGCCGCGACCATGGCCACCGCGACCAAAGTCTTCGCCTTCGCCACCATGTGCATCGGCATGTTCATTGCCCTGCTGGATATCCAGATCGTCTCGGCCTCACTGCGCGACATCGGCGGCGGGCTCTCGGCCGGCACCGATGAAACCGCCTGGGTGCAGACCAGTTACCTGATCGCCGAAATCATCGTCATCCCGCTCTCGGGCTGGCTGTCCCGGGTGTTTTCCACGCGCTGGCTGTTTTGCGCCTCGGCGGTCGGATTCACCCTGGCCAGCCTGCTCTGCGGCGCGGCCTGGAACATCCAGAGCATGATTGCCTTTCGCGCGCTGCAAGGGTTTCTCGGCGGTTCGATGATTCCGCTGGTGTTCACCACTGCGTTCTTTTTCTTTACCGGCAAGCAACGGGTGATCGCCGCCGCCACCATCGGTGCCGTGGCGTCCCTGGCACCGACCCTGGGGCCGGTGATCGGCGGCTGGATCACCGACATCTCGTCCTGGCACTGGCTGTTCTACATTAATCTGGTACCGGGGATTTTCGTCGCGGTAGCGGTGCCGATGCTGGTGAAAATCGATCAACCGGAACTGTCGCTGCTCAAGGGCGCCGACTACCTGAGCATGCTGTTCATGGCGCTGTTTCTGGGTTGTCTGCAATACACTCTCGAAGAAGGTCCGCGCTGGAACTGGTTCAACGACAGCACCATTCTCAGCACCGCGTGGATCTCCGGGCTGGCCGGCCTGGCCTTTATCGGCCGCACCTTGCACGTGGCCAATCCGATCGTCGATCTGCGCGCCTTGAAAGATCGCAACTTTGCCTTGGGTTGTTTCTTTTCCTTCGTGACCGGGATCGGCCTGTTCGCAACCATTTACCTGACGCCACTGTTCCTCGGCCGGGTGCGCGGCTACAGCGCCCTGGACATCGGCCTGGCAGTGTTTTCCACCGGCGTCTTCCAGATCCTGGCGATTCCGCTGTATGCCTTTCTAGCCAACCGTATTGACCTGCGCTGGATCATGATGACCGGGCTTGGATTGTTTGCCTTGTCGATGTGGGATTTCAGCCCGATTACCCATGACTGGGGAGCCAGGGAGCTGATGCTGCCGCAAGCCTTGCGCGGTATCGCCCAGCAACTGGCCGTACCACCGGCCGTGACCCTGACCCTCGGCGGGCTGGCCCCGTCCCGGTTGAAACATGCTTCGGGGCTGTTCAATCTGATGCGCAACCTCGGTGGCGCAATCGGTATCGCCGCCTGCGCGACCATCCTCAACGACCGCACCAACCTGCACTTCACCCGGCTGGCGGAGCACTTGAACAGCAGCAATGAAGCGCTTAACCAATGGCTGACGCAGGTGGGCAGCAACTTCGCTGCCCTGGGTTTGAGCGGCGACCAGGGCGTCACCGCCAGCCTGCATCAGCTATGGCTGCTGACCTACCGCGAAGCTCAGACGCAAACCTATGGCGATGCGTTTCTGATGATCATGGCTTGCTTCATCATCGCCACGGCGATGGTGCCCTTGATGCACAAGGTGCAACCACCGGCAGCGCCGTCTGCCGATGGCCATTGAGCCTCGGGGTTACTCCTGGGGGAACTTGCGAAAGCCCACCGCAAGACGGTTCCAGCTATTGATGGTGTTAATCGCCATGGTCAGGTCGACCATTTCACTGGCGCTGAATTCGGCGCTCAGCAATGCGTAGTCTTCATCCGGCGCGTGGGTTTCGCTCAGACGGGTCAAGGCCTCGGTCCAGGCCAGGGCGGCACGTTCGCGCGGGGTGAAGAACGGTGTTTCACGCCAGACCGACACCGCATACAACCGGCGCTCGGTTTCACCGCCCTTGCGCGCGTAAGCGGTGTGCATGTCGACGCAGAAGGCGCAGCCGTTGATTTGCGAAGCGCGCAACTTGACCAGCTCGATCAGTTTCTTTTCCAGCGGCAGTTTCGACACTGCATTTTCCAACGCCAGCATGGCTTTGAAGGCGTCCGGCGAAGCGGTGTAGAAATCGAGACGAGGTTGCATGGTGTGCTCCATAACAAGTGGGGTGCAGCTACGTTAGCCCCGCCTGTGGTTTGCACAAATAGCCAATTATTGGGAAGTTGAGGATGCCAATTACCGCGGACGAGCCAACCTCGGGTACCTGTCAACTCTGACAGTAGCCAGAGTTTTTTTTTCAAGGTCTACTTGGCAAACAACGTGAACATCCGCGAAAAAACCGGCTAATGCCCTATGCGCAGTGCCTTCATTGCTTGCCTGAGTATCGTCTGATGAACTCGCCCACCATCAACCCACGAATTCTCGGCGAAGCCACTGACTGGCTGGTGCAGCTGCACTGCGGCGCGGCCACATCCGCCGACCATCAGGCGATCCAGCAGTGGCGCAGCCGAAGCGCCGAGCACGCCGAGGCCTGGCAACGGGCCGAAGCAATCCTCGGGGACTTTCGTAATGTGCCAACCAGTATTGCCGTGCCAAACTTGCAGCGGGCCGCTCGCAGCGTAGACCTCAGCCGCCGTCAGACCCTACACCGCCTGGGTCTGCTATTGATGGCCGGGCCACTGGGTATTGCCTGGCAGCACACGCAGTGGGAGCAGTGGACGGCCGATCATCGGACTGCCGTGGGTGAACAGAAGAATCTGCAACTACCAGATGACAGCCAGGTGCTACTGAACACCGCAAGCTCGGTGAACATCGCCTTTTCTACCAAGGAGCGTCGGCTCCGGGTACTCGCCGGCGAAGTGCTGATCAGGACCACCAAGGACTCCAGCGCCCGGCCGTTTATCGTCGAAACTCCGCAAGGCACCGCACAGGCCTTGGGCACGCGCTTCTGCGTACGGATCAACGGTTCACGCAGCCAGCTCTCGGTGCTCGAAGGCGCGGTGCAAGTCCTGCCGCAACTGATGAGCCAGGGGCCGACGGTGAATGCCGGTGAGCGCCTGAGCTTTAAATTGAACCGGGTCGAACCGCTGGAAAGCTTCGATGTCAGTGCGCTGACCTGGGACAAAGGCATGCTGATGGCCAACAACATACGCCTGGATGAATTGCTCGGCGAGCTGGCGCGCTATCGGCCAGGGGTATTGCGTTGCCATCCGGATGTGGCCGCTGTGCGAGTCTGCGGGGCGTTTTCCCTGCGTGACAGCGACGCCAACCTGCGCCTGCTCAGTGACACCCTGCCGCTGAAAGTCAGCAGCCTGACGCGCTATTGGGTGTCGGTGGAACCACGGGTTTGAGGGACATTTCTTGAAGGTCCTGCGGACCGGCAACGGTGGATTTCTGATAGACCGGGTCGCCTTCATTCGCGGGCAAGCCCGCTTGGTCACAAAGATAATGCCCCCTGTAGGAGCGTAATGCTGTTCACTTAAGAAAATGGATGGCGGCCTGAAAGCCGACCGGGTTTTTTCTTTGGTGTACATATCCGTTTCTGCGGTAACGGCCACTTATGGTTCCGCTCTTACAGCGGGTCACTTGGAAAAGCCCCAAGTAACCAAGGGC
>NZ_CABVHQ010000075.1 GCF_902497895.1 Pseudomonas fluorescens
CTCCGGTCCTGCTCCGTGGGCCCGCCGCCATCGGCCATCCATGGCCGGGGGCGGCTAACCCGGCATCCATGCCGGGTTGCCCACTGCGCAGAACCTGCGCTCGGCCTCTCGAGGGGGCGTGCACCGCAAAAGCCAAAGCGAGGCGGCCTACCGGCCGGCCTGGTCGGACACGGGATTTGTGCACGACCCCGCTCCCACATTGGAACTTTGCCGGACTCGGGATTTGTGTGCGCCCGATTACCTGTAGGAGCTGCCGAGCGAAGCGAGGCTGCGATCTTTTGATCTTGCCGTGGCTTCTGCTGTTGCTGTTGCTGTTGCTGTTGCTGTTGCTCCCACATTGGATCTTTGCCGGACTCGAAATTTGTGTACGCCCCGATTACCTGTGGGAGCTGGCTTGTCGGATCGCCGCACCGCTGCGATGGCGCCCTCAGGGTCGACGAGGCTGTTTGGTCGTGTACCCCATCAAAAACCCGGTTGGCATTACGCCAAAGGTCTGTGGTTAAGCAGCACGAAACGCAGCCTTTTGCTAAACGAAATTGTCTGTCAGACCCACCTCCGCCATGCTGGTTCGAACATGTCGCACACGCCCAAAATAAAAGGTACCTGCGTGATGAAAGACGCTTTGATCGTGTCGCCCCTGAGAACGCCCATCGGCAAATTTGGCGGCGCACTCGCCTCGCTGACTGCTGACCAACTCGCGGCGGCCGTGATTCGTACCCTGGTGAGTCGCCTGAACCTCGCCCCCGATTCTCTGGATGAAGTCATCGTTTCCCAGTCTTACGCCAACAGTGAGGCGCCCTGCATGGGCCGTTATGCCGCACTGCTGGCCGACTTGCCCATCGAGGTGCCGGGCTACACGCTGGACCGGCGCTGCGGTTCGGGCCTGCAGGCCATCGCCGATGCAGCGATGCGCATCCAGACAGGCCACGCCGAAGCTGTCATGGTCATCGGCGTCGAGAGCATGAGCAACATCGAGTACTACAGCAACGACATGCGCTGGGGCGCGCGCGCCGGCAGTGTGAAGATGCACGACCGCCTGGAACGAGGCCGTGAGCGCTCACAGCCCGAGACGCGCTTTGGGCGCATTTCGGGCATGCCAGAGACCGCTGAAAACCTGGCCCGCGATTACCATATTTCTCGTGAAGAAGCTGACCGCTTCGCCGTTCGCAGCCACTTGAATGCAGCAACGGCATGGCGCGAAGGACGGTTTGCCGACGAGGTCATTGCCCTTGACGTGCCGCGCAAACGTGGCGCAAGCGAACGCGTGAGCATGGACGAAGGCATCCGCGCTGATGCGAGCCTGGAAACCATGGCAAGCCTGCGCACCCTGTTGCCCGATGGGGTGTGCACGGCGGGCAACTCCAGCCAGCAAAATGATGCCGCTGCCGGTTGCCTGGTGGTGTCCCGCGAATACGCGGCACGGCACAACCTGCAACCGATCGCTCGGCTGGTGGACTGGTCCTCGGCCGGTTGTGACCCGGCACGCATGGGTATCGGCCCGGTGCCCGCCGTGGCCAAACTGCTTCAACGCACAGGTCTGAGCCTGGCCGACATGGGCCTGATCGAGGTCAACGAAGCCTTTGCCGCACAGGCGCTGGCGGTCTTGCGCGCCTGGGACATCCAGGATATCGAGCGGGTCAATGTCAATGGTTCAGGTATTTCTTTAGGGCATCCGATTGGCGCCACCGGCTTGCGCATCATGACCACCCTGCTCCATGAAATGCGCCGACGCGATGTGCGTTATGGACTGGAAACCATGTGCATCGGCGGCGGCCAGGGTATGGCCGCAATCTTCGAGCGCGTCTGAGCGAGGCACAGACATGAACTGGGTGAAGGTAAACAACCAGGTACTGCGCTATGAACTGAGCCCGAAGACCGGGCCGGCGTTGGTATTGATTCATGAAATGGGCGGCACCCTGGAAAGCTGGGATCAGGTTTGCTCCCTCCTCCAGGGGAAGTTCCAGACACTGCGTTATGACGTGCGCGGTTCAGGACTTTCAGAAAAAATCGTCGGCGAAATCGATCTCGATGCACACATCCATGATCTCGCGGCCTTGTTGGACACGCTGCAGATCAAGGGGCCCCTGGCATTGGTCGGGGTCGCGGTGGGCGCTGCCATTGCCATTCGTTTCGCCGCCCTTTATCCGCAGCGGGTCAGCCACCTGATCGGACTGGCGCCTGCCTGTGGAGTGGCGCCCACGGCCCGCGAGGCCACCCTGGAACACGCCAGCACGATTCGCCAGGAAGGATTGAAAACCCTGATCCCGGCGCTGCTGAACAAGACCTGGCCCGCGCCTTTGCGAACAGACGCCGCTGCATTCGAACGTTTCAACCTTCGCTGGCTGAGCGCAGACCCTCAAAGCTTCGCCGCGATCTTCGCGATGCTTGCGCGCATGGAGCTTGAGGGCGACCTGCCGCGCTTACCACTCCATACACTGCTGGTCGCAGGTGAATATGACGGCTTGCGCCCGCCCGCAGAAATCAATCGGCTCGCGGGTTTTGCCGACCACATCGAAGCACTACAGGTTGCCTCGGGGCATTTCATGCCGGTGCAGAGCCCGCGCTGGGTAAGCGCCCTGCTTGAGCAATACATTCTTCAGGGCCGTACTGGCGCCGAGATTTACCACATTTTCATGGCCAACCCTGAACATCGGGTCGCCGTCAGCGGGCACGCTGCCTAGCCTTATAAGAGAAAAGAGGAAAACACACCATGATGCAGTCACGCATGATCGGCGATATCAAAGTCACCCGAATCCTCGAATACGCAGGACCGACCCACGACCCGGCTTTTCTGTTCCCCTCTATCGACCGCAGCGTACTCGAAGAGCACCAACAATTGATGGCGCCTAATCATTGGGTGCCCCACATGAACAAATTGATCGTGACCATCCAGTTCTGGGTGGTCCACGCCGGTAGCAACATCATCGTGGTCGACACCGGTGTCGGAAACTTCAAGCCGCGTGCGGGCATCCCCCGGATGAACATGCTCAATACCCTGGTGCGCGAATGGATGACCGCTGCGGGTGCGGCTCCGGAAAAAGTAACCCATGTCGTAATGACGCACCTGCACTCCGATCACGTCGGCTGGAACACTACATGGCAAGACGGACGCTGGGTACCGACATTCCCCAACGCCCGTTACTACATTCCCAAGGAAGACTTCGACTTCTGCAAGGAAGGCAAGAACAAGGAGTCAGGCGTCATCGACGTGTTCGGCGATTCGTTCTTTGACAGCGTCATGCCAATCATCGACGAAGGGCTTGGCGTGATGATGGAGTCGCCACAGGAAATCGCCGATTGTCTGGTGGTCGAGCCTGCGCCAGGACACAGCCCCGGGCAAGTGGCATTCCGTGTGCGCTCTCGCGGTGAGGAAGGTCTGTTCTGTGGCGACATCTTGCACAGCCCTATTCAGATCGTGCGTCCAGACGTGAATTCCGGTTATTGCATCTGGGAAGACACTGCCCGCACTACGCGAATGGAGTTCCTCAACCGCGCCGCTGATCGGGAAGCACTGATCATGCCGGTGCACTTTGGCGAGCCACATTGCGGCTATATCCGGCGCCAGGGCGATGGCTTTGTCTTTGAGCCGGCGCAGTGGTAAACCGGCGGTCCAGACGCTGCCGTTCCTGTATGGACAGGCGATGGCGACTGCCATTACCTTGGGTCATCCCTGACCAAGAAGTTGAACAATAATGGCGACCCATTTTGATATCACTGACTTCCGCCTGTTCATCAACATTGCGGAAACCAGCAGCCTGACTCGAGGCGCCGAGCGTTCATTTCTCTCGGTACCCGCGACCAGCAATCGCATCAAGAACCTTGAAGACAATCTGGGCATGCGCCTGCTCGAACGCTCACCTCAGGGCGTGACGCTGACCAACGCGGGCAAGACCTATCTGCAACATGCGCGAGTAATCCTCGCGCAGCTTGCATTGCTCACCGGTGACCTGCAGGAATATGCCATTGGCCTCAAGGGTCAGTTGCGGTTGCTGGCCAATACCACGGCCATCACCGAATACTTGCCGCCTGTCGTGGGCGAGTACCTGAAGACCCATCCAGACGTGCATATCGATATGCGCGAGCGCCTCAGCGACGACATTGTGCGCAGTATTCGCGATGGCGCCGCCGACCTTGGAATCGTGTCTGGCAGCGTAGTCACCGAGGGGCTGCAAAGCGTGCCGCTGGTGTCCAGCCGCCTGATGGTCATCGCCCCCCTCGGTCACCCCATACTGGCCAACAGCGAGGTGTTTTTCAAAGAAGCCCTGCAATACGCCTTCGTCTCGTTGCTCGAAGGCAGCGCGATCCACGTATTCCTCAGTCGGGCCGCCGCTGCACTGCATACGCCGTTGACGATTCGCGTGCAGGTGGCGAGTTCCGATGCGATTTTCCGGATGGTCGAAGCCGGTGCCGGCATTGCCATCGTGCCCCAGGCCGGATTCACCCGGCTCAAGGGCCAACAAAAAATAGGGTCGTGCGCCCTGCTCGATCCTTGGGCGGTCCGTACCTTCCAGCTGTGCGCGCAGGATTTTGACGGGCTTTCGTCGTTCGCCCGAGATTTCGCCAATAGCCTGGTCGAATGGTGCCACGCCTCGGAAAATGCTGCCCCAGCGGTGTGAACAGCGCTTGATGCCAGGCTACAGAACA
Organism: Pseudomonas fluorescens; assembly: GCF_902497895.1. GTDB lineage: Bacteria > Pseudomonadota > Gammaproteobacteria > Pseudomonadales > Pseudomonadaceae > Aquipseudomonas > Aquipseudomonas fluorescens_BP. Next base: position 4,645 of record NZ_CABVHQ010000075.1, read on the forward strand.
CCAGATTGCCCGTGCTACGCGAGCCTGAGAGAAGGAGGCTCAAAGCCCATGGGCGGCTGACGGCCGCCTGCAACTTATAATAAAAAGGAAGGCCGCATGACCCATCACCGTTGGAAACATCGTCCCGAAGGCTCGAACTGGGGGGATTTTGGCCCCGACGATCAGAAGGGGCGGCTCAACCTGCTCACCGCCGACAAGGTTCTGCAGGGCATCGCCGAGGTCCGTGAAGGCCTGGCTTTCTGCTTGAGCCTGCCGCTGGACTACCCGGGCGGCAACGCCATGAACGTCAACCGCCGGCCGCCGATTCTGCGCCCCCTGCTGCGTAAAGGCGGGGTCAACATGAATTATCAGTACGACCGCATCCAGGCGGGCCGCCCCGACATACTGAGCGACGACCTGGCCATTCTGCATTTGCAATATTCCACCCAGTGGGACGCCCTCTCTCATGTTGGCGCCCTGTTCGACGCCAACGGCGACGGAGTGGCCGAGCCGCTTTATTACAACGGCTACGCAGCGGGCATCGATGTCGTCGGCCCCAGCGATATCGCCGATTGCGGCTTTGAGGGCGAAATTGCCCCCCACAGCACCTCATGCGCCCACGCCCTGGGCATTGAACGCATGGCCGAAACCTGCGTGCAAGGCCGTGGCGTGATGATCGACCTGCACCATCACTACGGCGATGCCCGTACCCATATTGGCTATGACGAATTGATGTACGTGCTCGAGGCCGATCAGGTGAAGGTCGAAGCTGGCGATATTGTCTGCCTGCACACCGGTTACGCCGAAGCGGTGCTCGGGATGAACAAGCAACCGGACACCCAGGTCCTGGACTCGCTCGCAGCGGTGCTCGACGGTAATGACCAGCGTCTGCTGCAATGGATCACTGACAGCGGATTGGTCGCTATCGCTGCCGACAATTACTCGGTGGAAATCTTTCCTAATGGAGGTGGCGATGGCTGTTGCTCAGTCATGCCGTTGCATCACCACTGCCTGTTCAAGCTGGGTATTCACCTGGGCGAACTGTGGCACCTCACGCCTCTGGCCAAATGGTTACGCGCCCACCAGCGCAATCGTTTTCTGCTGACCGCCCCACCCTTGCGCCTGCCGGGAGCCGTGGGTGCACCGTTGAATCCTGTCGCAACAGTCTAGAGGAACACACCTATGTCCAGAGAACGAGTACTGATTACTGGCGGCGCCTCAGGTATTGGCGCAGCAATTGTCGAGCGTTGCATTGAAGATGGTTTCGAACCGGTAATCATCGACCGTATCGGAGATGGCATTCTGGCTGACCTCAGTAATGTGAAAGCCACCGCGCAGGCGCTGGAAAAAGCGCTTGCCGGCGGGCCTATCACCCGACTGGTCAACAACGTCGGCATGGTCTGCCCCAACAGCGCGCAAGAGCAAAGCCTTGAGGAGCTGGAGCAAGGTCTGGGCGCTCAACCTGCGCTGCTCGCTGCAGTGCATGCAAGCCCTGTTGCCCGGCATGAAAGAGGCTGGCTTCGGGCGCATCCTCAACATGTCTTCACGGGCGGCCCTGGGCAAAGAGCTACGCAGCGCCTATGCCGCCACCAAGGCAGGATTGTTGGGTATGACCCGGGTCTGGGCGCTGGAGTTGGGCCGCTTTGGTATCACGGCCAACGCTATCGGCCCTGGCCCGATCCGTACTGAATTGTTTGAGCGCGCCAATCCACCAGACAGCCCTCGCACGCAGGCCATCATCGATTCGATCCCCGTCAAGCGCCTGGGCATGCCGGACGATATCGCCCAGGCTGCGGCATTTTTTCTAGACGCCCGAAGTGGCTTTGTCACCGGTCAAGTGCTGTACGTCTGCGGTGGAATGACAGTCGGCGTGGCAGGTGTTTAGAGCCCTCGTCGAACGGCAGTTAATCATCGGTTAATCAAGCCTTCCGAAGACCGAAATTGTGACTGGCGGCTGCCTTGGGCAAGCTGATCAAACCAGGAAGTCGAAGCGTCCGGGCCACGCACCCGACGCTTTGTCTGCCTGTATCCCGCCTTTATCCCGACGCTGGACGATAACGGTGGAAGATCTCACAACAAGGACCACATCCATGATCGACAAGCTTTCCACCAGCGTACAGGCGGCTCTGGCCGATATTCCCGATGGAGCCACCATCGCCGTGGGCGGTTTCGGCGGTGCGGGTATGCCCGATGACTTGATTGAGGCGCTGATCGACCAGGGCGCTCGTAACCTGACGCTCGTCAGCAATAACGCGGGACAGGGAGATACCGGTCTTGCAGCACTGCTCAAGGCGGGTCGGGTCCGCAGGATTCTCTGCTCCTATCCGCGCATGACCGGCTCCCACGTTTTCGAAACCCTGTATCGGGCGGGCAAGATCGAGTTGGAGATAGTGCCTCAAGGCAATCTGGCCGAACGCTTGCGCGCTGCTGGCGTAGGTGTTGGCGCGTTCTTTACACCCACAGGCTTCGGCACGTTGCTGGCCGAAGGTAAGGAGACCCGCACCATCAAAGGCCGCGATTATGTGCTTGAGTATCCGATCCACGTCGATTACGCCTTGATCAAGGCCGAGGCCGGTGATCGCTGGGGCAACCTGGTGTATCGCAAGACGGCGCGCAACTTCGGCCCGGTCATGGCCATGGCGGCAAAAAACACCATTGCCTCCATCGAGCGCTTCTGCGAGCTGGGCGAACTGGACCCCGAGACCATCGTCACGCCGGGGATCTTCGTCAAGCACCTGGTGTTGCGCCGCGACCCGGCCGACGAATCAGCGACACTTCTAAATCGAGCGGGATGATTGGTATGGACAAGAATGCACGCATTGCCATGGCGCAACGAGTCGCCCGAGACATCACCGAAGGCTCTTACGTCAACCTCGGAATTGGCTTGCCGACCCTGGTAGCCAACCACCTGCCGCTGGATAAAGACTTCTTCCTGCACAGCGAAAACGGCGTGCTGGGCCGCTGGCAGGCCGCCGCGCCTGGCGAAGAAGACTGGGACATGATCAACGCGGGTAAAGAACCCATCGAACTCGCCCCGGGCGGCGCTTTTTTCCACCATGCCGACTCCTTCGGGATGATGCGCGGCGGGCATCTGGATGTCTGCGTACTGGGCGCATTCCAAGTGTCGGCCACGGGTGATCTGGCCAACTGGCACACCGGCGCAGCGGATGCGATTCCGGCAGTGGGTGGCGCAATGGACCTGGCCATCGGCGCCAAGCGGGTCTTCGTCATGATGGAGCATCTGGGCAAGGACGGTCGCAGCAAGTTACTGCCAGCATGCACCTACCCATTGACCGGGCTGGGTTGCGTGAGCCGGGTTTACACCGAACTGGCAACGATGGATATCACTGCCACCGGGGTAAAAGTGCTCGAGTTGATCGGTGACATCACGCCACAGGCATTGCAGGATGTGACACAAGTGCCGCTGGACTTCAGTGCGGTGACCCTGGGCGATGACTCGTCGACCCTGCAAAAGTCATCGACCCACAGCGCACTAGCGACCCTGAGCCAATGAACAGCGAGCGCCGTTGGGACCAGCGCGATCTCACCGAACTGCTGACCCTGGAACCGGCGGGCCAGCAAAACTGGCGCAGCTATGCCTATGACATCAATGCCAATGGCCGGGTCTATGGCGGTCAGTTGCTGGGGCAGGCGTTGTGGGCCGCGGCGCAGACGACGAACGGACGCAGCCCCAGCATGCTGCAAATGACGTTTCTGCAGGGTGCGCGTCCCCAAGACACTATCGAATACAGCGTCGAGGCGCTGCAAGACGGGCGGCGTCTGTCCACCCGCCACGTCTATGGTGTCCAGGGCACAGGCCTGGTGCTCAGCGCCAATGCCAGCTTTCAAGTGGCACAGTCCGAACCCGGCGATCCGCACCAACTGCAGCAACAGATGCCTGCGCCGGAAAGCCTGCCGACCCTGGCTGAACTGGCAGAGCGTTACCCGCTGGACAACGAGGCCGTGCAACTGCGTTTCAGTGCCCGGCCGGTACTCGATATCCGGCTGATTCATCAGGATCATTTCGAGCGCCCCGCTGAGCGACGAGACATCGCTTACTGGGTGCGCTTGAACCAGCCGCTTGCGGCCGAAGGCTGCCTGCACCATGCGGCGCTGGCGTACCTGTCTGACGGTTGGCTGAACGCCAGCCTGGCACCCGGGCAAGGGATGCTTGATCTGTGGCAAAACCATTACGTCAGCAACCTCAATCACACGCTGTGGTTTCACAGCCTGGAGATCGACGTCAATGAGTGGTTGCTGTTCGTCAACGATGCGGTGCGCAGCCTGTCCGGTCGAGGGCTGACCATGACTCACATCTACCGGCGAGACGGTCGGCTGGTCGCCAGCATGGCCCAGGATTTATTGATTTCACCACGCAATGCCTGAGCGTTAGTCAGGCTGGAAGGCCGGGTTTTGCAAAGGCAAATGGGCGCCACCCGGTAACTGCTGCATTCTGGATCACGACCTCGCAGGCCCAAGGTCCTCCAATAAAAAGTCCAATAACAAGAAGGACGACGATATGTTCGAATGGTACAAAACCGGCTCATCACAAGAACGCAAAACGTTCTGGGCATGTTTTTCCGGCTGGGCGCTGGATACCTACGACGCCCAGATGTTCAGCTTTCTGTTGCCGACCCTGATGGCGGTCTGGCAGATATCCAAGGGCGAGGCCGGTATCCTCGGCACCGCCGCGCTACTCTCGGCCGCACTGGGCGGTTGGGCCGCGGGTATCCTCAGCGACCGCTACGGTCGGGTGCGGATTCTGATCTTCACCATCTGCTGGTTCACGCTCTTCGGCGTGCTGGCAGGTTTTACTCAATCCTTCGAACAAATGCTGGTCGTGCGTACCCTGCAAGGCCTGGGCTTCGGCGGTGAATGGGCCGTGGGTGCCGCGCTGATGGCCGAGGTCATTCGTCCCGAGCATCGCGGCAAGGCTTTAGGCTTCGTACAGAGCGGGTTCTCGGTGGGCTGGGCACTGTCTGCGGTGGTGATGACCGCTCTACTCGCTTACCTGCCACCGGAGATGGCGTGGCGTGTCGCATTTTGGGTGGGGATCATTCCGGCCACGTTCGTGCTGTTCATCCGCCGCAACGTCAAGGACGCCGAAATTTTCAAGGAAGCCAAGGCCGCAAATAAAGAGAAGGCCTCGATCCTCTCGGCTTTCCGCCCTTCCGTGATCCGCCTGACCCTGTTAGGCGCCCTGTTAGTGACGGGCCTACAGGCCGCCGCCTACACCATCATGGCGTGGCTGCCAACGCTGATGGTCCAGGTCCGCGGGCTGAAGCCAGGTCCAGTGGTCATAACGATGCTGATCATGTGCGCCGGTGCGTTCGCCGGCTTCGTACTCACAGCGTACCTCTCCGATCGCTTCGGTCGTCGGCCTGCGCTGCTGGTCTTCTGCCTGGGCGCATGGATTTTCACCGTGGTTTACATGCTCGTGCCGATGAGCCCCAGCGTATTGATGCTGATGAGCTTTCCTGTCGGCGCCTTCGCCACGGGCATCTTCGCCGTTGTCGGTCCTTTCCTGAGCGAGCTGTTCCCTACCCACATACGCACCACCTGCATGGGCTTTTCCTACAACCTGGGTAAATCCCTGGGTGCGTTGTCCATCGCTGGAGTCGGGGTTCTGTCTGAGCGCTTTGGCTTGGCTGAGGCTATAGGCGGCTTTTGCCTGGTGGCCTACGCCTTGGCAATCATCGCCGTGTTGCTGCTGCCCGAGACCCGCGGTGTGCGCCTGGAGGATGTCGACGCCAACCTGGGTCACAACCCGGACGATCACGATGCCAGGGTTGCCGACCATCCATTGATCAACAGCAAAATCTGAGCGGAGTAGAACCCATGCTTTATCACGTAAAAATGGACGTAAACATTCCTCGCGATATTCCCGCCGACACAGTGGAGGCGATCAAAATTGCCGAGAAGAAACGCGCCATTGAGCTTCAGCAGGCAGGCAAATGGCCGCACCTGTGGCGAATAGTCGGGCAATATTCCAACATCAGCATCCTCGACGTGGCCAGCAACGACGAACTGCATGAGCTGCTGTCCAGCCTGCCACTGTTCCCGTACATGACCATCCAGGTCACGCCGTTGGCCAAGCACCCCTCCTCAATCGTCTAAAGACCACGGCGGCCATCGCGCCGCCGTTTCCCTATACCTTTTATTGAAGCTTTGGCTGCCCAACCAGCAGCTGCGGCTGACTGTCGCGAGATCGCCCTGATGCCACAGCTCTTGCACCTCGAATCGCTGGACCTGGCCGCACTGATCCAACCGGGCGACACGGTAATGTGGGGTCAGGCCAATGCCGAGCCCCTGCCTTTGACCCAGGCATTGATGGCCCAGCGGCAAAAGATCGGCAGGTTCCGGGTGATGCTGGGGATCGCCAACAGCCCGACCTGTACACCCGAGCACGCCGATCACGTGGATTTCATCGCGTATTGCGGCGCCGGGGCCAACCGCAAGTTGGCTAATGCCGGCTTGCTGCAGGTGATGCCCAGTCACTACTCCGAACTGCCGGACCTGATCAGCAGTGGTGCTTTGCGTATCGATGTGTTGATGCTGCAACTGGCGCCCGTCAATGCCGAGGGTCGCTACAGCCTGAGCCTGGCCAGCGAGTATTTGCTGCCAGCACTCGACAGCGCACGCCTGGTGATCGCAGAAATCAATGCTCAGGCGCCATGGACTTACAGCGACCGGACCTTGGGCGACGATGATTTGGACGCCATCCTGTTCACCGATCGGGCGCCCATGGAAAATCCGCCCGGCCCTGTCCGGGAAAGCGATCAGCGCATCGCCAGACATATCGCCGGACTGATCGAAGATGGCGCCACCCTGCAGATGGGCATTGGCGCCATACCCGACGCCGTCTTGAGTGCACTGGGCGAACATCGCCATTTGGGCGTGCATTCAGGCAGCCTTGGAGACGGTGTAGCACGCCTGATGCTAAGCGGTGCTATCACCAACCAGCGCAAGACGATCGACCGAGGCATCAGCATAGGGGGCATTCTCATGGGAAGCAGCCTGCTGCATGACTATGCTCACCACAACCCGGCGATCCAGTTACGCTCGACACGCTATACCCATGATGCGCACATCCTTGAGAGCATCGACAAACTGGTAGCGATCAACTCAGCAGTCGAGGTCGACCTGAGCGGTCAGGTCAATTCGGAAATGGCCGCGGGCAGCTACGTCGGCGCCATCGGCGGAGCGGTCGACTTTATCCGTGGCGCACGGCGCTCAAAAGGCGGATTGCCGATTATCGCGCTGCCTTCTACCGCGGGCGGCCATAGCAGAATCGTGGCGAGGTTAAACGGACCCGTAACCATTGCACGTAGCGACGCGGTCATTGTCGTCACCGAGTACGGCGTAGCAGATCTGCGCGGTACGACTCTCGATCAGCGCATCACAAAATTGCTGGAAATCGCCCATCCCGAACACAGGGCTGCACTCCAGGCGCAACTCGATAAGGGCGAAGCTTGAAATAAGTCAGGCGGGCTCAAGTCGACACAGCGCCAGACACTCGGCAACCCAGAGTGACCGCCTCAAGGTAATGAAGGCAAGACAACTGGAAAATACAGCCATAATCCAGACCTTCCTTAGCATAGGAATTTTTATTGTTACGTATTGGGCAATATATAATTACGTATTAAGCAAGTAATTGCTTTACGGCTTCATTACATTTGCATGCTAAGCTTCCTATCTACTTTTGAGGGAGCTAAAGGTGCGCATAGTCAGTGTGGGAGTACTGGCCGTCGGGGTTGCAACGCAGCTACTAGTATTGGCGTGGTTTTTCAATTCAGATTCATCTTGCATGATAGCTTTTATAAAAAAATCCACCCTGCAAGATAGGCTTGACAATAAACAGTTTCAGACTAACGAGTTGGTTCGGCAGGGAAATGGTAATGATCCGAGTCCTTTGGATAAGCGTTCGCCCATGCAGGCAAGTCTACCATTACCCAGAGATTATTTAGCTCCGGACAGTGTCGATCCAGAGCGTCGCGCCGTAGATACCCATGAAAAAAAACCGGATCATGAGTACAGCGCTGTGCAAATATTTTTGTATATTTTCACCTTTGTACTGGCAGGCTTTATAGCGTTGACAGGCTTGTTTATGGCATTATTTTCAAGAGATAAAATGCCTGTTAAATTACATGTTTACCGTATTATGAAAAACCCCTAACTTAACTTGCAGGGGTCTTGTATTACTTGTGGCGAATTGATTGGTTATACCGTAAAAACAAGTACGCAAACCACACAGAATCACAAGCTTTGGGTTGTCCAGATAACACTGAATGTACAGACCAGGCAAAAATACATGTTGGCCATCCAGGAAATGGGGTTGCCCGTGATCCGGCGAGAAAATAATTTCGTCGTTGTCGGCCCTTATCGCCAAAAACAGAATGCCGCTCAGGTTTTGACGTGCTTGAGTGAGCAGTATGGACTTCGAGGATGGTTGATAGAAGGTAATTAAATAAAGAAGATTGCAACTGGACATTTTACAGATTAAATCTTTGATAAATCATCCTTGAACAACAGTCAGAAATCTCTTGAGGCTTTGTGATGATTCGACAGGGCCTGGTTGAACGGTCCAACTGGTCGCTGGCCCTGAGCGAGGGGGCTCTTCTTGATTATCAGCCTTATTAATGCAGCGGCATTGCTTTTGGCATTGTGCTGGTTGCATGCGTTCATCACGTGCCGCTTGGACGAGCACAGCACAACCATACAGTTGGTGTCAGGCCTGCTATTCGGCGCTACTTGCGTGATTGGCATGCTAAACCCGATCTCGCCAGAGCCCGGGATATTCTTCGATGGCCGCAACGTAGTTCTAAGCATGGCCGCGCTATTTAGCGGGCCGCTGGTAGCCGGCGTCGCAGGCCTGATCGCGGGCACTTACCGGATATGGATGGGCGGCAGCGGCATGGCCTATGGTCTGGCTGAGATCGGCCTGTCAATACTGCTTGGTCTGTCTTACCGGCATTTTTTTCAGCGTGGCACGTTCAGCATTGGCCCCTGGCAGCTTTGGAGCCTGGGTCTATCGATACAGGCTTTGGATTTGCTGTTGTTGCCCGCAGCACTAGCAGCATCCAGCCGCGAGCATACGGCCGTGCCCTTAATACTCATAATGCCCATTGCGACAGTTGTGCTGGGTCTTATGCTCAGGGAAATCGCGCAGCGCAAACGAACAGAGCTTGCCCTGCAGCTTAGAGAGTCACGCCTACGCGCCATCACCGAGGCGATCCCTGACACCCTGATGGTGCTGGATGAAGATGGTCTCTATCTAGAGGTGGCCCCCTCCAGGACAGAGACGCACACTGATGCCCTGACTACACGTATTGGACAAAGCGTGCACAATATATTGCCTCAAAGCGAAGCCGAACGTTTTATGTTCTTTATACGGCAGACCCTGGCCAACGATAGTCCGCAGCTCATCGAATACACTCAGCAGAGTGCAGACGGCATAAAGGTGCTTGAGGGGTATGCCCAGCGCCTGGGTATTCAACTCAATGGCAAGCAGGCAGTGGTGGTACTCGCCCGCGATATAACCCAGCGGGTTGATGACGAACATGAATTGCGCATCGCAGCCGCCGCTTTCGAAACGCAGCAGGGCATGATTATCACCGACGAGTTCCACCGTATCCTGCGGGTTAACCAGGCCTTCAGCACTATCACCGGTTACAGTCGCGAGGAAGCTATTGGGCAGCGAACCAGCCTGCTCAGCTCTGGACGTCAGAGCCTGGCGTTCTATCAGAGCATGTGGCAACAGCTCAAGACGGTAGATCGCTGGCAAGGCGAAATCTGCAATCGGCGCAAAAACGGAGAAATATTCCCCGGATGGCTGTCGATCAGCGCGGTGCGAAATGCCCAGGGCCAGGTCATCAATTACATCGCATCAATTGACGATACCTCTGAGCGCAAGGTGGCCGAGGAACGTATTCAGCGCCTTGCCTTTTTTGATGGACTGACCGACCTGCCCAATCGGAGCCTTCTGCTCGATCGCTTGCAGCACGCGTTGGATAGCTGCGTACGCAGCGGCGAGTGTGCCGCGCTGATGTTCCTCGATCTCGACGGGTTCAAGAACATCAACGATTTGCATGGGCATCATATTGGCGACAAGGTCTTGGCCCTGGCCGCAGCACGGCTCAACGGCGCAGTAAGGGCGAGTGACACCGTGGCACGCCTCGGCGGCGATGAGTTCGTGGTGCTGCTTGAACATCTCGACAAGCAACCCGAAAAGGCCGCCATGCAGGCTGAGCACGTCACCACATCACTGCTGACCAAGCTGGGCGAACCGTACCAGATTGACGAGCTGGAACTGCGCAGCAGTGTCAGTATTGGCGTGACGCTGTTCAACGACAGGTCTTGCTCGATAGACGAACTGATGCAGCGCGCTGACCTGTCGATGTATGAAGCCAAGGCTGCGGGTAAGCATACGGTGCGCTTCTTCGATCCACGCATGCAGGAGGCGGTTAGTGCGCGCTTGAACCTGGAGCAAGATATTCGTCGGGGGCTGGGGTCTGAAGAGTTCATCCCCTATCTGCAGCCGCAGCTGGATCACACAGGTCGTCTGATTGGCGCCGAGGTATTGGCCCGCTGGCAACACCCGCAGCGAGGCTTGCTCAGTCCGGCTGCCTTCATTGAGGTGGCCGAGCAAGCCGGCTTGATTGCGGCGCTTGATTCGCAAATGCTGCACAAGGCCTGTCATCAGCTGGCCTTGTGGCGCCGCGAGTCGGCCACGGCATCACTCAGCTTGTCCGTCAACCTGAGTGCGCGGCTCCTCTATCAAGCAAATTTTGTCGAGCGTCTGCTCCAGCTCCTGGAGCAAAGTGGCGCGGACCCGCACAGACTTAAGCTGGAACTCACCGAGACGCTGCTGCTCGATGACTTGCCGGGTGCGATTGCTCGCATAATCGAACTCAAGACCCATGGTGTTCGCTTCTCGCTCGACGACTTCGGCACCGGTTACTCGTCGCTGGCCTACTTGCAGCAATTATCCCTGGATCAATTGAAGATCGATCAGTCCTTTGTTCGCAAGCTGCCAACTGATACAAACAGTCTGGCAATCGTCCGGGCGATCTGCACACTGGCCAGCAGCCTGCAACTTGAGGTGATTGCCGAAGGGGTGGAGAGTCATGAGCAATACATGGCTCTGCTGGAGCTTGGCTGCCGGAGCTTCCAAGGCTATCTGTTTGGTCGGCCGATGCCGCTAAGCGAGTTCGAGCATCTGCTACCTGCGAATACTCCAGAAGTCGAGAGCATCGAGCCGGTGTCATTGACGTCTGCGCGAATTGATGTCGTTGGAAGGTCATCCTGTGTGATCCTTTCCTGAATGGTCTAGCCACGCCCCGGCCGTCAGCCGGAGCAAGTCCTGTGACTGAGTCGAGTCGGGATTCAGAAGCTCGCCTGCAGTTTCAGGCCGGCGACCAGAGCGTTATCCACCTCGTAAACGCCACCCGGATGCCGGACGTACTGCAGGTTCGGGCGCACGGTCAGCCAGTTCGTGACATGCACGCCGTAGTTGAGCTCGATGTTGTATTCGGTGTGCTGCACCGGGACGTACAGAGGATTGTCGTAGTCATCCACGGCGTTGCTTGCATTGACCTGCCGCTGCCGTTTGCTCACTGCATCATTGACGTGAATGCGCGCGACGCCGAGACCCATGTCATCCTTTGGCCGAGCATCGAACGGTCCTTTGTAGACCACGCCGGCGTTCTGAAAGCTTTCGATGCCGCTGGTTGCCTGGTCATGGACGGTCAAACTGGCAAATACGCTCAACCCACGCGAAGCGTCACCATGGTGTGTGGTGAGCTGCTGTTGCCCCATTACCCATGCGCCATGTTTGCTGCTGCGAGATTTCGGCGCTTGACTGGTCAGCCCCTGAGGCAGGCCATTGACGTCGTCGTACACATCATTGGCACTGGCACTGCTGTGGTAGTAGCCCAACCGGTACTCACCCGGCAGCGCTTCGCTGCCCAGCGTCGGCTTCCAGATCACCTCTACCGGCACCAGTGCCCCTTTGGTGCCGCTGCCGCTGAGTTTGAAGCCGTTGCCGGTCTCCAGGTTCGAAGGGTTTTGCTCGTACACACCGATCTGCACTGCCCACTGTGCATCGATGTTGTACCCGGCCCGCAGCCCCCACTGGCTGACGGGACCGCTGAACCAGACATCACCGGCCACGTTACCGATGGGGGCGCTGCAGAACGCCAGGCTCTGGAAGTCACAGGGGAAACTATTGAAGTCCTCGTTGACACCCAAACGCCCAAGCTTCAGGTCCAGCGCCCCGGCGAAGAACTGTTGGCGATACCACATCTGGGTCAGACGCCAGGTTTGCCCCCTCCCCCAGACTTCCTGCACAGAACTGAGTTGTCCCGTGCGCGGATCGGCGATCCGCTCGTTGGACAGATTGTTGCCGTTACGCTCGGTCACCAGCAGCTGGAACTCTGCGTCATTCCAGCCAAGGATCTTCTGTAGGTCCAGGTGCGTGCCAAGCGCCCACTGCGCCGTGTAGCGCGCCGTCCGGTCATCGTTGTAGCCGCCATGCAGATTGGTGGCCGCTTCACCGGTGTAACCCACGATGATGTCCACGCCTTTTTCCAGCAGCTCGCTACGCGCTCCACCCCAGTCCCTCAATCCCCATCGGGATGATGGGTCTGCCGCTGATACAGGGAAAGTGATGCAGGCAGAGAGTCCCAGCCCCAAAGGCAGTTTCCAATGGATGTTCATGTCGATTTATCCTTGTTTTTATGTTTTACGACACAGCATTAGCTGGACCGCAAGGCACTGCCGTTGCGGTCATGGAGAAAGAGAGCGATTGAAAATGGTGTTGGCGGGCAGGCCACTAATTGGCGTTAGCGCCAGTCAGATACCCGCCAGACACAGATACTTGATTTCGAGGTAGTCCTCGATGCCATACCTGGAGCCTTCGCGGCCGACACCGGAGGACTTGATACCGCCAAAGGGCGCGGCTTCGGAGCTGATGATTCCGGTGTTCACTCCCACGATTCCGTACTCCAGGCTTTCACCGGCGCGGAACACCCTGCCCAGGTCCGACGTATAAAAGTACGCCGCCAGGCCGAACTCGGTGTCGTTGGCTTTGCGAATGACCTCGGCGTCATCGAAGAAGCGGAAGACCGGTGCGAGGGGACCGAAGGTTTCTTCCTTCGATACCCGGGCGCTGTCAGGCACATTAACGAGGATGGTCGGCTCGAAGAAGTTGCCGCCAAGGGCGTGGGCCGCACCGCCCTTGAGCACCTTGGCTCCTTTGGCGAGAGCGTCTTCGATATGCTCGCGAACTTTGGCCACCGCCTTGCCATCGATCAGCGGGCCCATCGTTGTCCCTTCGGCGAAACCATCGCCCGTCTTCAAGCCTTCAACAGCTGCCGCCAGTTTGTCGACGAATGCGTCATAGACCTTGTCGTGGACATACAGCCGATTGGCACACACACAGGTTTGCCCGGCGTTGCGGAACTTGGAGGCCATGGCGCCCTCCACCGCCGCATCCAGATCGGCATCATCAAAGACGATGAAAGGCGCATTGCCGCCCAGTTCGAGAGAAACCTTCTTGATGTCGTGAGCGCACTTTTCCATGATCTTGCGACCGATTTCGGTCGAGCCTGTGAAGGAGATCTTGCGCACCACCGGGTTGCTGGTCAGCTCTTCGGCAATTTCCGCTGCCGAGCCGGTTACCACTGACAGGACACCCTTCGGAATTCCGGCTCGCTCCGCCAGATCGACCAACGCCAACGCCGAAAACGGTGTCTGCGACGCAGGCTTGATCACCATCGTGCAACCGGCCGCCAGCGCCGGCCCGGCTTTACGGGTAATCATCGCGCTCGGGAAATTCCACGGGGTGATGGCGGCGCATACACCGACGGGTTGTTTGATGACCAAAAGTCGCTTGTCCGCAGCACCCGGGATCACATCCCCATAAATACGTTTTGCTTCCTCCGCGTACCACTCGATATACGAGGCGCCGAAGGCGATTTCGCCGAGCGCTTCGGTGAATGGCTTGCCCTGCTCCAGAGTCATGAGATGGGCCAGATCGTGCTGGTGCTCGATGATCAATTCGTACCAGCGGCGCAGCTTGATAGCGCGCTCTTTGGCCGACAGTTCACGCCAGGCTGGCAGAGCTCGCTCGGCGGCCTCAATGGCGCGACGGGTTTCGGCCTTGCCCATCCGCGGGACCTGGCCGATGGTGGCATTGGTCGACGGATTGACTACAGTGATGGTGTTTGCGCTGTCTGCGTCAGTCCACTGGCCATCGATATAGGCTTGCTGGCGAAAAAGTTCAGGGTTATTCAGTTTCAAAGCATTTACTCCATTGCTGGCAATCGGTGGTCAGTACAGGACTTTCTGCGCGTATTGCTCTGTCACCATGAACTTGAAGCCTCGGTATTCGTCGTTTTTCACCGATCGCAACACTTCGCTGAACGGGCCCAAACCACCCATGTAGAAATAAACGGCGTTGGGCTTTCCAGGGATGTTCGCCCCGAAGATCCAGGAGTCGGCCTTGGCAAACAGCGTCTGATCTGCAATCTCTTGGCAGGTCGCGCCCCATTCACGTTCGCTTTCAGGATCGGTCTCAACGCAGGCCAACTCGTTTTCTTCCATAAAACCGATCAGCTCCGACACCCACTCCACCTCGGTTTCAATCGTGGGCGGCAGGTTGGTAAAGGGACCGTTGGGACCCAGGATCATGAACATGTTTGGAAAATTGGCGGTCGCCACAGACATGTAGCTGGACGGGCCATCGGCCCAGTGATCCTTCATGCTGACGCCATCACGCCCGCGGATATCGATGCGCTTGTAGTTGCCATCCACGGCATCGAAGCCGGTGGCGAATACCAATACATCCAGCTCGTGTTCCACCCCATCCGCGGTACGAATACCCGTGGCGGTGATTTCCTCGATGGGGTTGGCCTTCACGTCGACCAGCGCCACATTGTCTCGATTGAAAGTGGCGTAGTAGCCGCTGTCACACAGTGGCCGCTTCGCATAGAGATCGCGCGGCATAAGCTTGCGTGCGGTTTCCGGGTCCTTGACGATTTCAGCGATCTTTTCGCGCACGAAGTCCTGCGCCGCGACGTTCGCTTCTTCGTTGGTTGCGATGTCGTTAAAGGTCTGGAACATGTAGCGGAAGCCACCGCCAACGTCCCAGGCGCGCTGAAAGATTTCTTTTCGCTCCGGGGCGGAAACACTCATCGTAGGGATGTTGCTTTCTTCGAAGCCGAACGCCAGGCGCGAGGAGCGAACCTCTTTCCAGATCGCGTCGTAATTGCGCTTGATATCATCGACATATTCGCGGCTGACCGGACCATTACCTACCGGCACCGTGTATTGCGCGGAACGCTGGAACACCGTGAGATGGCCGACCGTTGGCGCGATCGCAGTGATGACCTGGCAGCCTGTCGAACCGGTGCCGATGACGCCCACACGCTTACCTTCCAGAACAGCATCGGCAGGCCAGTTGGCGGTGTGGTACATCTGCCCTTGAAATTGATCCAGGCCGTTGATCTTCGGTACGTTAGTGGCGGACAGCAGGCCCAGAGCGGTGACCAGATACTTCGCGCTGTAGCGGTGACCGTCATCGGTGCTCATTAGCCAGCGACTGGTTTGCTCGTCGAAAACCGCAGAAGTTATCGCGGTTTCCAGTTGGATATCCCGGCGCAGGTCATGTCGATCAACAGCATGATTGAGGTAGGACAGAATTTGCGGCTGGGTCAGATAGCGTGTGGTGATATCCCACTCCTGGCACAGTTCACGATCCCATGAGAAGCAATAGACAAACGATTCGCTGTCGGATAACGCTCCTGGGTAACGATTCCAGTACCAAGTCCCGCCTATGCCCCCTGCCTTGTCAAAGGCGCGCACCTTCAGGCCCATTTCGTCGCGCAACTTCTTGAGCATGTAAATGCCGGCGAAGCCTGCGCCAATAATAATGGCATCGTAGTGAATGATATCGGTGCCTAGGGAACGCTTGGCCAGAACTGTAGTTGTCATTATGTTCTCCTGATTTGGTCATTGCGCCAGCAAGTTCTAACTAACGACAGGCCGTTAATAGAACCTGCAGGCAAGCCGCAATCGCGTCTCTCGACTCGGCGTCGAGGGAAGTTCAAATTCATGATTTGGATAAGCGGATTAATTCATGCCCGCTCGATCATTTAGAGTGAGAAGCCGCCATCCACGGCTATCGCCTGTCCAGTGACATGCGGTGCGCAGGCCAGGTACACCGCCAGTTGGCCCATGTCTTCGACGGTTTGCGCTTCCCCTTGGGGCAAGAGGCTTGACTGCTGCCGTTCCCAGGATTGCTCTTCCGTTTCTCCTGGCTGGCGCCAGCGTCCGGAAAGCCCCTCTTCGCCGCGCCACATACCGGTGCCGACAACGCCTGGGCAGAGGGCGTTGACCGTGATGCCCTCACGGGCAACTTCCTTGGCAAAGGCGTTGGAGAAACCGATTACTGCGAACTTCGACGCGCTGTAATGAGCCAGGTCTGGAAATCCGACTTTGCCGGCAATCGAGGCCAGGTTGATGATTCGGCCGAATTGATGCTCACGCATCAGCTTGAGTTCGGCCTGGCAGCACAGGAATACACCGCGAGCGTTGATGTTCATGATTCGGTCCCATTCGCTGACCGGCAGTTCGTCGACCTTGCCGAGGCTGACGACGCCCGCGTTGTTGACCGCCACATCGAGGCGACCGAACTCCTGTCTCACCTGTTCGATCATGGTTGCAACGCTGTCGGCCTGGCTCACATCAACTTGCAGGGCGATTGCGCGCCGACCCACCGCGCGAATTTTCGCGGCGGCCTCTTCTGCGATACTCAAGTCATAATCGGCGAGTACCAGGTCAGCGCCAGCCCGAGCCAGACTCAGCGCGATGCCCTGCCCGATACCTCGTCCGGCCCCTGTGACCAGGGCAACCTTGCCTTTAAGGGAGAAATCGACAGCGGTAGATTCGCTCATGTGATGCCTCTAATCATTATTGTTGTTGGAATGCGGCCGTTTGACGCGGCCCACTGAGACAGTCAGAGCAAGTCGAATGCCAAGATCCGAAAAATGACCTGAAAGCATTGAAATAGAGCGGTTTAACGTTAAAGGCACGTATCGAGTCAAGGCGTTGGGCCAAGACATAATGGCTCTCGTCCCTCACGCCAGGCTGCGAATGCTGAGATGTAATGTCTCACCCCCGGACTGCTGATCGATTCGGCTTGTGGGGGCTGCCCAACACGCATTTAATGGGACATACAAAAATTAGATCCAACCCTCGGAGGTACCATGTCCTCTGGCTACTCAAAGACTCACGTCGAACATGTGAGTCGAGTATTGCGCACTGCCGAAAGTGCTCCGACCCTGCCGGTGCCCAACGTCATCCTCGACTCCTGGCGTCGCTCGGTACAGCATCACAAACTCGACCCTGGTTCATTGCAGGGACCAAGGATTCTTGAGGCTCACCAGCTCCATGAGCACCGCGAGCGCGTCGACGACTTCCTGCATCTTGCGGGTGATGAGATGTCGCGCCTGCACAATCGAGTACGTGACGCCGACTACTGCGTGATGCTCACCGATACGTTGGGCTGCACAGTCGACTACCGCATCGAGTCGACGATACGCGGGGAATACCGCCGCTCCGGCATGGACGTGGGGACCTGTTGGTCCGAAAGCGAAGAAGGGACGACGGGCGTCTGCGCGGTCCTGATCAACAAACACCCGGTCACGGTGCACAAGCACGATCATTTCCGCGCGGCTTTTATCGGCATCACCTGCTCCGCTGCTCCAGTGTTTTCGCCGAACGGCGAGATCCTGGCTGTTCTGGATGCCTCTTCGATCCGCTCTCCCGATGATCGGCGCAGCCAGCACTTGATTCGTCAGATGGTCATCCAGAGTGCCACTGAAATCGAGAATGCCTACTTCATGTACAGCACCCAGGATCTGTGGGTGTTGCGCGCGCACCCCCTACCCGGCTACATCGACAGCCAGCCACAATGCCTGTTTGCCTGGGACCGCGATGGCGTGATTCAGGCGCTCAACCCCGCCGCACGACGGCTCCTGTTGCAGCGTTGCAGCGGGATTCCCACTAGTATTCATGAAGCCTTCGCCTCGGCACGACTTCCAGCCTCCGGCGATGACAGCATCCACTACCTGCCTTCGATGGGCCTGCATGTTCGCCTCAAGGCTCCACGCAGACCAACCGGGGTGCCCGCGGCAAGCAGTGTCGTTTCGGCACTTGATCCGAAGGTAGCTCAAGCGCTGGACCTGGCCGTGCGCGTCAAGGACCGCGGGCTGCCTGTTCTGATTCATGGCGAGACCGGAGCGGGCAAAGAACACTTCGCCTTGCAACTGCATGCCGCGAGCAAGCGACGTGACAAGCCCTTCGTCGCGGTTAACTGCGCGGCGATACCCGAGAATCTCATTGAGAGTGAACTGTTCGGCTATGCCGCCGGCGCGTTCACCGGCGCATCCAGCAAAGGCATGCGCGGCCTGCTGCAGCAAGCCGACGGGGGCACGCTGTTCCTTGATGAAATCGGGGATATGCCGCTGACTTTACAAACACGCCTGCTCAGGGTCCTGAGTGAGGGTGAGGTGGCGCCGCTGGGAGGTGCCCGGCCGCAGTCCATCGATATCCAGGTCATTTGCGCCAGCCACCGTGATATTTCTACGCTGGTAGAAACCGGCGGCTTTCGTGAAGACCTGTATTTCCGTTTGAGTGGGGCGCGCTTCGACATACCGCCGCTCCGTGAGCGCAAAGACAAGCTCGCGCTGATCAACAAGCTGCTGGACGAAGAGTGTCAGCGTTCGGGCGAGCGGCTCGAGCTGAGCGAAGCGGCGCTGGAAATGCTCTTGAACTACAGCTGGCCAGGCAATATGCGCCAGTTGCACCACGTACTGCGCTACGCGTGCGCAGTCTGTACAAGCCACGTAATTGGTGTGGAGGACCTGCCTGCCACCCTCGGCATCAGTGCCCCGGCAAAGGGTCAGGAAACGGTATCCGGGAGCCCGGAACGTCAGGCCTTGATCGACACACTGGTGCGCAATCGGTGGAAACCCGTACTGGCAGCACAGGAGCTGGGTATTTCTCGTGCCACCCTCTATCGCAAAGTGAACCTGCATGGCATCAAAATGCCGGGCAAAGGTTCTTACAACTGAGCGTACGCCAGGCGCTACGAAAAGAGCGCCTGACCCCACCGTAAGTCGAGGTCACATTACGACAGACCGCGCGTCTGACCGCTGAGGCTTACCAGATCGGCAGGCTGTAGCTCAGGATCAGGCGGTTCTCGTCCGTGCTGTTGGCGAAGTTGGAACGGGTCGCCGCGTTGCGCCAGCGCAGACTGACGTTCTTCAGCGGGCCATCCTGCACAAAGTAGGCGATGTCGATGTCGCGCTCCCACTCGCGGCCTTCGGAACGGCTGGCGCCCAGGTCGACGTTGTCACCCGACAGGTAGCGGGTCATGAAGGTCAGACCCGGCAGGCCGATCCCGGCGAAGTTGTAGTCGTAACGGACCTGCCAGCTTTTTTCGTCCTTGTTGGCAAAGTCGTTGACCTGCACAAAGTTCAGCAGGAACGGGTCGGTGCCACCCAGGTAGGCGAAGCCGGTTTCACCGGTCATGGCCTGATAGCCCAGACCCACAGCGTGGAAGCCTATCTTGTAGGTCGACATGATCCCGAAGGCGTTATTGTCGACGTTACTGTTGCCATCGTCGGTGGAGCGCGCGTAACGGATATCCGTCACCAGGCTGCGCTTATCGCCCAGCGGCAAGGTGTGTAAGGCATTGAGCATGGTCTGGCGATACAGGCCTTGCAATTCGCCAAGGGCCAGAGTGGTGCTCAGCTGATCGTTCCAGCGGTAAGCGCTCTGGGCGATGTTGAATTCGGTGGACTCATTACCGCCCGACACTTTGATGTTACGGCGGTTGCCGCTGGTGACGCTGAGCGCTTCGTAATCCTGGGAGTCACGGGCGTTGACCCGGCTGATGCGCCCGGCGTCCAGATCCAGGCCTGCAATTTCCTGGGAATGGACCATGGTGCCCTGGAAGACTGTGGGCAGCAGGCGCGAGTCATTGCCTTGCAGCATCGGCAGGCGCTTGTCGTAGCTGCCCAGGCGCAGGGTGGTTTTCGAGTAGCGGATTTTCGCGGCGGCGTGCAGATCGCCGTAGGAGTCCTGGGCGCGCTTGGTCTCGGCGTCACGCAGCAGAAGGCCGGTGCCGCTCGAGCCACGACCGGAGTCCAGTTTGATGCCCAGGGTGCCAATGGCATCGACCCCGAAGCCGACCGGCCCCTCGGTGAAGCCCGACTCGTAACGCAGGATGAAGCCCTGTGCCCACTCGCTCATGCGGCCACTGCCGGGGACGGCTGGCTGGCGGCCGCTGTCATCCTGACGATAGTCACGGCCCATGTAGAAGTTACGCATTTGCAACGAGGCTTTGCTGTCCTCGAAGAATTCCGCCCGGGTAGCAGTTGATGTCACCAGACCAGCGCTCAGAGTGCTGAGGCCGACGGCATATGCCAGTGCTGTTTTTTTCATTGTGATTTACCTAAGTGGCATATTGCGAAAGCACACGTCCATGCGCAGCCACGCCCAGGAAACGGGGCGTGGCTGGTGTAACAGACGCGGGAGCGCCGAGGGATTTATTGCTTCTGTGGATCGAACTGCTTGTCCTTGATCAACAGCGCCGGAATCACGCCGCAGATGAAGTAGGCAGCGCCCATCACCAGGAAGCCCAGACCGATGGAGTACTGGGTAGCCAGGAAGCCAATGGCAATCGGGGCGATGGCCGCACCGATGCGGCCAATGTTGTAGGCGCCACCCACGGCGGTGCCGCGGTACTTGGCCTGGAAGCTCTCGGTCATGTAGGTCGCGTTGACGCCGTACGGAATGCCATACAGGAAGCCGAACACCACCAGCATCCAGAGGATGGACTCAGGGCTGTGGAACAGCACGATGACCGGCAGGAAGATCGCGGTGCCGATGGCGCCGAAGGAGTACACCACGCGGCGGCCGAACTTGTCGGCGGCCACACCGGCCAGCACCTTGCCCAGAATCATCGCGGTATAGGTACCCACCAGGTACGCGGTCATGGACTTGAAGTCCATGCCCATTTCGGTCTGCAGGTAAGCCGGCATCCAGTTGTTCACGCCGTAGTAGCCGAACTGCAGGAAGCCTGCGGTCAGACACCAGAAGATGAACATGCTGCGCGCACGCGGGTCGCCAAAGATCATCTTGTAGGCGCCTTCGCGTTTGACCGGCGTGACGCTGGGGTTCTTCAGGCCTTCAGCCAGTTCCTTGGCCTGTTCAGCCTTGGCCTTGACCCAGGCTGCCGGCTCGGGCACCAGGCGCTGCATCAGGATCGCCAGTACCACCGGAACAATCGCCACGTAGAACAGCACTCGCCAGCCGTAGATCGGCAGCAACCAGCCCGCCAACAAGGTGGCGACGATATAGCCCACCGACCAACCAGCCTGTAACGTGCCCAGCACCGTGGTGCGGTACTTGGTCGGCACGTATTCCGCCATCAGGGTGTTACAGGCCACATAGAGCGCGCCCAGACCCAGCGAGGAGATAAAGCGGAACAGCGCGAACTGCCAGTAGTTCTGGGTCATGCCCAGCACGGCCGTGCCGAACGAGAACAGGACGATGGTCCAGACCACGGTCTTGACCCGGCCGAAACGGTCACAGGCCCAACCGCCGTAGATGCCGCCCAAGGCCATACCGGCCAGGGTGAAACTGCCCAGACTCCCGGCCTGGACGTTAGTCAGACCGAACTCTGCTTTCAAGCTGGTCAGGCTGTAGGACAGCAACATCAGGTCGGCACCGTCGATCAGCAACCCGAGGAAGCAGAAAGCGAAGACCAGAATCCAAACATTGTTTTTCACTGACGCGTCAGCAGCAGCCGAAACATTAACGCTCATGAGTCATACCTTGTTGTATTTGTGGGCGCTGGAGAGGTTTTCTCAACGTGGCTGGCAGATCTTGATCCGACTTAGGATTTCGCCTCGCGGATCAATAGCGCCTGACCTTATCGCGTTAACGTTTCAGATCGATTGTTGCAGTTCCGGTACCGCCTCGAACAAGTCCGCGACCAGGCCGTAATCAGCCACCTGGAAGATCGGTGCTTCTTCGTCCTTGTTGATCGCAACGATCACCTTGGAGTCTTTCATACCGGCCAGGTGCTGGATCGCGCCGGAGATACCGACCGCGATGTACAGCTGTGGCGCAACGATCTTGCCGGTCTGACCGACCTGCATGTCGTTG
>NZ_CABVHQ010000076.1 GCF_902497895.1 Pseudomonas fluorescens
GAAGCCATCAGCAGCGAGGGTAGCGGAACCGGTGCGGTCGAAGCCATCAGCAGCGAGGGTGGCGGAACCGGTGCGGTCGAAGCCATCAGCAGCCAGTGTGGAGGAACCAGTGCGGTCGAAGCCATCAGCAGCGAGGGTAGCGGAACCGGTGCGATCGTAGCCATCGGCGGCGATGGTGCGGTCATAACCGTCGGCGGCGAAGGTGTTGGCGGCCAGCAAGGAGAGGGTCAGGGCGATGATCAGTTTGGTTTTCATGAGGGTGTCTCCGGGTTGTTCGTTTTGTTCAGTGGGGGTGAAGCTCATACTACTCTGAATAATTCGATTAAAAATCGCATAAATATGCTAGAAACAATCGGATAAATCGATATATTGTGCCTGGCATTTCTTACTGACGGCAGCCAGGACGCTGAGCAGCGCGATAAAGCAATGATTGGAGAATTGGTTGAGTGCGAGTGCCGTGGTCGCACTTCATTAGGCGATGCTGTGCAACAGTCCCGGGGGCGGGGGGTGCACCTGGCATCTTTACCGCAAGAGCGATTTCTTGTGGCCGGCAGTTGTGAAGAGAGTCTGGGTCTAATCCGGGCGTTTAGCCGTTAGCGCATCCATTACCCATCAGGCTGTATTGCAGAATATGCCGTTGGCCTTTGGAGTCTTCATATTCCATGCGGGCCGGTACAACTTCGCAGACATTCGGTACTGCGCTCATGGATATAACTTTGGCGATGTCCAGGTGAGTCGAGTAGCTGTACTCCATCACCGGTGTTTGCTGGCTGGCGACGTCTGTCGAGGCCTCTGCAGCCATCGCGGTGGCGCAAAGACTGCTGAGGGCCAGCACTGCTAAAGCTTTCATTTCAGTTTTACCTTTCTTGGGTCGTGAGGGGTCACGCAACCTTTTAGAGGTTGCGTGTGGAACTTGAAAAAAGTATCTGGAGTCACTTGCCTTCGTGGGGGCTGCCAACTGGGTTAATCAGGTTGCCGTTGTTGGCGAGGTTGATTTTAGGCGGCGCAATGGCATTCATATAGCCGTGCTTTTGATAAAGACTATTGACGGATTCTGTAACAATCCACCGAAAAGCGCCCCGTAGGAGCTGCCGCAGGCTGCGATTTTTTGATCTTTGGCGTTTTGCGAGCGCTAAAAAATCGCAGCCCGCGGCAGCTCCTACGGGGCTTGCGGGGTAAATACGACATTTTGTAGGGGCTTGTTACTACCATCGTCGAATGGTTCTATAGGCCCGCCCCGGCTAAAACTGGGGCATACAAAAACAACTATGTCACCGAGGTAAAAAAGATGAGTGCGGCTTCTCTGTATCCCGTTCGTCCCGAGGTTGCGGCCAACACGCTGACTGATGAAGCAACCTACAAGGCCATGTACCAGCAGTCGGTGGTCAATCCCGACGGTTTCTGGCGTGACCAGGCCAAGCGCCTCGACTGGATCAAGCCTTTCACCACGGTGAAGCAGACTTCCTTCGATGATCACCATGTCGACATCAAATGGTTCGCCGACGGCACCCTGAACGTTTCCTACAACTGTCTGGATCGCCACCTCGCCGAGCGCGGCGACCAGATCGCAATTATCTGGGAGGGCGATGACCCTGCCGAGAGCCGCAACATCACCTACCGCGAGCTGCATGAAGAAGTCTGCAAGTTCGCTAACGCCCTGCGCGGCCAGGATGTGCACCGCGGCGACGTGGTGACTATCTATATGCCGATGATTCCCGAAGCCGTGGTCGCCATGCTGGCCTGCGCCCGGATCGGTGCGATTCACTCGGTAGTGTTCGGTGGTTTCTCGCCGGAAGCCCTGGCCGGTCGGATCATCGACTGCAAATCCAAAGTGGTGATCACCGCTGACGAAGGCCTGCGTGCCGGGAAAAAAATCCCGCTCAAGTCGAACGTCGATGATGCGCTGACCAACCCGGATACCCACAGCATTCAGAAAGTCATCGTGTGCAAGCGCACCGGTGGCGACATCAAGTGGAACCAGCATCGCGATATCTGGTACGAAGACTTGATGAAAGTGGCGGGCACTGTCTGCGCGCCGAAGGAAATGGGTGCTGAAGAAGCGCTGTTCATCCTTTACACCTCCGGTTCGACCGGCAAGCCGAAGGGCGTGCAGCACACCACCGCTGGCTATCTGCTGTACGCGGCAATGACCCATGAGCGGGTGTTCGACTACCGTCCGGGCGAAGTCTACTGGTGCACCGCCGACGTCGGCTGGGTCACTGGCCACACCTATATTGTCTATGGCCCGCTGGCCAATGGCGCAACCACCTTGCTGTTCGAAGGCGTGCCGAACTACCCGGATATCACTCGGGTGGCGAAGGTCGTCGATAAGCACAAGGTCAATATCCTCTACACCGCGCCGACTGCAATCCGCGCGATGATGGCTTCGGGCAAGGCTGCAGTTGAAGGTGCTGATGGCAGCAGCTTGCGTCTGTTGGGTTCGGTCGGCGAGCCGATCAATCCGGAAGCCTGGGACTGGTACTACAAGAACGTCGGTCAGTCGCGTTGCCCGATCGTCGATACCTGGTGGCAGACCGAGACTGGCGCCACCCTGATGAGCCCGCTGCCGGGTGCTCACGCACTCAAGCCAGGTTCGGCTGCACGCCCATTCTTCGGCGTAGTGCCGGCGTTGGTGGACAACCTGGGCAACATCATCGAAGGCGCTGCCGAGGGCAACCTGGTAATTCTCGATTCGTGGCCAGGCCAGGCGCGCACCCTGTATGGCGACCATGACCGGTTCGTCGACACCTACTTCAAGACGTTCCGTGGCATGTACTTCACCGGTGACGGCGCTCGTCGCGATGAGGATGGTTACTACTGGATCACCGGGCGTGTGGATGACGTGTTGAACGTTTCCGGTCACCGAATGGGTACCGCCGAGATCGAAAGCGCGATGGTCGCTCACCCGAAAGTCGCCGAAGCGGCAGTGGTTGGCGTACCGCACGACATCAAAGGGCAGGGCATTTATGTCTACGTCACCCTCAACGGTGGCGAAGAGCCGAGCGAAGCGCTGCGCCTGGAGCTGAAGAACTGGGTACGCAAAGAGATCGGTCCGATTGCCTCGCCGGATGTTATCCAGTGGGCGCCGGGCCTGCCGAAAACCCGTTCGGGGAAAATCATGCGCCGTATCCTGCGCAAGATTGCCACCGGCGAGTATGACGGCCTGGGTGATATCTCCACCTTGGCGGATCCGGGTGTAGTGCAACATTTGATCGAAACTCACAAGGTCATGAACGTCGCGTAAAGCGAGTTCAGCGTCATCGAGCCCCATCCGGTGTTGAGCCGGGTGGGGCTTTTTTTGTGGGTTGGGGTTTTTGATTGGCTTGAGGGTTGGGGTGGCTGGGCTATTGCTATCGCGAGCAAGCTCGCTCCCACAGGATTTGTGCTCGCCGCCGTCCATGTGGGAGCGAGCTTGCTCGCGATAGCGGTTTGTCAGACGGCGATGAAGGCTCCCGAACCAATAATTATCGGTTTGGCATAGGAAGCTTCCTACTGTTACCCAGTCCCTTTCAAGTAACCGAATGTGTAACCGAACGAATGTTTTCGGGGCAATGCGAAACGCCAGGCCTCCTTTAAGCGCCACCTCATCCCCGATGAAAAATAAGATAAAACGCTACACTTGCCGCAATAGAAGGGTTTGCGAATAATAGGCTCGTTATTTGCAACATAGATCGGTTATTCGTCTTTTGCTTCTGCATAAACTTGCAGGGCTGTCAATGAGCTCGGTCGGCTTTTTCAGTGCTTGTGTAAATTGTTGTCGCATTGAAGAAATATCGACTTCGGGCCTGTCGTTAGAATGCCGATCACTTGCTCGTCGTTGCTTGTGTTGAATTCAACCCAAGGTTCCTGCGCCGCAGCACCGCTATCAGGTTCCACTCATTCGCATATTGGGCTATCGCTCACTCTGCCGTTTTAGCCCTTTACCGATGGAGTCCTAAAATGAAGAAACTCGTGCTTCTAGGCGCCCTGGCCCTGTCCGTGCTGTCCTTGCCAACCTTCGCTGATGAAAAACCCCTGAAAATCGGGATCGAGGCGGCCTACCCTCCGTTCGCCTCGAAAGCGCCGGACGGCAGCATCGTGGGTTTCGACTACGACATCGGCAACGCCCTGTGCGAAGAGATGAAGGTCAAGTGCGTCTGGGTCGAGCAAGAGTTCGACGGTCTGATCCCGGCACTCAAAGTGCGCAAGATCGACGCGATCCTGTCGTCCATGTCGATCACTGAAGACCGCAAGAAGTCCGTGGACTTCACCAACAAGTATTACAACACCCCGGCGCGTCTGGTGATGAAGGCCGGTACTCAGGTCAGCGATAGCCTGGCCGAACTCAAAGGCAAGAACATCGGCGTGCAGCGCGGCTCGATCCACGAGCGTTTCGCTCGCGAAGTCCTGACTCCGCTGGGGGCTGAAATCAAGCCGTACGGTTCGCAGAACGAAATTTACCTGGATGTAGCGGCCGGTCGCCTCGACGGCACCGTGGCAGACGCTACCCTGTTGGATGACGGTTTCCTGAAAACCGACGCTGGCAAAGGTTATGCATTCGTTGGCCCGGCCTTCACCGACGTCAAATACTTCGGCGACGGCGTGGGTATCGCGGTGCGCAAAGGCGACGCGCTGAAAGACAAGATCAACACTGCGATCACGGCCATTCGTGATAACGGCAAGTACAAGCAAATCCAGGACAAGTACTTCGCTTTCGACATTTACGGCAAGTAATTCGTCGCAGCAGTAAGTCCGAAATGGCGCAAGCAACAGGATCTCTGAGGTTTGCGCCATTTTTTCATCCCAACTTTCGAGGACCTGAATCATGTTGAAAGGCTACGGGGCTGTCATCCTCGATGGCGCATGGCTGACGCTTCAGCTCGCCTTGTCGTCCATGGCCTTGGCCATTGTTCTGGGTCTGATCGGGGTCGCGTTGCGCCTGTCGCCGATACGCTGGCTGGCCTGGCTGGGCGATCTGTATTCCACGGTGATCCGCGGGATCCCCGACCTGGTGCTGATCCTGCTGATTTTCTACGGCGGCCAGGACCTGCTCAACCGCGTTGCGCCGATGTTCGGTTTTGACGATTACATCGATTTGAATCCGTTGGCGGCCGGTATCGGTACCCTGGGTTTCATCTTCGGTGCGTACCTGTCGGAAACCTTCCGTGGGGCCTTCATGGCGATCCCGAAGGGTCAGGCAGAAGCCGGCATGGCCTACGGCATGAGCAGTTTTCAGGTGTTTTTCCGGGTATTGGTGCCCCAGATGATTCGCCTGGCGATTCCGGGCTTCACCAATAACTGGCTGGTATTGACCAAGGCCACCGCGCTGATTTCGGTGGTCGGTCTGCAAGACATGATGTTCAAGGCCAAGCAGGCGGCAGACGCCACCCGCGAGCCTTTCACCTTCTTCCTCGCAGTGGCGGCGATGTACCTGGTGATCACCAGTGTCTCGTTGCTGGCACTGCGTCACCTTGAGAAGCGCTACTCGGTAGGCGTAAGGGCGGCTGATCTATGATCTTCGACTACAACGTCATTTGGGAGGCTCTGCCGCTGTACTTCGGCGGCTTGCTGACCACCTTGAAACTGCTCGCGCTGTCGCTGTTTTTCGGCCTGCTGGCGGCCTTGCCGCTGGGGCTGATGCGCGTCTCCAAGCAGCCGGTCATCAACATGAGCGCCTGGCTCTTCACCTACGTGATCCGCGGCACGCCGATGCTGGTGCAGCTGTTTCTGATCTACTACGGGCTGGCGCAATTCGAAGCGGTGCGTGAAAGCTTCCTCTGGCCGTGGCTGTCGAGCGCGACGTTCTGCGCTTGCATGGCGTTTGCCATCAACACCAGCGCCTACACCGCGGAAATCATCGCCGGTAGCCTGCGCGCCACGCCCAATGGCGAGATCGAAGCGGCCAAGGCCATGGGCATGTCGCGCTACAAACTGTATCGCCGGATCCTCCTGCCGTCGGCCCTGCGCCGGGCGCTGCCGCAGTACAGCAACGAAGTGATCATGATGCTGCAGACCACCAGTCTGGCCTCCATCGTGACCCTGATCGACATCACCGGGGCCGCGCGCACGGTGAACGCTCAGTTCTACTTGCCGTTCGAAGCCTATATCACCGCAGGGGTGTTCTACCTGTGCCTGACGTTCATCCTGGTGCGCCTGTTCAAAATGGCCGAGCACCGCTGGCTGGGCTATATGGCCCCACGCAAGGCCTGACCATGGAACGTATCGATCATCCACTGCCGTGGAACCACCTAGGCAGCGAGCGCCACGTATCGGTGTTCCGCTTTGGCAGCGGCGAGCGCAAGGCCTATATCCAGGCCAGCCTGCACGCCGATGAACTGCCGGGGATGCGCACGGCCTGGGAGCTGAAAAAGCGCCTGACCGAACTGGAAGCCCAGGGCGCCTTGAATGGCGTGATCGAACTGGTGCCGGTGGCCAACCCCATGGGCCTCAGTCAACTGATGCAGGGCAGCCATCAAGGGCGTTTCGAGTTTGCCAGTGGCAAGAATTTCAATCGCGACTTCTTCGAGTTGAGCGAGCCGGTAGCGGCGCAGCTGGAAGGCAGTCTGGGCGATGATCCCCACGCCAATATCGAGCTGATCCGCCTGGCCATGACCGATGCGCTGGCCGCATTGCCGCCGGCCGCAAGCCAGTTGCAAGGCATGCAGCGAGTGCTGCTGAGCCATGCCTGTACCGCGGATGTGGTGCTCGATCTGCACTGTGACACTGAGGCTGCATTGCACATGTATGCCTTGCCGCAACACTGGCCGCAGTGGCGTTCGCTGGCGGCGCATCTGAATGTGCGGGTCGGGCTGTTGGCGGAAGATTCCGGTGGCAGTTCCTTTGACGAGGCGTGTTCGCTGCCATGGCTGCGTTTGTCGCGACTGTTCCCGGACGCGAAGATCCCGTTGGCCTGCCTGGCGACGACCATTGAATTGGGGGGGCAGGCCGATACCGGTCGCCCACAGGCCGAGGCCCATGCCGAAGGCATTCTGGCGTTCCTTGCCGAGCAAGGCTTGATCACTGGCGAGTGGCCGGCCCCGCAGCAAGAAGCCTGCGAAGGCATGCCGTTCGAAGGCACCGAGTTGCTGTTCGCGCCGCACCCGGGCGTGCTGAGCTTTTTGCGTCAACCCGGTGAGTGGGTTGAAGCCGGCGACGAGATTTTTGAAGTGATCGATCCGTTATCCGATCGGGTCAGCACGGTGTGTGCTGGTACGTCCGGGGTGCTGTTTGCCATTGAACGGCTACGTTATGCCCAACCCGGTTTCTGGCTGGCCAAGGTGGCGGGGCGCGAAGCGCTGCGTCACGGGCGCTTGCTCAACGACTGACTGACTGTTTTTGTGAGAACCGACCGCATGTACAAACTTGAAGTCCAAGACCTGCATAAACGCTATGGCAGTCACGAAGTGCTCAAGGGTGTGTCCCTGAAAGCGGCGGCTGGCGATGTGATCAGCATCATCGGCTCCAGTGGCTCCGGAAAAAGTACTTTCCTGCGCTGTATCAACCTGCTCGAGCAGCCCCACGCGGGCAAGATTCTGCTCAACAACGAAGAGTTGAAGCTGGTGCCGAACAAGGAGGGCGCGCTAAAGGCCGCCGACCCGAAACAGCTGCAGCGCATGCGTTCGCGACTGTCGATGGTGTTCCAGCATTTCAATCTGTGGTCGCACATGACTGCGATGGAAAACATCATGGAAGCGCCGGTGCACGTGCTTGGCATGTCCAAGGCCGAAGCCCGCGAGAAGGCCGAGCTGTACCTGGCCAAGGTCGGCGTGTCCCATCGCAAGGACGCCTATCCGGGCCATATGTCCGGCGGCGAGCAGCAGCGCGTGGCGATTGCCCGGGCGCTGGCGATGGAGCCTGAGGTGATGCTGTTCGACGAGCCGACTTCGGCCCTCGATCCGGAACTGGTCGGCGATGTGCTCAAGGTGATGCAAGCCCTGGCTCAGGAAGGCCGGACCATGGTGGTGGTGACTCACGAAATGGGCTTCGCCCGCGAAGTCTCGAACCAGTTGGTGTTCCTGCACAAGGGTGTCGTGGAAGAAAGCGGCAACCCGCGTGAAGTGCTGGTCAATCCGCAATCCGAACGTCTGCAACAATTCCTCTCGGGCAGCCTCAAGTAATCGCTCCCGTTACGCACCAAATTAGGTCATGCTGCGCAGCGCGCGCCGCTGGTCTGATTTGGTTGCTGCCGCTTCCGGCTTCTAACACTGTTTTGTTTTCGGATTGCTCGCCATGACTGCCCATCGAATAGGTTTCCTGATTTGGCCCAGCACTAAAGCCTTGACGCTGGCGCTGGCTGAGGAGGCCTTGCGTGTTGCTCAGCGCGTGCATCCGGATGTTGTCTACGAACTCTCGTTTCTGCAGGCCGAACCACCCGCCGAAGGCGCCTGGCAGTTGCCGGGTGAGCCCTGGGCCGGAAAGCTCGAAGGTTTTCAGAAGCTGTTTCTGCTGGCGGACGAGCCGCCCACGAGCCTGGCGTCAGCGCTGAGCAGTGCGCTCAAGCAGCAAGTGCGAGCCGGGTGTGTGATCGGTGGTTTGTCTGCCGGTGTTTATCCTCTGGCGCAACTGGGCCTGCTCGACGGCTACCGCGCTGCGGTGCACTGGCGTTGGCAGGATGATTTCGCCGAGCGTTACCCGAAGGTCATCGCCACCAGTCATCTGTTCGACTGGGACCGTGACCGCCTGACCGCTTGCGGTGGCATGTCGGTGCTTGATTTGCTGCTGGCAGTGTTGGCCCGTGACCACGGCGCCGAACTGGCGGGCGCGGTGTCTGAAGAGTTGGTGGTGGAGCGGATTCGCGAAGGTGGCGAGCGCCAGCGCATCCCCTTGCAGAATCGTTTGGGTTCGAGCCATCCAAAGCTCACGCAGGCAGTGTTGCTGATGGAAGCGAACATCGAAGAGCCGCTGACCACCGATGAAATCGCCCAGCATGTCTGCGTGTCTCGCCGCCAGCTGGAGCGGATCTTCAAGCAGTACCTCAACCGCGTGCCGAGCCAGTATTACCTGGAGCTGCGCCTGAACAAGGCCCGGCAGATGTTGATGCAGACCAGCAAGTCGATCATCCAGATCGGTTTGTCCTGCGGCTTCTCCTCGGGGCCGCACTTCTCCAGCGCCTACCGCAACTTCTTCGGCGCCACCCCGCGTGAAGATCGCAACCAGCGCCGCAGCAGCAGCCCGTTCGAATTGTCGTCGGCGCCTTCAGAGCGCGGCTGATTTTTTTGGGGTTAGGTATTCCCCCGTAGCAGCTGCCGAAGCCTGCGTTCGGCTGCGAAGCAGTCGTAATTCAGGCGACTCAATTCTTACAGGGAAATCGCGTTACGCCCTTTTACGACTGCTGCGCAGCCGAACGCAGGCTTCGCCAGCTGCTACGGCGGCGTGCGTTCCAGTTCACAGCAAAATCAAATTCCCCCAACCCAGCCGCAAATCCCCGCCGGCAGTTTAAACTGCGCCTTTGCGACGCTATTTGTCGCATTGCCATAAACCCGGGTAAAAGCCGGTTTGGCGCTATAAGAAGTTGTCGCTTGGCGGCAAGGCCAAGCTCAAAACTGTCCCTACAATCCCCCCATCGCTTGCCAGTTTCAGGCAAGCGTTCCTCTTCAGGAGACTCCGATGTCCGTTGAGCAAGCTCCGGTGCAACGCGCCGATTTCGACCAGGTAATGGTTCCCAACTATGCGCCTGCTGCTTTCATTCCGGTGCGCGGCGCCGGCTCCCGAGTCTGGGATCAGTCGGGTCGTGAGCTGATCGATTTCGGCGGCGGGATCGCGGTTAACGTATTGGGCCATGCGCACCCGGCGCTGGTCGGTGCCTTGACCGAACAAGCGAACAAGCTGTGGCACGTCTCCAACGTATTCACCAATGAGCCGGCCTTGCGCCTGGCCCATAAGCTGATCGACGCCACCTTTGCCGAGCGCGTCTTCCTCTGCAACTCCGGCGCTGAAGCCAACGAAGCCGCCTTCAAGCTGGCCCGTCGTGTGGCTCACGATCGTTTCGGTCCTGAAAAGTACGAAATCATCGCCGCGCTGAACAGCTTCCACGGCCGTACGCTGTTCACCGTGAACGTCGGTGGTCAGTCGAAGTACTCCGACGGCTTCGGCCCGAAGATCGTTGGCATCACTCACGTGCCGTTCAACGATCTGGCCGCGCTGAAAGCCGCCATCTCCGACAAGACCTGCGCCGTGGTGCTGGAGCCGGTCCAGGGCGAGGGCGGTGTAATGCCGGCCGAACTGGCTTACCTGCAAGGCGCTCGCGAGCTGTGCAATGAGCACAACGCGCTGCTGGTGTTCGACGAAGTGCAAACCGGCATGGGTCGCAGCGGCGAGCTGTTCGCCTACATGAATTACGGCGTGATCCCGGACATCCTGACCAGCGCCAAGAGCCTGGGCGGCGGTTTCCCGATCGCGGCGATGCTGACCACCGAAGCGCTGGCCAAACACCTGGTCGTCGGTACTCACGGCACCACTTACGGCGGCAACCCATTGGCCTGCGCCGTGGCTGGCGCGGTGCTCGACGTAGTCAACACGCCGGAAGTGTTGAATGGCGTCAAAGCCAAGCACGACAAGTTCAAGACCCGCCTGGAGCAGATCGGTGCCAAATACGGCCTGTTCACTGAAGTTCGCGGTCTGGGCCTGTTACTCGGCTGCGTCCTCAGCGATGCCTGGAAAGGCAAGGCCAAGGACATCTTCAATGCCGCTGAACGCGAAGGCCTGATGATCCTGCAGGCCGGCCCTGACGTGATTCGTTTCGCGCCAAGCCTGGTGGTGGAAGACGCCGATATCGAGCAGGGCCTGGAGCGTTTCGAACGCGCCGCGGCGAAACTGACTCAAGCCTGATACCGCCACCCCTGTGGGAGCGAGCCTGCTCGCGATAGCGGTCTGACATCCAGCATTGATGTCGACTGCTATATCTCCATCGCGAGCAAGCTCGCCCCTACAGGGTCTGATACAGGTTGTGCTACCCCTCAACGCCTATTCTTGTAATAGACCTTGAGCCAAATTCCTGTGCCGGGCCTGCCCGGCATTTTTTTCCACGAGTCGGCACTTTTACCGACCTGTTTTTCAGTAAGGAGTGACACCATGCTGGTGATGCGCCCCGCGCAAATGGCTGATCTGGGCGAGGTACAGCGTCTGGCTGCGGACAGCCCGATTGGTGTCACTTCCTTGCCGGATGATGTCGAACGCCTGAGCGACAAGATCGCTGCGTCCGAAGCCTCGTTTGCCGCCGAAGTCAGCTTCAATGGCGAAGAAAGCTACTTTTTCGTGCTCGAAGACGCCAGCACCGGGAAACTGGTCGGCTGCTCGGCGATCGTTGCCTCGGCCGGTTATTCCGAGCCGTTCTACAGCTTCCGTAATGAAACCTTCGTTCACGCTTCCCGTGAGCTGAAGATTCATAACAAGATCCACGTACTCTCCCAATGCCATGACCTGACGGGCAACAGCCTGCTGACCAGCTTCTACGTGGTCCCGGACCTGGTGGGTTCGCCGTGGTCGGAACTCAACTCCCGTGGTCGCCTGTTGTTTGTTGCCAGCCATCCGGAACGCTTTGCCGATTCGGTGGTGACCGAGATCGTCGGTTACAGCGACGAGAATGGCGATTCGCCGTTCTGGGACGCCATCGGCCGCAACTTCTTCGACCTGAACTATGCCGCCGCCGAGCGTCTGTGCGGGTTGAAAAGCCGGACCTTCCTTGCCGAACTGATGCCGCATTACCCGATCTACGTGCCGCTGCTGCCCGATTCCGCCCAAGAGGCGATGGGCCAAGTGCATCCGCGGGCGCAGATTACCTTCGACATCCTGATGCGCGAAGGCTTCGAGACCGACCACTACATCGACATCTTCGATGGTGGCCCGACCCTGCATGCCCGCGTTTCGGGGATCCGTTCGATCGCCCAGAGCCGTGTGGTGCCGGTGAAGATCGGCGAGCCGGTGAAAGGCGCCGGTCGTCAGTACCTGGTGGCCAACGCCCAATTGCAGGATTACCGCGCGGTATTGCTCGAACTGGATTACGCGCCGGGCAAACCGGTGACGCTGGATCTTGAAGCGGCCGAGGCCCTGGGCGTCGGCGAAGGTGCCAGCGTGCGCCTGGTAGCGGTTTAACGCCTGCTGCCATGCCTATAAAGAGTGCCTGGAAAGAATCCTGGAAAGCAGCGAGTTTCACGGGGGGCGCAAGCCACCTGTCTGAGGAGATAGCATGATCGTTCGTCCCGTACGCAGCAGCGATTTACCCGCTCTGATCGACCTGGCCCGCAGCACCGGCACCGGCCTGACTACCTTGCCGGCCAACGAAGAGCGCCTGGCGCATCGGGTCGGCTGGGCGGAAAAGACTTTTCGCGGCGAAGCCGAACGCGGTGACGCGGACTACTTGTTCGTGCTTGAAGACGACGATGGCCGGGTGGTGGGCATTTCGGCGATTGCCGGTGCGGTTGGCCTGCGTGAACCCTGGTACAACTTCCGGGTCGGTCTGACCGTCAGCGCCTCCCAGGAACTGAAGATCTACCGCGAGATCCCGACGCTGTTCCTGGCCAACGACCTGACTGGCAACTCCGAGCTGTGCTCATTGTTCCTGCATGCCGATTACCGCACTGGCCTCAACGGCCGCATGCTGGCCAAGGCGCGGTTGGTGTTCATCGCGGAATTCCCGCAATTGTTCGGCAACAAGATCATCGCCGAAATGCGCGGCATGTCCGACCAGGCCGGGCGTTCGCCGTTCTGGGAAAGCCTGGGCCGGCACTTCTTCAAGATGGAGTTCAGCCAGGCCGATTACCTGACCGGCGTCGGTAACAAGGCTTTCATCGCCGAACTGATGCCGAAATTCCCGCTGTACACCTGCTTCCTCTCTGAAGATGCACGCAACGTGATCGGCAAGGTCCATACCGACACGGAGCCGGCATTGGCCATGCTCAAGAGCGAAGGCTTCAGCTACCAGGGCTACGTCGACATTTTCGACGCCGGCCCGGCGGTGGAATGCGAAACCGCCAAGATCCGTGCAGTGCGCGACAGTCAGGCGCTGGTGTTGGCCATCGGCACCCCGGGTGACGATGCGACGCCATTCCTGATTCACAACCGCAAGCGCGAAGACTGCCGGATCACGGCCGCTCCAGCACGCTACGCCGCGGGCACCCTGGTGGTCGATCAACTCACAGCCAAACGTCTTCAACTGACGGCGGGCGATCAGGTACGTGCTGTGCCGTTGTCGGCCCAGCCAGTTTCTCGGGAGTCGAAACAATGAGCACGCTATACATCGCGGGTGAATGGCTGGAGGGGCAGGGCGAAATCTTCGAATCGTTGAACCCGGTGACCCAGCAAGTGCTGTGGTCCGGCAATGGCGCTAACGTCGCGCAAGTCGAGTCAGCCGTGCAGGCGGCCCGTCAGGCTTTTCCGGCCTGGGGCAAGCGCTCGCTGGAAGATCGCATCAGCGTACTGGAGGCCTTTGCCGCCAGCCTGAAAAACCACGCCGACGAACTGGCCCGCTGCATTGGTGAAGAAACCGGCAAACCACTGTGGGAGTCAGCCACCGAAGTCACCAGCATGATCAACAAGATCGCCATCTCGGTGCAGAGCTACCGCGAGCGTACTGGCGAGAAGAGCGGCCCGTTGGGCGACGCCACCGCAGTCTTGCGCCACAAACCCCACGGTGTGGTCGCGGTGTTTGGCCCGTACAACTTCCCGGGTCACTTGCCGAACGGGCATATCGTTCCGGCGTTGCTGGCCGGTAACAGCGTGCTGTTCAAACCGAGCGAGCTGACCCCGAAAGTCGCCGAGCTGACGGTCAAGTGCTGGATCGAAGCCGGCTTGCCGGCCGGCGTGCTGAACCTGCTGCAAGGCGCTCGTGAAACCGGGATCGCTCTGGCGGCCAATCCGGGTATCGATGGCTTGTTCTTTACCGGTTCCAGCCGCACCGGCAACCATTTGCACCAACAATTCTCCGGGCGTCCGGACAAGATCCTGGCGCTGGAAATGGGTGGCAACAACCCGCTGGTGGTCGATCAGGTCGCTGACCTCGATGCCGCGGTCTACACCATTATTCAGTCGGCGTTCATTTCCGCCGGTCAGCGCTGCACCTGCGCTCGGCGTCTGCTGGTACCGCAAGGCGCCTGGGGCGATGCGCTGCTGGCGCGTCTGGTGGAGGTCAGCTCGACGATTGAAGTCGGCGCGTTCGATCAGCAACCGGCGCCGTTCATGGGTTCGGTGATTTCCCTCGGCGCCGCCCGTGCGCTGATGGAAGCCCAGGAGCACCTGCTGGGTAACGGCGCGGTGGCGCTGCTGGAAATGACTCAGCCGGTCGCCCAGGCCGCGTTGCTGACGCCGGGAATTCTTGACGTCACTGCCGTGCAGGATCGCCCGGATGAGGAGCTGTTCGGCCCGTTGCTGCAGGTGATTCGCTACGCTGATTTCGAAGCCGCGATCGCTGAAGCCAACGACACTCAATATGGTCTGGCGGCCGGTTTGCTGTCGGATTCCGAGGATCGTTATCAGCAGTTCTGGCTGGAAAGCCGCGCCGGTATCGTCAACTGGAACAAGCAGCTGACCGGGGCCGCGAGCAGCGCACCGTTCGGTGGCGTGGGCGCTTCGGGCAACCATCGCGCCAGTGCCTATTACGCGGCGGATTACTGCGCGTATCCGGTGGCTTCGCTGGAAACGCCGAGCCTGACCTTGCCGACGGCGCTGACCCCAGGCGTGCGCATGTCGTAAGACGCTTCGCGCGTAGCAGCTGCCGCAGGCTGCGTTCGGCCGCGAAGCGGTCGTAAAACGGTAACGCCGAGATTCTGGGTCAGTATCTCGGGAGCCTGAATTACGACCGCTTCGCGGCCGAACGCAGCCTTCGGCAGCTGCTACGGGAGTGTGGTCTGACCTTTAGCTATTGATGCCTATAACAACAGATTTTCTGTGGAGCCTCACCGATGAAATCCTATGAAGTCAATTTTGACGGTCTAGTGGGGCCGACCCATAACTACGGCGGTCTGTCCTACGGCAACGTCGCGTCCCAGAGCAACAGCCAGCAGTCCTCCAATCCAAAGGAAGCGGCGCTGCAAGGCCTGGCGAAAATGAAAGCGCTGATGGAAATGGGCTTTCAGCAAGGCGTGCTCGCGCCCCAGGAGCGTCCGGATGTGGCAGGCCTGCGCAAGCTGGGTTTCAGCGGCACTGACGCGCAAGTGATCGAGCAGGCGGCCAAACAGGCCATGCCGTTGCTGGTCGCCAGCTGCTCGGCCTCGAGCATGTGGGTGGCCAACGCCGCCACCGTCAGCCCGAGCGCCGACACCGCTGACGGTCGTGTGCATTTCACCGCCGCCAACCTCAACTGCAAATACCACCGCAGCATCGAACACCCGACCACCAGTCGCGTGCTGGGGGCGATGTTCGCTGACCAGAAACACTTCGCCCACCATGGCGCGTTGCCGGCGGTGGCGCAGTTCGGTGATGAAGGCGCGGCCAACCACACACGCTTGTGCCGTGAATACGGCGAACCTGGCGTCGAGTTCTTCGTGTACGGTCGCAGTGCGTTCGATACCCGCTACCCGGCTCCGCAAAAGTACCCGGCGCGCCAGACACTCGAAGCCTCGCAAGCGGTCGTCCGCCTGCACGGTTTGAGCGAAGAGGGTGTGGTTTTTGCCCAACAGAACCCATCGGTGATCGATCAGGGCGTGTTCCATAACGACGTGATTTCGGTGGGCAATGGCGAGGCGCTGTTCTATCACGAGGACGCGTTCCTCGACACCGACTCAATGCTGGCTGAACTGCAGACCAAGCTGGCCAAGCGTGGCGGCAATTTCAAGGCGATCTGCGTACCGCGCGTCCAGGTGACGGTCGAGGACGCGGTGCGTTCCTACCTGTTTAACAGCCAGCTGCTATCGCGCGCCGACGGTTCGATGCTGCTGATCGTGCCGCAAGAGTGCCAGAACAACGACCGCGTCTGGCAGTACCTGCAAGGCCTGACCAGCTCCGGCGGGCTGATTCGTGAAGTGAAAGTCTTCGACCTCAAGCAGAGCATGCAGAACGGCGGCGGTCCGGCGTGCCTGCGGCTTCGTGTCGCGCTGAATGAAACCGAGCTGGCGGCGGTCAACCCAGGGGTTATCATGACCGCGCCGTTGTACGACACACTGACCCAATGGGTCGACAAGCACTACCGCGACGTCTTGAGCGAAAGCGATCTGGCGGACCCGCAGTTGTTGCTTGAGTGCCGGACGGCACTGGATGAACTGACGCAAATCCTTAAACTGGGCGCGGTTTATCCATTCCAGATCAATTGAAAGCCCGCGTCCGGTTCCATCAGAGCCGGGCGCGCCGCTTTATTTCCAGATGAGAACGTACTAATGAGCAATACCCTGCAGCTGATCCTTGAAGACACCGACGGCACTCAACTGGAAACGACCTGCACCCGCGTTGCGGTGATGTGGCAAGGCAAGGAATTGTGGATCCAGCACGACGGCCGCGGCCAGTTGCTGATCGGCGTAGACGTCGAAGAAGGCGATGCTGAATACGCCAACCTGCTGTTGCGCCCATTGGCGACTAACCTTGTAAGTCTGCAACTGGAAATGGAGCCGGCCGAAGTCGGTGACGAAGACCACGTGCATGGCCCGGATTGCGCACACGACCATTAAGGAAATTGCTCTATGCTCGCCCTCGGCAAACTGCTTGAACTGACCCTCGCCGGCCGCGAACCGGCGGAGAAGACTCAACTGACTGTCGAAGGCGTGCGGATGCGCTGGTTGAGCGAAGGTGCGCTGGAAGTCCGGCCACCTGAGGCTCGCGATAACGGCATGGATCTGCTGTTGTCGGCCGGTATTCACGGTAACGAGACCGCCCCGATCGAGTTGCTCGACCGTCTGTTGCATGACATTGCCCGTGGTAATTTGAAGCCATGTGCACGCATTCTGTTCCTGTTCGGTAACCCCGAGGCCATGCGCCGCGGCGATCGTTATATCGAGCAGGACGTCAATCGGCTGTTCAACGGCCGTCACGAACTGACCAGCGGTTCCGAGGCCTTGCGCGCTTGCGCGCTTGAGCGTCTGGCGGCGAGCTTCTTCAGCCTGCCGGATCGCAGTCGCTTGCACTACGACCTGCACACCGCCATTCGCGGCTCGAAGATCGAGCAGTTCGCCCTGTACCCGTGGAAGGAAGGCCGCCAGCATTCACGCCAGGAGCTGATGCGCCTGCGCGCCGCCGGTATGGATGCGGTGCTGTTGCAGAACAAGCCTTCGATCGTTTTCAGTTCCTACACCTACGACAAGCTCGGCGCCGAGTCCTTTACCCTGGAACTGGGCAAGGCCC
The DNA here is from genome assembly GCF_902497895.1 of Pseudomonas fluorescens. Taxonomy (GTDB): domain Bacteria; phylum Pseudomonadota; class Gammaproteobacteria; order Pseudomonadales; family Pseudomonadaceae; genus Aquipseudomonas; species Aquipseudomonas fluorescens_BP. The sequence continues at coordinate 17,242 of NZ_CABVHQ010000076.1, forward strand.
GGCCATTCGGGCAGAACGAAGGGGTCAACGTCGATCGCCTGGAAACCCGCCTCAAGCAAATCATCGAAGGCAATGAACCCTCGTTCGCCGAAGACGGACTGGACGGCTTGCAGCTGTTCAGCGTGGCACGGGAAATCATCAAGCACAGCGATACTTTCCACCTGCACCTGCCGGCGGATATCGAGAACTTCTCGGAGCTGGAAAAGGGTTACTTGCTGGCGGAAGACATCGCCCAGACTCGCTGGATCGTCGAAGAAGACGACGCGCGAATCATCTTCCCCAATCCAAAGGTGAAGAACGGCTTGCGGGCCGGGATTCTGATAGTACCGACCACCGCCAAAGACCTGGTCTGACCCGGATCGCAAACCCAACACAAATCTAATGTGGGAGCGGGTTTTTGTGGCGAGGGGGCTTGTCGGAACGCCGCATCGCCCCGTTCGATTGCGAAGCAATCGCAAAACCGGTCACTGCATTTCTAATGCTAATTTGCGGTGACTGGCTTCAGGGGCGCTTCGCACCCCAACGGGGGCAAGCCCCCTCGCCACAACAAGCCCGCTCCCACAGGTATTGCGTCATTCTGTAGGAGCCAGGCTGAGCCTTATACCGCTACCGCCCGCGGTTCGCTGCGGCGCAATGCGCGAGTCTTGTGCAGAGTGTCGGCACAGGTCTTTGCCGCTTCCTGACCTTTATGCACAAAATGCTCGAAGAAGAACTTCTGATGTTCTTCGCCGGCATGGAAGTGGTGGGGGGTCAGTACTACCGAGAACACCGGTACTTCGGTTTCCAGCTGAACCTGCATCAGACCGCTGATCACTGACTGGGCGACGAATTCGTGGCGGTAGATCCCGCCGTCCACCACCAGCCCGGCAGCGACGATGCCGGCGTAACGACCGGACCTGGCCAGCAGCTTGGCGTGCAGCGGGATTTCAAAGGCGCCGCCGACTTCAAAGAAATCGATGTCACTTTCCTGATAACCCTGGACGAGCATTTCGGCAACGAAGCCTTTTCGGCTCTGGTCGACGATTTCCTTGTGCCAGCAGGCCTGGATAAACGCGACGCGCTCGCCCTGATGGTTTTTGCTTTTGCTATCGATTGCGGTGGGTTGCATGTGTTCTGATTCCTGTTTGTGTGAAAAACAGGGCTTATGAATCGAATGGGATTTAAGGGTACGTTCCGGTCGATCGTGCGATGACCTGCACGAATGCCGTGAGACGGCCCTTTGGCGCCAATCCCGTTCTCTCTTCATCCGGACTATGACCGTCGGCCCCGGGATCCCACCGGGTCTGCTGACCTTGCCGACGCAGACTGCCGAAGCCGTCCGTGTCACCAAGCGCTCGCGGGCTATGCGCATTGCGCGCAATTACCGCCGGTGGGGAGTTGCACCCCGCCCTGAGAACGTTGCCACCAGCATTTCTGGCGGCGGTGAATTTTTAACACATATTTCTGAGCGGCGCATCGTTGCTTTTTGATGATATGAATCGAATTTTCCGTTGGCTTGAACAGGCTTTTCTTGGCCAAAACCTTGATTATCCCGTGGGATGACCGCAGTAATTCAATTCGAAAGGGATTTTCCCGTTAGTTAGCGGCGACGTTCGCGTCCCATTGCCGAGGCCTGTTCCATGAGTGTTATCGATCTTCGTAGCGACACAGTGACCCAACCGACTGCCGGGATGCTCGAGGCCATGGCAACTGCCGCCACCGGAGATGACGTGTACGGTGAAGATCCGACGGTGAACCGCCTTGAAGCCGAGCTGGCCCAGCGCCTGGGTTTTGCTCAGGCGCTGTTTGTGCCCAGTGGCACCATGAGCAATCTGCTGGCATTGATGGCTCACTGTGAGCGCGGCGACGAATATATCGTTGGTCAGCAGGCGCATACCTATAAATACGAAGGTGGCGGTGCCGCGGTGCTCGGATCGATCCAGCCACAGCCACTGGAGGTCCAGGCCGATGGCTCGCTGGACCTGGCCCAGGTGGCTGCGGCGATCAAGCCGGACGACTTCCATTTCGCCCGCACGCGCTTGCTGGCCCTGGAAAACACCATGCAAGGCAAAGTCCTGGCGCTGGAGTACCTGGCCCAGGCCCGCCGTTTTACCCAGGAGCATGGCCTCTCCCTGCATCTGGATGGCGCGCGGTTGTACAACGCCGCGGTCAAGCTCGGCGTCGATGCGCGGGAGATCACCCGGCATTTCGATTCGGTGTCGGTCTGCCTGTCCAAAGGCCTTGGCGCGCCGATTGGTTCGGTGCTATGCGGCACGCCCGAGTTGATCGGCAAGGCGCGGCGCCTGCGCAAGATGGTCGGTGGCGGCATGCGCCAGGCCGGGATCCTCGCGGCGGCGGGGTTGTATGCGCTGGATCACCAGGTGCAGCGCCTGGCCGATGATCATGCCAACGCCCAGCTGCTGGCCGAAGGCCTGCGCGCGGCGGGTTATGCGGTCGAGCCGGTGCAGACCAACATGGTCTACGTGCAGATGGACGAGCGGGCCGAAGCGATCAAGGCCTTTGCCGCCGAGCGCGGGATCAAACTCAGTGCCGCCTCGCGCTTGCGCATGGTCACCCACCTGGACGTCAGTCGCGCGCAGATCGGGCAGGTCGTCGGCACATTTGCCGAGTTTTCCGGAAAATGATAATGGTAGCCGTACGGCTAGTTCGTTAGAGCAAATTCGCCGAAGTTGACTAACAGAACCGGCCACAGGGGCTACGTTCGGTCTAATTGACCCTTTCTATCGTATAAACACGCTGTACCCAAAGCGCAGGGCCGATATAATGCGGCCCTTTGCCGTCGCTCCGTCTATTGACGTTTTGCACCGGCCTTTGGCCCAGTCTCCGTGGAAGAACCTAATGAAAAGCGCAGAAATCCGTGAAGCCTTCCTTCGCTTCTTCGAAGAGCAAGGCCACACCCGTGTAGCTTCCAGCTCTTTGATTCCTGGCAACGACCCAACCCTGCTGTTCACTAACGCGGGGATGAACCAGTTCAAGGACTGCTTTCTGGGCCAGGAAAAACGCGCCTATACCCGCGCCGTCAGCAGCCAGAAGTGCGTCCGCGCCGGCGGCAAGCACAACGACCTGGAAAACGTCGGTTATACCGCTCGTCACCACACTTTCTTCGAGATGCTGGGTAACTTCAGCTTCGGCGATTACTTCAAGCGTGATGCGATCACCTACGCCTGGACCTTCCTGACCTCGGTCCTGGGCCTGCCCAAGGAAAAACTCTGGGTCACGGTCTACGCCAGCGATGACGAAGCCTATGACATCTGGACCAAGGAAATCGGGGTGCCGGCCGAGCGTATGGTCCGGATCGGCGACAACAAGGGCGCGCCGTACGCTTCCGACAACTTCTGGACCATGGGCGATACCGGCCCGTGCGGTCCGTGCACCGAGATTTTCTACGATCACGGCGCCGACATCTGGGGCGGCCCTCCGGGCTCGCCGGAAGAAGACGGCGACCGTTACATCGAAATCTGGAACAACGTGTTCATGCAGTTCAACCGCACCGCCGATGGCGTGCTGCATCCGCTGCCGGCACCGTCGGTGGATACTGGCATGGGCCTGGAGCGGATCAGTGCCGTGCTGCAGCACGTGCACTCGAACTATGAAATCGACCTGTTCCAGAGCCTGCTGAGCGCTTCGGCCAAGGCCGTCGGTTGCACCAATGACAACCAGGCTTCGCTGAAAGTGGTCGCCGACCACATTCGCTCCTGCGGTTTCCTGATCGCCGACGGCGTGCTGCCGTCCAACGAAGGTCGTGGCTACGTGCTGCGCCGGATCATCCGTCGCGCCTGCCGCCACGGCAACAAGCTGGGCGCCAAGGGCAGCTTCTTCTATCAGATCGTTGCGGCACTGGTCGCCGAGATGGGGGATGCCTTCCCTGAACTGACCCAAGGCCAGGCGCACATCGAGCGCGTGCTGAAGGCTGAAGAAGAGCAGTTTGCCAAGACCCTGGAGCAGGGCCTGAAAATCCTCGAGCAGGATCTGGCCGAGCTCAAGGGCGACGTAATCCCGGGCGACGTGGTGTTCAAGTTGTACGACACCTACGGCTTCCCGATGGACCTGACCGGCGACATCGCCCGTGAGCGCAACCTGACCATCGACGAAGAAGGTTTCGAGCTCGAGATGGAAGCCCAGCGTGTCCGCGCGCGGTCGGCCAGCTCGTTCGGGATGGACTACAACAGCCTGGTGAAGGTTGATGTGGCCACCGAGTTCACCGGCTACAAAGCCACCAGTGGTTCGGCCAAAGTGATTGGGCTGTATAAAGACGGGCAATCGGTCGACGTGCTGAGTGAAGGCGAAGAGGGCGTTGTGGTTCTCGATCAAACGCCGTTCTACGCTGAATCGGGTGGTCAGATCGGCGATTGCGGCTATTTGCAGGCCGGGGTTGCACGCTTCGATGTACGCGACACCACCAAGACCGGCGGCGCGTTCCTGCACCACGGTGTGCTGGCTTCGGGCAGCCTGATCATCGGTGCGCAGGTGGAGGCTCAGGTCGACGCCGACGTGCGGCATGCCACTTCGCTGAACCACTCCGCGACCCACTTGCTGCACGCCGCGCTGCGCCAGGTCCTGGGCGAGCACGTGCAACAGAAAGGCTCGCTGGTCGACAGTCAGCGCCTGCGCTTCGACTTCAGCCACTTCGAGGCGATCAAGCCCGAGCAGTTGAAGGCCCTGGAAGACATCGTCAACCGCGAAGTGCGTAGCAACACCGCGGTCGAAACCGAAGAAACCGATATCGAAACCGCCAAGAAAAAAGGCGCCATGGCGCTGTTTGGCGAGAAGTACGGCGACAACGTGCGAGTGCTGAGCATGGGCGGTGATTTCTCCGTCGAGCTGTGCGGCGGTATCCACGCCAATCGCACCGGCGACATCGGCCTGCTGAAAATCATCAGCGAAGGCGGTGTGGCGTCCGGCGTTCGGCGTATCGAAGCGCTGACCGGCGCTGCGGCGCTGGCGTATCTGAACGGCGCTGAAGAACAACTCAAGGAAGCGGCGAGCCTGGTCAAGGGCAGTCGCGACAACGTGATCGACAAACTCCTGGCTGTGCTTGAGCGCAACCGTGCGCTGGAAAAGCAACTCGAGCAGTTGCAGGCCAAGGCCGCCAGTGCCGCCGGTGACGATCTGTCGTCCCAGGCGCTGGATGTCAAAGGGGTGAAAGTGCTGGCCGTGCGTCTGGACGGTCAGGACGGCAAGGCGCTGTTGGCCTTGGTCGATCAGTTGAAGAACAAACTCGGCCGCGCAGTGATCCTGCTCGGCAGTGTCCATGAGGAAAAGGTCGTTCTGGTTGCAGGCGTGACCAAAGACCTGACTGGCCAACTCAAAGCCGGTGATTTGATGAAACAAGCCGCTGCGGCAGTGGGCGGGAAGGGCGGTGGTCGTCCAGACATGGCGCAAGGCGGTGGTGTTGACGCTGGCGCCCTGGATGGCGCACTGGCCCTGGCCGTTCCGTTTGTAGAGCAGGGTTTATAAGGCTGCATGCCGAGCCCGTCGTCTAGTGACGGGCTTCGCAGCTGTTTGAGTGATTATTGGGCGCCCTTCATGGGCAGAGGCGGCTTTGAAATGGCTTTGATCGTACAGAAATTTGGAGGCACCTCGGTCGGCACTGTCGAGAGAATCGAGCAGGTCGCCGACAAGATTAAGAAATTCCGCGAAGCCGGCGATGACCTGGTGGTTGTGTTGTCTGCAATGAGCGGCGAGACCAACCGTCTGATCGATCTGGCCAAAAAAATCAGTGGCGACGGCCAACCGGTTCCCCGTGAACTGGATGTGATTGTCTCCACGGGCGAGCAGGTGACTATTGCCCTGTTGGCCATGGCGCTGATCAAGCGTGGTGTGCCGGCGGTGTCCTACACCGGTAACCAGGTGCGGATTCTGACCGATAGCGCGCACAATAAAGCGCGCATATTGCAGATTGATGACCAGAAGATTCGTGCAGACCTGAAAGCCGGTCGCGTGGTTGTGGTCGCCGGTTTCCAGGGCGTCGACGAGCACGGCAACATCACCACCCTCGGTCGTGGTGGCTCCGATACCACCGGCGTGGCGCTGGCCGCCGCCCTGAAGGCTGACGAGTGCCAGATCTATACCGATGTGGACGGCGTCTACACCACCGATCCGCGCGTCGTGTCGGTGGCTCAGCGCCTGGACAAGATCACCTTTGAAGAGATGCTGGAAATGGCCAGCCTCGGTTCCAAGGTGTTGCAGATCCGTGCGGTCGAGTTCGCCGGCAAGTACAACGTTCCGCTGCGCGTATTGCACAGCTTCAAGGAGGGTCCGGGCACCCTCATTACTATTGATGAAGAGGAATCCATGGAACAGCCGATCATTTCCGGCATCGCTTTCAATCGCGATGAAGCCAAGCTGACCATCCGTGGTGTGCCAGACACTCCCGGCGTGGCCTTCAAGATTCTCGGCCCGATCAGTGGCGCGAACATCGAAGTCGACATGATCGTGCAGAACGTTGCGCACGATAACACCACCGACTTCACCTTCACCGTGCACCGCAACGACTACCTGGCGGCTCAGTCTGTCCTGGAAAACACCGCTCGCGAGATCGGTGCCCGCGAAGTCGTTGGCGATACCAAGATCGCCAAGGTCTCGATCGTTGGTGTTGGCATGCGCTCCCATGCGGGCGTTGCCAGCCGCATGTTCGAAGCGCTGGCCAAAGAGACCATCAACATCCAGATGATCTCGACATCGGAAATCAAGGTATCGGTGGTCATCGAAGAGAAGTACCTGGAACTGGCTGTGCGCGCTCTGCACACGGCTTTCGACCTGGATGCACCGGTCCGACAGGGCGAGTGATGCTTGTCCCGAGAGGCGCGGTTATCCGCGCCTTTTGTTTTTTTGATCGGCGCGGCTGAAACCTGTTCTTTTGCTCGTGCTAGTCAATACTTAGGCATGTAGGGCTGCGACCGCTCCGGTTGTGGGTCGAGTGCCTTTTTTTTGCAGACTGTGGTCCCTGAAATGAAATGCGTGAGGAGAAAGGTATGCTGATTCTGACTCGTCGATGCGCAGAAAGCCTGATTATTGGTGATGGCGAAATCACTGTGACGGTGCTCGGCGTCAAAGGAAATCAGGTGCGTATTGGTGTCAACGCACCCAAGGAAGTGGCGGTTCACCGCGAGGAAATCTACCTGCGGATCAAGAAAGAGAAGGATGAAGAACCAAGCCATTAATTTTTATCGCTTTTTATGTTTGCAAACGGGGAAAAGGTTGGTTAACATACGCCCCGTGTTGCGGAGAGGTGGCCGAGTGGCCGAAGGCGCTCCCCTGCTAAGGGAGTACACCTCAAAAGGGTGTCGGGGGTTCGAATCCCCCCTTCTCCGCCATTATTTACTTAGTACGTTTTAATCTGGCTTCTTCGGTAAGTTGTTGAAATTACTAGAAAAAAGCGCTTTACAAAAAGATTCAACGGACTATAATGCGCGGCAACAAATGCACTCGTAGCTCAGCTGGATAGAGTACTCGGCTACGAACCGAGCGGTCACAGGTTCGAATCCTGTCGAGTGCACCATTTAAGGGTTGTTTGCAGTGATGTGAGCAACTTGCTTCAACCAGCGGTGGTCTGGTCCAACAAACACAAAATGCACTCGTAGCTCAGCTGGATAGAGTACTCGGCTACGAACCGAGCGGTCACAGGTTCGAATCCTGTCGAGTGCACCAAACATGAAAAGCGCCCCAGTCCTCACGGACTGGGGCGTTTTTTTTTGTGGTGGTTTTTCAGGTGGCGCAGGGTAGGTGCCCGCTCAGTTGGTCATGGTGATGCGAAGGCAGCTGCGGCTGCGTCATGAGCTCTTTGTCTCAGTGCCGCGTCCCAAGGGGGCGTGTGGGGGCATTGAAGCCACTATCGCGAGCAATCGGGCGTCGACCGGCTGCTCTGTACCAGGGTGCTCGATCACCTGTAGATACTCCGTTACCGGCCTGCCTCTCGCGGATGTACCCAAATCCCACTGTAGGAGCTGCCGTAGGCTGCGATCTTTTGATCTTGGCTTTTGGTCGGTGTACATATCCTGCGGCATCGGCCACTTAAGGTTTCGCTCTTGCAGCCAGCCCTTTCAAGGTATTTGCTCTTTTGCCGCCTTAAGTACCCGGTCTGTCGAACATGTTGCACGCGCAGCCTTGCGTCCGGAATTAGATGACCTCTGCACGAGGCTACCGTTCAGAGGTGCCCCGGGCTTCTGCTATTTCGTGAAAATAGTGAGGCATCCCTTCAACTAGCCATCACTGTAGGCATATTCGGCAAAGGTTATAGGGACGTTCCTGATGAGGCTTCAGGGGGTGGAGAGGTCGCTGAAGATGATTCATCGTTGTTCGGATTTCTCAGGCTGATCCCTTTGCAAGGAGCGAACACCGTATGACCACCTTGTTCACTTGGCTTTTTGGACGGCAATACACTGACCGGAACTCTCGGTTTGATGTGCGCGATGCCCCGATCCTGCCGACGCCCGACACCGGCCCGGCCCGCTCATCGTTGCCCCCGGAACCAGGCACCGACGCCCTGCAACCGCTGAAAAACTGGAGCCATCCGTTCAAGGACCCGCGCAACCCGCTGCGGCAGTTGACCCACTTGGCCAAGGCGACGGCGGGCTATTATCCGCTGGGGATCAATGGCCTGTGGCACGGCGGCGTGCATTTCGACAGCGGCACCGCCGACGGCCTGGATCAATCCAGCGTGCAGTGCCTGGCCGATGGAGAGGTGGTGGCTTA
>NZ_CABVHQ010000077.1 GCF_902497895.1 Pseudomonas fluorescens
GCTCGGCAGCTGCTACGGGCTCTACAGAGGGTGACGGGCTATTTAGGCTTGTGCATACTGGCCAGCCTTTTTAGCCCTTTTCGAGGAATCGCCCATGTTTAAAGTCAACGAGTACTTCGACGGCACCGTCAAGTCGATTGCCTTCGGCACCACCGAAGGTCCGGCCACCATCGGCGTCATGGCCCCGGGCGAATACGAATTCGGCACCAGCCAGCGGGAGATCATGCACGTAGTGTCTGGCGCACTGACCGTCAAACTGCCAGACAGCAGCGACTGGGAAACCTTCGCCGCCGGCAGCCAGTTCAACGTACCGGCCAACAGCAAGTTCCAGTTGAAGGTTGCGGTCGACACCGCTTATCTGTGCGAATACCGCGGCTAAAACCTGAAACAGGGTTTTTGTGGCACATACAAAAATGCCCGTATCTCGCGATACGGGCATTTTTTATTCAAGCCAGACCGGGGCTCATTCGAGAATCGTCACCGGCATCCCGACTTCAAGCCAACCATTGCCGTCGTTGACCAGGTTCTGGCCGAACATCGCACCGTCCTCTTGCGCCCGGTATTGCTGCAGCGTGGCCAGGGGCTCGCGATCGGCATTGCGGTGGCCGGTCTGCGGATCGATGGTGGTGAGGATGCAGCGCGAGCAAGGCTTGACCACGCGAAACTCGATATCGCCAATGAGGATGCGTTTCCAGCCGTCCTCGGCATAGGCGTCACTGCCTTCGATCACCAGATTGGGCCGAAACCGCAACATCTCCAACGGACGGCCGACGCGTTCCGACAAGTCATCCAGCGAGCCCTGACCGATCAGCAGCAACGGAAAGCCGTCGGCAAATGCGACCTGATCATCGTCTCTGCCGTAGCCTGCCTGAGTGGTGCGCGCACGTTCGACCGGCACCTGCACCAGCCGCGTGGATTTGCCAATGAACTCGCTCACCCATGCGCCCGCCTCATCACCGGCATCGGGAACCCGCAGGGTGTCACGCCAGATGGTCACGCCGCGCAGTTGCGCGTCGGCGGCGGGCAACGGGACCTCGATGGGCGAGAGGCCGGGGGCACTGAGGGACAGTCCGCCAGCCGCATTCCACAGGGCCGAGAGTTGACTCATCTGCGGTACCGCGCGCTGGGTCAGGAAACGCCCACTGGCTTCATCCACCAACATCCAGCGGCGATCCCCGTCCAGCCCCAGCTTGTCCAGACTGACCTGTTGCAAGGGTTCGCCCTTGCCGGACTTGAGTGGGTAACGATAAAGCGCGCTGAGACGCAGCATGAACCAGCTCCCTGTTGAGCCAAAAACGCCACCCTATACGAGCTTGATCGCCGAATCAAAGGCAGACTGCGTGCTCATTACCCTGTAGGAGCGAGCTTGCTCGCGATGGACGTTAACGATAATGCGGGCTTTCTGAATAAACGCGCCGCCCTTGAGTCCATCGCGAGCAAGCTCGCTCCTACATACCGCGTCAGGCGGTGACTTCGTCCAGCAGCAAACGCTGACGGACCACGTCGACCAGTTTGTCCGGCTGGAATTTGGAGAGGAAGTTGTCGCAACCGACCTTCTTCACCATCGAATCGTTGAAGCTGCCGGACAACGAGGTGTGCAGGACCACATACAACCCGCGCAGGCGTGGATCGTTGCGGATCTCGGTGGTCAGGCGGTAGCCGTCCATCTCGGGCATTTCCGCATCGGTGAAGACCATCAGCAGTTTGTCGGTCATGACCACGCCGGTATCGGCCCAGGCCTTGAGCATGTTCAGTGCCTTCAAGCCATCTCTGGCGATGTGCATCTTCACCCCAAGCTGACCCAGGGTGTCGCGCAACTGCGACAAGGCCACGTTGGAGTCATCGACCAGCAGCACTTCACGGCCACGGGCGTGTTCCAGCAGTGGATCTTCGAGTTTTTCCCGGGACACCTTGGCGTTGTACGGGACGATCTCGGCCAGGACTTTTTCCACGTCGATGATCTCGACCAGTTGATCGTCAACCTTGCTGATGGCCGTCAGGTAGTGCTGGCGACCGGCGCTGGTCGGCGGTGGCAGGATCGCCTCCCAGTTCATATTGACGATGCGATCGACACCCCCCACCAGGAACGCCTGCACCGAACGGTTGTACTCGGTGACGATGATCGTGCTGTCAGGGCCCGGCACCAATGGCCGCATGCCAATCGCCTGGGACAAGTCGATCACCGGCAGGGTCTGCCCGCGCAGATTGACCACACCACAGACAAACGGATGGCGCTGAGGCATCAGCGTCAACTTGGGCAACTGCAACACTTCCTGCACCTTGAAGACGTTGATTGCAAAAAGCTGGCGCCCGGCCAGACGGAACATAAGAATTTCCAGGCGATTCTCACCCACCAGCTGCGTGCGTTGATCTACCGTGTCGAGAATGCCGGCCATTAATGACTCCTGAGCTTGTTCTGATGAATTCACTAAAGAGAGTTATCGGCCGATAGCGTTGGACCTTAACCCTTAACCCTGGGGTTGAGCTGAACCTCCCTCCCCAAGCAATGGCGAGTCCGGCGCAAGATGGACCCGCAATGCCGCCGGGCGCGCCGAAAAACGCAGATTGTCGCTCTGCATGGGTTCGCCATCGAGGTTGATGTCCAGGCCTTCCGAGACCTTGATTTCAACCCACGGCAAGCGCGCCCGGACGAACATGTTGCCAATACCCAGGCCGCCGGACAGCAGATCCCTCAGGGTCCCTACCAGCTCCTGCGGTGCTGGCAGAATGCTGATATCGAGCAAACCGTCATTGACCAGTGCGTCCGGACACAACAGTTGACCGCCGCCGGCCTGCCGACCATTGCCAATGCCCAGCGCCAGGAGATCCCCTTGCCAATGAAAATCCGGTCCGTGCAACTCACCGTACGCTGCATGCAACTCACTGAAGCGTGATAGCCCGGTGAACAGATAGGCCGCCCCGCCGAGAAGCTTCTTCAGGTCTTCGGAAGTGTTGGCCGTGACCTGGCTGCCAAAGCCTCCTGTGGCCATATTCAGAAATAGCTGACCACCGACCTCGCCCAGATCGATTGCATGGGCAGGTGCATCGAGCATTCGCAAAGCGTCATGGGGGCCCAGCGAAATGCCGGCAGCCCGAGCAAAGTCGTTGGCGGTACCCAAGGGCAACAGCACCAGACTGGCATCGCTGGCGCTCAAGGCCATGGCCTCGGCGATATCGCGCAAGGTGCCATCGCCGCCACCGGCAATCAGGTGCGTGTAGCCCGCGGCGAGCGCCTCATCGACCAGGCGTCTCGCATCGCCCGCCTCCCACGTCAGCCGCACGGCCAGTTCCCAGCCTTCGGCCCGCCTGGCTTCCACGGCTTCGCGAACCTCCTCGTTGAGTGCCTGCTTGCCATGCAAAATCAACAGCGCCTTGCGCTCACTCATCGTTCATCACTCCACTGATTGGATGGTTCTTGAAGAATGTTGACCTGCTGCAGTCGAAAAAAAGCCCTGGCAGATCAATTTATTTCGAACACGGCAGCGCGCCCCCCTGCTCGACAGGCAATGGCTGGTGAGTCAGCGCTATTTGAGGCAAGCGTGCAGGCTTAATAGAGAAACATCCTACAAATCGTTGGGAGCCAGCCCGGTTGACCAGGAGGCGCTGATATTAGAACGTTCCGGTGTAGCGTTTATCAGGCCTGCGACGCCTTACACAAGGAAGTGAATTGACATGAACCAAAAAAAGTTCTTCAAGGGCTCGAGTCAGTTGCATGCCAATCCCTCACTGACCCAGATGGAACACCGCGGCATGGAATTCGATAAAGCGCCCGACAACCGGAAATCCATCAAGACCAGGCTTGCCTGCTCGGCAGGAGCCATTCTGGTGTTGATTGCTCTGCTGATCTGGATTTCACACAGCCGCTTTGGTCAGCTTCTGCAGGCGCTGATCCATTAGCAGCTGCCGAGCCTGCGAGGCTGCGTTCGAGCCGGGGTCGCGCTCGACCGAAGTCCTCGCAAAGCCTGCATCCGCGGTTTATTTGAAAGAATCCGTTGCCTGATTTAGCGACCGCTTCGCAGTCGAACGCAGCCTCGCAGGCTCGGCAGCTGCTACGAGAGCCTCGTCGCAAAAAATAGCGCTTAACCGCCCCACACCAGGCCTTACCCCAGCACCTCGCTCAATGGAATGAAATTCACCCAATCGCCCTCGACCAACGTGCGATCTTCCAGCACTTCAACCAGCCCTTCGGCCCAGGCCGCGCTGCGCAGTACCCCGGAGCTCTGGTTTCTATAGATGATGGCTCGCCCTTGCTCCAGTCGTCCTCGCAGGTACTCTCGACGGCTGCCAGGCTTGGGCCAGGCAAACCCGGCAGGCACCTGAAAGCGTAACGGCTCGACCTTTTCCACGCCCTGGCGGCGCAGCAGATAAGGCCGGGCCAACAAGGCAAAGGTCACCAGGGTCGATGCCGGATTGCCTGGCAAGCCAATCACCGGCACGCCCCGGAAGTGCCCACACGTCAGCGGCTTGCCCGGTTTGATTGCCAGTTTCCACAGCGCCAGTTCACCCTCCTCGCGCAAGGCGACGCCGAGAAAATCCGCTTCTCCCACCGAGACACCGCCGGTAGAAAGGATCAGGTCAACGTCACCCAACTCGCCGAGCCGGTTGCGGGTAGTCGGCAAATCATCGGGCAAGATCCCGGCATCGATCACTTCACAACCCAGACGCTGTAACCAACTGCACAGCAATATTCGATTACTGTTGTAGATCTGCCCTGGCCCAAGCGGTTGTCCTGGTTCGATCAATTCGTCCCCAGTGGACAGCACCGCCACTCGCACCCGACGGATCACCTTCAGTTGCGCGCAGCCCAGGGAAGCGGCCAGACCTTGCTCGATGGGCCCCAAGCGAGTACCCGCCGACAACACCACTTCACCGACGGTGGTTTCCTGGCCTTGTGGCCGAATATTCTGACCTGCATGCAAGGTTTCGGTGAAGCGCACCCGCCCATCGGCCAGTACTTCAGCATTTTCCTGCATTTCCACACAGTCGGCGCCTTCGGGGACCGGAGCGCCGGTGAAGATTCTCGCGCAGGTGCCAGGCGCCAAAGGCTCGGGGGCAAGACCGGCGAATATTCTCTGGCTGACCGCGAGCGCGTCACCCTTCCAATCGGCAAGACGCAAGGCATAGCCGTCCATCGCGCTGTTAGGCCAGGGCGGAAGATCCAGGGTCGAGATCAAATCGTCAGCCAGAACCCGGCCTTGCAGCGCGGCCAATGGCAGGTGCTCACACTCGCGAATCGGCGAGGCTTGCGCCATCGCCAGCAAGCGAGCCAACGCGTCTTCGACCGGCATCAAGGTGCCGCTCTTGCCCGGCTTACCCACGGGATTCACAGGCTGCAGCCTGCTTCAGATGAGGGACAAAGTTGCAGGGCCGATGTCGCGAATCCAGTTGCTCGGCGAGGATCCCGTCCCACCCGGTGCGAACCGCGTTGGTCGAACCGGGCAGGCAGCACACCAGGGTGCCATTGGCCAATCCGGCCAGGGCCCGGGACTGCACAGTCGAGGTACCGATGTCCGCGACCGAAATCTGCCGGAACAACTCACCGAATCCATCGACCTGTTTATCGAGCAGGCAGCCGACGGCTTCCGGGGTGCTATCACGCCCGGTAAACCCGGTGCCGCCAGTGATCAGCACCACCTGTACCTGGTCTTCGGCGATCCAGGTCGCAACTTGCGCACGGATTTTATAGAGATCATCTTTAAGCAGGACCCGCGCCGCCAGGTTATGCCCGGCGGCGCTCAGGCGATCGACGAACAGCTGCCCGGAGGTGTCGGTTTCCAGGGTGCGAGTATCGCTGACAGTCAACACCGCGATGTTCAGCGGTGCGAAAGGTACATCAGCCTTGGCTTTCATAGGCTCGATCCAGTTGTAGGAGAAACAGCCCGGTGTTATATCACAGCGCCCCATTTCGCTGCCTCTGTGGAGACGCGCCATGAACTCGAACACTCAGCTGCCGCCATGCTCCATTCTGCTCCTGGCAGGCGGGCGCGGCCAACGCATGGGCGGCCAGGACAAGGGCCTGCTGGAGTGGCAAGGCCAGCCGTTGATTGCTCATCTGCAGCGCAAGACCCGTGGCCTGAGTGATGATCTGATCATTTCCTGCAACCGCAACCAGGAGAAATACGCGCCGTTTGCCGACCAACTGGTCCAGGACGACATCGACGACTTCCCGGGCCCGCTGGCCGGCATTCGCGCCGGGCTGGCAGTGGCTCGCCATGCATTTGTGCTGGTACTGCCCTGCGATGTGCCGCAAATCGATACCGGCCTGCTCGATTCCATGCGCGAAACCGCCAGCCAACATCCCGAAAAGCCGCTGATGCTGCGCCACGGAGAGCACTGGGAACCGCTGTTATGCGTCATCCCGACGGCGCTCGCCGGCGCGTTCGAGCGCGCCTGGGAGGACGGTGAACGCAGCCCCGGCAGACTCATGCGCAGACTCGGTGCCGTGGCCTTGCAATGTCCCGAAAATGATCAGCGGCTGGCCAACCTGAATACCCCTGAACTCCTGCGTCAGTACAACGGCGTATCCGAATGATACTAGCCATGGAACTTGCTCGTGTTGTATACGTCTCAAGATCTAGTAGTTAAAAGTATTCATTTCGGAGAACAAAATGACTCAACGGACCCTCGCTGCGCTGATGCTTGCAATGGGCCTCGCCACCCTCGCCGGTTGTGCGTCGCCTACGGTGATCACCTTGAATGACGGCCGGGAAATCCAGGCTGTCGACACACCTAGATTCGATAAAGATTCAGGCTTCTATGAGTTCGAACAACTGGACGGCAAAGAAACGCGCGTCAACAAAGATCAGGTGCGTACCGTTAAAGATCTGTAAGCCCAGACTACAGGTAGAGACAGATAAAACCCGCCTTATGCGGGTTTTATCGTTTTGACTTGAAAGAATATTTCGATCTGCGCCGAAAAACCTGATGCAAGCGTTTCAGGGATTCACCACTGCAAGGTGATTTCGCTTTCGAAATGACGCTCCAATCCGCTCAACGGGTCGATAAAGCGCAAGCCTTGCGCCAGCAGCTTCAGCGGGTTGGCATAGTCATCCTCGGCATCCCTGAGGACCTCGGGATAGAACGGGTCATTGCAAATACCCGCCCCCAGCGCGCTCATGTGCACTCGCAACTGATGCTTCTTGCCGGTGACGGGAGACAACGCGTAGCGCCAGAACTCGCCGTTTTTCTCGCTGACCGCGACCGCCGTTTCGGTGTTGCTCGGACCGGGCCCCTCCTGCATGCGGAAGAAGGGTTCACCGTCGACCAGTCGGCTTTTGTGAATCAGCGGAAATGACAACTCAGGCAAAGCCCGGGCGATAGCCTCGTAGCGCTTCTCGATCTTGCGGGTGGGAAACAACGACTGATAAGCCGAACGGCTCTGTGGGTTGGCCGAAAACAACACAAGTCCCGCCGTATGCCGATCGATGCGATGCAATGGCACCAGATGCGGATTGTCCAGGCGCCGGATCAAACGTCGCAGCAAGGTCTGTTCGACATACTCACCCGCCGGGGTCACCGGCAGAAAATGCGGTTTGTCCGCCACCACCAAATGCTCGTCGGCATAGAGAATCGACTCCAGCACCGGAATCGGCTTTTCGTCAGGCACCTCACGAAAATAATGTATCCGCAGGCCTTCCTTGTACGGTAAGCCAAGCGCAATTGCCGCCCCCTTGCCATCAAGCACGCGCCCACGAGCGATCCGGTCCAGCCATTGTTCACGGCTGATGGCGCTGAAGTGTTCGCACAGGCAATCGAGCACCGTCGGCCATGAGCCCGCAGGCAAATACAGGGTGCTGGCTTGATTCTGTGCAGCGCAGAAAGATGACGTAGACATACAGGGGCTCTGTGCATGGGTGCAGGCTGGCATTATCCAGCAAGGGCGCACGCGAACCTAGGGGCGATTGCACCATCGGTCTTCGTTGCCATCAGGCATGGGTCATCGCGGGCCGCGCGGCGTCGGTAAAGTCCTTCAGCCAGCGCAGCACATCGACCGCCTCCCAGCGCCCTGGATCATAAAGTGCATACAACAAGCCCTGGTAACCCACGACATCCAGTTGCCGGTGGTAACCGGCACGCTGGAACAAGGCTTCGATTTCAGCGAAACAGGTATTGAAATGCAGTTTATTGAAGGGCGTCTTGCCTTCGGTAACCAGACCATCCAGGCGCAGTTCGAGCACCGCCTCGCGGACGACGTCAGCGGACATCCGGTTCACGCTGCGCTTCAATTGTTCGACATTGACCAGCATGGTAGCTCCCTCTGTTTTCTTGATTCGCCAGGTGAGAGACATGGCAGAACACTCGATAACTGTATAGACATACAGTACCCGAATATTACGTCTCTCGGCAACGGATTGCAGAAGGATCGACAGGCGGGGAGCCTGTCATTGACACGGGATGCCGATCAACTCAGAAAAGCCACGACCTGGTCGGCGTTGAAAGGCCAATCCAGTTCGGCACCGGTATCGACGCGGCGCAGGACCGGGATGCGTAGCTCGTAGTTTGCGAACCAGGTTTCGTTTTCGGCAATGTCGACCAGTTCCACCAACAAGCCGCCCTCGACGAAAGGCATCATTTCGGCTTCGGCGAGTTCACAGAGATGGCAACCAAGGGTACCGAACAGCTGGCATTCAGGGGGCATGACAAACAGACCGACGAGGAATAGGCATTCATTCTAGGCCGGACGGGAAAACTCGTCGAGCCAAGGGAGCTGCCTGCTCCGCCATAGCCCACAATAGAATGACTCACATCATTCTCCCAGAGAGCCAATTGCGCGATGCTCGCGACTTCGTTGCCTCTACGCTGTGTTAATGCGAGACCCCGAACCGGAGACTGCTGTGTTTGCCAATCTGTTGATCATCCTCGCCTCATCATTGGTGGTGATTGCGCTGTTCCGGCGCCTGCAACTGCCTCCGGTGCTGGGGTATCTGTGCGTCGGCCTGTTGGTGGGGCCAACGGCATTCGACTGGGTGAATGACAGCGAAGATCTACCGGATCTGGCTGAGTTGGGGGTGGTCTTCTTGCTGTTTTCCCTGGGACTGGAGTTTTCCCTGTCGAAAATGCTCGCGTTGCGTTCCGTGGTTTTCGGCCTGGGCAGCCTGCAGGTACTGGTTTCAGGGGCACTGCTGGGTGGGGTGTTATGGCTGTGTGGCGTACCGACCCTCTCGGCCATGTTGCTCGGCGCCGGCCTGGCGTTGTCCTCGACAGCCATCGTCAGTAAGGAACTGACCAGCCTTGGCGAAATATTCAGCGGCCACGGCCAGAACGCGATCGGCGTGCTGTTGTTCCAGGATGTAGTCGCGGTGCTCTTGCTGACCCTGGTCCCGGTGTTTGCCGGCAGCAGTGATCAGGTTTGGTACTGGGCGCTGCCGATCACCCTGGGCAAGACCGTCATACTGTTTGTCGGCCTGCTGCTGGCCAGTCGCTGGTTGCTGCCACGACTATTTCATGAGGTTGCCGCCTCCCACTCCGCCGAACTGTTCGTGCTGCTGGCCCTGGTCATCGTCCTGCTGACCGCCTGGCTGACTCACCTGCTGGGGCTCTCCCCTGCCCTCGGTGCGTTCCTGGCCGGCATGCTGCTGGGGGAAAGCCACTACCGGCATCAGATCGAAGCCGACATCCGGCCGTTCCGCGACATCTTGCTCGGGCTGTTCTTCGTCAGTATCGGCATGTTGATCGACCTGCAGTTATTCCTCAGTCACGGGTTACTCATCCTCGGCTTGACCCTGGCGCTGTTGCTGATCAAGGGCACGGTAGTGGCGGCGCTGGTCAAGTGGCGCGGCAGCGACGCTGAAACCGCCTGGCGCAGTGGCCTGGCACTGGCTCAGGGTGGCGAGTTCTGCTTTGCGCTGATGGCGCAAATGCAACAGAGCAAGCTGATGCCCGGCGACATCAGCGGCCTGCTATTGGCGGCGACGTTCTGTTCGATGCTGTTGACGCCGCTGCTGTTGCGCGCGGCTCCCGGGATCGCCGCCCGCCTGCATCGCAAACCCAATGAGGAGGCGCAACTGGAGCGCATCACCGCGCTCAACGCCGAACTGCACGGGCATGTGGTGATCTGCGGTTATGGTCGGGTCGGCCAGTCCATCGGGCGCTTCCTGCGCCGCGAACAACAGCACTTCATCGCGCTCGACGACGACCCGGTACGGGTTCAGGAAGCCGCGGCCGGCGAAAGCTGTGTGCACTATGGCGATTCACGCCGGGGCGAACTGCTCACCGCCGTAGGACTCGAGCGCGCCCGCTTGCTGGTGATTGCCGTGGACAAGAGCGAGATTGCCATGATCGTGCTCAAGGAGGCTCGCCGGATCAACAGCGAGGTGCCGATTCTGGTGCGGACCCGCGATGACAGCCAACTGACCGAATTGAAAGCCGCCGGTGCCAGCGAGGTGGTCCCGGAGCTGCTTGAGTCAAGCCTGATGCTTGCCTCCCATGCACTGATCATGCTCGGACTGCCCGAATTCCAGGTCCAGGCCAAGGTTGATGAAGTCCGGCATAACCGCTATCGACTGCTGCATGGCTTTTATCATGGGGCGCAGAGCAACCTGCTGGACATCCGCGGCCAGCCCAAGGTGCTGATGCATGCGGTCAATCTCGGAGCCGATGCCCACGCCTGTGGTCTGTCGTTAAACGAACTGGCCCTCGAGCCGTTGGGCGTGGACGTTCAGGCCGTGCAGCGCGATGGCAACGACCTGACGATGGATGGCGCCACTCATTTGCAGGCGGGTGACAAGGTGCTGATGTCCGGAACCCTGTCAGCCATCGAAGCCTGCGAAGCGCGGTTGCTGGGTGGGTCGTAGATACCGTCTTTACCCTCAACTGTCTCTCGCGGATGTACACATATTCACTAATGTGCGAGCCTGCTCGCGAAGGCGGCCTGGCAGCCGGCCTATCTCTCTGGTGTACATATCCATTCTGCGGTAACGGCCACTTATGGTTCCGCCCTTACTCCGGGTAACTTTGGAAAAGCGCCAAAGTAACCAAAGCGCTTTTTCCCCTTTCGTTCGGCCCCTCGCCTAGGCTCGGGGTGCCCTCGCTCCGGTCCTGCTCCGTGGGCCCGCCGCCATCGGCCATCCATGGCCGGGGGCGGCTAACCCGGCATCCATGCCGGGTTGCCCACTGCGCAGAACCTCCTCTCGACCTCTCGAGGGGGCGGTGCGTCAAAAGCAAAAGCGAGGCGGCCGACCGGCCGGCCTGTTTATCTGGGGTACGCGTGCCCCGGAGCTGGCGAAGCCTGCGATCTTTTCGGCGGACCCATGCGGTGACCGGCCGGACGCAAAGATCAAAAGATCGCAGCCTGCGGCAGCTCCTACAGAGGGATCGGCGAACCGACGGGCAAATGCGATGTTTTGCCACACACCCTCAATCCTGGCTCACCGAACCGATCTTGTGTATCGACAGATCCGCGCCGTAATACTCCTCTTCCTGGCTCAACCGCAGGCCATGAACGTACTTGATGGCGCCATACACCACGAGTCCACCGATAAAGGCGATCACCACCCCCAACGCGGTTCCGATCAATTGGCTGAGCAGGCTGACCCCACCCAGGCCACCCAACGCGCTCTGGCCGAAAATACCGCAGGCAATTCCGCCCCAGACTCCGCAAAGCCCATGCAATGGCCAGACACCCAGCACATCATCGATTTTCCATTTCCCCTGGGCCGCGGTGAAGCACCAGACGAACAACGCCCCGGCGATCACACCCGTTACCAGTGCCCCAACCGGGTGCATCAGGTCGGAACCTGCGCAAATCGCCACCAGCCCGGCCAATGGGCCGTTATGCAAGAAGCCCGGGTCATTGCGCCCGACGATCAACGCGGCCACGGTGCCGCCGACCATCGCCATCAACGAGTTGACCGCTACCAACCCGCTGACCCCTTGCAGGGTTTGTGCGCTCATGACGTTGAAGCCGAACCAGCCGACTATCAGGATCCATGAACCCAGGGCCAGAAACGGGATGCTCGATGGCGCGAAGGCGACCAGTCGTCCCTCACGGTAGCGCCCCTGCCGCGGCCCGAGCAACAACACGGCGGCAAGCGCCAGCCAGCCACCCATGGCGTGCACCACCACTGAGCCGGCGAAGTCGTGGAAAGTCGCGCCAAAGCGTGCGAGCAACCAGACTTGCAGACCAAAATTGCCGTTCCACACCATGCCTTCGAAGAACGGGTAAATGAACGCCACGATCAACGCCGTCGCACACAGCTGGGGAGCGAATCGGGCGCGTTCGGCGATACCGCCAGAGATGATCGCCGGAATCGCCGCAGCGAAAGTCAGCAAGAAGAAAAACTTCACAAGTCCATAGCCGTGATCCGCACTGATCACCGCCGCTGGCTGCATGAAACTGACGCCATAGGAAATCCAATAGCCTATAAAGAAATAGGCCAGGGTCGAAATGGCGAAATCGCTGAGGATCTTCGATAACGCATTGACCTGGTTTTTTTGCCTGACCGTACCCACTTCCAGAAAGGCAAAACCGGCGTGCATGGCCAGAACCATGACCGCGCCCATCAGAATAAACAGTGTATTGGAGCTATGGACCAGACTGTCCACAGCGCTTTGCAAATTTTCCATGGAGTTGGCAGACCTGAATGCAGGAAAAAGCACCAAAGCAGTTCGGCCACTCCTTTTACGCACCAAATTGGCACCCGCCAAGTCAGGGGTGAACCGATTTGGCGCAGGAAGTACGAACAGGCAAATCGCCGCTAGGGGTTTTTCGCGGGTTTTAGTTTTTTAGGTTATGGTTTTCATTGGCTCACGCCGCACTGATGCTCAGTCTCGGCGCAAAACCGCTTCCCTGCGCACCACTACAAAGCAAAAGCTGTACCAGTCAATTGCACTGAACCTTCCAGCAAGCCTCATACTCGAAACATTCAGAAGCCACTTACGGAGATAACCATGGCCAGCAAAACAGCAAAGAATGCTCAAGAAGTACTGATGGCGGATTTTCAAACCCTGGTCAATGACACGGAAAAGTTGCTGGAACACACCGCGACACTGGCCGGTGATCAAGCTGATGAACTGCGTTTGCAGATCCATGACAGCCTGTTGCGTGCCCGCGAAACCCTGCGACTGACCGAAGACTCCCTGCGTGAGCGCGGTAAAGCGGCGGTTACCGCCACTGAAGACTACGTCCAGGCCAACCCATGGCAATCGGTGGGAATTGCTGCTGGCGTAGGCTTTCTGATCGGCCTGCTGGCGACTCGGCGGTAATATGGCTATCGGTGAATCCGGCTCGTCCGCGACGGGCCCAAGCTCCTCTTCGCGGCGCCTCGGTGCGGCTTTCCTGGGCTTGTTGCACAGCCATGTCGAGCTGTTCGGCATCGAGTTGCAAGAGCAGAAAGCCCGGACCGTGAGTCTGTTGTTGTTCGCAGGTCTGGCCCTGGTGTTTGCCTTGCTGCTGCTGATCGGGCTCTCGGCACTGGTGCTGATTCTGCTCTGGGACAGCTATCGCCTGTCCGGGATCATTGGTCTGTGTATCTTCTATACGCTTGCCGCACTGTTTTGCGCTCTGCGTTTGAAAGCGGCCATCTTCGACGAATCATCGCCGTTCCATTCGACCCTTGAAGAATTGGCCAACGACCGGGAGCGTCTCCTGCCATGAACCCTGAGCTACCACCCAACAGTTCCCGACGCGAAATGCGCAAGGTGTTGATCCGGCTGCGCATGGAAATGCACCGCCAGGAAATCCGCCATGAGTCCCAGAATCTGTTGCAACCGTTGCAACGCGTCCGCGGGATGACCCAAAGCTGGCAGGAAGGTCTGCACTTCAAGCACGCACCGCTCTGGGGCGTCGCCGCAGTGACCTTGCTTGGTTTTCTGAGCGGCAAGGGCGCCAGGAACGGAGGCGTCAGCAGCCTCTCCCGGCTGGCCAAACTGAGTGCCAGCCTGGTGCCGCTGATCAAACTGGTGATGCAAGGCACTCCCAGAAAGGACTAGTCAGGCGGCATCTGACTGCATTGTTGCCAAGACTCTGGGGCGGACCTCCTTATCGAGGGGGCCGATCCTGTCTGCCCGCCGCGACGCCACCCGCAATCAGTACTGCCTCACCGCCGGACAGTTCTTCGATAAGGCCAGCGCTTGCTGCTGATCGGCAATGACACCGTCGGGCTGCAGTTCCGCTTGCAGCGCGACGTGGGAACCGGGAAGCTAGGGTCTAGTGGCATCCGAATTTGAGCTAACGAACTAGCCATACAGGCCACTATTCATCAGTCTCTTGACGGAGAGTACCAGCCTTGGATTGGCAAACCCTGCTTACCCGCGAACGACTCGGAAAGCCGCTGCCCAGCCCGGAAGAACTGGGTCGCAGCCCTTTCCATAAAGACCATGACCGCATCATCTTTTCGGGTGCCTTCCGCCGTCTGGGGCGCAAGACTCAGGTGCACCCGGTTTCCAGCAACGATCATATCCATACCCGCCTGACCCACTCGCTGGAAGTCAGCTGCGTCGGTCGTTCCCTGGGGATGCGGGTTGGCGAAACGATCCGCAGCGCCCTGCCCGACTGGTGCGATCCCAGCGACCTGGGCATGGTAGTGCAATCCGCCTGCCTGGCTCATGACATCGGCAACCCGCCGTTCGGTCATTCGGGCGAAGACGCGATCCGCCACTGGTTCCAGCAAGCCGCAGGCCGCGGTTGGCTTGATGCCATGAGCGACGTCGAGCGCAATGACTTCCTCAACTTCGAAGGCAACGCCCAAGGTTTCCGGGTGCTCACCCAGCTCGAATACCACCAGTTCGACGGCGGCACGCGGCTGACTTACGCGACGCTCGGCACCTACCTGAAATACCCCTGGACCGCGCGCCACGCCGACTCCCTGGGTTATAAAAAACACAAGTTCGGCTGCTATCAGAGCGAGCTGCCGCTACTGGAGCAGATCGCGCTTAAACTCGGTCTGCCGCAACTTGAGGAACAACGCTGGGCGCGTCATCCGCTGGTCTATCTGATGGAGGCGGCCGATGACATCTGCTACGCCTTGATCGACCTCGAGGATGGTCTGGAGATGGACCTGCTGGAATACGCCGAAGTCGAGTCGCTGCTGCTTGACCTGGTGGGTGACGACCTGCCGGAAACCTATCGCCAGCTCGGCCCGCAGGACTCGCGACGACGCAAGCTGGCGATTTTGCGCGGCAAAGCCATCGAGCACCTGACCAACGCCGCCGCACGGGCATTCGTCGAACAACAGGATGCGCTGTTGGCCGGCACCCTTCCCGGCGATCTGGTCGAGCATATGCACGGTCCGGCCAAACGCTGTGTGTTGAATGCCAAAGACATGGCCCGCAAGAAAATTTTCCAGGACAAGCGCAAGACCCTGCATGAAATCGGCGCCTACACCACTCTGGAAATTCTTCTGAACTCTTTCTGCGGGGCCGCCCTGGAACAGCACGGCGGGCGCACCCCATCGTTCAAGAACCGGCGCATTCTCGACCTGTTGGGAAATAATGCACCTGACCCGAGCTGGCCCCTGCACACGTCCTTCCTGCGGATGATCGACTTCATCGCGGGCATGACCGACAGCTACGCCAGCGAAATGGCACGGGAGATGACCGGACGCTCCAGCCCACAGTGAAAGCTTTCGATCAGCCATGGCACTCCCGCTGCGGCTGATCGAAAAACCAGCGCCTGCAAACACTTCTGCAACGATGAAAAACTTATAAAAGATCCTGCCCCTCTCATCATCTATTCAGCCGCAAACAAGCACCCCCACAGAACACTCAACAATTATCGAAAACACATCAACAATAGTCCTCCTGCACACAACCAGGAAACACCCCATATTGCGAGTAGGAATATTTACTAATACCCAATGAAAATACCTCTCCTCAAAGTCACCTGCACTTACATATGGTTTCAAACTTAATATACAGCTTATTAAACCTAGTCCATTCGTAATCCTTCGCCTTTTTTGGTGTAGGACTTATCCTATATTGCAGCTACGAGCCAGTCAGTTCATGCGTGCGCGCCTCCATCTGAGCTAAGGTGCCCGCTTTATTCGCGCTCGCATGGGATTTGATTATGAACTCGGTTTTTATTGTCGACGACCACCCTGTTATACGCTTGGCAGTTCGCATGTTGTTAGAGCATGAAAATTATAAAGTCGTCGGCGAAACTGATAATGGGGTCGATGCCATGCAAATGGTCCGCGAATGTATGCCGGACCTGATCATTCTCGATATCAGTATCCCCAAGCTCGATGGTCTGGAAGTTCTTTCTCGCTTCAATGCCATGAGCCCTCCCCCAAAGACGCTGGTACTGACGGCACAGTCGCCGACTCTGTTCGCCATTCGCTCCATGCAATCGGGTGCCGCCGGTTATGTCTGCAAGCAAGAGGACTTGAGCGAACTGATGAGTGCCATCAAGGCCGTTCTATCCGGCTACAACTACTTTCCGAGTCAG
This sequence comes from Pseudomonas fluorescens, assembly GCF_902497895.1. Lineage (GTDB taxonomy): Bacteria > Pseudomonadota > Gammaproteobacteria > Pseudomonadales > Pseudomonadaceae > Aquipseudomonas > Aquipseudomonas fluorescens_BP. The sequence continues at coordinate 16,385 of NZ_CABVHQ010000077.1, forward strand.
GCATTGAATCCTGTTCGCGGCGGTGACCCGGCCTCGCTCGAACTGGACCTGTTTAAATCCGTCAATGATCGAGAACTCATGGTCCTGCAACTGTTTGCCCAAGGCCGTACTAACAAGGAAATCGCCAAAGGTATGTTTCTCAGCAACAAGACCGTCAGCACTTACAAGAAAAGACTTATGCAGAAACTCAAGGCCAAATCCTTGGTAGAACTTATCGAGATGGCAAAACGTAACGCATTAGTGTGAGAAACAGGATGCCCAGGGGTTTAAAGGACTGTCTGATAGTATTGAGCGCAGGTTTATGCCTGAGCACCCTCGCGTGCGCGGTACAACCCGGGGCCGAACACTACACACTGCTGAGTCGCTCAGGCACTGGCCACATGCAAGTCCAACTGGACAAAACCCAACTGCAATGGGTTCAAAACAAGCGCGAATTGATCCTCGGCACTTCCGCTGCGGACTACCCGCCCTTCGACCTGACCATCAGCGGTCATGACTATGAAGGGCTCACCGCCGATTACGCCGGCATCCTCGGCAAGACCCTGGCCCGGCCCGTCAGGGTGCAACGTTTTGCCTCGAGAGAGCTGGCCATTGAGGCGCTGGAAAAAGGTAAAGTAGACCTGCTCGGTACCGCCAATGGCTTTGAAGCGAGCAACCCGAACCTGTTGCTTTCAACGCCCTATGCCGTGGACCAGCCGGTGCTGGTGACGCGCGAAAGAGAAAGCCGCTCGCTGACCGAGGGGCTCGCCGACATGCGCCTGAGCATGGTTTATCACTACCTGCCGCAGGAGGAGGTCAAGGCTCTATACCCGGAGGCCATCATTACTTCCTACCCTTCGTACCAGAACGCAATCAACGCCGTGGCCTTCGATCAGGCAGATGTCTTCCTCGGCGATACCATCTCGACTCACTACATGATCAACAAGGGTTATCTGAAAAACATCCGGATGGCCAACTTTGGTAAACATGAGGCTCACGGCTTCAGTTTTGCGGTACGCAAGGACAACCAGGTTCTGCTCGACATCATCAACGCAACGCTCGACGTCGTTCCAGCCAGCGAACGAGAAAGTATCGCCAAACGCTGGAGCGCCGGCAGCGCCATTCTTCTCACTGATCAAAAGTTGCAACTGACGTCGCGCGAAGAGCGCTGGCTCAAGCAACATCCGACTGTCCGCGTCGTAGTGAACGAGACCTACGCCCCTCTCACATTCTTTGACTCCGATAATAATTTCCGTGGCATCACCGCGGATCTGCTTGAACTGATCAGGCTTCGCACCGGCTTGCGTTTCGAGGTTCAACGCAGCCGTAGCACCACTGAAATGATCAAGCGGATCGAAGAAAACCAGGCCGATATCATTGCCGCCATCCTGCCCAGCAATGAACGCGAGAGCAAACTCAGCTTCAGCCGCCCCTATCTGCAGAATTCATATGTGCTGCTGACTCAAAAGGGTGCCACACACCTGGGCAGCCTTGAACAACTACAAGGCAGACGTCTGGCGGTAACCCAAGGCAGTCCGGTGGTGGATTTTCTGCGCGAAGAATTCCCGCTGATCAGTCTGGTGGAAACCAGTGACACCTTCAGCGCTGCAAAATTACTCGCCCAAGGCCAGGTCGAAGGTGCCGTGAACTCCCTGGTGATCGCCAACTATTTCATTTCCTCGCAGGTGTTCCAGGACAAACTCCAGATCAGCACCACCGTCGGCACCCGGCAAGCCGCTTTCTCACTGGCCACCGCACGCAGTGCAACAGAACTGAGTTCGATCCTCGACAAGGCGCTGTTAAGTATCGCGCCGGACGAACTGGGCATCATCAACAGCCGCTGGCGTGGTTATAGCGCGGCGCCGGACAGTTACTGGCGCGATTACCAGCGCCTGATCTACCAGATCGTCATCGGTGCCGGTCTGCTGTTGCTGATTTCCCTGACCTGGAATGCCTACATGCGCAGGCAGATCAAACAGCGAAAAATGGCCGAACGAGCGCTCAATGATCAGTTTGAATTCATGCGCGCCCTGGTTAACGGGACACCGCACCCGATTTACGTCCGTGATCGGGATGGACGTCTTCAGAGCTGCAACGACAGCTATCTGCAAGCCTTTTGCGCCAGGCGAGAAGACGTCATCGGTAAAAACGTCATGCAGGGTGTGTTGAGCAACGAGTTCGAAGCCCACCAATACCAGGCCGATTATCAACGCGTGGTAGCCGAAGGCATTCCGTTGATAATCGATCGCCCACTGCATATCGGCGAGCGCAAACTGACGATCTACCATTGGGTTCTACCCTACCGCGACTCGACGGGAGAGGTACAAGGCATTATTGGCGGCTGGATCGACATCAGCGAACGCCGCCAGCTGTTCGATGAACTGCGATCGGCCAAAGAACAGGCCGATGATGCGAACCGCGCTAAAAGCACCTTCCTGGCAACCATGAGCCATGAGATTCGTACACCGATGAATGCGGTGATCGGCATGCTCGAATTGACCTTGAAACGTGCGGATCAGGGCCACCTTGATCGCCCGGCCATCGAAGTGGCGTACAACTCGGCCAAGGATCTACTGGAGCTGATCGGCGATATTCTCGATATCGCCCGAATCGAGTCGGGCCGCCTGAGCCTTGCCCCGGAGCGAGTCGACTTGCACGAGATCGTCGAGTCGGTCATGCGGGTATTCGACGGGCTGGCGCGCCAGAAAAACCTCAGCCTGCTGCTGGAATTCGATTCCAGGGGACGGCAAAGCGATGTACTGATTGACCCTCTGCGCTTCAAACAAATCCTGACCAATCTGGTCAGCAACGCGATCAAATTCACCGAGCACGGTCATGTCAGGATCCGGGTCCAGCTGGATCCCGGCGAACTGCCGCAACAGATTCAAATGCAGCTACAGGTTCAGGACACGGGAATCGGCATCAGTGGCGAAGACCAGCGACGCCTGTTCGAACCCTTCGCCCAGGCCGACAGTCCCGGTCATCAAGCCCGCACTGGTGCAGGTCTGGGCCTGGTCATCAGCCGCAGCCTGTGCGAAATGATGGGTGGTCGCTTGAGTCTGACCAGCCAGATCGGCGCTGGCACCCAAGTTCATGTCTCATTGAAGATGACCAGTCTCCCTCCCGAAGTGGCCATGGACGAGGTCAAGCCAGCACTTCCCGGCACCAGCGCGGCATTGAGCGTACTGGTGGTCGACGATCATCCGGCCAATCGCTTGCTCATGTGCCAGCAACTTGGATTCCTCGGGCATCAATACACGGCTGCCCACCAAGGCGCCGTGGGCCTGCAGATCTGGGAGGACGGGCATTTCGACCTGGTGATCGCGGACTGCAATATGCCGGTCATGAATGGCTATGAACTCACCCGCGCCATCCGCCAGCGTGAACAGCAGCAGCAGTTGCCCCCTTGCACCATTCTGGGGTTTACCGCCAACGCGCAACCCGAGGAAAAACACCGCTGCAAGCAGGCCGGGATGGACGATTGCCTGTTCAAACCGATCAGCCTGAGCGCATTGAATCAGCGTCTGGCCGAGATCAAGCCGCTACCCGCCAACAGCGCCTTCAATCTCGACGGTTTGCACCTGTTGACCGGAGGTGATCCGCGTCTGGTCCTACGCTTGCTCGCCGAACTCCTGAGCAGCAACCGTCGGGACCTGCAGGCATTGCTTGCCCTGCCCCAAGAGGGTGAACGCCAGGCTTTGATCGATATTGCGCACAAAATCAAGGGAGCTGCCCGAATGGTCCGCGCCTTTACCCTGACCGATCGTTGCGAAGCCCTCGAGCGGACCTGTACCGAAGGCGCCAGTACCGAGCAAGTCGATGCCCGCCGCGACGCCATTGAACAGGCCATGCTCGAACTGGAACGCGATCTGCACAAACAGATCCAGCGGCACACGGCGCAAACCGCGGAAAACACCCCTGGCTCGAGCCACGAGTCTTGAAAGGCCATCATCGGGGCACCTGATACACAGCCTCACAGCCTGCGCTTGATCAGCAGTCGCTCAAGCGCAGGAAAATCGCCGCCAGCTGCTCGACACCGGCCTGGTCCTGCTCGGTAAAGCGCGCCAGACTGGGGCTGTCCAGATCCAGTACGCCAATCAATCGATCGTCCTTGATCAGCGGCACCACCAGTTCGCTGTTCGACGCGCTGTCACAGGCGATGTGCCCGGCGAAGGCATGCACATCCTCGACCCGCTGGGTTTGCAAGGTCGCCGCGGCAGCCCCGCAGACACCGCGACCGAAGGGGATTCGCACACAGGCAATCTGACCCTGGAACGGACCGAGGACCAATTGTTCATCGCGATTGAGGTAAAATCCGGCCCAGTTCAGATCATCCAGCTGGTTGAACAAAAAAGCCGAGAACTGCGCGGCGTTGGCAATGAAGTCACGCTCATCGGCCAGCAACGATTCAAGCTGCGCACACAACATGGCATAGCCATCGAGACCCTCGGCGCTTTTCTGCAAATCGATCATGCCTGTCGCTCCAGCAATTTCAGCCCCACCCAATACCGCGCAAATTGATAGGCGCAACGCCCGTTGCGGTTGCCGCGTCCGGTCGCCCAGCGCACCGCGAGAATCTCCAGCTCTTCAGTGCGTTGCCATTGCAGGCCGGCCTTGCGCGCCAGCTCGCCGATCCAATGCTCGACCACATTGAGAAAGTGCTCCTGGGTGAAGGGATAGAACGACAGCCACAGGCCAAACCGGTCCGACAGGGCAATCTTGTCTTCTACCGCTTCATTGGGATGCAGTTCGCCATCGACCATTTTCCAGTTCTCGTTGTCGCTTTGCTTCTCCGGAACCAGATGTCGACGATTCGAGGTCGCGTACAACAACACGTTATCCGGAGCCTGTTCCAGCGAGCCGTCGAGCACGCTCTTGAGGACTCGGTAGTCGCCCTCGCCGGCCTCGAACGACAAATCATCACAAAACAACACGAACCGCTGTGGCAGCTTTTGCAACTGCTCGACCACCCGCGGCAAATCCGCCAGATGATCGCGCTCGATCTCGATCAGCCGCAGACCGGCTTCGGCATGCTCGGCCAGCAAGGCCCGGACCAGCGAGGATTTACCGGTCCCACGCGAGCCCCAGAGCAAGGCGTGGTTGGCCGGCAGGCCATTGAGGAACTGCCGGGTATTGCGCCCCAGCTGCTCGCACTGTTTATCTACCCCGATCAGATCGGACAGGCGCGTGTCCAGGCTGACCTCCAGAGGCAACAGATAGCCGCTACGTCCTTCACGTTGCCAGCGGGCGGCCAGGCAGTTGGTCCAGTCGATGGTTTGTCGCGGTGCCGGCAATATAGGTTCCAGGCGAGCCAGAACCGCATCGGCGCGTTCGAGAAAAGCATTTAATCGAGAATCCACGACTTCTCCTCAGGCATGTTCACAGTAATGATGTTGTCCATACAAAATCAGCATCGACAGCCGATTCAGAGCAAGATGCAGGACTGATATCAGAGTCTGCCGATAATCAGATCAGCGATGATCGGTTATGCTTGTCCAGCGAAGGGATACGGAAGTGGTACAGCACCCCATGGATATCAAGTTCACCAACCGCCTGTCCTTCAAACAGGCGAGGCTTACCGTTCTGGTCGGTTTCATTCTCGGAACCCTGCTCAGTCTGCTGCAGATAGGCATCGATTATGCCAGCGAAGACGCCTCCATCAATCGAGAAATATTCTCTCTGCTGGAAATCAGCCATAACCCGGCTTCGCGAATCGCCTACAACATCGACGCCGAACTCGCCCAGGAGCTGACCCTGGGCCTGTTGCGTTCCCCGGCGATCATTGGCGCGCGACTGATCGATAACAACAATGCGATTCTGGCCAATGTAAAGCGCCCCGGCCAACAAAGCGGTTATCGGCTGATCAGCGACTTTCTGTTCGGCGCCCAGCGAAGCTTCGAAGACCGGCTCTATCTCGATCACATCCCCGAGGAGTCGCTGGGCACCCTGCATCTGGATGTGGATACCTACGCCTTCGGCAGCCGCTTTCTGAGCAGGGCCGAGGTGACACTGCTCAACGGTTTTACCCGCAGCCTGCTGCTGAGCGGGATTCTCCTGGCACTGTTCTACGCCATGCTGACCAAACCCCTGGTTCGGGTCATTCGTGAACTCAGCAGCAGGGATCCGCGAAGCGCCGACCCGACGCGGCTGGATTGCCCTCATGGCCATGAAAACGATGAAATCGGCGTACTGGTCAAAGTCGCCAACCAACAATTCAAAAACATGGCCACCGAAATTCAGCAGCGGCGCAACGCCGAGAACCGTCTGACCGATTACCTCGGGCAACTGGAGAATGTCGTCTCGGCGCGCACCACTGAACTCAAGGCCATCAACTCCCGTTTGAGCCGATCCAACGCAGAACTCGAACTCGCCCGCAGCACGGCCCTGGACATGGCTCAGGCGCGCTCGGTGTTCCTGGCCAATATGAGTCATGAAATCCGCACCCCGCTCAACGGTCTGCTGGGGATGATCGCCCTTTCGCTGGACAGCTCGCTGACGGCTGAACAACGTCAGCAACTGTCGATTGCCCATGATTCGGGCAAGGTATTGGTGGAACTGCTCAACGATATTCTCGATCTGTCGAAGTTCGATGCCGGTCAACTGGAGCTTGAACGCATCCCCTTCGACCTTGGCGTGCTGGTCGAAGACACCGCCAATCTGCTGTCGCAGAACGCCGCGCCGAGCGTTGAGCTGGCCTGCCTGATTGACCCGCTGTTTCCGGCATTGGTGCTGGGGGACCCGACACGGGTGCGCCAGATCGTCAGCAACCTGTTGTCCAATGCCCTGAAATTTACCCGCTTCGGCCGCGTCGATGTACGCCTGAGCCACTATCAAGGGGGCGTCAGAATCGAGATCTGCGATACCGGCATCGGCATCGCCCAGGACGCTCAAGTCAAGATTTTCCAACCCTACACCCAGGCAGGTGCCGGCATTACCCGGCAATTTGGCGGCACCGGTCTGGGACTGGCACTGACCTACAACCTCTGCGAAGCCATGCAAGGCCGGCTGACCGTCAGTTCCGAGGCAGGGTTCGGCAGCCAGTTCTGCGCCGACCTGCCATTGCCCAGCCACACGCCAGTCGCCGCTGTGTCGCAACTGCAAGGGCAGGTCGTGGCCATCACCGCCGCCAATAGCGGCCTGGCCGAACTGTTGAACAGCCTGCTGCCGGGCTGGGGACTGGACTATCGACGGTACAGTATCGACGATTCGCTGATCGGTCTCACCCCTGACCTGCTGATCACCGACTGCCCTGAATGCCTGTTCGGGATACGTCCCGCCATCCAGGCGCCGGTTCTGCTGGTGACTGCCTATGGCAGCTTCATGCCCAGTGAGCAAGTCAGCGCGCTGGCGCCCTTGCAGCAACAGGCTCGACCCCTGGCACGTAACGCGCTGTATCAAACCCTGCGGCGGACCTTGCGGGCCGAGGCCAGCACCATCGACGACCCGGCACCTGAAGCCCTGTCGCCGCAACGGCGGGCGCGCATCCTGTTGGTAGAGGACAACCCCGTCAATCAGTTGGTGGCCAAAGGCATGCTCGGAAAATTTGGCTGCGAGGTCACCGTTGCGGCCCATGGCGCGCAAGCCCTGGCCTTGCTCGAGCACAGGAGCTTCGATCTGGTGCTGATGGACTGCAACATGCCAGTCATGGACGGCTATGAAGCCAGCCGGCAGATCCGCCGCAGTGGTCGCTGGCCCGATCTGCCCATCGTCGCGCTGACCGCCAACGCCATGCCCGAAGAGCGTGAACGCTGTCGCGCGGCCGGGATGAGCGACTATCTGGCCAAACCGTTCCGCCGCGAAGAACTGGCAAGCCTGCTCGACCTTTGGGCACCCGCTACGGTAACGCTTTGATCTGTACCAGCAGCCGGTCCAGACCGCTACGCAACTCATCCAGACGAACCGGATCGACATCGCTGTCGCACAGCAGACGTGCCTTGAGCGGCGCGACCTGCTCGCGCAAGGCCGCACCGACCGCAGACAGGCTCAAATGCACCTCGCGCTCATCCCGCGCCGAGCGCTGACGCTGCACCAGCGCCATCTGTTCAAGACGCTTGAGCAACGGCGTGAGCGTCCCGGAGTCAAGGATCAAGCGCTCGCCCAGGGCTTTCACCGTCGCCTGCTCAGGCGGTGAATCCTGCCATTCCCACAACACCAGCATGGCCAGGTATTGCGGATAGGTCAGCCCCAGCTGGTCGAGCATCGGCTTGTAGGCACGAATGACTGCCCGAGAAGCGGCGTACAGCTTGAAGCAGAGCTGGCTGTCAAGCTTGAGCGATTCGACTGACAGTTCCTTCATTTCAGCAATGCTTCAATCTCGCTGGTCAGATCCTGCGGTTTGGTCGCCGGAGCAAAACGCTTGACCACCTGGCCGTCCTTGCCGATCAGAAACTTGGTGAAGTTCCATTTTATGCCCTGGGAGCCCAGCACACCTGGAGCGCGTTTCTTCAATTGCACGAACAGCGGGTGAGCCTCGTTGCCATTGACATCGATCTTCTTGAACAGTGGGAAACTGACACCGAAATTCAGCTCGCAGAACTCGGAAATGGCCCCTTCATTTCCCGGTTCCTGTTTGCCGAACTGGTTGCATGGGAAGCCCAGTACCACCAGACCCCGGTCCTTGTAACTTTGCCAAAGCTCCTCCAGCCCTTTGTATTGTGGCGTGAAACCGCACTTGCTCGCGGTGTTGACCACCAGCACGGCCTTGCCGGCAAAATCGGCAAGAGTCTTTTGCTCACCCTTGATGGTGGTGCAAGGGATATCCAGCAGGTTGTCGGTCATCGCGCAGGCTCTTGAAAGGGAAATGATGAGTAAACATAGCGAGCAATTGAATTGTGCGCAATGTAATTGCCGACATTTTGGAACGATTGTTCCATGATCTAGCCTATTGCCGATAATTCACGACTCTTGTGGGAGCGGCGGTGCGGCGATCCGACTTGCTCGCGAAGGCGGCCTGGCAGCCGGCCTGTCATTGGATGGTATACATATCCATTCCTGCGGTAACGGCCACTTAGGGTTCCGCCCTTACGGCGGGTCACTTTCGAAAAGCCGGAATGCCGGCCCAGTCGAAAGTAACCAAAGCGCTTTGCCCCTCCATTCGGTGCCTCGCTTAGGCTCGGCATGCCCTCACTCCGGCATTGCTCCGGGGGCCCGCCGCCATCGGCCATCCATGGCCGGGGGCGGCTAGCTCGGCATCCATGCCGAGCTGCCCCCTGCGCAATACCTGCGTTCGGCCTCTGGGAAAGGGGCAGACAGATCAAAATCAAAAGCCAAAGCAAAGCAAAGCAAAGCAAAGCAAAGCAACTGCAAGATCAAAAGATCGCAGCCTTCGGCAGCTCCTACAGGGGAACGCGTGCGCTTGAGCCCAGGCCGGCAGGTCGGCCGCCTCGCTTTTGCTTTTGCGGTGCACGCCCCCTCGAGAGGCTTCGTTCCGGTTCTGCGCAGTGGGCAACCCGGCATGGATGCCGGGTTAGCCGCGCACGGCCATGGATGGCCGATCGCGGCGGGCCCACGGAGCAGGACCGGAGCGAGGGCACCCTGAGCCTAGGCGAAGGGCCGAACGAAAG
>NZ_CABVHQ010000078.1 GCF_902497895.1 Pseudomonas fluorescens
CGCACCGGTTCCGCTACCCTCGCTGCTGATGGCTTCGACCGCACTGGCTCCGCCACCCTGGCTGCTGATGGCTTCGACCGCACTGGCTCCGCCACCCTGGCTGCTGATGGCTTCGACCGCACTGGCTCCGCCACCCTGGCTGCTGATGGCTTCGACCGCACTGGCTCCGCCACCCTGGCTGCTGATGGCTTCGACCGCACCGGTTCCGCTACCTTCGCTGCTGATGGCTTCAACCGCACTGGCACCAACCGCCTCAGCTAATAGCTGACCGCGACGTCACAGCCCGGCCTCGGCCGGGCTTAGTTGTTTCTGGAGGACCAAAAATTCCTGCAACTCCCACATAACTTGTGAGCGGGCTTGCCCTGATGCAGCCAGTCAAGGCTACGACGCGGTCCGTAGCAGCTGCCGAAGGCTGCGTTCGGCTGCGCAGCAGTCGTAAAGTCAGGCACTGTGGTGTTACAGGTGAACCGTGATTGCATAATTTGCGACTGCTACGCAGCCGAACGCAGGCTTCGCCAGCTGCTACGAGGAATGCGCTAAGCCAGGAATTCCTTAACTGGCCAGCATTGGCGCGTTCCTGCGCAGCGGTCCCCCTAAAAGCCACCCAAATCTCCCGCCCTTTCGCAACACCCAAGCCAACAAAAATTTCTCTCCAACCCCAATCCCCCGCAAACCCTTGCCCCGCCTCAACAAAGCCCCCGTGAGGCAATTGACCACCCCTGCGCAATAAAAAAGCGGCTGAAATACCCTGATGAAAAGCTTTATACTGCCCGCGTCAAAAGGGCTTGAAATATCCCCTAGTCGGGCTATAAACCCACGCTGATTCAGCCTCCAAAGGCCATAGGGAAAGGCCCAGCGCCCGCCTCCCATCAGCGACTCCGGGGTCAACCCCAACCAAATTTATGTTTTTTGCGTGCGTTCATCGCCACTGCACTCAACAATCCTTTAGATCCAAAGCGGCCACTAGCCGTGTGAAAAACCCACCATAAGTGTTAATCACACGGGCTTCTGGCCCTCACGCAGGAGACGACACGTCATGCTGAGCTGGGACGAATTCGACAAAGAGGACGGCGAAGTTGCCGCCAAAGGCGCCAACGCCGGCCACGCTTCTGAAGCCAACATGGACCGCCTCGACAGCGCCGGCGGTGCCGCCGCGCTCGAAGCCCGCGCCGTGACCGCCAATGACTCCGCCGCGATCATCCGCGCCAAGGCAGCTCTGGATAACCTCGACATCGCCGAAGGCCTGGCCGAACTCGAGGGCGCTTCCGCCCGTGTTGCCGTCGACGAAAAGCGCATGATCAACTGCCGCGCCGACCTCAACCAACTCGTCCCGTTCAAATACGACTGGGCCTGGCAGAAGTACCTGGACGGCTGCGCAAACCACTGGATGCCGCAAGAAGTCAACATGACCGCCGACATCGCCCTCTGGAAAGACCCGGAAGGCCTGACCGACGACGAACGCCGCATCGTCATGCGCAACCTCGGCTTTTTCTCCACCGCCGACTCCCTGGTTGCCAACAACCTGGTCCTGGCCGTGTACCGCCTGATCACCAACCCGGAATGCCGCCAGTACATCCTGCGCCAGGCGTTCGAAGAGGCGATCCACACCCACGCCTACCAGTACTGCATCGAATCGCTGGCCATGGATGAAGGCGAAATCTTCAACATGTACCACGAGATCCCATCGGTCGCGAAAAAAGCCACCTGGGGCCTGAAATACACCCGTTCGATCTCCGATCCGAAGTTCGAAACCGGCACCGTCGACACCGACAAAGAACTGCTGCGCAACCTGATCGCTTACTACTGCGTTCTGGAAGGCATCTTCTTCTACTGCGGCTTCACCCAGATCCTCTCCATGGGCCGGCGCAACAAAATGACCGGCGTCGCCGAGCAGTTCCAATACATCCTGCGCGACGAATCCATGCACCTTAACTTCGGCATCGACGTGATCAACCAGATCAAAATCGAAAACCCACATTTGTGGGATGCTGAAATGAAGGAAGAGGCTTCGCAGATGATCCTGCAAGGCACTCAACTCGAAATCGAATACGCACGTGACACCATGCCACGCGGCGTACTGGGCATGAACGCCGCGATGATGGAGGACTACCTCAAATTCATCGCTAACCGTCGTTTGAGCCAGATCGGTTTGAAAGAAGAGTACCCAGGGACGACTAACCCGTTCCCATGGATGAGCGAGATCATGGACTTGAAGAAAGAGAAGAACTTCTTTGAGACTCGGGTTATTGAATACCAAACCGGCGGCGCGCTTAGCTGGGATTGATTCCTTGCGCTGACCACGATCTGCTGGTCATGTATTGATTCGGCAAATCGCAAAAACCAAAAAGCCCTGACTTGCTCAGGGCTTTTTATGGAAGGAAAAAATATCCCCCCGCGTAGGAGCTGCCGCAGGCTGCGATCTTTTGATCTTGCTCCTCCGCAATCTCCAGTATCGCTAAAAAGCTACTCGATGAAATCCCGAAGAGCCCGATCAAAATCCGCAGACATACGAATCTGCCCTTTAAGCCGCCCAGGCTTGCGCTCACGCACAACATCAACATGCGGCAGCAAATCCAGATAAGGCTTACCGTCCTTCGTAATCACAACCCTATCACCGGCCCAAGCGCGTTTGGCAAGCAGTGAAAGTTGGGATCTTGCTTCATTCATTGTGAACTGTACCCGTTCGCTCATCGCGCGCTTCTCCCATGGCTGGCCAAACCAACCTAGTCCGTAAGCTCACGCTAGGCAAGATGTTGAAGTTATCCAAGCAAAGATGGACCCAACTGGAACTCAAGGATAAAAAACAACGAATATTCCTACGCATTTAAAAGAGCAAGGTCGGATTGACCAAGCTTTATCAACTGCCTACCTTAACTGTAGGTGCCTAAGAAACGCCCAACGTAGGAAGCATGAGCCTCAATACACAGATACGAATGTGATAACCGCTACGCGGCTGAACATAATTCATATCTGTCGGGTGTTTTTGCCAGTTGGGTTTTCTTAAGATCCTCTCTCTACGTCTGGGCCTGGCTCTTTCCACACGCATACGTAGAGGTCACGGGATATGTATACCCAACGCTTGTTTAATGTTCCTCCTTACCAGGAGGCCCACCATGTCTGAGCCCTTCACCCCCACTGTCTTCACCCGCCACAACCTCCACCTTCACGCCCTCCTCCTGGAAAACCAGCCATGGTTCTGTGCCCGCAATCTGGGACGGCTGATGGGTGTGTATCTAAACGAACGAATGGTCAGCAAGCTCGACGAGGATCAGCGGCAAACGCTGACGATTTGTTACCACGGTCAGCTGGTAAGCATGCTGATGCTCAGCGAGTCCGGAGTGTACGCGTTGCTGGTGTATCACTACGCGCCGGGGCATCGGTTGTTGCGGGAGTGGTTGACTCATCAGGTGGTGCCGACATTGCGTGATGCGCGGCAATCGCGAACAGCAGATCGACCGATGTTGAGTTTGTTGGACTGGCCGGAGATGTCGTTGAGTCTGCTGCATTGGCAGGACGAAGGCTGGATTCGGCTTCGGGGTATGCCTTATTTGCTGCTCAATCGCACACGGCGACGGGTGCCAGAGGTTAAGCCTTGGTGGCGGAAATTGGTGGAGTTGTTTCAGTCGTCTAAGCAGTCTGTGGGTTAGGGCTGGATCGACCGAGCGATAAATCCGTTTTTATTGTAGGAATATTCGTAGACAGTCGTAATGGCCACTCAGTATCGTCCGAGGGTTTTCAACCCTCGGCGATAGTATGGACACTGAAAAGAGCAACAGCGATTGGAGCGACTCGGAGATTCAGGCCGCAGTCGATGCCTATTTGAAGATGCTCGCGCTCGAGCAGACCGGTCAGAAGGTCAATAAGGCCCATGAGAATCGCGTCTTACGTGAGGATGCCTTAGCGGGCCGCACCAAAGGTTCGGTTGAGTTCCGGATGCAGAACATATCCACCGTGTTGGAACAACTGGGGCGAGATCGCATCGAGGGGTACAAGCCAGCCAAAAACGTTGGCGCGAATGTTGAGCGCAGTATTCGTGAGGCACTTGGCGCTAACAGCACTTTGGCTCCTGAGGACTTTGCCCCCACCGCCGATGAGAGAACGCTAGAGCGGCGCGCTATCAAACTTGAGAAGCAGATGCTCATCAAGGGTGAACCGAAGGGGATTATGAATCCACAGCAAGCCTCTACCACCAGCAATTCTTATGTCCGTGATCCTGAGGTGAGAGCCTGGGTGCGCAAAGAAGCCAATGGTATATGTGAGGGCTGCAATCAGCCTGCTCCGTTTGAGAAGGACGGTTTGCCGTTTCTTGAGGTGCATCACGTTAAGCATCTGGCACAGAAGGGTTCGGACCGTACGAGCAATGCTGTTGCGCTGTGCCCTAATTGTCATCGACGTTGTCATCACTCCAGTGAGCGGGACGAATTCACGTTATCGCTTTATAAGAAGGTGACGAGGTTGGTTGCCGAGGATTAACGGCCTAGCGCAAAACCTCTGGGAGCGACTTGCTCGCGATGCAGACGGCGCGGTTTATCAGGAAAACCGCGTTATCGTTCATCGCGAGCAAGCTCGCTCCCACATTAGATTTGTGTTGGTTTGTAGATTGTGTTCGTTCAGCTCCCTCGCCACTGAGGCATGCCGCAATTTGCTAGGGAGGTCATTAAAAGCATCGCGAGCAAGCCCGCTCCCACAGGTTTGGCGCTGTGTTCAAAAGGTTGGTGCACTCTGAAGCTCCGCCCGCTATTAATAGGCCATCCTCTCTCAAGGACCGGAGCGCTCATGAAATTCGACAAAGCCTACTGCCTCAGCCTCGACGAAAAGCTGTCGATTTATGACGTGCGGGATTTGAATTTCGACGAGACGATGGCGTTCGATTCGGCCAAGGAAAGTTTCCTGTGCCCTAACAATGCCTGCCGGGCGGGGTTTGATGCGCTGAATGTGCTAGGTACGTTCAACGCGAAGAACGTCAACTACATCCGCACCCCGCATTTCAAGAATCTACCCAGCACCCGACACGTTGAAGGCTGCCCTTATGGCACTTCCAAAGCCTTGGCGACTGGAGAGGATGCCGAGGGCGATCGGGAGGAGCATTTCCCCTCAGAGTTGCTGCTGACTCGTCGCCAGTATGTGCGAAAGCCGCCCAGCACGGTGGCAGACAGCGAATCCCCGCGGGATGAGTGGAAGACTCCATCTGCGAACACTGCCTCGGCGCACGCACCCCGTGAAGCGGCACCGGACAAGACCAGCGTCTTCGCCCATCCGGTTGAGTGCTTTGTGTCGAACTTCGAGGACAAGAATCTGCTCAAGCGCATGCCACTGAAGATTGGCGAGCACACCGCGCCTTATGCTTCGTTCTTCAAGAAAATCGAGTACCTGCAGGACAACAAGGGGCTGATTTACTGGGGCAAGATCAAGGAGATCAAGGACTACACCCAGAGCTTTCGCATCGACTTCGAGAAGAAGGTCTGGTTTGAGAAGAAGCCCTACTCGGTCAACGTTTACCTGAGCAAGAAGCTGATCGACACCTACCGCAAGCGCAAAGCGTTTCTGGAGGAGATCAAGCATGCCATCGACAGTGAGGCGCAGTTGTATTGCTTCTTTTACGGCGTGACGCCGGAGTTGAAGCAGGTGCCGAGCAAGAAAAACCCCGAGCAGACGTTCGGGGTGTTCAGTGCCGATATTGAGAACCTGGACCACTTCATCATTCGTGAGGCGCCGGGGTTGGCGAGTAAATAGTCATTGGCTCACCCTGCTGGACATCGTTCTCAATAAAACCCTGTTTATAAGCTGGTCTTTGCAAGCTTATGGGGCATGATGCTTACCCTGATGTCCTACGCCTATGAGTGCCCTATCTTGTGTCAGTGATTCCCCTACTGGTCTGTGACGACTCCAACATGGCCCGTAAGCAGGTGTTACGGGCGCTGCCGGCGGACTGGCCGGTTTCGGTGACCGAGGCCGGTAATGGTCGCGAGGCAATGGATGCCATACGCCGGGGTTTGGGCCAGGTGGTGCTGCTCGACCTGACCATGCCGGAGATGGATGGTTATCAGGTATTGAGCGCCTTGCGCTCCGAAGGATTGCAGGCGCAAGTCATCGTGATCTCCGGTGACATTCAGGAAGAAGCGGTGCGCCGCGTGCGTGAGCTGGGCGCGCTGGCGTTCCTGAAAAAGCCTTTTGACGAATACGAGCTGCGCCAGACACTCAGTCAGCTGGGGCTCCTGACGGAACCCGGCCAGGCGTCGCCGGGGAGTCGTCCGGCAGCGAACACGGTTATCAGTTTTCACGATGCGTTCCGCGAAACGGTCAACGTTGCCATCGGCCGGGCGGCTGCCCTGATCGCCCAGGTGTTGGGCGTCTTTGTGCAGTTGCCGGTACCGAACGTGAACATCCTCGAAGTCGGCGAGTTGCACATGGCGCTGACCGATGCCAGCAACAGCAAGCAACTCACGGCCATCTGCCAGGGTTTTATCGGCAGTGGCATCGCCGGCGAAGCCCTGCTGATGTTTCACGACTCGGAAATCGCCGACATAGCGCAATTGATGCAGCGTCAGAGCACCGATTATTCGGACCTGGAAATGCTGCTGGACCTCTCCAGCGTGCTGATCGGTGCATGCCTGTGCAGCATTGCCGAACAGATCGAT
The DNA here is from genome assembly GCF_902497895.1 of Pseudomonas fluorescens. GTDB lineage: Bacteria > Pseudomonadota > Gammaproteobacteria > Pseudomonadales > Pseudomonadaceae > Aquipseudomonas > Aquipseudomonas fluorescens_BP. The sequence continues at coordinate 6,639 of NZ_CABVHQ010000078.1, forward strand.
GTGGTGTTTTCTCAAGGCCACCCGCAGATCCTCGGCCAGCACGCGGCCATCGATGAGCTGATCCGGGCCAACCACAAGCGCTGGAAAAAGACCCTGGCGGTGGAAATCAGCTGCAGCCTGGAAGGGCATGATATTCGTTTCGACCTATTGTTGCTGTTCACGGAAGACTCCATCGAGCGGTTGACCCACAAACTCGCCTACTTAATGAACTGAGCCATGAACGATCCTATCGATCTGAACGAGTTTCACTGGTTGCTGGCGATCGTCCAGAGCATCGACGTCGGTGTGGTGGTGCTCGACCGCGACTATTGCGTGCAAGTCTGGAACACCTTCATGGAGAACCGCTCCGGGGTGCAGCCCAGGGACGCCCACAATCAGAATTTCTTCAGTCTGTTTCCCGAAATCGACCGCCAATGGTTCAGCCGCAAGGTGGAAAGCGTCGCGACCCTGGCCACGCCAGCGTTCACTGTCTGGGAGCAGCGCCCGTATCTGGTCCGGTTCAAGAACTACCAGCCGATCACCGGCCAGGAAGAGTTCATGTACCAGAACACCACGCTGTTACCGCTGCGCTCCACCGACGGCAAGATTAACCATATCTGCCTGGTGATCTATGACGTCACCGATGTCGCTACCAACCGGCATCAGCTCCAGGCCGCCAATGCGCAATTGCAGCAACTCTCCAGAACCGATCGGCTGACGGGCCTGTACAACCGCGGTCATTGGGAAGAAAGCCTGAAAGTCGCCTATGCCCGGCACCAGCGTTATGGCAATGCCACCAGCCTGGTGATGCTGGATATCGACCACTTCAAGCGAGTCAACGACACCTATGGTCACCAGGCGGGCGACAAGGTCATCGAGCAAGTTTCCCGGCTGATCCGCGAGCATGTGCGCGAAACCGATATGGCTGGGCGTTATGGCGGTGAAGAGTTCGGCGTGGTGCTTTCGGACACCGACAAGACCGGTGCACGGGTTTTCGCCGAGCGTCTGCGTGAGGCAGTCGAAGGGCTGGAAGTGCTGCACAACGGCCAGAGCATTCGTTTCACCATCAGCCTGGGGGTGGCCGACCTGAGCCAGCCCTCGATCAACTACGCCGACCTGATCGCCTGGGCGGACCACGCGCTGTTTGCGTCGAAGAACGCCGGGCGCAATCGGGTGACGGTGTATGAGTAAGCCATCAGCAAGAACCTTATCTGACCCACAGACCAAGCATCACCGAAACCAGCAAACCGATATACACGCGCGCTCCTCTGCACGGGCTTTTCAATGTGCATCTCAGCTCTGCGAAAGCGCCCATTCCTGATCAGAACGTTCTCTGTTCAACTGTCTGCTAAGCTCTCCGGCCTCATGGGCTCTGACCTCGCTTACGCCGCAGAACTTCTGTAGCCAGTGGATGAGCATTTCCTCGTTAGGGTAGAAATAGTCTTTAAGCCTTCTGCTGCGAAGAAAGTGGTTGGTTCTGGTGTCGTAACGAGACGCGGCCGCTTCATCCGGTGGCAGGCACCCCGCATCGGCGACATCCTCTTTGAACATCCAGACTATTTCATTGAGGTGCCCCTGGGCACTTCGGTCGCTGCGCCGGTAAAAACTGAACTCACGATTCAGTTCCGTGAAACGCTCAAGCATGGAGGGGTACTCGACCCACTCCAGCACGCCACTGCGCATCGCGTGATTCAGTATGTTGTTCATCCAGCGCTGGGTGAAGGCCTGAACAAAGCCGTCCACATCGGCTTTTTTCATGTCGGCGAAGATCATGCAGTAGCGCGTTTGCAGGTGAATCGCCAGCAGTACGTGCTTACGCTGGACGGTAATGGCATGTACCAGCCATTGCGAAAGCTCTGACGAGTCGCCCGCCTGATCGTCGTCGATGGTGGTCGAAGGCGGACGTTGGACGGGCGTGATTTTTTTACCCTTGTGAACACGACTGAAAAAATCGCTGGCTGCCTCGGTGCAGTTGAAGACCAACATCCCCTTTCCTCTTTGATAAACGGCCGTACTCTAAACGACTCCCGTCACTCCTGGCGCACATTTTCTTCAACCCACTTCAGCTTGTAGGGCCGCCTGACGACGTCCTCCACGCAGCGGGTTACGCGGTCCGTAGCAGCTGCCGAGCCTGCGAGGCTGCGTCCGGCTGCGGAGCAGTCGTAAAACCAGGTGCAGCGATCTGTCAGGCAAACCGCGTACGCAAGATTTACGGCTGCTGCGCAGCCGAACGCAGCCTCGCAGGCTCGGCAGCTGCTACGTCGTTACAGCAGCTCAAAACTCTGCTCTTTCACATTCTGAGAATCCAGCCCGATTTGCACCTGAAACTCGCCCGGCTCGGCGGCGTATTCCAGCTGAGCGTTGAAGAACTTCAAGTCGCGCTCATCAATACTGAAGTGGACCGCTTTCTCCTCCCCTGCCTTGAGCATGATTTTTTGAAAGTTCTTCAGTTCTTTGACCGGACGGCTGACCGATGCAACGACGTCGCGGATATACAGCTGAACCACCGTTTCGCCGTCGCGCTGGCCGATGTTTCGCACGATGACGCTGGCATTGACATTGCCGTCGCTCTGGAGTGTTTGAGACGACAGGGTGACTTCAGACAGGCTGAAATCGGTATAACTCAGACCATAGCCGAAGGGATAAAGCGGTCCATGGGATTGATCGAAATATTGAGACGTGTAGTTGCGAGGCCCACCGGGCAGGTAGGGGCGACCGGTGTTCAAGTGGCTGTAGTAATTCGGGATCTGCCCCACGGAGCGTGGAAAGGTGATGGGTAACTTGCCGGACGGGTTGTAGTCACCGAACAATACATCGGCAACGGCGTTGCCTCCCTCAGAGCCGCTGTACCAGGTTTCCAGAATCGCATCGGCCTGTTGCTGTTCCTTGCCAATGGAAAGTGGCCGGCCGTTCATCAATACCAGTACCAGCGGCTTGCCGGTGGCTTTCAGGGCGGTGATCAATTCACTCTGGCGCCCAGGCAGATCGAGGCTTGTTCGACTGGCCGCTTCATGGGACATACTGCGGGGCTCGCCCACCACTGCAATCACAACATCGGCTTGCTGTGCAGCCTTGACCGCTTCTTCAATCATTTCTGCTGCCGGACGAGCGTCGTTCTCGATTTCGGACACTCCCAGGTATTTAACAACCTCCAGATCCTCCGTGAGATTGGCGCCTCGGGCATAGATCAGCGAGCCGTTGTTCATCGCGCTTTTCAGCCCGTCGTAGATCGTCACCGATTGCGAGGCCACACCGCTTGCAGACCAACTGCCCAGGATGTCGACGGTACTTTTTGCCAACGGGCCTATGAGCGCGATCACACCCTCTTTTTTTAGCGGCAAGAGCCCATTTTCATTCTTCAGCAGCACCAGTGTCTTGCGCGCCACCTCACGGGCCTGCGCTCTGTGCAGACGGTTTTCGGCGCCGCTATCAGCGGGGTCTTCACTGGCAATGCCGATGCGTCGGTAAGGGTCTTCGAACAGCCCCATGTCGTACTTGGCACCCAGGACTTCCCGCACCGCGTTATCAATATTGCTCTGGGAAATAGCGCCGGACTCAAGCAGCCCGGGTAGCTCCGGACCGTAGGAGGAGTCGTTCATGCTCATATCAATGCCAGCCCTGATTGCGAGCCTGGCAGCTTCACGATCATTCTTCGCAACACCATGCCGAACCAGATCAGTTACCCCATTATGGTCACTGATGACCAGCCCCTTGAAGCCCCACGCTTTGCGCAGCAGGTCTTGCATCAACCATGTATTGGAAGCTGCTGGCACACCATTTATCGAGTTAAGCGCTACCATCACCGCTCCCGCACCACCATCAATCGCCGAACGATAAGGTGGCAGGTAGTCCTGGTACATCCTGGCCAGGCCCATGTCGACGCTGTTGTAGTCGCGTCCACCCTCGACAGCACCATACATCGCAAAATGTTTAGCACTGGCCATGATGCTGTCCGGTGCACTCGGGCTTTTGCCCTGGAAGGCCTGAACCATCACTTTGGCAATGCGGGAAACCAGATAAGTGTCTTCACCGAATCCTTCGGATGTGCGCCCCCAACGAGGATCACGGGCGATATCTATCGTTGGTGCAAAGGTCAAATCTATACCGTCCGCACTGGCTTCTTTCGCCGCCGTTCGACCGCTCAACTCGATAGCGTCCATATCCCAGCTGGAGGCCAATGCCAGACCAATAGGAAAAATGGTTCGATGACCGTGAATCACGTCAAAGCCGAAAAACATCGGTATTTTCAGTCGGCTACGTTGAGCTGCGTCCTGCATGGGGCGGTTTTGGTAACGGTTCACAGAACCGAACGTACCACCGACTTGTCCAGCCGCGATCTCTTGGCGGATCCTTTCGGGAGTCATGTTGTCACCAATAGAGATCAGCCGCAGTTGACCGATCTTTTCTTCCAAGGTCATCTGTTTAATCAGGTTAGTAACGAAGGCATCTTTGTTTAAAGATGCCGTATCGGAGGCCTGGACCGGCAGGCTTATAAAACCGACCAAGATACACAGCAGACGTAATCTTTTCATCATGTCCTCCCTGGAAAAAAAACTGTTATGGCACACCCCAACTACTTGCCTTTAAAAACGCGACCATTCCTTGTATTTAAATCAGGAGGGGTGACAGTCAATCGCTACTATTGATTTATTGTTAATAAGTCAATTGAGCTTTTAGGATCCTGCATAAAAACATCGTAGTCTACTGTCAGCCCTTACAGCTAGACAGTGCTAAAAAATTGGTGTGATCGACTGGATTCACACACCGCGCCCTGTGGTTCGCCCCAATGAAATATCAACTTTTCAAAGCAGCTCAAAACTCCGCTCCTTCACATTTTGCGAATCCAGCCCGATCAGCACTCTGAACTCACCGGATTCCGCCGCGTGCTTCAACTGCGCGTCGTAAAACTTCAGGTCATTCTCGTTGAGGCTGAATTGGATGACTTTCTCTTCCCCGGGCTTGAGCATGACCTTTTGAAAACCCTTCAACTCCTTGATCGGGCGACTGATGGAGGCGCTCACGTCCCGCACATATAGCTGCACCACCGTCTCGCCTTCCCGCTGCCCGGTATTTTTCACGACCACGCTGGCACCCAGCGTTTCGCTGCGCTCCAGTTGTTTGCTGGTCAAGGTCACGTCGGACAGACTGAATTGGGTGTAGCTCAGACCGAAGCCAAAGGGGTAAAGCGGGCCGTACGCTTCGTCGAAATAGCGCGAAGTCACTGCGCGAGGATTCTCCAGCAGGTGTGGTCGGCTGGTGTTCAAGTGGTTGTAGTACATCGGAATCTGGCCCACGGAGCGTGGGAATGAAACCGGCAGTTTGCCGGAGGGGTTGTAGTCGCCGAACAGCACATCGGCGATTGCGTTGCCGCCTTCGGTGCCGCTGTACCAGGTTTCCAGCACCGCATCGGCGGCGTCCTGCTCCTTGCCAACGGACAGTGGACGGCCGTTCATCAGCACCAGCACCAGGGGTTTGCCGGTGGCCTTCAGGGCTTTGATCAGCTCGGACTGATAGCCTGGCAACCCCAGGCTGGCCCGGCTCGCCCCTTCATAGGACATGCCGCGGGACTCTCCGACCACCGCGACGACGATCTCGGCCTGCTCGGCAACCTTGACCGCCTCTTCGATCATTTGGTGTGCCGGGCGTGGATCGACCTCGACATCGGACGGGTTGGCGCCGGGCTGGTTCAGGTAGGTGAGGACCGATTGATCATCCGTGATATCGGCGCCCCGGGCGTACAGCAGTCGGCTGGGGTCGCCCAGTGCATTGGCGATACCGTCATAGACCGATACCGCCTGCACCGGTGAGCCGATGGAGCTCCAGGTCCCGAGTATATCGAGACGGCTTTTCGCCAGGGCCCCGACGACGGCCACCACGCCGTCCTTCTTGAGCGGCAGGACATTGGCCCGGTTCTTCAACAATACCAGGCTCTTGCGCGCGACTTCACGGGCTTGTGCGCGGTGCAGGCGGTCCTCGGCATTGTTGTCTGGCGGATCATCATGGGCGGCGCCGATTCGCAGGTAGGGATCGGCGAACAGCCCAAGATCGTACTTGGCGCCCAACACGGCTCGCACAGCGTCGTCGATTTCTTCCTGCGAGACATCGCCTGATTTCAACAGTCCCGGCAGCTCCTTGCGATAAAGCGTGTCGGTCATGCTCATATTGACCCCGGCCTTGATCGCCCGCAGGGCGGCCTCACGGCCATCGCGCGCGACGCCATGGGTCACCAATTCGTTGACCGCATCGAAATCGCTGATGGTCAGGCCTTTGAAGTCCCACTGTTTGCGCAACAGATCATGGATCAACCAGGTATTGGAGGTGGCGGGCGTGCCGTTGATGGCGACGTAGGTCAGCATCATGGCGCCCACGCCAGCGTTTACGGCGGAACGGTAAGGTGGCAGATAGTCCTGATACATCTTCGGCAGGCTCATATCGACCGAGTTGTAGTCGCGGCCGCCCTCCGCCGCACCGTACAAGGCGAAATGCTTGGCGCTGGCCATGACGCTGTCCACCGCACCCAGTTTCGTCCCTTGCAGCGCGTTGACCATCACCTGGGCATAACGCGAGGCCATATAGGTATCTTCGCCCAGACCTTCGGACATCCGCCCCCAGCGCGGGTCTCGGGTGATATCGACCATGGGTGAGAACACCATGTCCAGGCCATCGGCACTCGCCTCCTTGGCCGCAATGCGCGCGCTCAAGGCGACGGCGTCCACGTCCCAGGTGGAAGCCAGACCGAGGCCGATCGGAAACAGCGTGCGATGCCCGTGAATGACGTCGTAGGCAAAGAACAAAGGGATTTTCAAACGACTGCGCAAGGCGGCGTCCTGAAACGCTCGCAGATCCGAACGGCCAGTCACATAAAACAGGCCACCGACCTGGCCAAGGGCAGCCTCTTCAAGAAATGTCTCTTGAGGCATTTGCTGGCCGATGCAGTTGAGTCTGAGCTGACCGATCTTTTCTTCAATGGTCATGCGCTGCAGGAGATCGGCGATGAACAAGGCTTTGTCATCCCCGGGAACGGAACCCGCCTGAGCCCACCCCGGCTGACTAAGCAGCAGAGTGATCAAGCCGATCACCGTTAGCATTTTCATTTTTGTCCATCCTCGGACCAGCAATGAGGTGCTGAACCCTAGACTCGGCCAATGGGGGGGCGATGTCTACCGGTAGTTCCTGTAGGAGCTGCCGAGCCTGCGAGGCTGCGTTCGGCTCATGTAGGAGCTGCCGAGCCTGCGAGGCTGCGATCGGCTGCGCAGCAGTCGTAAAACCAGGCACTGCGTTTTTACAGGTTAACCGTGGTGGCCTGATTGCGACTGCTGCGCAGCCGATCGCAGCCTCGCAGGCTCGGCAGCTCCTACAGGGGAGAACGACAACGGTTTATCCGTGCGAGAAAAAACTGAATCGATCAAAAAATTGAGTTTGATCCAGGCACAAAACAACTGTACAAAAACACAGTATTTTATTGAATCGCCGCTCTCGTGCCCCGGAGAAAACCATGGACTCTCTAGCGATGAAAGTCACCCTCGAACGTATCGCCCTGTTTCAATTCACCCCCGAACACTGTGCCCAGGCCCGCGATTTACTGGGCTGGAGCCTGGAGCGTCTGTCTCGGGAGTCTGGGGTTTCAGTAGAAGCCATCAAGCTGTTTGAAGCCCATGGGGATTTGCTGGACGTCACCCGTTTGGCCCTGTCGTTTCGGCTTGAAGCTGAAGGTTTGGTGTTTTTCCGGGGTTTTGCGCCAGGCAGAGGGATGAACGTCAAAGGTGCAACGCCGAATCCGGTCGGGCGGGCTGATTACGCGATGATTGAGTGAGCAACGTCCCTTTGTTGACGATTATCCCCATTTAGGTATATTTTCGCATGAGTACATGGAAGCCACTCCTGTGGGTCAGTAGCAGCAAAAAAGACCTCAAGCAAATGCCCGCAGACGTCCAGGACGTTTTTGGATTTGCCCTTCACTTGGCACAAGACGGCGCAAAGCATCCGCAAGCCAAACCATTGAAGGGCTTTGGCGGCGCAGGATTGCTTGAGGTAGTTGAAAACTTCGACACAAATACTTATCGAGCGGTTTATACCGTTCGATTTGGTAAGGCCATTTATGTACTTCATTGCTTCCAGTAGAAGTCGACCAAGGGCATCGAAACCGCACACTGCGATATAGACCTGATCAAGAAGAGACTTCGGGCGGCCCAAGATCATGCAACAGGATCAGCACATGATTGAAATCGAAGAAAGCACCGGTAATGTCTACGAAGACCTTGGGTATGCCGACGCCAATGAGATGCGGGTCAAGGCCCAACTTGCCGCGAAGATCGGTGAAATCATCAAGGCACGACATCTGACTCAGGTTCAAGCTTCGGAGATTCTCGGGCTGTCGCAACCGAAACTCTCCGAAATGCTTCGAGGAAAGTTTCGCGGCATCAGCGAAGCGAAGATGATGGAATGCCTTTCCCGGCTTGGACATGATGTGCAGATCATCGTCAAATCGGCCCCAAGATCAAGGCGTGAAGGGCGGATTGAAGTCGTTTTCACTTAAGCCCCCAGTTATCTCAGACCGAGTGGATATGACCCTCCTTTCCAGCGTTCTGGCGACCATACTTATCCAATCTCTCCAACACCTGCTCCACCAGCTCCTCAACCGAACAACCCGTTGAATCCAGCTGTATCACCGGGCAGCTCAGGGTTTTGATCCAGCTTTCATGTCGGCGCAGGCTGCGGGTGCCGTGGCCGCCCTCGTCGTAGCCGGCGGCCCAGGCGAGGAAGGTTTGGGTTTCGTCGTAACGTGCTCCGCCTTCGAAGATCTGTTCGCCGTAGCGCTGGAATTCCCGAGCGAGCAGACGTTGCAAGCGGATCTGTGGATCGAGGCGGACGAAGATGGCGTGGGTGAACTCGCAGGTTATCGGATCGCCCCAACCGCAGAGGGAACCGGAAAGCACCCAGTTCTCCAGGCCTGCGACCTGTTCTTGCAGCAGCTGAATGCGTTCGTCGCGAGTGCGTCGACTGCTGAAGGGCTTCTCGGTGGAGTGCCAGTAGAAGTTGTCCGAGTCGAAATGGGCAATAGCCAATCGCTCGGCCAATGCCTGGCCCAGGGTGGTGGTGCCCGAGCCGGAAGCTCCGAAGAGGTGGATTCTGTAGGTCATGGCAGGGTCCGTTGCTGACTGTCTCATTCACGGCCTTTACATAACCCGTAGCCGCCGTTATGGCAATATTTCGGCGCATAAAGGCGGCTGGGCAACTGATTACAGGTTGTTGACGACGACTTGCTCCGTCGCGCTTTCGAGCTCCAGCCACCAGGCCCGTCCACGCAGGGGCTGTTTCAGGTTGAACGCTTCGCCCATCTGCGGCGTGGTGATGGACACATTGCGCTCCCAGGCCAGGGCCAGGATGCGATCGAAGGGTTCGTGCCAGGCGTGCATCGACAGGTCGAAGGTGCCGTTGTGGATCGGCAGCAGCCAGCGGCCCTTGAGGTCGATATGGGCCTGCAGGGTTTGCTCGGGTTGCATATGGATGTGTGGCCAGTCGACGTTGTAGGCACCGGTTTCCATCAGACTCAGGTCAAAGGGTCCGTACTCTTCGCCGATGCGCTTGAAGCCATCGAAATAACCGGTGTCGCCGCTGAAGTAGATCCGGGTGTCGCCATCGATCATGACCCAGGACGCCCATAACGTGCGGTTGCCATCGAACAGGCCGCGTCCGGAAAAGTGTTGCGAAGGCGTGGCGATGAAGCGAATGCCGTCCACCTCGGTGCCCTGCCACCAATCCAGTTGGCGCACTTTGCCGGGCTTGATCCCCCACTTGATCAAGGTATCGCCCACGCCCAGCGGCGTGAGGAAGTACCGGGTATTGTCGGCCAGTTTGAGGATGGATTGATGGTCGAGATGGTCGTAGTGATCGTGGGACAGGATCACCGCCTCGATCGGCGGCAATTGTTCGAGGCTGATGGGTGGCTGATGGAAACGCCGGGGACCGGCCCATTGCACCGGAGATGCACGCTCGGCGAATACCGGATCGGTCAGCCAGAATTTGTCGTGCAATTTGAGCAGCATGGTGGAATGGCCGAGACGAAACACGCTGTGATTCGGCGCGGCGAAAAGCGCTTCGCGGGTCAGGGTTTGAACCGGGATATCCCCTGCCGGGCGGGTGTTACGCGGTTTATGAAACAGCATGTTCCAGAATATCCGCAAGGTTTTGCGCAAGCCTTCGCGCTCCACCGGCGCGTGGTTGCGGTAGTGACCTTGATCCTGCAGAGACGCTTCAAGGCCGACAGCGCGGTCGGCGCGGGATGAGGGAGTGGCCATGATTGATGTGGCTCCAAGGAGTACGATGAGTTTGTCGCGTTCCGTTGCTGGACGATAATTGGCCAATGCGCATGCACGCTTGGGCCGAGGATTCTATTCTTACCGAGTAACTACACTGCACGGTGTAGTTTCTAGATTGCAACAAACCCGAGAATAAGTAAACTTCAGAGTGTAAGTTTCCCTTATCGCCGCCGAAGCCTATTTATGACAGCTCCACTGCGTCTCACCGACCGTAAACGCGACGCCATCATTCAGGCGGCCATTGTCGAATTCCGTGCCAATGGTTTCGATATCACCAGCATGGACAAGATTGCTGCGACGGCCGGGGTGTCGAAGCGCACGGTGTACAACCACTTCCCCAGCAAGGAAGAGCTGTTCGCCGAGATCCTGAACAAATTGTGGAACAGCATCTGCGCGGAACCGGAAACACCGTACCGCAATGACCAGCCGCTACGCCCGCAACTCGAAGCAGTGCTGCGGGCCAAACTGCAAACGCTCTCGGACAATAATTTTCTCGACCTGGCTCGAGTGGCGATCGCCGCCACCATTCACTCTCCCGAGCGCGGCCAAGACATGGTCGCGCGGCTGGGCGAACGGGAAGAAGGTCTTACAGTGTGGATTCGTGCAGCCCAGGCAGATGGCCGGTTGAAAGCTGTTGACCCGGTTTTTGCCGCACACCAGGTGCAAGGGCTGATCAAGGCTTTCGCCTTCTGGCCGCAGATTTCCATGGGCCAGCCCGGATTGTCGGCAGAGATGCAGACCTCCGTCGTCGAGTCGACCCTGGACATGTTCCTGACCTGCTATCAGCTGTAGGTCGAGGCCATCGTCAGACCAGTTATTTCTTTCTGCAGGGCTTCTGCACAGCTCTAGAGTGTCTGGAATAAATGACACTATTACTGGCATTTCCCGGTAAAAGTTCGCGCCCACTAAAACACAACAATATATTTCTGAATAAATTGGATAATGGATAACCAGCGCGCGGGCTCTTTCAGCCTCAGCCGACACAACCCCCTGACGGCTTGCCTCGGTCTAGAGGTCGCGGGAACTATAGTAGGCCCCAGTCCCACCGCATTGCAGAGAGCACCATGAATTCGAGAAAACCCGAAGTAGCGTCTACGGAATCAGTTGACCACCTGCGTTTTCACCGCCCCCATGCTCATTTGGCGCCGACCTTCGGTACTGACCGTTTTGCCTTGAGGGCTGAAGCCTTTGCGCGCTTCTTCGGCACGCCGACCTTTCTCGGCGCACAAACCCTGATCGTGGTGATCTGGGTCTGCCTCAATCTGTTTGGCGTCGCTCATTTCGATCTTTATCCCTTCATCCTGCTCAACCTGGCGTTCAGCCTGCAGTCGGCCTACGCCGCACCGTTGATTCTGCTGGCCCAGACCCGCCAGGCCGCTCGCGACAAAGCCAAGTCCGACGCCGATGCCCGCCACCGGGAAGCCCTGGCCAGCGCCAATACCAGGCGCCAGGAAGAAGCGGCACACAACACCGCGCAGTTAATGGAATTGCTTGAGCAGAACACCCGCTTGACCGAGATGACCAAGTCGCTGACCGAGCGCATCGAAAGCCTGACCTCTGAAATGCATCAGCACTTTGTGCGCAAGGATGAGCCCAAGGTTTAAACCCATCGCGTCGAACCAACAGGACTAAGGCAATCGCACGCTGCGCGCCAGCTCATCGAACCTCGTCACCACCGAGCGCAAGGCGCGCCGGCACGAAAAGCCTGCACATGAGGCGGGTCTGACAGAACCGGTTTGCAGGTTTCAGGGCCGCTGCGCGCCCCAGCGGGGGCAAGCCCCCTCGCCACAGGTTCTGTGTTTGACATATCTACTCTTATTGACTGGTATTTAGCCGGCTCCCACACTCTCTGCCTCAAAGCAAACAGCCCCTTACCCCAACACCGGCTGCACCAGACTGCGCTGCGCCGAAATCTCCGGCACGTCCTCGCGACGCATGTACACCCGCAGCGGTTCGGTGATGTTGATGCGGTCGTCGATATTCTGGTCCAGCAGCAGCTGAATCAGCTCGCGCTTGAGGGTCATGGTGTGATGGATCCCAGGCTGCCAGACGAATTCGCAGGTAGGGATGATCGCGTCATCCGCGACGTCCATGCCGAATGAGTCTTCGCTGAAACGAACGATATGCTGGCCGGTCTTGCGATTGAAACCGACGAAACCCTTGAGTTGGTCGGCGGCCTGGCAGATAAGCTCGGAAGTGATGCGCATGCTAAACCTCACGGGAGGTCCCAAAGGACAGGTGATCGATGGTTTGCACGCAGGGCAGCAGCAGCTTTTTTTTCAGGTTTCCCTCTGACGGGGAAACTGCTGGATCAAAGAGTACTGCAAAGAACCGCACAAAAGCGCTGAAAAAATGCTTCAGACACAGGTTAATGTCGGTTTGGCGATAGCACTGGCAGCGTTCAGTTGTTAAAACATAGTATCGCTCACAACGAAAGGATCTCGACTATGCCCACCACCTTGCGCAACAGCGCCCTGCTGCTGAGCCTGATGCTCGGCCTGGGCCAGGCCCAGGCCAGCAGCCAGCCAAGCCCCACCGCCCTGGCCACCGCAACGGGCATCCCGCACCCGGCGGTCATTGCCCACCGTGGCGCATCGTTCGATGCCCCGGAGTCCACCGCGCCCGCTTACAAACTGGCCCGCGACCTGGGCGCCGACTACCTGGAACTGGACCTGCAACGCAGCAAGGACGGCGTGCTGTTCGCCCTGCATGACGACAACCTGCAACGCACCACCGACGTCGCGAGCAAATTTCCCGAGCGCAAGGACAGCCCCGCCAATCAATTCACCCTGGCCGAGCTGAAAACCCTGGATGCCGGCAGTTGGTTCAACAGCGCCTACCCGGACCGCGCGCGTCCCTCCTATATCGGACTGAAGATTCTGACCCTCGACGAAATCATCGATATCGCCCGGGGCAACCCGTTGCACAAGCCCGGGCTGTATATCGAAACCAAGGAGCCGAAGCTGTTTCCGGGCCTGGAACGCGACCTCAAGGATAAATTGCAGGACCGTGGCTGGCTCAGCCCGATTGGCTCGAAACTGGCGAAAGGCGATATAGCGGTCGGCCAGGGCAAAGGCAAGGTGGTGCTGCAAACTTTCGAGAAGAGCAGCCTGGAGTTGCTGCAAAAAGAGATGCCGCAGGTACCGAAAATCCTTCTGCTGTGGGTCGGTGAAGGCGGTATCGAATCCAAATCCAACGTCACTTTCGCCGCCAGCGGGGAACAGGATAAAGCCGCCTTCTACGCCAGGCAGGAACCCAAGGACCAAGCCGAATTCGAGAAATGGGTCGACTATGCCAAGGCTCAAGGCGCCGTTGGCACCGGACCTTCGGCAGCCCTGACCGGCGGTGGCGACCAAAGCTATTCGGACCTGGTGCAGCCGTGGATGAACAGCTTCGCTCACGACAAAGGCCTGTTGGTGCATGTCTACACCATCGACGAGCCCGTGGATTACCAGAAGGCAATGGATGCCGGCGTCGATGGCATCTTCACCAACCGCAGCTCCGAACTGCTCAAGTACTTCAAGCGCCCGGCTCCGGCCACTGTCGCGCAGTTGCTTGAGGCCAACGGCTATTAACCGAGCCGAAATGGAAATTAAGGGTGAATTAAGTTCAGCGGGCTAACCTGATCCCACTTAAACAGTTCACCCCAAGGAAAGAATCCCATGAAAACGTTGACTGCCCTGTTTGCCGCTGCCGCCTTGACCCTGACCGTCGGCCTGGCCCAGGCCGACGTCCGTCCTGACCAGATTCCGGGCCTGCTCAAAGCCGGCACCATCATGGACCTGGAAAAACTCAACCAGGCCGCCCGCGCCCAGCATCCAGGCACAACGGCGGCCAGCATCACCGACACCGAGCTTGAGCTGAAAGGCGCGGACTACGTCTACCAGGTGGAAATTCGCGATGCCAAAGGTGTCGAGTGGGACGTGGACCTGAACGCCAAGACCGGTCAGGTATTGAGCAACAAACAAGACAAGTAACTGCCTCACAGTAAAAGCCGCGCGGCCTTTGGGTCGCGCGGCTTTTTTTATGCGCTCAGGCGCGCGGTCACCTCATTCAACTGCCCCGACAACCCGTGCAAATTCCGGCTCGCCGCTTCAGTGCGCTGCACGTTGTCCAGATTGGTACTGGCGATGGCGGTGATTTCGGTGAGGTTGCGCGAAATGTCTTCAGCCACCGAAGTCTGCTCTTCGGCGGCCGTAGCGATTTGCCGGTTCATGTCGCGTATCGATTCCACCGCAACGGTGATCCGCTCCAGCATCGCGCCGGCCTGAGTCACTTGTTGGACGCTTTCCTCACTGCGTGACTGGCCGCTTTCGATGGCCTGGGCCGCATCCACCGCCCCCTTCTGCACCGTTTGAATGATCTGATTGATCTCGATAATCGATGCCGCCGTGCGCTGAGCCAGGCTGCGAACCTCATCGGCGACCACGGCAAATCCGCGTCCGGCCTCGCCGGCGCGGGCCGCTTCGATGGCGGCATTGAGCGCCAGCAGGTTGGTCTGTTCGGCAATTGCGCGAATCACTTCCAGCACCTTGCCGATTCGCCCACTGTCGGTCTCCAGCTGACGGATGACGGTAGCGGTATTGGCGATTTCGCCACGCATCTGGGTGATGGTGTGAATCGTCCCCTGCATGACCTTTTCACCCTGCTGAGCAGAGTGATCGGCATTATCGGCAGCCCGTGCCGCATCCGCTGCATGTCGGGCGACTTCCTGCGCCGTGGCGGACATCTCGTTCATCGCCGTGGCCACTTGATCGGTGCGGTTGAATTGCTCGTTGGTGCCCTGAGTCATCTGGCTGGCGATCGAATTCAGCTCGCCACTGGCGCTGTCCAGATCCGTGGCGCTGCGCTGCAAGCGGCTGAAGGTTTGCGCGAGAAAATCCCGCAAGGTATTGGCGGCAACAGCCAGCTTGCCCAGTTCATCCTGACGATCGCTGGCGACACGCTCGACAAAGCGGCCCTGGCTGAGCTGAGCGACGTATTCGATCAGCTTGCGGATTGGCTCGACCAGATTGCGGTTGACCAGCCACAGGCTGAGCAGGCCGATCAACAGACCCGAAGCCAGCATCACCCCAATCCCCAGCACCACGGTGCGATCAGCATCGGCACTGATCCGGGTCGATTGCTCGGCACCCTGCTTGCGCAGTTCGTTGACCAGTTCACTCATTTGCTCGCTGACGGCGCGGTCCACGCCTTTGACTGCGCTATCGCCGGCAGCGGGGTCGGCCCCGGCGGCCAGATAGGCGTCACGGCCCTTCTGATAGGCCGTGCCCAAAACGCGGTGCTCTTCGCGCAGCCGCTCGATACGAGTCTTGAGTTGCGCATCAATTCCCGGGGCGCTGCCCAGTTGTCCGAGAATGCCTTGTACATCGCGCTGGCGATCTTCGAATTGCTTCCAGTACTTGTTCAAGTCTTCCGGCCGCTTGCCGCGCAGCAAGACATTTTTCCATTCCTGAACCTGAACCTTGAATTGCAGGTTGGCTTCATCGATCAATTGCGAAGTATGCAGCGGGCCATCCATCAGATTGCGATAATTCTGAACACCGCTGGAAAGAAAATGAAAGCACGCCAGCGCAATCAGCAGCATTGCAAACAGGCTACCGCTCAGCAGTGCGAGGATTTGAGCTCTCAGGGATTTTTGCAGAAACATCGAGTGGGATCTCATGACAGGGATAAAGCAGGCCAACCAGAGGCATGCATAACGTCCAGACATCCCTGTCAGAAACAACTAAGTCTTTGGCCAAAGCGCGAAAGACTACCTGAGCTTTATCGGCGCTCGGCTCGCGATCTTTAATGGTTCCGACCACTGGTCATGACTCACTCGCCGACGTCGCCAAGCTGTCACAAAACCGTCAAACGGCCTTGTCATGATGCGGTTCAAGCGAACCTGTGAAACCGGTGACAGACGCGTCCCGCCAGCGAGACTCCATGAACCACAGCATTGGCCAAAGCCATCGCGATACTGATCTGTTCGGTCTGCTCTATGGGTTCAGTTTTCGCCCTCGCCACAAGCCTCCCCAGCACCGTCACCCCGGCGCTGAACGCCATGAATCAGATCATCCGACTCAGCAGCAGTCGCTCGCGCAGCATGTCATACGCCCAGTGATAGACGTAGGTGTATGGCAGGAAGAACAGCAGCACGCCGAGGTCTAGAATCAATGCCTGCAACAGACTGATGTTCAACCACCAGGCTATCAGCGGCACGCTGACCGCCACCAGACCGCCCTCGAACATCAGAGCGTGCAGCACGCGGGTCCAACTGCTCTGAACCCTGCCAAGGCGTTTGAGCAAACGGTCGAACAGGCCGTTGAACAGGACGTTCCAGCCCAGGGCAATCAGGCCGATGGCGATGGTCGCGACACCCATGTCGACGACTGGTTTGTCCATCACCCAGGCGAGCAGCGGGGTACACAATAGAACAGCGAGCAGCTCGAAACCGATGGCCTGGAAAATACGTTCAGTGATGGATTTGTTGGTGCTCATGACTGGCTCCCTAAGTGACGATGGTTGCCATCATCACCTTGGAATCCGATACTTTATAACCAATAACCATCGATCAAGGCGATAGTTCATGGCCTCTCATGAAGTGCTGCTGGCCTTTGTCCAGGCCGCGACCCAAGGCTCGTTTTCCGCGGCTGCGCGCAAGCTGGGCAGGAGCCAGTCG
The DNA here is from genome assembly GCF_902497895.1 of Pseudomonas fluorescens. Classification (GTDB taxonomy): domain Bacteria; phylum Pseudomonadota; class Gammaproteobacteria; order Pseudomonadales; family Pseudomonadaceae; genus Aquipseudomonas; species Aquipseudomonas fluorescens_BP. The sequence continues at coordinate 23,601 of NZ_CABVHQ010000078.1, forward strand.
ACCATCAGCGCCGCCGTTGCCAGCCTGGAAATCGACCTGGATGTGGTGCTGTTCGATCGCAGCAGTCGCAAGCCGACGCTGACCCCGGCCGGGCACGTCATGCTGCAACGCGCCGAAGACATTCTGGCCGCCACCAGTCGCCTGGAAATGGCCGCCAGCCAGTTGTCACAAGGTTTCGAACCGAAGCTGACCGTGGCCATTTCCGACACTTATCAGTCCGACCGTTTCGAGGCAAGCTTGAGCGCCTTCGAGCAGCGATACCCAGACCTGGAACTCGAATGCCTGATTGCCGAATCCGCCGACCTGATCGCCCTGGTTCAGAGTGGCCGGGCGCAGATTGCCTTCGCCGAGATGCAACCCGATTACCCGGCCGACCTCGCCAGTTCGACGGTGGACGAACGTACGGAAATTGCCTTGTTTGTGTCTCGTGACCATCCGTTGGCGGCGCTGAGCAAGGTCGACAAGGACAACTTGCAACAACACCGAGAGTTACGCCTGGCGACCATCGTCAACCCTTATGAAACCCGCGCCCAGGGCCGGGTCTGGTCGGCGCCGAGTTACCTGATGCTGCTGGAAATGGCCCAGCGCGGGTTTGGCTGGGCACCCTTGCCGCGCTGGCTGGTGGGCCGCTTTGGCGCCGGCTCGCTGCAGGAACTCAAGGTGCGTGGCTGGCCGCGGCCGGTGGCGGTCGATGCCCTCTGGTCGCGCCTGCATCCGCCGGGGCCGGCGGGGAGCTGGTTGTTGGGGAAGATGCTGGAGTGAGAGCGCGTAGGAGCTGCCGAAGGCTGCGATCTTTTCGGCGGACAAATGCGTTGCCCGGACGGACGCCAGGATCAAAAGATCGCAGCCTGCGGCAGCTCCTACAGGGGGTCGGGGCATCGATGGATAAACGCGATCTTTCCGGCGGACAATGCGTTGGCCGGACGGACGCCAGGATCAAAAGATCGCAGCCTGCGGCAGCTCCTACAGGGGGTCGGGGCATCGATGGATAAACGCGATCTTTCCGGCGGACAATGCGTTGGCCGGACGGGCGCCAAAATCAAAAGATCGCAGCCTGCGGCAGCTCCTACAGGGGGTCGGGGCATCGATGGATAAACGCGATCTTTCCGGCGGACAAT
>NZ_CABVHQ010000079.1 GCF_902497895.1 Pseudomonas fluorescens
CTTTGGCTTTTGATCTACCCGCCCCTTCGGGAGGCCGAGTGGAGGCATTCATCAGGGGGGAGGCGCGCAGCGCCGTTCGACGAAGTCGAACACATCGAGAGGAGGTCGTCGCGAAGCAGACCGGAGGCGATGCCCCCTGATGAATGCCGGAGCGAGGGAACACCGAGCCTAGGCGAGGTGCCGGACGCTCGGGGCAAGACCTTTGGTTACTTTGGGGTGTTTGCCAAAGTGACACGCCGTAAGGGCGGAACCATAAGTGGCCGTTACCGCAGGAATGGATATGTACACGGACCAAACGCCAGGATCAAAAGATCGCAGCCTTCGGCAGCTCCTACAGGGGGATTGGGTACATCCGTGAGAGCCAGGCCGGCTTTCAGGCCGCCTGCGCGAGCAAGCCAGTTCCCACAGTGGATCGATGTACATCCGCAAGAGCCAGGCCGGCTGTCAGGCCGCCTTCGCGGGCAAGTCGGATCGCCGCACCGCAGCTCCCACAGTGGATCTGGGTACATCCGCGAGAACCAGGCCGGCTGCTCCTGCAATTTCAACCCAGGGTGTACCCGCTATCCACCTTCCAGTCCTGGCCATAGACACCCCGTGCGCCCTGGGACAGTTGAAAGACAATCACATTGGCCACCGCCGCGGCGTCGAGGAAATGGCCGGGCAGCAGGCGTTTGGTCAGGTTGTCGACGAGGTCATCCAGTTGCTCTTCGCTCAGGCCCAGGTTGTCCCACATGGCAGTGGCTGTCGGCCCTGGCGAGACCAGATTGATGCGCACATCAAAGGTCGCGAACTCCACCGCCAGGGTCCGCACCTGAGCCACCAGTGCGGCCTTGCTGGCGATGCAGGCGGCAAGGCCAGGAAAGCTCGACCCCGTCAGGAAGCTCCCGACAAACACCACCGAAGCCGGACTGGCCAGTTCGCAGCGCAACGCCGCCAGGGTATTCAACGCCCCGGCGCCGTTGACCGCCCACTGACGCTGGAAAGCCGCCATATCCAGACTGTCGGCCATCTCCGCGATGCCGGCGCCGGGCACCAGATAATCCACCGGCCCCAGTGCCGCGGCACGCCCGGCAAGACCGCGCAGGTCGTCCTGTGAGGTGACATCCCCGGCATGCCAGTGCAAACGGTCGCCATGGATCTGCTGCAAGGCCGGCAGCTCGCCCGGGGACCGCGACATTGCCAGCACCTTGGCGCCTCGGGACAATAGCGCCGCACACAAGGCCAGGCCAATCCCGGAACTGGCACCCGTGATCACCGCCAAGCGATCCTGAAACTCGGTATTCATCATTTGCTCCTGGGCATCGCGGATGCCAAGCACTGGGGACATAACACACCCCTATCTTTGAGCAGATGAAGAAATACCGACTTGACGGCGATCAGATTTTCTCGATGCAGTTTCGACCGATCAGCCGATCAGCCGATCAGCCGATCAATGAGTCATGTGCGACATGGCGGTTTGCTGCTGGAGCAGCTTGCGATTGATTTCGTAGAAGCGCAGTACGCGCCCGCCCTTGTCAGCGGCGAGTTTTTCCGCGGCCTGCTGCTCGGAGAACGACGCCAGCACCACGCCCATGGAGCCTTTGAGCTCGGTGCCGATCACATAAAAAGCATTTTTCGCATCAATCAGGTGAGAGTCATCCGGCGAGTCCCAAGAGCTGCGGCCCATATCATGGACATAGAGCCTGGCATTGCCATGATGGTTTTCCGGCTGCAACCACCAGCTGAGCATTTCCGCGGTGGAGCAGAATTTCTTGACCCCGGCCGGCTCGACCACTTCGCCCTTGGGCCCGGGAAATTCGTCGATGACCATCCCGCAGACATGGCATTCATCGCTGGGGTGGAAGGCCGACGCAGCGTCGTTGTAGGTGGCTTGGATGGGCTTCTCGCAGGCCGCCAGCAGCAGGCAGACCAGCAGGCCGGACAGTGTCCGCGCGGTATTTGTATAAAACCTGTTCATCGTTAAATGCTCCAGAAATATCCAAAGTTGAATTCATGTCGACCGTCGACGAAACAGCAGGTAGGCAAGCCCCAGGGGCGCCGCGACCCACAGTGCCAGGCACAGCCAGAGCATCGAGCCCGGCATCGGCAGGTCGCTGCCCAGTGCCAGCACGCCAACGCCATTGGCGCTGGACTCGAAACCCGAGAGATTGATCAGCCGATAGACGTCGGCGGGATTGAGCAACAGCAGCCAGGGCAGCAGTTTCGGACTGAACTGGCCTTCGCTGAGCACCAGCAGCGCCAGCATGGCCAGATCGAACACCAGCACGAAGAAGAACCACACCCCCAGTGCCAGGCCGGCCGCGGTGGATTTCTCCGCCGATACGCTGCTCAGCACATAGGCCAGGCCGAGAAAGCCCCAGCCGAGCAAGGTCGAAGACAGCATGAAGCGACCAAAGGCCCAGAGCAGCAGGCTCAATTCGACGTCATCGACCAGCACGGCAATGGCCAGCATTGCGCAGCCGAAACCGATCAGCGTCGCCAGGGCCAGGATCAAGCCATGGCCAACGAACTTGCCGAGCAGGATCTGCCCGCGTCCAAGAGGATAGGTCAACAACAGCAACAAGGTGCCGCTTTCGTCCTCGCCGACTATCGCGTCATAGGCCAGCAGCAAGGCAATCAGTGGCATCAGGAAAGTGGCCAGGCTGGCCAGGCTGGCGATGGTCGCCGGTATCGAGGTGAAGCCCAACTGCCCGGAGGCCGCGGCGCCGAGCCAGGCGATGCCGATGGCCAACACTGCGAATAACAGACTGATCGCCAGCAACCAGCGGTTGCGCAAACCGTCACTGAATTCCTTGCGGGCCATGTTCCAGATCGGCTTCATAACGCGACCTCAGTGGGTGCCACAGCGGCGCGCCCCATGTAATAGCGATAAATATCTTCCAGGGACGGCGGGTGGATTTCCACGTCTGCCGGGCTGTCTTCTGCCAGTAGCTGGCGCAACAATCCGAGCTTGCTGCCATTGAGCGCGGCCACCTGAAGACCTTCTACTCCCCAGCGTTGGGTGACATGCCCGGCGTCGTTCCAGCGCTCCTGCAATTGCCCGGCGCGCTTGAGCCCGCAGGTGCGAATCAGGGTCGGCAGGCCGGCCTCCTCGCGCAGGCTGGCGAGGCTGCCGAGGGCCAGCAACCGGCCCTGGGTCAGAATCGCGGCGCGGTTGATATGCGCCTCGACCCCCGGCAGTACGTGGGAGCAGAGAATGATGCTGGTGCCCTGGCCGCGCAGGCGATCGAGCAAGCGATAAAGGTCCTGGGTCGCGATCGGATCGAGGCCGACCGTCGGTTCGTCGAGTAGCAACAGACGCGGCTCGCCGAGCAAGGCTTGAGCCAGGCCCAGGCGTTGGCGCATGCCCTTGGAGTAGGTCCTGACCCGACGCTGCGCCGCGCCCGCCAGGCCGACCTCTTCCAGCAAACTGTCGACCTGAGCGCCAGACGCGCCCTTGAGCCGGGCGAAATGGCGCAAGGTTTCCAGACCGCTGAGCTGCGGGTAAAAGGTCACGTTCTCCGGCAAGTAGCCGAGCAGGCGCCGCACCTGCGGATCGCTGGGCAGCCGGCCGAACACCCTGACCTGCCCGGCGCTGGCCTGGAGCAGGCCGAGGATCAGTTTCATGCTGGTGGTCTTGCCCGCGCCGTTATGCCCGAACAGGCCCAGCACTTCGCCTTGCGCCAGACTCAGGTTCAGTTCATGCAACACAGTGGTCTGCCCGTAGCGCTGGCTGACGCCTTCGATTTCGACGACATTCATGACACAGGCTCCTTGGTCAGGGTTTGAATGGGGGCTTTCATCAGCGGATGGCTGTCCATCACGCCCGGCGATTTGATCACCGGAAAAGCTCGTTGCACCCAGCGCAGCAACTCGATCCCGGGGCTATTCATCAACAGCCGCACCTGCGGGTACAGCCACAGCAGGCGGTCGACATTGTCGTTGGGTTCATAGGCGACATCGCCCAGGCCATCGTCGTTGCGATCCCAGCCCAGGTAGTCGCTCCAGTAGTTGCCGCGGCCCTCCACCGACCATTCCTGCAAGCGGGTGGCGACGTACTTGACCTGGCGCTGGTTGCCGACAAAAGCGTTGTCGGCGATGCGGTTGTCTTCGGAGCCGGCGGTGAGGTGAATGCCCACCGCGCTGCGTTCGAAGTGGTTGTGTTCGATGCTGTTGAACAGCGAGTTGTAAATGAACAGGGCCTTGCCCTCGGCGCCGCTGATCATGCTGTCGCCGGTCGAGCCGCCGTCACGCACGTCAGTAACGATGTTGTCGCGCAAGGTCGAATAGGTGATGTAGTTCATCAGGATGCCGTAGTTCTGATCCTGTTCGGAGCGATTGCCAATCACCGTCAGCTTGCGGCTTTGCATCAAGGCATAGCCGGTGCGGGTGCGGCGGGTGGTGTTGCCAAGCAGTTGGTTGTCGTTGGCAAACATGTAGTGCACACCGTAGCGCAGGTCTTCCAGGGTATTGCCCTGCAGCAGGTTGCCGTTCGAGGTGTCGATGTAGATGCCGTCGCGGGTGTCGCGGACATGGTTGCCGATGACCCGGGCGCCGTGCACCGCATACAGATGGATGCCGTTGCCGCGGTCCTGGGAGCGCATCGCCGGATCGCCCTGGATGCTGTTGTCGATCAGACTCACATCCGGGGTTCCATCGACCCAGATACCAAACCCCTGGCCTTGCATCCGGTTGCCCTTGATCTGCGCACCATGGGCCTTGGGCAGGATGAACAGCGCAGCGTTCATGGCCGTCATGTCGTGCCCCCAATCGACAAAGGTGCAGCCCTCAATCGTGACGTCGGGCGCGCTGATGATCAAGCCGTTGCCCTGCCCCTGGCCCTGAAACACAGCCCCTGGTTCGCAGAGAATCTGCATCGGCTGATCGACGCTGAACGAGCCAGAGTACTCCCCGGCAGGCAGGCGCCAGCGTTGCTCGCCAGCGGCCTGCAACGGCAGCGCGGTGATGGGTTGCACCACCGCCCCGACACTGCCCGAGAGCGCCAGCAGTACCAGCGCAATGGACTTTATCCGGGATCCGCGAACCGGGTTTTCCTTGATATTGGCCATTGAACCTGTACCTCTGGAGTGACGACCGTCAGACGCGCTCGACTTTCATGCGGCCGACCATTTCCATGTGCAGCGCATGGCAGAACCAGCTGCAGTAGTACCAATGCAGGCCGGGCTGATCGGCGATGAAGGTGATCGAGGAAGTCTGCTGCGGGCTGATTTCCATGCTCACGCCGTGGTTGGTCATGACAAAGCCGTGGGTCACGTCTTCAATCTGGTCGATGTTGGTGATGGTCACGGTGACCTCATCGCCCTGTTTGACGGTGAATTCCGGCATGCCGTAGGCCGGGGCCATCGAGGTCATGTAGACCCGGACTTTCTTGCCGTCGCGGATGACCTTGTTGTCGGTTTCCAGCTTGATCCCGTCCTTGGCTGCAATGGCCACGGTTTCGGCGAAAAACGGGTCGTTGCGGTCCCAGATCTTTTTGGTCCTGATCTGGTCGCGACGGGCCATGATGCAATCGTGGGGTTCGGCAAACGCCGGGCCGTCGTGCACCAGTTTCATCACGTCGCCGGAGATATCGATCAACTGATCGTTTTCCGGGTGCAACGGGCCGGTCGGCAGGAAGCGGTCCTTGGAGAACTTGCTGAGGACCATCAGCCATTTGCCGTCAGCCTCGCTGGTTTCGGTCAGCGAAGCATGGTTGTGGCCCGGCTGGTACTGCACGTCGAGTTTCTGCTTGATGTAGTTGACCTTCTCGCCGGTGTAGGCGCGAACGGCTTCTTCCACGTTCCACTTCACCACCTGGCTGTCGATGAACAATGTGGTGTAGGCACAACCGCGGCCATCGTAGGTGGTGTGCAGCGGACCCAGACCCAGTTCAGGCTCGCCGACCACCGCGTCGCGCGGATCCTTGAGTTTGTCGTCGAACAGATCGTCGAGCTTGGCAGTGGCGATGATGGTGCAGGTCGGCGAAAGTTTGCCGGCGGCGATGAAGTACTTGCCATCTGGCGTCATATTGATGCCATGCGGGTTCTTCGGCACCGGGATGTAACGGGTAAATTGGCTGTCCTTGCCCTCGGTTTTACGACCGTCGACCACCGGCACTTTCGAATCGCCCACGGTGATGAACTTGCCGGCCTTGATCGCCGCTTCGATGCGCTGAATATTGAATACCACCACCCAGTCGCGCTCGTTGCGCATCATGCCGCCCAGGTCGTAGGCCTTCTCCGAGTTGTAGCAGGTCGACGCCGCATACTTGCCGGTGTAGTCGGCATCGGTGTTGTCCAGGTTGCCGTCGACTATGACCTGGAAGGCCATCTCCATTTTCTCGGCATCGATGGCGTTGAACATGGTGTAGCTGTTCTTGTCCAGCAGGTCGAAGGTGCTGCCGTCATTGGGATGCGGAATGACGAACTCGGCATTGGCGAACACGTACTTGGTGTGCGGCATTTTCTGCAGACGCAGACCGTGCACGGCCTGCACATTCGGTACGGTGAGCATCTTGTCGCATTTCATGACATCCAGGCGGATGCGCGCGACGCGGCTGTTGGCCTTGTCGTTGATGAACAGGTATTTGCCATCGTACTTGCCATCGGTCATGGACAAATGCGGGTGGTGGCAGTCGCCGTTCTGGAATTTGGCACTATCGCCCATGACCCGCTTGCTTTCGTTGGTCATGCCCCAGCCGGTGGCGGAGTCGACGTTGAACACCGGAATGCGCAACAGCTCGCGCATCGACGGGATGCCCATGACCCGCACTTCACCCTGGTGACCGCCACTCCAGAAACCATAGTAATCGTCCAGATCGCCCGGACCCACGTGGATCTTCGATTGCGACTCCTTGGCCGCCGCCGCCCAGGTTTCGCGGGTGAATACTGCACCGCCGATGGCCGTGGCACCGGCCAGCACCGCACCGGTCACCGCGCTGGTGCCGAGGAAGCCACGCCGGCTCAGACCGGTCGGCTGCGCTGCTTGAGCTGGTTTTTTGGATTCTGTGTCGTTCATGAGGTGCTCCTTGAAGGAATAAAAACAGTCACTGGGGACGTGTGCTCGCGGGGTTCATCAAGAGCCGTCACTTCCACGACAGGTATGAGTTGCGCGCTCACCGGCGCGGCCTTGCCGCGTTTTTTCTTGCGCTTGTTGATCAGCGGTGGGCATTTGTTTTCGTTGTGATAGGTCATCTGGCAATCGAGGCAGTAGTGGCACTCGTTGGCATTGATCCGGCCATCGGGATGAATCGCCTGGATCTCGCATTCCTTGGCACAGAGTTGGCAGGGGTCTCCGCACTCCTTGCGGCGTTTGAGCCAGTCGAACAGCCGCAGCTTGGTGGGAATCGCCAGCGCCGCGCCCAATGGGCAGATGTAGCGGCAATAGACCTTGCGGGTGAAGATATTGATCACCAGCAGCGCCACCGCGTAGAGCACGAACCACCACTGGCGGTCGAACCTGAGGGTGATGGCGGTCTTGAAGGGTTCCACTTCAGCGAACAGTTCGGCAGTGGTCATCGACTCCAGGGAGACGCCGAACAGCGCCAGCAGGATGATGTACTTGATCGCCCACAGCCGCTCATGGACCGCGAACGGCAATTCATATTGGGGAATCTTCAGCTTGCGCGCGGCTTCGTTGATCAACTCCTGCAAGGCGCCGAACGGACACAGCCAGCCGCAGAACACGCCGCGGCCCCAGAGCAGAATGCTCGCGGCGGTGAACACCCAGAGCATGAAGATCAGCGGGTCGGTGAGAAACAGTTCCCAGCGGAAGTTCTCGAACAGGGCATGGACGAATGTCAGCACGTTGACCACCGACAGTTGCCCCAGGGCGTACCAGCCGATGAACACCACGGTAAACATCAGGTAGCCGCGGCGCAGCCAGTGCAGAAACTGTGGCCGGCGGGTGAATTTGTCCTGCAGGAACAGAATCGTCGTGAGCAGTAGCAGCGCCGCCCCGAGGACCATGATCTGGAACTGTTTCTGATACCAGATGGTCACCCACATCGGCCGGTTGGCCTCTTCGATGGCCGCCAGTTCTTCGGCGGTGGGCAATGGCCGCTCCAGGTACGGCTCGGGCATTTGGTAAGGCAGTTCGAAGCTGCTGAAGGTGCCACTGACCGGGCCGGTCTGACGCCGCACCAGTAAATCCAGGGACCAGGCTGCTCCCGGATCGAACCTGGCCGGTTCACGCACAATGAAAATCGACATTTCATTGAACTCGGGCATGCCTTTGGCAAACACGTCGTCGAGCCGTTGATGGTCCATGTCGCGAAAGCTGATGATGTTGCCGAACTGGCGCAGTTGCACCCGGTCGAAGATCCCGCCGCGCACATAACCCGAACCCTTGTAGGAGAACAGCCCGCGGCCCAGCACGGCGATGGCCTGCTCGCCCGGCTTGAGATCCTGCATGAGGAAACGGTACTGATTGTCGCCCAGCAGGTTGCGGCCGATGGTCGGCGGATTCAGGTCGGCGACGTAGAGTTCGATAAAGGTCTCATCGACTTGCTCGGGACTGGCGTTGTCGATGCCTTCGGCTTCGGTGCCCTTGAAGGCTGCGTCGACCTGGCCACGGGTCAGGTTCAAGCGGCGGATCGCGCCGTTGCCGGTCAGTTGTTCCCAGGAGGCGGGTTCGAAAAAGTCCTTGCGCACGGTGGCGGGTTTCTGCGCCTGGCCGGCATTGTCTTCAACCAGTTTGAGCGATACGGCCACCTCATGGGCAGCGCGCATGATCACCTCATTGACCACCATCGCCGTGACGGTCGCGCCGGCGATGGCATCCACGGTGACTGCGTTCGGGTCGCTGGAGTGGCCGACGACCACCCGCTGGCTGACCTTGATGTCCTTGTATTTGGCGCTGAAGGCGTGAAGTTTTGCTTCGGGAATCCCGATCAGCAGAATCGGTTCGTGGTGCTCGAGGACATAGGCGTCCTGAATCACCCCTGCCGGGTCGAGGATCACCTGGGTGTTGATCGGCTTGCCCGAGTAGGCCGGAATATCGACTACATCCAGGCTCTGGAACACATAGCCGATGACCTTGCCGGCCGCCGACAGCGTGCGCACCTTGAACTTGCCTTCAGGGGCGGATACCGAATCGGTCTGCGGGAGGATTTTCTCGATGCGCTGCTGCTCGATGTCGCCGTAGGATTTGGCCTGTACGGCACCGAAGGTTGAAAACATCAGCGCGAGCATCACCAGCAGCCCGACGCTCCAGGAGCGCAGGTTGCGAGGTATCGAGGACTGAGGGGTGTTCATGGGTACTGACTTCAAAGACGGGTTCATGCGCCCATGTTAGGGGACCTTGCGCCCCCGTCCCTTGATTGAAATCAACTCAACTCTTTTTACCTGTGTACAGCCCGCTACACCACCCCCTCAAACGGTGCGGGAAAACTGGCCTTTCTGCTCGCCACCCAGATAGGCGTCAAATGCCATGGCGGCGCTGCGCATCATCAAGTGCCCCTGGGGCAATAACACCAGAGAGTCCTGGTGAATCTCCAGCAGGCCATCACGAACATGTTCATCGAGCTGCGCCAGCGCATCGGCAAAATACTCGGTAAAGCAGATGCCATGCCGTGCTTCGAACTTGCCGAAATCGATCCGCCCGTGGCACATCAGGTCGCTGATTACCTCGCGGCGCAGCAGGTCGTCGGCGTTCAACCGGTACCCCCGGTGCACCGGCAGCAAACCTAGATTCAGACGCGCGTAGTACTGGGAAAGCTCCTTGACGCTCTGGCTGTAGCTGTCGCCTACCTTGCCGATCGAAGACACCCCAAGGCCGATCAAATCGCAGTCGGCATGGGTCGAGTAGCCCTGGAAGTTGCGTTGCAGGGTGCCGTTGGCGCGAGCCAGGGCCAGTTCGTCGTCTGGCAAGGCGAAGTGATCCATGCCGATATAGACGTAACCGGCCGCGGTCAGGCGGCGGATGGTCAGCTCGAGCAACTCCAGCTTGCGCTCCGGTGGCGGCATGTCTTCCTGGCGAATCAAGCGTTGCGCGCGCACCATCTGCGGCAGGTGGGCGTAGCTGTAGGCGGCGATCCGGTCCGGGCGCAGGGCGATGATCTTGCCCAGGGTCACATCGAAACTGGCCACGGTCTGCAACGGCAGGCCATAGATCAGATCGACGCTGACCGACTTGAATCGAGCCTCGCGAGCGGCGGCGACCAGCGCATAGATCTGTTCTTCGCTTTGTGTACGATTGACGGCAGCTTGCACGTCCGGGTCGAAGTCCTGGACGCCGAAGCTCAGGCGATTGAAGCCCAGTTGGCGCAGCGATTGAATCTGTTCGGTGCTGATGGTGCGCGGATCGACCTCGATGGAAAATTCATGGTCATCACTGTCATCCATGTCGAACGCTTGATGCAGGCAATCCATCAGGTCAGCCAGTTGCTCGCTGGTCAGATAGGTCGGCGTGCCACCGCCCAGATGCAGCTGGGTGAGTTTGCGGCTGCTGTCGAACAACGCCGCCTGCATGAGGATTTCACGCTTGAGGTACGTCAGGTACTCGACGGCGCGATGGGTTTTCTGGGTGATGATCTTGTTGCAGGCGCAGTAATAACAAAGGCTTTTGCAAAACGGGATGTGGATATACACCGACAGCGGCTTGGGCACGGCGGTCTGGTTGCTGTCGCGAGCGGCACGCTGGTAGTCGTCGACGGCAAACGCCTGATGGAACTGCGGAGCCGTGGGATAAGAGGTATAGCGCGGCCCTGGGCGGTCATATTTTTCGACCAGGGCTCGATCGAACTCAAGCGCAGCATTCATGATTGATCGACTCCTGGTCGGGGTTAATGCGGTGGATTGGCCACGTTTTCAAACAGATTGCAGATGGCGTCCACTTCCCTGCGGCCGGCGGGCAGTATGCAAATGAAACGCTCGGACAGCTCGATCAGCCCGTCTTGATGCAATTGCTCAAGCAGTGGCCAGGCTGATGAAAAGTACTGGCGGAAAATCAGTCCGTAGCGGGTTTCGATCGCCTGGATATCCAGTTCCAGGTCACAGGCCAGACGCTCCACGACCATTTGCCTGATCTGATCGCCCGCCTCACAGCGCCAGCCCCGACAGGTGGGCAATTGGCCCGCATCCAGTTGCAACTGATAATGCGCCAGATCTTCGGTGTTTTGCGCATATAAATCGTCGATCTGGCTGATGGCCGACAATCCGAAGCCCACATGATCGCAATAACCATGGCTGGTAAAGCCCTGACAGTTGCGGCGCAGACGGCCCCGTTCCTGGGCCATCGCCAGGTCATCGTCGGGCCGGACAAACTGCCCCAGGCCGATGTAGTGATAGCCCGCCGCACCCAACTGTTCAAAGCAGGCCTGGCGCATTGTGCCTTTATCGAGCTGACTGGACAGTTCCCTGGGCTTATCCCCGCTCAGCGGTCGATAACGCTGCGGAGCATCGCTGTAGTCGAACACCTGAAACCGGTCCGGTTCCAGTTCGATAATGGTCGCCAGCTTCAGCGCGAAACTCTCGGGTGTCTGCCATGCATGGCCATACCCCAGGTCAACGTTGATCGATCGATAGCCGAAGGTGCGAGCGGCATCGATCAGCGAATGGATCGGGGCCGGGTTCTGATAGCAGGAGACTGGCATTTCACTGTCTACGCCGATATCCGGAACGCCGATGCTGACGTGATTGAAGCCCTGGTCGCGAAGCAGGCCCATGGTCGACCAGTCAGTATGGTGAAGATCCACTTCGATGCTGTAGTCGCCGCTCTCATGGTCGAGAAAGTTGAAGCGGCTGCGCAGATGACTCATCAACCGTTGCAGATGGGCAATGGCCGGTGTGCCGCCAGTCAGGTGAAATTGTTCGACCCGCTGGTCCGCGCCCAGGTGACAACCGACCAGGTCGATCTCGCGCTCCAGGTGCTGAAGGTAGTTGTCGACCTCGCTGCACTTGCAGGAGACGTCCAGCAGCGAGCAGGAGGAAGAGCGCAGGTTGGATGGCAACTGCACCGTCAGGGACAGCGGGCGTTGCTTCTGGCGACTGCTGCGCAATGCCCGAAGCAGGTCCAGGGAGCCGATGCCACCATGAAACTTTTCGGTGTCGGCATGGCAATTAGGGTCGAGCACGCCCTGATCGCGCCGAATGCTCGGCTCGCTGGAGGGGTGAAATAGGTCGAACATGGTGATCTCCGAGACTGGCTCCGGATGATCAGTGTCCGGGTTTAACGCCTTGTGCTCCTTGACTTGTATCAAGCGCGGGTGAAGCACTGGGCAGTTGGGTAGTCCCTCACCACGTCAGGAAGAACATGCCCTTGGCCAGCAGCACAATGGCGATCATATGGCAGAACAGGCTGCCATGGATGAAGTGCAGGTAGCGGGCATTCATGCGCCCGCTTTTGAACAGATACATGGCGCCGAGGAAATGCAGCAATACGCTGGCGGCGAGCATGATCTTCAAGGTCAGCAAGGTGCCGAAGGACGACGCCAGTGGCGCGGCAAGCGCCGGTAGATAACGCAGCCAGGCCATGCCCAGCCCCGCGCCGAACAGCACCAGCAAGACCCAGGGCATCAGACTGCGGGCCCGGCGGCCGATCCCCTGCTCCACCAGGAGCATCATTTTGGCAGGGACCTGCTTGCGAATACCTTCCAAAAACAAGACTTCGAAGAACACCGTTCCGATAAAGATCAGTGCGGCAAACAGATGCAAGGTCAGCAACATTGGATAGATCATGGTTTTACCCGCCTTCAACACCGAGGGTGGCGCGGTAACGGCCCGGCGAGCGTGCAACCGGAGACGATACGCAGGCTATTGTTGCGCTTTGACATTCGGTTCGACCTTGACGCGGATCAACATCGACCGGATGGCAGGACCCCATAGATTCCCGGTGTGGACACCCTGTGGGAGCGGGCTTGCTCGCGATAGCGGTCGTGCGGGCGGCTGAGGATTGATGCCGACAGAACCGGCCTCATCGCGAGCAAGCTCGCTCCCACATTGGACTTTCGGTGTGCGCATTCTCTGCGACACACTGGAGATCCCCTGTGGGAGCGGGCTTGCTCGCGATAGCGGTCTGTCTGCTGACGAGTTCAACGCAGCTTCAGCGGATCGACCATTTCGGCGACGATGGCCATGCCTACCAGGTCTGGCAGGTTGTCCGCCTGCATGCGTTTCATCACCCGCGAGCGGTACAGGTCCACGGTTTTTGCGCTGATCCCCAGTTGCTCGGCGATTTCGCGGGTGGTGTAACCCTGCACCAACGGCAGCATCACATCGCGCTCGCGGGGCGTCAGGCTGAGCAGACGAGCCTGCAACTGGGCATGGCTCTCGCTGCCCGAGCGGTTTGCGTCGAAGCTGCTGAGCGCCTGTTGCACGCTGTCGAGCAACAGTTGTTCGTTATAGGGCTTCTCGATGAAGTCATGGGCCCCGGCCTTGAATGCCCGGACCACGATGGGCACGTCGGCGTGCCCGCTGACGAAGATGATCGGCAGCTTCAGCTCCCGCGTGCGCATCTCTTCCTGCACGTTCAACCCGCCCATCCCGGGCATGCGCACATCCAGCAACACGCAGGCATTGAGACGCACATCACACGCATCGAGGAAAGCCCGGCCACTGGTGAAGGGCAAGGCCTTGAGCCCGACCGACTCGAGTAGCCAGACGGTCGAATCGAGCATCCCCTGATCGTCGTCGACCACATAGACCACCTGCTCTGCCGCAGCTGCCATTGCATTACTCCTGTTGTTGTTTTGTGGATCCGGCAAGCGGCAAGCGGCAACTCATCAGCAGCCCGACGGGCTGGCGCCGGGCCTGCAGCTCACCACCGAAGCCTTCGATGATGCTGCGGCTCATCGACAAGCCCAGTCCCAGGCCTTCGGCCTTGCTGGTGTAGAACGGGGTGAATATATGCTCCAGCTGAGGCTCGCTGACGCCCGGACCCTGGTCGACCACACTGATCTCCAGGCATGCCCCACTGCTCTGCCCCGCAGTGAGGACAATCCGCGACGGCTGCCCCGGATGTTGTTCGCGGTTGGCGTCGATGGCATTGCGCAACAGGTTGAGCAGTACCTGCTCGAGCAGCACCCGGTCGGCATAAATCGGTGGCAGATTATCCGGCAGGCGCTCCTCGATTACCACCTGGCAGTTGCTCGCCTCCCAGGCACACAGGCGCACCGCCTCCCGGGCGACTTCGGCGACGTCGAGTGCCTGCATGCGCCGCTGGCCTTTGCGCAGGAACGCCCGCAACCGGCGGATCACTTCCGAGGCATGAGTGGCGTGCAGGGTGATGCGTTCCAGGCCTTGGGCCACCTTTTCGGCGGCCTGCGGATTGGTTCCCAGCGTTTGCAAGTAGCGCTGGCTGGCGTTGGCATAGTTGACCACCGCCGCCAGCGGCTGGTTGATTTCGTGGGCGATGCCCGAGGCCAGTTCACCCAGGGTCACCAGCCGCGCGGTGTGCGCCAGTTCGTCCTGATGGTGCCGCTGTTGCACTTCGCGCAGTTCACGCTCGGTCATATCCCGCGCCACCAGCGAGTAGTAACGCTCGCCCGCGGCAGCGCGATGCGCCAGCAGGACCAGCGACACCGGCACCGAGGCGCCGCCACCGGGGGGTTGCAGGCGTGCATCGCTGCTCCAGACACCGTTGCGCTCGGCACTGCTCCAGCCTTCGCGCTGCAGGCGCGTCAGGTCATCGTTGGCGAAGAGGTCGGCCAGGGCCGGCATCGGCTGCTGCTCGTCGAGCCGCAGGGTGCGCCGTGCAGCCGGATTGAGGTAGGTGACCTGGCCAGCGGGATCGATGAACAGCACTGGATCGGTGTTGGCCTCCACCACTTCGGCCAGTCGTCGCTTGTTCTCCTCGGCCTGGACCCGGGCAGTGATGTCGCGCGAGACGCTGATCACCTCGACCACCGCGCCCGTATAGGTTTCACGAATCGCCCGGCTGGCCGTCTCGAACCAGAGGTAATGCCCGGCGCGATGACGAATGCGGTAGGTCATGGTGTGGTAACCGTCCTGCTCCAGGGCATCGCGCGCGCGCTGGACCAGGCTGGCCAGATCCTGAGCATGGAACAGGCCCTGGGCCATTTGCCCGCGCAACTCTTCAGGCCAGTAGCCAAGTAACGTCCAGGAGGCCGGCGAGGCATCGATAAACCGCCCGTCGGGGGTATGTCGGGAAATCAGGTCAGTGGTGTTCTCGATGATCAAGCGGTACAGCCGGCGCGCCTTGGCCGCCTCACGCTCGGCCAGGACCTGGGTGGTGGCTTCCCGACAGCGGGCGAGCACACGGTTGTCCTGGGGATCGGGAATAAAGGTCCAGATCAGGATCTGCGCCTCGAACTGCGCCTCGACCCCGTCGATGGCCCGCTGCTGGTCCAGACAAGCCCGCACCAGCACCCGGTGATTGACCGGCAAGAAGCCCAGGACATCGGTCAGCGGCTTCTCGGCCAGCAGGGCCAACAGCGCGGCATTGAACTCCAGCGGCCGGCCCTGGGCATCCAGCAGCAAACTCGGTTGCGGATCGTGGCCCAGCAGCGGCGAGCCCCGCAGCATGCCATTGACGTTGCTCAGCAGGGTCGTCAACAGGTCCTGGACCCAGCCCAGCCAATCCAGGCTCACGCCCTCGTGCACTTCAACCAGCAGCAATCCCGCCTGGCCCGGCTGCAGCGCCAGATCAAACACCTGACCATGGCTGATGGCCGCCCGGCGCAGACGACCGGACAGCCAGCAATCGAGCTGGCGCACCTGGGCCAGATCCAGTCGCCCTTCCTCCACCAGACGCTCGAAGAGCAATTGATCGCTGGCCAGCAACGGGTCTCCGAGGCCCGGCGGCAAATGTTGGGCGGCCCCCTCATGGCTATAAATGCGCGCCTGGGGCTGCCAACTCAAATACACCGCCCGATGCACCTCGGGGCAATCGAGCAAGGCCCGACACAAGGCATCGGCCCGGGCGGCGAGAGAAACCCCCTCGCGCTGCAGGCGCAACCAACTGTGCAATCGAACGGGAGTAAGGCTCATCGCGGGTCCACTTTGTCAGGGAAACCAAGCATATACCGGCCTTGGTGGGGATGACTGAATTCATTCAGCCCCCATGGAATTGAATATAGTATATGTACTATAAGACTCAGGTTGTACTTCCATACTTAATGCTGAATGTTATATAAAGCACACCGGACATAAAGTTGGCCTCAGCGACCCGCATTGCAAGGCCAACGATAGAGCTAACAATCAGCCACCGAGTACCCGTACATGTCGATCTTCGAACAAGGCCTAGCGCCTACGGCTGTCAACCATATTGCCCTGTCTCCACTGAGCTTCCTCGAACGCACCGCCAGCGTTTATCCGCACTATCCCGCCGTTATCCATGGTTCGATTCGCCGTACCTGGGCGCAGACCTACACCCGTTGCCGGCGCCTGGCCTCGGCACTGGCCGGTCGCGGCATCGGCAAGAACGACACGGTGGCAGTGATGCTGCCCAACATCCCGGAGATGCTTGAAGTGCACTTCGGCGTGCCAATGATTGGCGCCGTGCTCAACCCGCTCAACGTGCGCCTGGATGCCGAAGCCATTGCCTTCATGCTGCAGCATGGCGAAGCCAAGGTGCTGATCACCGACCGCGAGTTCTATGACGTTATCCATGCCGCGATCGGCATGCTCGATCACCCGCCGCTGGTGATTGACGTCAACGACCCGGAATACGGTGAAGGCCGGGCTGTCAGTGAGCTCGACTATGAAGCGCTGCTGGCCGAAGGTGATCCGCAATTTGCCTGGCAATGGCCGGATGACGAATGGCAGGCCATCTCGCTGAACTACACCTCAGGCACCACCGGCAACCCTAAAGGCGTGGTCTACCACCATCGCGGCGCTTACCTGAACTCCCTGGGCAACCAGATGATCTGGGCCATGGGCAACCATCCGGTGTACCTCTGGACGCTGCCGATGTTCCATTGCAACGGCTGGTGCTACCCATGGACCGTCACTGCCCTGGCGGGCGTGCATGTGTTCCTGCGCCGCGTCGATCCACAGAAAATCCTGACGATGATTCGCGAGCATCAGGTGACTCACCTGTGCGGTGCACCGATCGTGCTCAATGCCCTGGTGAACATGCCGGAATCGGCGAAGGCTGCCATCGATCATCCGGTCAACGCCATGGTTGCAGGCGCCGCGCCGCCGGCCAAAGTGATTGGTGCCGTGGAAGAAATGGGCATCAAGGTGACCCACGTCTACGGTCTGACCGAAGTCTATGGTCCGGTGACCCTCTGCGCCTGGCATGCCGAGTGGGATGAGCTGCCATTGGAAGAACGGGCGCAGATCAAGTCCCGTCAAGGCGTGCGCTACCCGACGCTGGAAGGCGTAATGGTCGCCGACTCGACAACCCTGGAGCCTGTACCGCGCGACGGTCTGACCATCGGTGAAATCTTCATGCGCGGCAATACCGTGATGAAGGGCTACCTGAAGAACTCTACCGCCACGGCCGAAGCCTTCGAAGGCGGCTGGTTCCACACCGGCGACCTGGCGGTCTGTCATCCCGACGGTTACGTCGAGATCAAGGACCGCCTCAAGGACATCATCATCTCCGGCGGCGAGAACATCTCCACCATCGAGCTTGAAGGTGTGCTGTACCGCCATCCAGCCGTAATGGAAGCCGCAGTGGTCGCCCGTCCCGATGAGAAGTGGGGCGAAACGCCTTGCGCCTTCATCACGCTCAAGGCCGATCACCAGGACATCCGCCAGGCCGACATCATCAGTTTCTGCCGCGAACACCTGGCTGGATTCAAGTTGCCGCGCACCGTGGTCTTTACCCAGCTACCAAAGACCTCGACCGGCAAGATCCAGAAGTTCGTGCTGCGGGAAATGGCCAAAAACCTGTAACCCCGACGACATTCCGTTGACTCGGCGGCAGGTGTTTTACCTGCCGCTTTGGGGTTGTGCAGGCCGAAATCGGCCAGGCATCCGCCCCGCCCCCAACATCGACAACAAAAACAAAGGTGGAGCCCACAATGAGCGACATTCATTCAACAGATACCCAGCGATGTGAACGCATCCGGTCCAACCCGAAATTCCTCCAGTTGGTGAAGACTCGTTCACGCCTGGCCTGGTCGCTGAGTGCCGCCGTGCTGGGCACCTACTACGTGTTCATGGCGATAGTGGCCTTTGCTCCGCAGTGGCTGCACGCACCGCTCGCCAGCCAAAGCCTGATGACCGTGGGCATGCCGGTAGGCGCAGCAATCATCGTGTTCTCCTGGTTACTCACCGGTTGGTACGTCTACCGCGCCAACACCCGTTTCGATGCACTGGGCGCGGCAGTCCTCGAGGAGAGCAAGTAATGAGCATGCTTCGTAAGCTGATCCTCGCGGCCGCGGGCCTGCTGCCCGCCTCCGTGGCACTCGCCGCGCCGGCACTGGGCGCGGTGGAAAAACAACCGCTGAACCTGCATGCCATCGGCATGTTCTTCGTGTTCGTCATGGGCACCCTGCTGATTACCATGTGGGCGGCGCGCCAAACCAAATCCACCTCGGATTTCTACACCGCTGGCGGTGGCATCACCGGTTTCCAGAACGGTCTGGCGATTGCCGGTGACTACATGTCCGCCGCGACCCTGCTGGGGCTTTCCAGCCTGGTGTTCGCCAAGGGCTACGACGGTTTCATCTATACCATCGGCTTCTTTGTCGGCTGGCCGATCATTACCTTCCTGATGGCCGAACGTCTGCGCAACCTGGGGCGCTACACCTTCGCCGACATCGTTTCCTATCGCCTGGACCAGAACAAGGTACGGATCTTCGCCGCGTTCGGTTCGTTGACGGTGGTGTGCTGCTACCTGATCGTGCAGATGGTCGGTGCCGGCCAGTTGATCAAATTGCTGTTCGGTCTCGACTACCCGGTAGCGGTGGTGATCGTCGGTGCGTTGATGCTGGTGTATGTGATCTTCGGCGGCATGATCGCCACCACCTGGGTCCAGATCATCAAGGCCGTGCTGCTGCTTGCCGGTGGTACTACCCTGGCGGTCATGGCCATGTCCCAGTTCGGCTTCAGCTATGAAGTGCTGGCGACCAAAGCCATTGAAGCCCATGCCAGCGGCTGGAACATCATGGGCCCCGGCGCGATGCTCGCCGACCCGATCAACACTGCTTCGATGTCCCTGGGCCTGGTATTCGGCATCGCCGGCCTGCCGCACATCCTGATGCGTTTCTTCACTGTGCCCAACGCCAAGGAAGCGCGTAAATCGGTGTTCTACGCTACCGGTTTCATCGGTTTCTTCTTCCTGGTGGTCTGCACCCTGGGCTTCGCGGCCATGGTCATCATCGGCACCGACCCGCAGTACTACGTCAACGGCGAAGTGGGCGGCACCTTGATTGGTGGCGGCAATATGGTCGCCATGCACCTGGCCAAGGCCGTGGGCGGCAACCTGTTCTTCGGCTTCCTCTCGGCAGTGGCCTTCGCCACTATCCTTGCGGTAGTTTCCGGCCTGGCCCTGGCCGGTGCCTCGGCGATTTCCCACGACCTCTACGCCACCGTCTTCAAGAAAGGCAAGGCGACAGAGAAGCAAGAGATGCGCGTGACCCGTATGGCCACTGTCGCACTGGGCATCATCGCCATCCTGCTGGGCATCCTGTTCGAGAAGATGAACGTCGCGTTCCTGGTCGGCTTGACCTTCGGCATCGCCGCTTCGACCAACTTCCCGGTGCTGATCATGGCCATGTACTGGAAAGGCCTGACCACCAAGGGCGCGATCATCGGCGGTTTCGCCGGCCTGCTCTGCGCACTGGTGCTGGTAATCCTCTCGCCAGCCGTCTGGGTCACCGTGCTCGGCCACGCCAAGGCGATTTTCCCCTACGACCATCCGGCACTGTTCTCCATGCCGCTGGCCTTCCTGGTGATTGTCGTGGTGTCGAAACTCGACCGCAGCGTGCGGGCGGACAAGGAGCGTGATGCCTACGCCGACCAGTTCGTGCGGGCACAGACCGGCCTCGGCATCGCCAGCGCCTCCAGCCATTGATCTATAGGGCACGGTCCGCTCCAGCGGCGCCGTGCCCATCGCACAACCGTCACAACGAGGTTCACGTTATGCCCCAATTCAACGCCCCACTGCGCGACATGCGCTTTGTCCTGCATGAAGTGTTCGACGCCCCGGCCTTGTGGGCGCGCCTGCCGGCCCTGGCCGAGAGCGTCGATGCGGCCACCGCGGATGCGATTCTCGAAGAAGCGGCGAAAGTCACCTCACACCTGATCGCCCCGCTGAACCGCAGCGGCGACGAGGAAGGCGTCCAGTGGAACGAGGGTCAGGTCAGCACCCCCATCGGTTTCAAGGAAGCCTACGCCACCTACATCGAGGGCGGCTGGGTGGGTCTTTCCGGTAATGCGCAATTCGGCGGCATGGGCATGCCGAAGATGCTTGCCGTGCAGTTCGAAGAAATGCTCTACGGCGCCAACTCCAGCTTCGCCCTGTACTCGGCATTGAGCTCCGGCGCCTGCCTGGCGATTGATGCTCACGCCAGCGAAGAGCTGAAAAACCTCTACCTGCCGCCGATGTATGAAGGTCGCTGGGCCGGCTCCATGTGCCTGACCGAAGCCCATGCCGGCACCGATCTGGGAATTATCCGGACCCGCGCCGAACCCCAGGCCGACGGCAGCTTCAACATCACCGGCAGCAAGATTTTCATCACCGGTGGCGACCAGGACCTGACCGAAAACATCATCCACCTGGTGTTGGCCAAACTGCCGGACGCGCCGGCTGGCCCCAAAGGCATCTCGCTGTTTGTGGTGCCCAAGGTATTGATCAACGCCGACGGCTCCCTGGGCAATGCCAACGCCGTGAGCTGCGGCTCGATCGAACACAAGATGGGCATCAAGGCCTCGGCCACCTGCGTGATGAACTTCGACGGTGCCAGCGGTTGGCTGGTCGGCGAAGCCAACAAAGGTCTGGCGGCGATGTTCACCATGATGAACTACGAACGTCTGTCCATCGGCATTCAGGGCATCGGCTGCGCCGAAGCGTCCTACCAGAGCGCGGTCGCCTACGCTCGCGAACGCACTCAGAGCCGCGCTCCCACCGGTGCGATCGCCAAAGACAAGATCGCCGACCCGATCATCGTCCACCCGGATGTGCGCCGCATGTTGCTCAGCATGAAAGCCATGACCGAAGGGGGTCGTGCCTTTGCCAGCTATGTCGGGCAGCAGCTGGACCTGGCGAAGTTTTCCGACGATGCGCAAGAACGGGACAGTGCCCAGACCCTGGTCGCGCTGCTCACTCCGATCGCCAAGGCATTTTTTACCGACTCCGGCCTGGAAAGCTGCATCAACGGCCAGCAGGTATTCGGCGGCCATGGCTACATCCGCGAATGGGGCCAGGAACAGTTGGTCCGCGATGTGCGCATTGCGCAGATCTACGAAGGCACCAACGGCATTCAGGCGCTGGACTTGCTCGGGCGCAAAGTGCTCGCCGATAAAGGCACCGCACTGCGTCAGTTCACCGGCGAGATCCGCGCGTTCGCCGGCCAGCCCGATGCCCCCTACTCCAAGCCATTGCTCGACGCCGTGCAGCGTCTGGAAAACCTCAGCGACTGGCTGCAGGACCAGGCTGCGACCAACCGCAACGAAATCGGCGCCGCTTCGGTGGAGTATCTGCACTTGTTCGGCTACGTCGCCTACGCCTGGCTCTGGGCGCGCATGGCGCAGGTTGCCGAGAACAAACGCAGTGAAGACGAAGCTTTTTATGGCGCGAAAATCGCCACCGCCGACTTCTACTTTAGTCGTCTGCTCCCCCGCGTACTAACTCTGGAACAATGCATCCGGGCTGGCAGTGCGTCGTTGTATGGCCTGAGCGCCGAACAGTTCTGACGATTGACCTGTGGCGAGGGGCTTGCTGTGGCGAGGGGGCTTGCCCCCGCAAGCTCCCTTGCCACATTTTCTGCGATCGGCGCGTCTCTTTCAAAGCATTACCCCGAATATCGAGCCCTGAAGCTCGATGCGGGATCCGCTACTCCATAATAAAAACAAAGGGGCTCCACCATGGACCGTAACACCCGCACACTCGTTACCCGTCTGCTGCTGGCCGGCGGCGTCGTCGGCCTCTGCGCACCGGCTAGCGCCGAATTCATCAAGGACAGCAAGGCCAGCCTGGAGCTGCGCAACTTCTACTTCAACCGCGACTATCGCCAGGACAACGCAGCCCAGTCCAAGCAAGAGGAATGGGCTCAGGGTTTCCTGCTGCGCTACGAGTCGGGCTTCACCGAAGGCTTGGTGGGAGTCGGTTTCGACGCCATCGGCCTGGTCGGGGTAAAACTTGACTCCAGCCCCGATCGTGCCGGCTCCGGCTTGCTCAAACGCCACAGCGATGCATCCAAGGGCTCGCAGGACGAGTACGGCGAACTGGGGCTGACCGCCAAGTTGCGCGCCTCCAAAAGTGTGCTGAAACTCGGCACCTTGCAGCCCAAGGTACCGACCCTTCTGGCCAACGACTCGCGGCTGTTGCCACAGACCTTCAAGGGCGGCCAGCTGAATTCGCTGGAACTCGAGGGCCTGACCCTGGATGCCGGCCGGTTGACCCAGGTCAACCAGCGCGATTCCTCGGACTATCAGGACATGGCCATCACCACCACGGGCGTGAAGAACATCCGCACCCGCCACGTGACCAGCGACAGATTCGATTTCGCCGGCCTGAACTACAAGTGGAACAGCAACCTCAACACCGGCTACAGCTACGGCCATCTGGACAACCTCTACAGCCAGCATCTGGTCAACCTGACTTACGTGTTGCCGGTGACTCAGGGCCAGTCGCTCAAGAGCGATCTGCGCTTCGCCCGCTCCACCGACGATGGCGGCAGCAATGTCGACAACCGGGCGCTGGGTGCGATGTTCACCTATAACCTCGGTGGTCACGCCCTCGGTCTCGGCTATCAGCAAATGAGCGGTGACACCGGCTATGCCTATGTCAACGGCAGCGATGCGTTCCTGGTGAACTTCGTGCAGATCGGCGACTTCGCCAGCAAGGACGAAAAGTCCTGGCAGGCCCGCTACGACTACAACTTTGCCGCGATTGGCATCCCCGGCCTGACCTTCATGACCCGCTACATCTCCGGCTCCGATATCGACCTGGGCAATAATCGCCCTGAAGGCAAGGAGTGGGAACGCGATACCGACATCGGCTATGTGGTCCAGGGTGGTCCACTGAAAAACGTCGGGGTGAAATGGCGCAACGCCACGGTCCGCTCGAGCAACTTTGGCAGCGACCTGGATGAAAACCGTCTGATCGTCAGCTATACCCTGCCTATCTGGTAAGCGCACTTCCCGTCCCGACAGGGGAACCCGCGTCGCTGACTTCAAGCCTCGCGGGTTGTACCCCTATCCTGCTTGCAAAAGCCGCTGAAAAATCCGCTGGCCCCCCTCTCCCGCAACACCAAACCGCCGCCGTGGTCATAGTAGGTTAAGATGCCTGTAAATCAGGCTCGCTGTGAGTAGCCCCGCATGACAGATAACAGTCGGACCACCCGTCTGATCAAGAAATACCCGAATCGCCGTCTGTATGACACGCATACCAGCAGTCATTTGACCCTTGCGGATATACGCCAACTGGTGGTCGATAAAATCCCGTTCGAGGTAGTCGACGCCAAGACCGGCGAAGATCTGACCCGAAGTATTTTGCTGCAGGTCATTCTGGAAGCCGAAAGTGGCGGTGAGCCGATCTTCTCCATCGAGATGCTCATGGGGATCATCCAGTTCTACGGCCCGTACCAGGGCGTCCTCGGCAGCTACCTGGATAAAAGCATCCAGACGGTCATCGACGTCCAGTCGCAAACCGGCGCGCAGTCCTCCGAGGCCTGGAGCGAGTTCATGCACAAGCAGGCGCCGGTCATGCAGGATTTGATGCGCCAGTATGTCGATCAGTCCAAAGCGCTCTACCTGAACACTCAGAACCTCTTCGGCCTGTTCGGCGGCCCACCCGGCCAGCCAGGGGCCGATGGCGGGCCGAAAAAAGACGATAAGTGAGTCATCCTGACTGCTGTGTTCTGATCCGAAATCCACCCCTCACCCCAACCCTCTCCCCAGGGGGCACAGGTATCTACACATCTTTTAAGGGCTGCCAAATACTGTGGCGAGGGGGCTTGTCGGAACGCCGCACCGCCCCGCTCGGCTGCGCAGCAGTCGTAAAACCGGCGGATGCGTACTACCTGGAAAACCGCGATTGCCGGTTTTA
>NZ_CABVHQ010000080.1 GCF_902497895.1 Pseudomonas fluorescens
TACCAATGCCCAGACCGCGCATGCGACCGCCGAGGCCGAGGCGCGCAAGCTCGAGCTCGCGCGCAACCGACTCAAGTACACCGTGCTGCGCGCCTCGCGTAGCGGCGTCGTCACGGCTGTGCGCTTTGAGGCCGGGCAGGTCGTGCCGGAGGGCCAACCGGTTGTCTCGGTTGCGAATCCGGATGAATCCGAGATCGTCATCGACGTGCCCGAGGACCAGCTGTCCGTCTTCAAGGACGCGCGTTTCAAGGCTTCGCTGGCCAGTGCGCCGAACGAGACCTTCGATGTCACGCTGCGCGAGCTGTCGCCGCAGGCTGCGACGCAGACGCGCACCTATCGCGCGCGGCTCAAGCCGGTGAAAGCGCTCCCGCTGGGCGCCACCGCCACGGTAATGGCCGAGCGCGTGATGACCAGTGTCTCGGTGGCGGCGGTGCCGGCCACGGCACTGACGCAAAGCGGCGGCCACCCGGCGCTTTGGGTGGTCACGCCCGCGGGCAAGGATCCGGTAGGCATCGTCGAACTGGAGCGTGTGACAGTTTTCGGCTATCGCAACGACGAGGTGCTCGTCTCCGGGCCGCAGGCCGGCGTATTGGTCGTCACCGCCGGGGTGCAGAAGATGGCGTCCGGACTGAAGGTCGCGCTTCCCGGCGCGGCGATTGTTGACGCGAACATCACGCAGCAGGCCACCCGATGAACAACCTCAACCTCACCGACTGGGCGCTGCGCCATCGCGCCATCGTCCTGTTCATGCTCATCCTCGTCGCGGTGGCCGGCGCCTTCAGCTTCACCAGGCTCGGTCAGCTCGAGGATCCGAACTTTTCCGTGCCCTCGATGACTGCCATGGTCATCTGGCCGGGCGCCACTGCCCAGCAGTTGCAGGACCAGGTCCTCAACCGCATGGAGAAGAAATTCGAGCAGATCGACAACTTCGAGAAGGTGGTCACCTACGCGCGGCAAGGCTACGCGGGCATGACGCTCACCGTGCGCGGCGGCACCTCCAAGGCCGACCAGAGCGAGGCTTGGTACCAGGCGCGCAAGAAACTCAACGACCTGAGCCTCGAGATGCCTGACGGCGTGATCGGCCCGATCCTGAACGACGAGTACGGCGACGTGTATGGCCTGATGTACGCCGTCAAGGGCGACGGCATCGGCCACGCCGACCTGTCGGACGCGGCCGAGAACATCAAGCGCCCAATGCTCAAGGTGCCGATGGTCAAGAAGATCGATGTCATCGGCAAGCAGGCCAAGCGTATCTACGTCGAGTTCTCGCACGAGCGCCTGGCAGCGCTGGGCATTACACCGCTGGCCATCGCCGAAAGCCTCAAGAGCCAGAACGCCATGTTGCCCGCAGGCCAGATCGACACCCGCGGCGACCGGGTCATGGTACGTGTGAGTGGCCAGTTCGCCAGCGCAGACGCCATCCGCAACGTGCCCATCGCCGCAGGCGACCGGCAGATCAAACTCGGCGACATTGCGACCGTTACACGTGGCTTCGAGGATCCGCCAACCTACACGGTACGCCACAACGGCCAGCCAGTGCTGATGCTCGGCATCACGATGACCAGCGACGGCAACATCGTGGACCTGGGCAAGGCGATGGACACGGCAGTCGCCAGGATCCAGTCGGAACTTCCCCATGGCGTGGAGCTGGAGCTCGTGGCCGACCAGCCAACCACGGTGAAGGACGCAATCCTGGACTTCGGGCGCGCGCTGGCCGAGGCGCTGATCATCGTGATCGCGGTGAGCCTGGCCAGTCTGGGCTGGCGCGCCGGCCTCGTGGTCGCGACCACGGTGCCGCTGGTGTTGGGCGGCGTGGCGCTGGTGATGCTGGCAATGGGCTGGAACCTCGAGCGTATCTCGCTCGGCTCGCTGATTATCGCGTTGGGACTGCTGGTGGATGACGCCATCATCGCTATCGAGATGATGGTGGCGAAGATGGAAACCGGCATGGACCGCGTAAAGGCGGCCGCCTTCTCCTATCAGTCCACCGCCATGCCGCGCCTGACGGGCGCACTCATCACCGTCGTGGGCTTCCTGCCGATCGGCCTCTCGAAGTCCACCACCGGCGAGTACGCGGGTGGCATTTTCTGGATCGTCGGCGCCGCGGTGCTGTTCTCGTGGATCTGTTCCGGCATCTTCACCCCGTACCTGGCAGTCAAGATGCTGCCCAACGACTTGGGCAAGCATCAGCACGGTGATCTGTACGACACGAAGTTCTACCGCAGCCTGCGCTGCCTGATCGACGCCGCCATCGAGCGCCGCTGGGTGGTCATCGGTGCGACGTTTGGCGCTCTGGCGCTTGCTCTGGCCTGTATCAAGCTAGTGCCGCAGCAATTCTTCCCAAACAGTTCGCGTCCTGAACTGGTGGTTGACCTGCGCGTCAAGGAAGGCTCCTCGTTCGCCGCGACGACCGAGCAGGTCAAGCACATGGAGGAGATCCTGGCGAAGGACCAGGACGTGCGTTTCTATACCGCCTACACCGGCGCCGGCGCACCGCGCTTCTATCTCTCGCTCAACCCCGAGCTGCCGAATCCGGGATTTGCCCAGTTCGTTGTGATGACCAAGGACCTGGATGCACGCGAGCGGGTACGTGCGCGGCTGGTGGCCTCGGCCGACCAACAATTCCCGCAGGCGTGGGTGCGCGTGACCCGGCTCGAGTTGGGGCCGCCTGTCGGCTACCCGGTGCAGTTCCGCGTCGTAGGCCCCGATACCCAAGTGGTGCGCCAGATCGCCCGCGACGTGGAGAAGGTGGTTGCGACCAACCCGAAGGTGCGCGACCTCCAGCTCGACTGGAACGACCCGGTGCGCACGCTGAAAGTGGAGCTTGATCAGGACAAGGCGAGCGCGCTTGGCCTCACGCCGGCCGACGTGTCGCTGGCAACCCAGACCGTGATGAACGGCGCAACCCTGTCGCAGTTGCGTGAGCACGAGGACCTGATCGACATCGTGGCCCGTGCCGTGCCTGAGGAGCGCTTGAGCCTCGACACACTGAAAGACATCAACCTCTACACGCGCCAGGACACGGTGGTGCCACTGTCGCAAGTCGCACAGGTGCGCTCTGAGCTGGAAGAGCCGGTGCTGTGGCGCCGCAACCGCGATATGGCGATCACGGTGCGTGCCGACGTGAAGGATGGCGAGCAAGGTGTGTCGGTGACGCAGGAGATCGAGCCGTTGCTTAAGGATATCGAAGCGAAGCTGCCGTCGGGCTACCGCATCGACGTGGGCGGCGCGGTGGAGGAAAGTGCCACGGCCAACAAGGCGCTGCTGGCGGTGGCCCCACTGATGCTGATCAGCATCCTGCTGCTGCTTATGCTGCAACTGCAGAGCTTCTCTCGCATGTGGATGGTGGTGCTGACCGCACCGCTGGGTCTGATCGGCGTGGTGCCGGCGCTGCTGGTGTTCCAGTCGCCGCTGGGCTTCGTCGCAATCCTGGGCATCATCGCACTGGGTGGCATGATCATGCGCAACTCAGTGATCCTGATCGACCAGGTGCAAACCGAGATCGCCGAAGGGCGCGACCCGTGGAATGCGGTGCTGGATGCCGCGATTCACCGGACCCGTCCGGTGATGCTGACGGCGCTGGCCACCGTGCTTGCCATGATCCCGCTAACGCGCAGTGTGTTCTGGGGGCCGATGGCAATTGCGATCATGGGCGGCCTTACCGTGGCGACGCTACTGACGATCTTCTTCGTCCCGGCGTTGTACGCCGCATGGTTCAAGGTGGGTCGCCAGACGGTCGCTGACACCCGACAGGTACAGGGGGACGCCGCGCTCGCTTCTGAGTGATGAGTGCCGTGGTACTGTGTTCCCGACCTCATCGCTATTAGAAAGGCTTGCTCAGCGCCGTTTCTGAAAACAACCGAAGTCAGCCGCGAGGTTCTGCGAACGTTACTTTCTTTCGCCCCCTCGCGGCCTAAGCGACACAACATTCGAGGCAGGTAGCCGAGAGCTTGTTACAACTTCTGAAGCGGGAACGGCTCGCGTCTGGCCGAAAGTTATCTCTCACGAGCGTTAGCTATGGGTCGATTGCAGTCCTTCGCGCAGGCAGAAACCGGTCAAAAGCAGCCGTTCGAAACAGGCCGTTTCTGATCCTCATCCAGCCTGCAATGCTGTCTACGAAATCAGGAGCGATTCAAATTCGCTTACTGCTCGTCGCAATTGGCGTTGCCGCAGCCCTGAATGCACTGCTGGTTGGCGGCGTTCATGTGCTCGACGTCGTTGCAGGCGTAGACCGAAAACCAGTTCTTTTTCGCGGCGGCGCAGGCTTCGGTTTTATAAGGCACGGTAACGCTTTGTACCGGGTCGCCGGGGGCGCATTGGTAGGTGGCCTTGCGGGTTTTCAGGCCGCTGTCGGCGGCGACCTTAGCGACTATGTCGTCCAGCTTCTGGCTACGTTCGGCATGGCCGGCGGTGCTTCCCATGCCGGCAATGTTTTGCAGGGTGGCGGTGGAAGCGTCGCCCCCGGCGTTGCTAGCGACCGCAGAGCTGCCTTTGAGAGTGCCATTGTTGCTCATGGTAGCGCCACTGAGGGTGGACAAGACGGGCTGCATACTGCCGGCGCTGCTCTGTACGCCGAGGTTGCGCTGGGCGGTAGCTATTCCGTCGGCTTTGCCGTCGGTGAGGATGTCGGCGGCCATGCCGGTGATCATCTGGTTGCGGATGGTGCTGGAAACGCCCGACACCGAGCTGACGGCGCCGGCGCCAATACCGATGGCCATGACCTTACCAAACATGTCGCCACTGTCTTCTTCGGCGGCTGCCTGGGCCTGGGCTTGGCGGCGCGCGGCGGCTTGCTGTTGTGCTTGTTGCTCGGTCTTTTGCTGCTGATTGGCGGCGATTTCGTTGCGCAGCCGGTCGTTTTCCACGCGGGTTTTGTACAACGCATCCACCCGCTCGCCGTTGATGAACTCACAACGCTCCAGACTACCGTTGACGGTGCAGATACCGTTGCCATTGGGCGCGAAGCCACTCATTTCGCCTTCGTAGGCTTGAACGCCAGCAACGCTTACCTGGCCTTGGGTAAAACCTAGGCCGCCGTTATTGGCGACCATCTTGCCGCGTACTTGCAAACCGGAATCCAGCCGCGACCAAGTGACGGTGCCCCCGGGTGCGCCTTTTATAAAGGGGCCGGTGATACGTTCCATGCCAGTGGCATCGTAGGCGTCGACATCACCTGACCAACTGTTCTGTTCGCAGCGCCCGCTAACGATACGCCAGCCAGGGAAGCCGCATGGTTTGGCCTCGGCCAGTTGCGAGCCAGCCACATGGCGCGGCCCCAGCTTGCCGTTCTGGGCCATGGCTTGGGAAACTTTGCCGTCGGCAGAGGTAACGCGCACAAGGCCGTCTTCCAATTGGCCGAGGTCGAAGTTGCCTTCCACTTGTTCGCCGTTGGCGTAACGCATGACGCCAGGGCCATTGGCCAGCGTGAAATTGACGATGCCGCCGCTAGTGAAGCGGATTTGGGTGGGATACACCTCCAGCTCCGGCAGCCAGTGTTTGTAGGCATCCTGCTGGATGGTCGCGTGTTTGGAGGTTCTGGGCAGGTTGCAGACGCCGGTCCAGGTGTTGCCCTGGGGGTCGCCCAGGGTACAGGGACCTGGCGTCATGTAGACCCCGGTGGCCTGGGAAATGAGCTGAAAGCTCTCACCTTTCAGGGTCCAGCCGGCCGGCGAAACATAGGTGCCTTTGGGGCCAGGCATGCACCCCATGCCGCCAATCAGCGAAGACAGAATGACGCCACGATAAATAACCGTCCCATTGGCTCGATAAATCTCTCCCTGCCCGCGGGCGGAGATGCCGCCCGGGGCGCTTGAAAACTCACCTTTGCAGGACGCGGTCAACTGCCCGGCAGCGTCGAAATCTCGACCGCTACCCGTACCATCAAGCCCGCTATTTCGCCAATGTCCGGTGTATTCAAAAGCACTGTTACCGCTCTGAAAGCGATGGGTTGCTATGCCGTCGGGGATGTTGGTCGGAATTTTCGCCACGGTCCCACCCACGCAACCGGACAACAGCAAATAAGCCGAACAGAGCCAGACCAAGCGGCCAACACGGTTGACGTGTGAGTGTGCAAGCAAGCGCATAAAAGGCCCATCCCTGGTGGTGTCGGCAGATACACCGGCGCTCACGCCCCTCTCCTGGCGTTAGTACCAGTACTCCTTGCTCGAAAGTTTGTGTAGTAGCCAGAGGCTACATTGATTGCAGAATGCCATACACCCAGATACCCCTCAACCCAAACGGCGGAGGTGCCTGGGACTATCCGATGGAGGGTTATTGTTCCTTCAGCACCGCCGGCAAATCGTGGTTGGCGCAGGCGTCACACCATTACGCTGGCCTTGTAGCCTGGGCGCATGGAGCCGGAGATGACCAGCAGATCGCTGGGCGAGGTACGTCCAACGTTTTTCTGCATGCGTGGTACGAGTCAATTGCATTCGCGCTTAGGATTGTCGCGTTTATCCTGACTTATGCGACGACTCACTTGCCGTTACGGCCAGAAGCAGCCACTCACCGCCATTGAAACCTGACTCAATTCAATAAAACGACTGCTTTTGCCTATAATGTCAGGCAGCTTCGCTACCTTCAGTAAGTCCCTTCCCGCACCAACCGTCTGACCTCAGCCTGTATGGCATAAGCCGGCGCCTCCACAGCATTGAAATCTTGTGTATACCGCTGGGCAAATCCTTCTACCCCCCATTCCTGATACTGCTGCACATGCTTTAATTCGTGAGCCCAGAGCGCGATGTTCTGTTCTGCGGTTTGAGGGTCCCGGAAGAGGATGATGTCGATCAGCGTCACGGCACCGACATCGGGGTTTTGCAGCATGGCAGTGGCGGCGCTGAATTGGCCGTTGTCGCTAACTTTGTAGCGCGCGGTATCGAGGACGCTGGGGTCGTACCAGCGCAGCAGTTGCTCCCGGATGTGCGGTGGAACGGGTTGGATGCCGGCGTTGGCTGCTTCAGCGCGGGCTTGGGTCAGCCACAGCGCCAGGGCAGGTGCCGCGATCTGGTAGATGCCATCAGGCAGGGGGCCGAGCAGCTGTCCCACGTCTGGCAGGCAGATGCAGCCGTCCAGGCACACTTGTTTCTCGCCAGCTGGGCAGGCGTTGGTCTGGGCTGGCACTTCAAGAGTCAGGCAAAGAACAAACAGGGCCACCAGGCGCGGAATGATGGGCGGCATTGGGTGCTCCAGGGACGGACGCAGCGCGAACAGTGGGTCACAATTGATCGACGACCCGCATAGCTTTAGCGTAGTCCCGAACCAAGCGCCCCCAAGATAACTCTGGGCCAAAAGCCTTGCTAGCGCTATTCGTCCACGCTGATGCCCGATCCCCCTGATTCCTTGGGGAGATCCTTCAGCTTGGGCAATCCATCTTTGATACGCAGCACGGTCTCCTGATAGTGGACGTGAACGCCTGGCGAGTACGCGAGATCCGGGATGACCGCGGCATACACGTCGATGAGCCCCATCCCGGGGTGTTCGGTGAAGAGGTGCCCGCCGCAAGTCTTGCACCACTTGCGGTAACTCTGCGGTGTCTTGTTGTATGTGCCGATGTTGTCAGCACCCCGCGTCACTTGTACCGCCTCGGGTTTCCACAGAGTGAAGGCATTGACCGGCCCTGCTGACCAATGCCGACACGACTCGCAATGGCAATAGCCCATCCCGGTGGGCTCGCCGCTGACGGTGAACTCGACTGCGCCGCAAAAACAACTGCCCTTGTAAGACCGTTCAATGTTCATGGAATGACTCCTTGATCAATGGTCAGGCGATACCGCCGGACATGGCATGAATCGCCTGAACGTTACCTGCCTTCACCCGTCGATATAGCGCACTACTGTCGCCGGCGTGCGCCGCACCTGCAGTTCGAAAATGTCAGGGCGCGCGTAGTGCCCGGTGACGTCAAGCGCCCGCCGCGCTGGCGCCACGAGTGAGACGTCGATGTCCGCATACAGAATGCCGGCCTCTCGGTGTAATGGACCGGCCACGAGCCGACCTTGAGGATTGACCACCACCGAGTCGCCGTCGTTGATCCATTCGTCCGGATCGGGAAACAATTGCGTACGAGACGGGAAGTCGTCGGGGATGTCGCTGCCGCGCAGCACGGTGCCGCTGCCTAGCACCCAACAGCGGCCTTCGAGTGCAATGTGACGCATCGTGCTGATCCAGCCATCGCCCGTGTCGTACGTGGGGGCGACGTAGATTTCCACCCCTTGGGCATACAGTGAATAGCGTGCCAGCGGCATGTAGTTTTCCCAGCAGATGAGTGCACCCACGCGACCGACCGGTGTATCGACCGTGCGCAAACCGGAGGCATCACCGAAGCCATGCACCATGCGCTCGGGATTCGTTGGCATCAGCTTGCGGTGTCGGTTGAGCACGGCGCCGTTCGCGCCGATAACGACTACGCTGTTATAGAGCGTGCCGCCTCCATTGCGCCGGTCGCATTCATTGATGCCGCACACGATCGTCACGGCGTGAACCCTGGCGGCCTCGCACAATTGGCTCAGGTCACCGTTGGTGATATCGACGGCGTTGGCCAGCAATCGCGTGTGCAACTGGCCCATTACAGCCCCGTCCTTTCCCGCCGCCAGCCGCCAGATCCACGACGGGTAACCGGGAATGTACGATTCGGGCAAAACGATCAGCGAGGCTCCCGCCGCCGCAGCCTCTGCGACCGATTGCACGGCCCGGGCGATCGTCGCGCCGCGATCGAGCAGCACTGGCGGGCGCTGAATGATGGCTACCTTTGTCATGGCGTTCTCCTTTGGCGGTTGGCTTTCGAAGGCTTCAGCGTGCGCGTGGCGAAGTCGCGGGGCTAGTTCAGAATCTGAAGCGTTGTAGTTGCGGAGTTCAGGCGATGGAAGAAAGCTACGGTCAGTTCTGCACGGTCGCGCGCGGTGCTGAAGCACTGTGCGAGCGCTGGACACCTTTGGTCGTGCGCGAGCTGCTGTGCGGCAGCAAGCGCTTCAATGAACTGCACCGCGGCGTGCCCCGGATGTCCACCGGCCTGCTGGCACAGCGGCTGCGCCATCTGGAAGATATCGGTGTCGTGCATCGCACGGCCGCAGGCAAAGTCTGGGAGTACAGCCTGACCGAGGCGGGCGAGGAATTGCGCCCCATCATCATGGCGCTAGGTCATTGGGGCGCGCGCTGGATCGGCAGTCGCCTTCGCGATGACGAACTCGATGCAGGCTTGCTGATGTGGGACGTGCGCCGGTTCGCGCGCATCGAGACGTTCCCGTCCCGACCGGTGGTCATCCACTTCAGGTTCCGCGACGCGCGACCCGGCGAGCAAGCGTGGTGGCTCGTGGTCGAACATGGCGTGGCAGACCTGTGCCGCGACGACCCTGGACGCGAACTGACGCTCGTCGTGGACTCTAGCGTGCGCGCATTGACCGAGGTGTGGACCGGCGACCGCACACCGCGAGAGGTTCTTCAGTCGCGAGAGCTGCGTGTCGACGGCGCAGCGCAGGATGCGGAAAACTT
The DNA here is from genome assembly GCF_902497895.1 of Pseudomonas fluorescens. Taxonomy (GTDB): domain Bacteria; phylum Pseudomonadota; class Gammaproteobacteria; order Pseudomonadales; family Pseudomonadaceae; genus Aquipseudomonas; species Aquipseudomonas fluorescens_BP. The sequence goes on from NZ_CABVHQ010000080.1 coordinate 9,484, forward strand.
GTGGCGCTGGCTTGGCACGAGTGCGTTCGCCGGTACCCGGAGCGCTGCACGCTAGCCCCAGATACATCTGCGGGACGTCGACAAGGTGCTCATCGACACCCCGAGCACAAATGGGGTTTAACGGGATGCGAGAACACCATTCAACTTCGCCGCTTGCGTAGCCAATACGTCCATCAGATCTGGCGACAAGCAATCATAAGGTTCCAAACCGAGCGAGCGCAGTTTTTCGCGAATTCCCTTCATGTCCTCCGGCGGGGTGCCGGTTTCGATGATCGACGAAACGAAGGCTGCAAAGCCTGGTGCAGCCCAGCCTTTTTGCGGAGATAGCTCGGTATGCACGAAGTCCAGGCCATAGAACGCATGGTCTTTATTTTCGATGCGGCCATACATATGTGCATGGCACTCTTTGCAGGCATGTCGTTGAATAGCCGCGCGCTCGTCGACGATAACCAGCTTCTCAGCGTTCGCAATGACGCTGACTTTATCGCGGGGAACAACTGCAATAACCGCGAATTTCGCCCCTGCGGGCTTCCAGCATTTGCTGCAGCCACAGGCGTGATTGTGCAGGGTCTGGGTGTCAATCCTGATTTCAACCTTATCGGTCGGACACAGGCATTGCAGGGTACCGCCAGAGAAGTTTGCAGAGCTTGGCTCTATTCCGTTATCCAGCGAAGGATGAAGTTTCAAGTTGCTCATGATAAACCTCCATTATCAGGGAGTCTGAATCTGGAGCCTCGGCTCCAGGGTGCGGATCAGTATTTGATAACGGTGCGGATCGATTTGCCTTCATGTATTAGATCGAAGGCCTCATTGATTCGTTCAAGTGGCATGGTCGGCATAGTCAATTTCAACATGATTACGATTGTAGTTTGGGGCCTGCCGCAGAAGATTGTCCGGACTTGACTCGCTCATCCTGCAGCCCTGCCATACTGTTCAGCATGACCAGTGCAATCTTCCGCTTCTACGAGGAGCTCAACGATTTCCTGCCCGCCGAACGGCGGCGGCAGTCCTTTACCTGCGAGTGCGCGCGAGGGGCGACGGTCAAGCACATGATCGAGGCGCTCGGGATACCGCACACCGAGGTCGAGCTGGTGCTGCTCAACGGCGAGTCGGTGGGCTTCGAGCGGGTGATCTTCGACAGTGACCGGCTGGCGGTGTATCCCAAGTTCGAAGCGCTGGACATCAGCCCGCTGCTCAAGGTTCGTGCGCAACCTTTACGGGTGCTGCGCTTCGTCGCTGATGCGCACCTTGGCGGGCTGGCCAACCTGCTGCGCATGAGCGGCTTCGACACCCTCTACGACAATGGCTTCGAGGATGCCGAAATCGCCGAGATCGCTGCGCAGCAAGGACGCATCGTGCTAACCCGCGACCGCGAACTGCTCAAGCGGCGGATCATCAGCCACGGCTGTTACGTGCATGCCCTGAAACCGTCGCTGCAGCTGCGCGAATTGTACGAGCGCCTCGACCTGGCGCGTAGCGCGCGGCCATTCAGCCTGTGCCTTCATTGCAACCTGCCGCTGCACGAGATCAGCCCGGAACTGGCCCGGCCGCAGGTGCCGCCACGCGTTGGCGCCCTCTATTCGCACTTCCTGCACTGCGACGCCTGCCAACGGATTTACTGGGAGGGTTCGCACTGGCGCGGCATGTGTGCACTGCTGGCACCTCTGCTGGACCGATAGCCGGGCACATCGGGCCGGCTGCGTTGCCAGGGATAACTGGCTTTTGCATCAGGTGGATCACGGCCATTTTCTGCCGGTCGGGATCGGCTGCGTTGGGTCCGCCTGCGGCCGGTCACGCTAATTTGATGGCGCCGCCCTGGATGTCGTCGCGCGCCAATCGCAAGTCATTGGCGTCCTGATTGAGCCGGTGAATCAGGTTGAGCAACCGCTGGCGCAACACCTCGTCCTCGAGCTGCTCGGCTGCGCGCATTACATCCAGCGCCGCGACCTCGTTGTTGGTGGCGACTGAGTCGAGCAACTTGCGCATGCTTCGTGATGGCCGATTCATCTCTAACACCTTCGGTTTCCGTGATGCGGATCATACGGCCCGAATGTTTCGCCAGTATTTCAGTTGCAAAGAGCCGGTTTTGCGCCACCGGCGCCCGGCCGCTTGTGAATCGCGAGAATGGTTACTGCAACACGCTTGTTCTGGTCGTACAACCGTATTCACCAGCCACTTCACCGAGTCCTCCGTTGGTCGCGTTACCCAGGCTGCCGGGCAATACGCTTGGGAATTTATCTAACCGTCAAAACGGGAGTAGCACATGCAAGCCATTAGAAAAGCAATATCTTGCTTAAGCCGAATAGCAGCAGATGAGTTTTCACGTCTCAATTTTTATTACGATGTATGAGGAAAACCCATGAACGTAGCACGCAGTTTTCTAGTGTCCGCGGTAGCATCGCTGCTCCTTGCTACTGTACCGGCAAGCGCAGATGTGTTGAAGCAGGCGCCTGGCTATTACCGAATTCCACTTGGGGATTTCAAGGTCACGGTTCTGTCTGACGGAACCGCGCCCAGGGATCTCGCTTCGATTATGAGCAAACCTGATGTGGTACGCGCCGCATACGCTCGAGCGCATGAAGCACTGCCGGTTGAGCTTTCCATCAATTGCTTTTTGATCGACACGGGTAAGCAACGCATCCTGGTGGATACCGGGGCCGGTGAATTGTTTGGTCCCACCTCTGGCAAGATCGTCGCCAATCTCCACGCCGCCGGTTATAGCCCAGTGGACATTGACACCGTCCTGCTCACCCATATTCATGCTGACCACTCAGGTGGTTTAACCGTAGCGGGTAAGCGTGTGTTCCCAAACGCAGCCGTCTATGTGGACAAGGCAGACCCCGCGCTGTGGCTTAGTCAGGCCGAGGAGGCAAAAGTACCTGCCGCTCGCAAAACCACCTTCGAGCAGTCGCGTAAAACGGTTGGCCCCTATGTTGACTCAGGTCAGTTGAAAACATTTACCGCGCCAGCAACCCTGTTCCCTGGTGTCAGCGCTGTTCCATTACACGGTCACACACCGGGTCACACGGGCTACATGATCGAAAGCAAGGGGCAAAGACTGTTGCTCTGGGGTGACACAGTTCACTCGACCGAGGTTCAACTGGATCATCCAGAAATAACTATCCAATACGACGTGGACACTACCGACGCTGCAAGTTCGCGACGCAAAGCGTTGGATGCGGCCGCCAAAGATGGCTACCTGGTTGGGGGAGCCCATATATCCTTCCCGGGCTTGGGTCACGTCGAACATCGTGCTCCGATCTACATTTGGCATCCGATTCCTTATTCGGCCGGAAATTAAACGTCGTCAGTCCACGTTAAAAGGGCAGCAGAAGGCGAACACAGGCTCCTTGATCTCGCGCTGAAAGCGATGGTAGGCCACCTGTCCAAGGGGACGCCGCCGCTTTCAATAGGCCTCGCTATTTGGTTGGTTCCCAGTCCTCAACGTACCAGGCATGCCAGTCTTCCTGATCAGGAACCCCTGCCGTTATGCCGGCGCGTTTAATGAGTTCCATGGTGATTTCCCACCCGGTAGGGATACCTGCTGACCTAGACAAGCCAGATCCGATCAGTACGGCATATACACCTTTGTTCACGCATCAAAAACGCCAACCGGGTGGTTGGATCACCAGAAATCACGCTCATTTTATTCATCCAGTTTGAAAGGTTAAGGTTACAAAGTCGGCGCGCGGTCCTCACACCCAAGAAGCAATCCCTCTAGGTCGCCGGATAATATTTAAACTGGGTCTAGAAAATCAGGGGCGATTCATGGGGAATGTTACCTCATCCCCCAAAATGAGGGCTTTTCAGCCGTCGTCGACAAGATCAGTGCCGTGCTACTGCTGGCTCAACTTAATGCGTAAACGACTGCTATTGGCCGGTTTCTGCCTCTGCTGACCGGCTGCTATGGGTCGGCTGCTGCCCTTGGTAACTGGTCGTTATCGACCGAACGTAAGGAGGTAGGAACCTTTAAGGCCCACCCTCCCACAACTCAGCAGCCACCTGCGAGCATTGCTACGTCCAGTAATCGACCTGATGATGCCAGCCGCTCGACAGAAGTCGCAATTCAATCCCGAGCAATCTTGTCATTTGCCAAGGCTTAGGGCAGGGTCGATACCACTGAGATCTCTGCCAAAGGAGTCACCCCATGTCAAAGCTATATCCCAGTATCGATCCCGAGGGGCTGGTCGAGTACTCAGTGGTCTACACCGACCGCTCGCTCAACCACATGTCGCAGTCATTTCAAGGCGTGATGAAGAACATTTCCAGGACCCTGAAACAGGTCTACAACGCCCAGGCTGTTGCGGTGGTCCCGGGCAGCGGCACATTCGGCATGGAAGCGGTGGCGCGACAGTTTGCCACCGACCAGCAATGCCTGGTGATACGCAACGGCTGGTTCAGTTATCGCTGGAGCCAGATCCTTGAGATGGGCGACATCCCGGCGGCCACCACGGTGCTGAAAGCCCGACCGGTCGACACTGGTCGCCAGGCTGCCTACGCCCCACCCCCTCTGGACGAAGTGCTGGCAGCCATTCAGGCGCAGAAGCCGCAGATTGTCTTCGCCCCCCACGTTGAAACCTCATCAGGGATTATCCTGCCCGACGAGTACCTGCGGGCCGTCGGCGACGCCGTGCATGCGGTGGGTGGCCTGTTCGTGCTGGACTGCATCGCCTCAGGCACGCTTTGGGTTGATATGCAGAAATGCGCAGTCGACCTGCTGATCAGCGCACCGCAGAAAGGCTGGAGCGCCTCCCCTTGCTGCGCCCTGGTGATGCTCAGTTCTTTGGCCCTCGAGCGCATCAAACAGACGCATAGCAGCAGCTTCGCCTGCGACCTGAAAAAGTGGCTTCAGATCATGCAGGCCTACGAACAGGACGGACATGCCTACCATGCGACAATGCCCAGCGATTCCCTCGCGCGATTTAACGAAGTGATGAAAGAGACGCAAGCCTACGGTTTCGACAAGGTCCGCGGCGAACAACAGGCTCTGGGCGATCGGGTGCGCGCAATGTTGACCGGCAAAGGCATCAAAAGCGTGGCCGCAGCCGGCTTTCAGGCCCCTGGCGTAGTGGTGAGCTACACCGATGATGCCGACATCAAGAGCGGTAAGAAATTTGCCAACCACGGCCTACAGATCGCCGCCGGAGTGCCGTTGCAATGCGACGAGCCGGCCGACTTCCAGACCTTCCGCATCGGTCTGTTCGGACTCGAAAAGCTGCACAATATCGAGCGCACGGTCAGCACCCTCGAGCAGGCACTGGACGAGGTGATGGTTAACTAGCCCTCATCTTGCCCGCAGCACATACCGAACTTGTGAATTCTAGGAAGGCATCCTGCCCTGGGCACTGCCGACCCATGGCGCTGATCTTCGACGAATATGACGCTGGTCGCCCGGACGTCATGTTAGAACCATAAGGGAAAGCCCGTGCACGCGTCTTACTGACACGTGTGCCCTTCAGCGCCATCAGAAAAGGTTTCCAACGAAGCCTTTCACGGGGCGGATGATCGGCGGCTGTATGACTTGGATCGACCCAAAGCTGACGATGGCGACAGGCAGAAATCGGCCAAAAGCGGCCATCGAATGTCCACTGATTCAGGGGCGATTCACACACCGTGGCGATCATCGTCATACCACGCTGCATCATGAAGGATTATGTTGGTCGAGCCGCGCCGCACAGGGTCAGCACCACAGAGAACTCTAGACGAGCATCGACCCCCCGTAATGTGTGCTGAAGTTAAAGCAGAAACTCAGGTCCCCTTAGCTCAAGGGCGCCATATTTGCGCGCACTGGATGCGCTTGGAACAGAGGTTAGAGAAGACTACGAAGCGGTGTTGAACTATTGAAACCGGAGCTGCGAGGACGATCAAACAGGATTGGCCTGATAGGGTATGGGGATAGTCGAAACACGCATCGTGTCGTCCGCGCCAGCTGTATACATACCGGTTTGAAGAAACGAGACTATCCGGCCTGTTCAGACCCATAAAAGATCATAGTGCCACTGCCTGACACCAGGTAACACCATGACCCCGAGCGCCAGGGACCGGCGCTCCACTCCCCGTTGCGCCCCCCCTCATATAGCCCCGCTCACAAAGCATTCATTTCAGCAATATCACGCACCACCTGATCTGCAGAGCGGTCGAACATCGCCTGCTCCTGCGCATCCAGAGACAACTCGATCACCCGCGCAACCCCCTCCTCTGCCAGCACACAGGGGACACCCATGGCAATACCTGTTCGCCCGTACTCGCCCTCGAGAATCGCGACCGTCGGCAAAATGCGGTTTCGCCCATTGGCGATAGCATCCACCATCTGTGCAATTGCCACGCCCGGCGCATCGCAGGCGCTCCCCACCTTCTTCAAACCCAGAATCTCGCCGCCACCCTGACGTGTGCGCTCCACAATCCGCTCTAGCTGCTGATTGGACAGGAAGTGAGACAGCGGCACCGAACCGACCGCACAGTATCGCATCAGCGGCACCATGCTATCGCCATGCCCTCCCAGCACCAGCGCCGTGATATCCCGAGCAGAAAACCCTGTCTCCTCGGCAATGAAACACTTCATGCGCGCTGTATCCAGTACCCCCGCCTGCCCGAACACCCTGTTGCGTCCCAGCCCACTGAGACACCAAGCCCGATAGGTCAGCACGTCGACCGGGTTCGACACCACCAACACCGTCGCCGTCGGAGCATGACAATTAATATCCAGCATGATGCTATCGAGAATTGGCAGATTGATACTCAATACATCCTGACGCGACTGACCAGGCTTGCGGGGCACACCCGCCGTAATCACCACCAGGTCAGAATCCTGCAGCAATTCGGCATTGGACCCGCCGTAAACCCTGGTATCAGAACCTGACTCAACTGCCGCCTGCCAGACGTCCAGCGCCTTGCCCTGTGCCAACTCACCCTGCACATCAATCAACATCAACTCACGACAGAACTCTTCCCGGGCGATGATCTGAGCCGCCGCCTCACCCACCATACCGGCACCCACAATTGATAGCTTGTTCACCTCACACCTCCCCGCGGCTCGCGCCACCAGCAACACGCCCGCCTATACAGAGAAGTATTACCCGCTAATGCTAAAATGCCACCCGAAGGTGGCCTGTAGTTGTTTTACCTGCTTTTCGCCATTCCCATGGCGGCATTACATTAGCCTCTGATAACTCCCATAGGCCAAGCCGTGCGGCCTTAGCGGACTGCTCCAGGTCTATCGCAGCCCTTTGCCATCGTCCGCAATGGGTCGTTTTCAGCCGGTCGCGATAGGCAGCGATCGGCCACAAGCAGACATTCCTCAGTAGCTGATTCGAAGGAGTCGATCGACTGACTCCAGAACGGCGTCAGGGGCCTCTCTATGGGGGACATGATGACAATTTTCCAGGATCAGGTATTTCCCGGATGGCGTCGCAAGTCTGGCGATGCGCATGGGATGCAGAACGGATCCGTACTCGTCTTGCTCTCCATGAAGTGCAAGCAGTGGGCAGTGAATCGAGTCAATGGCGTCTTCAATCGTCCAGCCGCTAAATGCCTGCGAAAGCCAGGTATCCGTCCAGGCTGACAGCACCCAATGCGCTTTATCGCCATGATATTTTTCAAGACGCGCCATTTGCCCTGGCTCCTCAAACTGCGCCTTGGCGTCCCGAATGCCGCGCAGCGTCTGCTCTTCAACGAACGCTTGGGCTGAAACGGTGATCACTGCAACGCAGCTCTGCGGGTACAAGGAGGCGCAATTCGTTGCCATCGCGCCGCCAACGCTATGGCCCAACGCGACAAACCGGTCGAATTGCAGCTCGGCCCTGATAAGCGCGAAGAAGCGCTCGGCTTCGTCGCGAATGAAATGGATGGGCAAATTCTCCGGGTACGGATCCGACTGCCCGAAGCCGAGTCGGTCATAGGCAATTACCTCGCGCCCTGTGGTCTGGCAGAGTCGTTCAGGAAAATCTCGCCACAATTCGACGCATCCAAGGGAGTCATGAAAAAGAATGATCGGCGGTTTTGCCGGGCTGCATTCCACGCCCGCCGGGAACCAGCGTCGAGTAAACAGCCGCCCATGCGGCGTATCGATCCAAAGCGTTTCGGCACTGACAAACGATGACATTAGAATCCTCAACTGATCATTCAAGCGGGCGCTACACGGATAGGTCACCACAAGGCATCATGAATTCAACACTAGCGGCCGTCCACAGCCGCCCTTCAGCACCGGCCGGCATCCGACATGTCTAGCGCCCCCCCTAAGCAACGCTGGTTAACGCTCCAGAGCCGCTTCGATCGCAGCGATGTCGATCTTTCTCATCCCCATCATCGCATCGAACGCGCGCTTGGCCGCCGCTCGATCGGGATTGGTGATCGCGGCCGTCAGAACGCGTGGTGTGATCTGCCACGACAGTCCCCACTTGTCCTTGCACCAGCCGCATGCACTTTCCTGGCCGCCGTTTCCGACAATCGCGTTCCACAAGCGGTCCGTTTCGGCTTGGTCGTCGGTCGCAATCTGGAACGAGAAAGCCTCGGTATGCTTGAACGCCGGGCCCCCGTTCAGCCCGAGACAAGGGATGCCCATCACCGTGAACTCGACCGTCAGGACATCGCCCTGCTTGCCCGCCGGATAGTCGCCAGGCGCGCGATGGACAGCTCCCACAGCGCTGTCCGGAAACGTCTGGGCGTAGAACTTCGCAGCGTCCAACGCGGTGCCGTCATACCAGAGACAAATCATGTTTTTGCTGATCATCTTGGTTCTCCAAAATCGGGACTGATACGTGCATTCTAGCAGCGCGGGTAGTCGGACGACTTCGGCAACTTACGTACCCGGGTGACGCGATCACACCAACAGCACGGATTTGTACTATTTTTATAGCTCCTCTGGATTGACCTATTCCTGATCAGAACGGGCTGACGTTCATCAATGATCCGTAACAGGAGATCGCGTCATGAAGCGCTTGCTTGGGTCCCTTGGATTCTCATCGTTACTGGTGGCATCGGCGGTGTTCGCTCATCACGGCTGGAGTGAGTACGACTCGAGCAAAACCTTGCAGCTGGACGGGACGATCGAGGAGTCCGGCTATGCCCACCCCCATGGTTTTGTGCGCCTGAAGACCGACGACAAGATCTGGAACGTCGTGCTGGCGCCGCCATCGCGCATGGAGAACCGTGGTCTTTCCAGGGAAATGCTGAGTGTCGGCAAACGGGCTATGGTGGTCGGCTATCAGAATCGCAACAAATCCGATGAACTGCGGGCAGAACGCATCACGGTCGACAACAAAACCACAGAGTTACGCTGATGCAGGCAACCAGTACCAGCGGTGGATCGGGCCCGGAAGGCTGGCTGGACTATGTGGGTGACTCGCAACTCGGTTTGGCCATGCGCAGCGAGATATGGCTGTACCCGATAGTCGAGGTGGTTCACATCCTTGGATTCGTGGTGCTTGTCGGCTCTATCGTCATGTTCGATCTGCGGGTTCTCGGGCTGTCGAGAGATCTTCCGGTGACGGCACTGGCTCGCCACCTCCTGACGTGGGGAGTCGCTGCCCTGCTATTGATCGTCCCGGCCGGGCTGATGATGTTTTCAGCACATCCCCACGACTTCGCCTCCAACGGCGTTTTTATTCTGAAGCTTTGCTTGATCGGTTCCGCGGGCCTCAATGCGGCCCTTTTTCACGTCGGGGTCTTCCGTTCAGTAGCCCAGTGGAACACTGGCGCCGCAGCGCCCGGAATAGCAAAAGTCCAGGCGCTGCTTTCGATTATGTTATGGGTCACCGTGGTGCTCTGCGGCCGACTGCTGGCCTATACCTGAGAGGGCAAAGGTCGTCCAAAGGCATTTCGCTGGTCCACCGAGGCCGGGAAGCCGCCCTCCTCTTTCAAGACCTGCAGTGAGTCAAGACGATCTGCATTGAACTCTGTACGTTCAGAACCCACGAGCATGGAATCAAAGGCAACAATAGCTCCACTCCCAACGTAAACCGCGTTGGGTTTTGAGAGGTAACGATGAACCGTTCAACTGCTATTCGTTTCAACGAAGCTGCTGAACAGCGTTCGTCACCACACTATTGGAAGCCTACCGGACCTTCTCATGCTGATTGTCTGCGCCAAGTGCCGGGTGATGTACCGAACTGGCGTTTGAATGCGCGACTGAACGCGGCTTCGGATTCGTAACCCACTGCAAAGCCGATTTGCGCCACATTACCGCGACCTTCGCGCAGGTGTTGAGCCGCCACGTGCATACGCCAGAGCGTCAGGTATTGCATCGGTGGCTGTCCGACCAATGCGGTGAATCGCTCCGCGAATACCGAGCGCGACATGCCCACTTCAAGCGCCAGGGCTTCTGCAGTCCAGCCCTCGGTTGGACGAGCATGGAGCAGTGCCAATGCGCGCCCGATATGCGGATCTCGCAAACCCGCCAGCCACCCGCGCCGCTCAGCCGGGAGGCTCGCAACATACTGGCTGACGGCTTCGACGAACAGCAATTCGGATAGCTTGGCGATGACCGTTGTCGAGCCGACGCTTCCTGCCGCGATCTCACTGACAGCGAAACGGAATGAGCTTTCAATCCAGGCGCCCGAAGCCGTCGCGCGCACGTCCAGTTTCAATAAGGGTGGCAGCGACGAAAGTAACGGACTGAAGGGTATTTCAGAGCCGAGGAATCCGCACAATAACTGCGTGGCCTCGCCGCCCCCGCCGTACTTGATTCGTGAAATGCCGCCGACTTCTGGCCGTTGAATAACTTCGCTCGCCAGCATGGGCGCAATGCTCAGGTCGCTGCCAAAGGAATGAGCGTCATTGCGAGGAAGCAGAATGAGTTCGCCTGCCCGCACGTCGACGGTGGCACCACCATCGATGCGTAATTGCATGTGCCCCGCGGTGACAAAATGCGACGCAATGACATGTCGGGGTGCCGCCAGGAACGGCTTGCAATCGTCCGCAGAAATTCTTCCGTTGATGCACCAGGGCGCAGTGAATTCGGCCTCGAGGAACACCCCTCCAGACAGCCGGATCACACGCAAGACATCAGAAAACGCATCCAACACTGGCCAGCCCTCCCTTCCGGAGCATAGGTATCTACACATCTCGCTGGCCGAACACCCTACCTGTGGCGAGGGGGCTTGCCCCCGCTCGGCTGCGCAGCAGTCGTAAACCGGCGGATGCGTTCTACCTGGAAAACTGCGATTGCCGGTTTTAGGGCCGCTTCGCGACCCAGCGGGGGCAAGCCCCCTCGCCACAGTATTCGGCAGCCCTTAAAAGATGTGTAGATACCTATGCTTCCGGAGTCTGGAGCACGTAATCAGGCGTATTGGTCATTCTTCGCCTGAACTGCGAGGCCTAGATTAGCATCAACGTGGACTCGGTGATCGAGGCTCTCCCCAGAGTCTTCACCAGCGGTCATTGGCTCCGACGTTAACCGTAATGACCCCTTCCAACTCGACCAGGGAAGCAGGAGATCGATATGAACAGCGTCGCTACAGTACCCAGCTCAGATTCGGGCAACGCCGCCCGTTACGCTCAAATCGTCAGATCATCGAAGAAAGCGCAATGGCAGATCGATCGCGATTTGCTCCAGGACCGGGGTTTCGACTTCTCGCGCAAATTCTTGCCCGACGGACTATCGCGGATCGACGGCCTGACCTTTCTCACCGCGGACGAGGCGCGCCTGCTCAGTCAGATTCAGGGCCGAACCTACGCGTATATTTTTGGCCTGGTCGAGCGTTTTATCAGTGCCAAAATGCTCGACCAAGGTCGGGCCCATGTATTTGACGACCAACTCGCACTCGAAGCGCTGGTGCGCTTTTCTAATGACGAGATCAAGCACCAGGAGCTCTTCCGGCGCATAGAGACGATGATGGGTTCGCAATTGCCAGCGGGATATCGTCAAGTGGCCGATCCAAACGATGTGGCGCGCGCGGTACTTGCGGCCAGCACCTGGTCGGTGCTGGCGCTGACCTGTCATATCGAACTGTTTGTTCAAACGCACTACAAGCAAAGCATCGCCCCGCGCGAGGAGTTGTGCCCACTCTTCAAGGATGTCTTCAAATTTCACTGGATGGATGAAAGCCGGCACGTCGTGCTGGATGAACTGGAGTGGAAAGCGGAGCACGCGAAACTCTCGCCAGCCGAGCACGACCAGGCAGTGAACGATCTGATTGCGCTGGTGGCGGCCGTCGACGCAATCCTGCAGGCACAATCGGTATCCGATGCCGACTACTTTATTGGCAATGGTTCACGATCGTTCAGTGTCGATGAGACAGCGCAAATCAGAGCCTCAGTGCTGGGCGCCTACCGCTGGCAATACATTATCTCGGGCGTGCAGCATCCACACTTTGGCCGGCTGCTTACGGGCATGACGACACCTGCGCAGATGTCCAGGATTCAGACCGCACTGGAACCCATCATGAGTCATTGAGCGACAGGGGCGACCGGCCCCGCGTCGGTCGCGCGACTGTGGAATGACGTGTTGAAAACAACATTTCGCCCGGACGCCCCTGGCGAGTCAGTGGTTAGATTTGATCCAGACAATCTTCGGTGCGAGTGGCAGAAATCGGCCCAGAGCCTCTACATACCTAGACCCAATGCCCAAAATAGCCGACTAACGGTCACCCCCATTCGGCACAAAACCTGCAACAGCACCCTCGACGAACATTTGACGTCAATCAACCGCCATATGGATTTCACACTCAGCCAGCCCAATTGCGCAGGTCAGAGCGCAACTCTGGCTCAAACATTTCAACCCCGTATATAGGACCCTTGACATGATCGACCTCGCCACTTGGAATTTAAGCATCCCTGAAGGCAGCCCACCGGCCACCATAGAAACGCCTCGACTGGCGCAAGGGTTCAACGACAAGTATTTCAATTCTGAAACCGGTACCCTTTCCTTCTGGGCACCTGTGACCGGTTCCAAGACGGCCAACGCTATTTACCCACGTAGCGAATTGCGAGAAACCTATAGCAATGGAACTCTGCGCAACTGGCAGTATCCAGCGGCGGATAACAAACTGCGGGCGAATCTGGCCGTCAATCAGGTACCCAGCACCGGCAAGATCGTGATTGGTCAGATCCACAACAAGGGCAGCAAAAGCCCCATGGTGAAGCTGGAATACCAGTACAACACCTCTAGCTCGACCGGAAACATTGTCGCCAAGGTGCGCATGCGTCCCGACGATAAATCGGGCCGGGTCATTACAATTGCGACGGGTGTGCAACTCAACCGCAATTTCTCCTACCAGATCCACCTCAGCCCGAAGGGCGCGCTGGGCATCAGCGCAGCAGGATACAATTGGAGAACCACCATCGATCCGAGTTGGAAGACCCAACCACTGTATTTCAAAGCAGGTGCGTATGTGCAGGACAACACCGGCTATCCCTCCGAGGGCGGAAAAGTGACGTTCAGGATGCTGGAGATCCACCACGAAATTTAGTCGCTTCTTTCGGGCTTCGCAGCATCACGGAACGCTGCTCGCCTGCTGCTTGTCAATTCGTTGGCACGGGAACTGCGGCAAGCGGCGTTCCAACAGGCCATTCGTCTCACCAGGGTCTGTTGACGTTTCGCTCCGAACCGCCGCGATCAGGGAAACGCGACCGCCGCCGCGAGATACAGCAGCAACGCCAGTAGCAACACCACGGTGAAGCCCAGGTGGATCGCCAGCAGGGTCGCCAGCACGGCCGCCACCACCGATACGCTGGCGTTGACGCCCCAGGCGATCGGCACCAGTGCTTCGGCGCGCGCGGAGACGCGCCCGAGTCCGAGCGGAAACGGCATGCCCATGGCGAACGCCAGCGGCGCTACCAGCGCGGCGCAGATGCCGAACCTGGCGAGGGTCCGCACCGGCGCCAGCAGCTGGAACAACGGGGGCAGGGCGATCAGGTAGAGCAGGGCGATCGCGCAGATCGCCAGGACTGGCCGCGCGAGCGGATGACGGGGCCCCACGCCAGTTCCAATGTCCCCCCGCCGCCGGCCGGAGTAACGGCTGCCGAGGCCAGCGAAGATCAGGAACGCGCTGAGCGTTACCGCCACCGAATACAACGGATGGCTGAGGAAAAGGGTGAACTTCTGGATGAAGGCGATTTCCACGAACATGAAGGCGAAGCCGATGGCGGCGAAGTAGGACACGACCCGAAGTTCGAACCTGGCCAAAGCCGCATTCCGAGAGCGCCGCTGGCGCCTCCGCGCCACCCATAGCGGCGCCAGGATCAGCAGCACGGCGGCCACGCTGGACTGCAGCAGCGTGGCGATCAGCACCGGATAGCCCCACTCCAGCATTGACAGGCCGCCCTGCGCCTTCAGCGCCAGCAGTTCCGGCAGCGAGCGCCACTTGAAGAAGTGGAAGAAATACGGCCGGTCATCCATGGTCGGACGCACGTCGAACTTGTAGCGTGCCAGGAACTCCGCGCGCTCGCCGGACAGCAGGGCCTGCGCCGCTTCGAAGAACCAGGGCCGGTCGAGCAGGTTGTAGCGGTTCGCCTCGGCCACGGTCATCCCGGGGTAGTAGGCCAGGTCGAAGGAGCGCGCCCGGCAGAACTCCCGCAGCACGGCGATGCCGGCGTCGTCAAAATCCCTGTTGCTGACCAGCAGCGTCGCGGTCTTCCAGCCGCGGATCATGACGATGCGGCGCGCCGCGCTGGCCTGCCC
>NZ_CABVHQ010000081.1 GCF_902497895.1 Pseudomonas fluorescens
GCGTAGGAGCTGCCGCAGGCTGCGATCTTTTAGCGATTTGAAGATCAAGATCAAAAGATCGCAGCCTGCGGCAGCTCCCACAGGGGATTGGCCTACACCGGCGAAATGGCGGACGTACGTGATCGGCGTAGGAGCTGCCGCAGGCTGCGATCTTTTAGCGATTTGAAGATCAAGATCAAAAAATCGCAGCCTGCGCCAGCTCCCACGGGTCAGATCAGGTGAGCAGCGCGATCAGGATAATGAGCGGGATCGGCACACCGAGAAAAAACAGCAGTAGTGAGCGCATGGTCATTCTCCTGGCTTAGCGAACAGGTGGCAGCGTTGTGGTGCGGACGTAGGCTTCCTCGGTCTCGAGATACTCCACGGCATCCCGGCTACGACCGCCGAAGGTCGCGGCCAAGCTGGCAAAAAAAGCACCGCAGAGCAACGCGACAAACATCCACAGCGAAGTCCAGGCGGCGGCTTTGCTGGCGGTCTCGGCGGCTTGTCTGGCGTCCGCTACGGCCTGCTGGGTCTTGGCGAACACTTCGTCGACCCGGCGTTCGGCATCGGGCTGGCTGAGGTTGGTGCGCTGGGCGATCAGTTGCGCCAGATAGCTGCGATCCTCGACCGCCAACTGGCCGTCGTTGCTCAGGCTACGCACGAAGATCCGCGTCACCGTGCCGCGCACCGCATCATCGCTGACCGCCGCCGGGCGATCATCACGGAACAGGCTGTCGACGAAGTAGCCAAAATCGTCACCATGGCTGTTGCTTGCGGCATTGGCTGCCGCCCCGGTCATGGCGCTGGTTGCACCGGAGGCGACGCTGGCACCGGCCTGCAACCCGCCGCCGACGATACTGCTCAGCGAGCCGAGCACCAGCGTCGCGGTGACCAGGGTCGCGACCGCCCAGGCCAGAAAACCATGGGCAGTGTCGCGGAAGTACACTTCATCGCCGTGCATGTTCGCCCACTTCACCCGCAAGCGCCCGGCAAGGTAACCGCCCATGCCGGATGCAATGATTTGCGTGAAGGCCAGCCAGACAATGGTCGAGATGCCCAGACTCTTGGCGCTGATGCCACTGTTGGCCCACGGCGACACCGCCGAGAATCCCAGCCCGAAACCCAGCACCACCAGAATCAACGACAAGGCCGCCGCAGCCACCGCTCCGGCAAACACCGCCGCCCAGGACACCCCTGAGTGGCTGCTCGACTCATCCAGCGCAGTGAGATAAGTATCAGAGGATCTATTCATTGTTGTTCCGCTCCCGCCACGAAAATGGAGTTACAACTCTCAAGCGAGAAATTGCAGTCACCGTGCCAATCGCGAACTTTGGATAAATCGCTGTATTTCAATGAGTTGGTTTTTTTTCTCGGCGCCCGACCATGCAATTTGCAATAGCCGGGCAATATCGGCGGGTTTTATGCACTGGAGCTCACCTGCGGAAAAGCCCGACGACTCGCGCCGGGCGGTACTCGGCTGGTGCTTGAATGTCGTAGCAGCTGGCGAAGCCTGCGTTCGGCTGCGCAGCAGCCGTAATACGAAATAGCACATTATTGGCCGCAGATTGAGTCGTCCGGATTGCGATCGCTACGCGCTCGAACGCAGGCTTCGCCAGCTGCTACGAAAAGCAGTCGTGCGGCGACTTCGATACCCTTCCCTCAATCCTGGAAATTGGCCAGTAACGCCTCCAGCCCTTCACGGTAGATGCCGGTAAACAACTCCACCGCCGCGTCTTCGCTAACCCCGACCGGGGTAAAACGCCCCGCCCAGGTGACTCGCGAAGTTTGCCCGCTTTCCAGCATTTCAACGCGCAAGGTGGCCAGGTAGTCGGTCACCGGAAACGGTGCCTGGCTGATCGAATAGCTATAGGAACGCATGGCATTGTCGAAAGCCTCGAGACGCTCGACGATCACCAGGCCGTCCGCGGTGTGCAGGCTGCGCACCCGGCCGCCTTCGCTGAGTTCGCTTTTGGCAATGAACGGCAACCAGTCCGGTAGCGAGTTGAAGCCGCCAATCAATTGCCAGACCTGATCGGCCGAAACCGGGACATCGATGAACTCTGACGCGTTAGCCATACAAGTTTCTCCAAAAAATCAAGGTTAAAAAACTTCAGATCGCCATGCTGTCGACCACCCCACCGTCGACCCGCAACGCCGCGCCGGTAGTGGCCGAAGACAGCGGCGAAGCGATGTAGGCCACCAGGTTCGCAACTTCCTCGACCTCGGCCGCACGCTGGATGATCGAGGTCGGCCGCGCCTTGCGCACAAACTCATCGGCTGGCTTTCTGCTATTCGAAGCGCTCGCCACCGGCCAGAATCCCCGAATTGCAAGGGCCACCGACGACGATCTCGACCTTCTGCGCCAGCGCCGCATCCATCAAGCGTTGCAGGGCACGATCAGGGTCTGACTAGAGTGTAGCGACCGGCGGGATTTCGTTCACCACGCCGTTGCGGGCGGCCTGGCAGCGGATCAATCTGCGCCCGCTGGCGGAAACGTTCAGGAAGGTATTGACCGAGCCGGCGCAAGTTCCGGTATGAATACGGTCGGCGTAGGAGCTGGCGAAGCCTGCGATCTTTTGGCGATTTTGAGGATCGTCGAGGATCAAGATCAAAAGATCGCAGCCTGCGGCAGCCCCTACGCTGTCCCGGCGCGATCGAGATTGTTGCTCTGCAATTCGTAGCGCAGTTCTTCGATCAGGGCCTGGACATCTTGCAGGGTTTTCAGCGTTTCCAGACGCAGGCCGCTGACCACCATATCGACTCGGCCACTGACTGGATCGTAGACCCGCACGGTCAACGTAGACCCGGGACACAGGCCGCAGTGGCAGGTCAGCGGCAGGAAGCTCTGCTCCAGATAACCGCGCAACAACGATAGGGAAATCACCCGAGTGTGCCCGGAATTTTGCCGGCGACTGTATCGACCGCAGCAGTGATCTGTTCGCTGTACATGTAACGTTCCTTTGCCTGCTTTGAGGGGTTCGCGGCACCCATCCAAAAAGATGGATGTCGCACTCAAAGAGTAAGAAACGCCATTAGCCGGCAGAAGCTGAATTTGCACTGGTCGCCCTAGTGCATTTGCACCCTTACTGCTTGCCCTTTGCCCGGCGTTCTCCGGCGAACAGACCGCGCTCGCGGGCCCAGACAATCGCTTCACTGCGGCTGTGCACATCAAGCTTGGAATACACCGTCGCCACGTGATTGCGCACGGTGTTGGGCGCCAGCGTCAGGCGCGCGGCAATTTCCTTGTCCGCCAGCCCTTCGCAGATCAGCCTCAGGACATCCCGCTCGCGGGCCGTCAAGTCAGCAAAGGAAATGCTCGGCAGTTGCGGTGAATTCACGCTTTTCACATTGGCGAGTTTTTCGATCAGGGTGCGACTGAACCAGGAGGCGTCCTGCATCACTTCTTCAATGGCCGCAACCAGCTCCAGCTCGGTACGCTTGCGTTCGGTGATGTTCATCAGCACCAGCAAATAACACGGCGAATCCTGGATGCTGACCGTGTCGGCCGAGACCACGCAGTCGATCAGTTCGGCGCCTTTCTTGCGCACCTTCAGATCCACACCGTCCAGGCTTCCGGCTTTCTCCAGCGCCGCGAACAAGCGGGCACTGGCCTCGGGGCTCTCGATAAAGGCAATTTCTTCGACTGACTTGCCGAGTAACTCTTCGGCCGTGTAACCCGTGGTTGTCAGGAAGGCTTCATTGACATCGACCACCTGCAGGTTCTCGGCATAACACACCAGGATCGGCACCGGTGTCAGGCGAAAGGACTTGGCAAAGCGTTCTTCGCTCTGACGCAAAGCGACCTCGGCCTTGCGTCGCGGCTCCAGGTCCGTGAAGGAAAACAACATGCAGTTTTCATCATTGATATCCAGCGGTTGCCCGGCGACTATGACCAATTTGCTGCCGCCCTCGGGCAATCGCAGTTCGGCCTCCATCTGCGGAATGGTAGCGCCTGCGTTCAAGCGCTCGATGGCAAGGTCCTTGCGATCGGCCTCTTCAAGTACATCCAGCTCATACACCGAGCGACCGATGACCTGATCGCGGGCATAGCCGGTCATTTCCAGAAAGCCCTGATTGACCTTGATGTAACGCAGGTCACTGAGTCGACAGATGACCGCCGGTGCCGGGTTGGCGTTGAAGGTCTTTTCGAAGCGCTGCTCGGCGCTGGCCCAGTCGGTGGCATCAGCAAAAATCAGCACCAGGGACTCCGGTTCGCCTCTGCCATCCGTGAGAATCATGCTGCGGATGCGATGGACCCAGGTGCGTTGCTGGTCGGCGTTGGCGGTGACTTCAACGACCACATCGCTGAAGACCTCGCCTTTGGCGACACGGCTGATCGGGTAACTGTCTGCAAGGACCGGGTGGTTGTTGCGGTACCGCAAGGCAAAGCGTTTGGCATATTCCTGCGCATTGGCGCCCAGTTCGCTGACCTGACTGACGCCATGCATGGTCAACGCGGCTTCGTTGGCCCAGAGGATGGTCTGATCCGCTTCGATCAGGATGACCCCGTCCGACAGCCCGGAGATAATCTGCTGCAACTGACGGCGGTTGGTTTCGGTGGCTAGAACGTCCTGGCTCATCGGGGCTCCATTCAGTGCCCGCAACACACAGGCGCGGAATGCGCGAAGGATGCCGACACAATCTACGACCACAGGCGCCGGGCATCGTGCCGGAAGATCAAAAGATCGCAGCCTGCGGCAGCTCCTACAGGTTTTGCGTACCCTCGTTATTTATAGGGAGAACCGGATCGGCGCAGGAGCTGCCGCAGGCTGCGATCTTTGCGGTAACCACGACATATCCCGAAAATTGTTTCTCGGGCCAAGGCTGCAAAGCCGGCTAGTTTTATCGGTGTCATACACCTTCAGGAGGGCAATGGATTGCCTACCGCCGCCAATGGATGTCGCCTGCGTAAAGCACGTGTATCCGAAATCAATCGTATTTATCTGCTCACCGCTGTTGCTCACCAGCGCCAACCTGTATTCGGCGACTGGCGCTCGGGGCGCCTGGTGGTCGATCAGCTGCGCCTGGCCGACGAAAATCAATTGGCCACATCGCTGGCCTGGGTGGTGATGCCTGATCACTTTCATTGGTTGGTACAGCTGCAACGTGGTTCATTGGCTGAATTGATGTGTCGGGTAAAGTCGCGCAGCAGTCTTGCGATCAATGGTCTGAAGCGAGGTAACGACCGCGTCTGGCAGCGGGGCTATCACGACCGGGCGCTACGCCGGGATGAGGACGTGAAAGCGGCGGCGCGCTATATCGTAATGAATCCATTGCGCGCCGGGCTGGTCAACAAGCTGGGTGATTACCCGCTTTGGGATGCGGTGTGGCTTTGAGGCGGTAAGGGAAGCCTTTGAGATCTGAGGCGCACTTTAAAAGATCGCAGCCTGCGGCAGCTCCTACAAAAGATCGCAGCCTACGGCAGCTCCTACAAAAGATCGCAGCCTGCGGCAGATCCTACAAAAGATCGCAGCCTGCGGCAGCTCCTACGCCGACCGTGCATACCCTTGAATTATCAGGTGTACGCAAAATCCGTAGGAGCTGCCGCAGGCTGCGATCTTTTGGGGCCCCAAGGCCGGACCCCGAATGCAGACCCATTGCAGGTCTGCATGCCATGGCCGTTTAACCAAAGGGTTTCAGGCACTGCTGGCTTGAGTACTACCTGACGCGCTCGCGGCCTTTGAATCATGCGGATGATGATCCTGCGAAGCATGCAGAGGCTCAGCCAGCAGCGGGATCTCGTTACCTTCAGCATCATGCAGCTTGCCACCGCTGAAATAGTCACCTTCACGCAGTGCCGCGACATCCTGGAAGCACAGGCTGCGCTCGGTACCGGCGACGAATACCGACTGTTGATCCGAGTTGCCGGCGGTGAAGTGGTTGAATGCCAGGTTCAGGGCAATTGCCATGATTGCCGCCGAACTGATCCCGGAATGGAAGATGGTCTCGAACCAGCTCGGGAACTGATCGTAAAAGGTCGGTGCGGCGATCGGGATCATACCGAAGCCGATGGAGGTGGCTACGATGATCAGGTTCATGTTGTTGCGGTAGTCGACCTTGGACAGCGTACGGATACCGCTGGCGGCCACGGTGCCGAACAGGACGATACCGGCGCCGCCCAGTACCGAAGTCGGCACGGCAGCAATCACCCGTCCCATCACCGGCAGCAGGCCGAGGATCACCAGGAATAGTCCACCGGTGGCCACTACATAACGGCTTTTCACCCCGGTGACCGCCACCAGCCCGACGTTCTGCGCAAAGGCACTCTGGGTGAAGGAGCCGAAGATCGGAGCGAACAGGCTCGACAGCATATCGGCGCGCAGACCGTTGCCCAGACGCTTGGAGTCGACCTTGGTGTTGATGATTTCACCCACCGCGAGGATGTCCGCGGAGGTTTCCACCAGGGTCACCATGATTACGATGCACATCGACAGGATGGCCGCGACCTGGAAGGTCGGCATGCCGAAATGGAACGGCGTCGGGAACCCGAACATTGGCCCTTCGGTGACCTGGGAGAAATCGGCCATGCCGAGCAACACCGCAATCAGCGTGCCGATGACCATCGCCAACAGAATCGACAAGCGCGAAATCGTCGCACTGCCGATCTTGCTCAACAACAGCACCAGTACCAGGGTCATGGCGGCCAGGCCAATGTTCGACATGCTGCCGAAATTCGCGGCATGACTGTTGCCGCCCATGGCCCATCGCGCCGCCACCGGCATCAACGTCAGGCCGATGGTGGTGATCACAATCCCGGTCACCAGCGGCGGGAAGAATTGGGTGATCCTGGAGAACACCGGGGTGATCAGCAGCCCGATCAAGGAAGCCGCCATCACCGCACCCAATATTGCTGGAATACCCCCGCTGCCACCACTGCCGACAATTGCCACCATGGTGGCAACCCCGGCAAAGGAAACACCCTGCACCAGCGGCAACTGACAACCAAAGAAGGGTAAACCGAGGGTTTGCAGCAACGTCGCCAGGCCACCGGCAAACAGCGACGCGGCGATCAACAGACCGATATCCGCCGGAGCCAGCCCGGCCGCTTGACCGACGATCAACGGCACCGCAACGATCCCGCCGTACATGGTCAGAACGTGCTGCAGGCCGTAAGCCATATTCGCGCCGATCCCGAGTTTCTGATCCTCGGGCCGTTGTGGTGAAACAGAGGGCGTATTCATGGTGAGGGGGTCTCTGGTTTTTTGTTATGGACACACTGTATTCAATAGTCAGAACAAATGTCCAGTGAGATGTATACAATCCTCAGGAAACGCCGTCTCATGATTTCCTGCCAGGAGAGCGAAGTGCCCAGAATCCGCAGCCCTCAGGCCCAGGTATGAGGTAAAAAATTGCGCCTGAATACTGCCGGCCAACGTTGCCGAAAACCTTCCGAGAGGTACACTAAATACCAGATGCCGGCTTCACTCAAGCCGCATCAGGAGGTGTTTCATGCGTGCAACAGGCGCTGTTACCACCGTCTTGCTGATGTTGATGGTCAGCATGATGCAGCCGTTCGCCGCAACGACCTCGGTCGAGGTCAGCTTCAAGAATCCCGAGTCGTATCGGGATGCCAGCCTGAGAACTACCGGCTATGAAACCGGAGCCGACGATTACGTCATGAAGCAATTGCGCAGCGCGTTCGAGCAGCTCGGCAAGCGCTATCTGCAACCTGGGCAGGTATTGCAGGTTGAAGTCAGTGACATTGATCTGGCCGGGCGCTACGAGCCCTGGCATGTCAATGCCAACCAGGTGCGGTTCATGCGCGACATCACCTGGCCGTCGATGAAGCTGCACTACGTACTCAAGCTGAACGATCAGACGATCCGCCAGGCCGATGTCCAGCTCAGCGACAAGTTCTATCTGCAGCGTCCCGGCCGGGCTGCCCACAGCGACCGCCTCTACGCCGAAAAGGCCATGCTCGCGGACTGGTTCCGTACCGAGTTCCAGGCGCAGCATATCAGCGGCCGCAAGTGATAGTGCATACCCTGCTCGTGCAAACCTGAGCTGAATCGGCAACGGGCGCAGCAGGTAACCCCGGGAGCCCGACCATGTCCAACCTTCTGCTGGTGACCCTTGCTGCCCTGACCACCCTGACCGCCTGTTCCTCTGCGCAGGAGGAGATCTATCGGGACCAGCCGCTGGTCGCCAAGGTCAGCACCGGCATGAGCAAGCAACAGGTGATCGACATCGGCGGGCAACCGGTGGCGGTGAGCAATCGCACGGAAAATCCCGGCTCCTGTCTCGACTACCAGCTGTCTCAGGCCGGCCAGCGCCAGGCCTATCACATCAGCCTCGATGCACGCGACAAGGTGGACCACCAGGGTTTTACCGACTGCGCCGGGTGGGCGCTCAGGGAACAGGCTGACAAAGAACGCAGGGAGAATAGTGGCGGCGGGTATTAGGGAAGTTCCGCACCCGCGAGGCATCGGTATCTACGCATCTTTTAAGGGCTGCCGAATACTGTGGCGAGGGGGCTTGTCGGAACGCCGCACCGCCCCGCTCGGCTGCGCAGCAGTCGTAAAACCGGCGGATGCGTTCTACCTGGAAAACCGCGATTGCCGGTTTTAGGGCCGCTTCGCGACCCAACGGGGGCAAGCCCCCTCGCCACAGGTAGGGTGTTCGGCCAACGAGATGTGTAGATACCTATGCCCGCCAGGTAAAGCGAGTCAGATGGCTGGCGGGTTGATCAAGCGTTGGATGATCTGCCTCAGCTCGGGATGTTGCGGAACCCGAATCCCGAACTCGCTGTGCAGTAGTTCGATGAGTTCGTCAGCGTCCGTCAGCTCGCGCCGCTCGCTTTCAAGCCCCATCCGATGCAGGGCATAGCTGCCGTTATTGAGCGTTCGACGCAGCCCCTGCCCCGTTCTCGCCACCATCAGCTGCCCAAGGAACGGCGAGTCCTTGTGGGTCGAGACGTACCAGTTGCCTATCTCGTAATCGATCGCCGCCTGCGGCTGCAGATAAAATACATAGAGTGCGCGCCATTCGCCGGCGACCTTTGCCCGCAGGGTGTAGCTGTCCTCTCCCTGCGTTATCCGATACGGCTCATGGGGTGTTGGCTGTTCTTCTTCGGTGTCCAGCCGAAGTGGGGTGGTCGGCACCATGCCGCCGAAGCCGACGTCAGTGATATAGCGAGTGCCGTCCAGGGTCAGCACACTCAAGCGGTGGGTGCGTGCGGTCAACGCGTCCTCGGGACTGCCCATCACCACCCGCCCGGTAATGCCCCGCGCCTCGTACCCCAGCTGTTGCAGCAACGTCAGGAACAGGTTGTTGAGCTCATAGCAGTACCCCCCACGCCCGGCATGCAGGATTTTGCGTTCCACCGCTGGCAGATCGATCGGCACCGGAACCTGCAACATCGTCGACAGCGTTTCAAAGGGGAAGACGCTGGTATGGCGTAGCTGGAGTTCGCGCAGGGTTTCCAGGGTTGGCGCTGGCGGCGCGTCATAACCCAGGCGTTGCAAGTAGAGTTCGATGTTTTGCAGCTGGGGCTGGCTCATTGTCGAGTCCTTGCGCATGAGGGATCGCGTGCGCTCTATTCCTGCGCTCAGCTCATCAGGAAACGGACCGCCCTGCGGATGGGCGATAGATATAAGCCATTCCTACCCTGGAGCAACAATTGATTTAACCAATCACCCCACTCAACGCCGCTTGCGCGAGGCCAGGCGAATCCAGCACGGCGCATGATCGCTGGCGTGGGGCTGATTCCTGACCCAGGCATCGACCCCGGCCTCGTGCAAATAAGGGCTCAGGGCCCGGTTGAGCAGCAGATGATCGATCCGCAGGCCCGAGTTCTTCTGCCAATGCTGGCGAAAGTAATCCCAGAATGTATAGAGACGATCCTGCGGATACAGCCTGCGCAACGAATCAGTCCAGCCCTGAGCCAGCAAGCGTTGATAACACTCACGGCTTTCAGGCTGTAACAGCGCGTCCTTGAGCCAGGAGCGCGGATTGTAGATATCCAGATCGGTGGGCACCACGTTGTAGTCCCCGGCCAGCACCACCGGATGCTCGCTGTCCTGCAGCAGCCTGGCGTAATCGATCAGGCGCTCGAACCACGCCAGTTTGTAATCGAACTTTGGCCCAGGCTGCGGATTGCCATTAGGCAGATAAAGACACCCCACCAATACCCCATGCACCGCCGCCTCCAGATAACGACTGTGAAGGTCAGCGTCATCGCCCGGCAAGCCACGACGGCTTTCCAGCGGCTGCGCATCGCGAGCCAGAATCGCCACCCCGTTCCAGGAAGCCTGGCCGTGCCAGATCGCCCCGTAACCTGCCGCCTCGAAGTCCAGGGCTGGAAAGTCCTTGTCCGCGGCCTTGAGCTCCTGCAAACAGGCGATGTCCGGTTGCTCGCGCTCCAGCCATTCCAGCAAGTTGGGCAATCGGGCACGCAGGCCGTTGATGTTGAACGTCGCGATCCGCAGATTCTTCATGGCCAACGCTCGCCGTCAGGGGATGTCTGACATGTGACCCGCTGGCGCTGCGGTGGTTGCGTTGCTGAATGGTCGCCCGCTCCTGATCCGCTACGCTTTGAGCCTGTGTAATTGGAAGAAACACTTCTCCAACCAAGCCTGAACGACTGGCCGCTACCTTTATAGTCCAAAGCTGTCCAACCTTTGACGTGGGCCAACGCGGCTTCATCCAGTGAACTCTATAGTTGCGACAGGCTGAATTCGGGAATGTCGACATGGACAAGGTGACTCAAAACACCTGGCACAGCCAGACGCCGGAGCACTGCCTCGGGCAACTGCAAGCCAGTGAACAGGGGCTGAGTGCCTCGGCGGCGGCCGAACGTCTGGCGCGCTATGGCGCCAATCGCCTGCCCCAGGGGCGCGGCAATGGTCCGCTGAAGCGCTTCGCGCTGCAGTTCCACAACCTGCTGATTTATGTATTGCTGGCATCCTGCCTGGTCACCTTCGCGCTGGGCGAGTGGCTGGACAGCGCGGTGATTTTCGGCGTCGTGTTGATCAACGCCGTCGTCGGGTTTATCCAGGAAGGTAAAGCCGAGCAGGCGATGCGGGCGATCCAGCGCATGTTGGTGGTCGATAGCCGGGTCCGACGCGACGGCGAGGTGCTGTCCTTGTCGGCTGAAGAACTGGTGCCGGGCGACATTGTGCTGCTCGAGGCCGGCGAGCGGGTTCCGGCCGACCTGCGCTTGCTCGAAGTGCGCGACCTGCGCGTTGAAGAAGCCGCCCTCACCGGGGAATCGCTGCCCGTGGACAAACAGACGGAAGCGGTAGAAGCAGATGCCAGCCTGGGCGACCGGTTGAGCATGGCCTACTCCGGGACGCTGGTCAGTGCCGGCAGCGCAGTCGGGGTGGTGGCCGGCACCGCGGGTGATACTGAGCTGGGTCGCATCAGCCATATGCTGGGTAACGTCAGCGCGCTGCAAACACCGCTGCTGGCCGACCTGGCGCACTTTGCCCGCCAACTCACCCTGGTTATCCTGGTGATGGCGGCGGCCACCTTTGCTTTCGGCGTCGGTCTGCGCGGCTATGAGCCAGGAGACATGTTAATGGCGGCCGTGGGTCTGGCCGTCGCCGCCATCCCCGAAGGACTGCCGGCGGTACTGACCATCATCCTGGCCCTGGGTGTACAGCGCATGGCCCGGCGCCAGGCCATCATCCGCCGTATGCCAGCGGTGGAGAGCCTGGGGGCGGTGACGGTGATTTGCTCGGACAAGACCGGCACCCTCACCCGCAACGAAATGACCGTGCAGCAGGTGTTCACGGCGGCGCACCATTACCAGGTCGAGGGCATCGGCTATGCCCCCCACGGGCGGGTTTCCTGCGCGGCGGGTGATGGTTGTCAGCTGGATCATTCGGCAGATATCCAGCATCTGGCGCGAGCCGGTCTGCTGGCCAACCATGCGAGTCTCAATCTGGCCGATGCGCAGTGGTGCATCAGCGGCGACCCCACCGAAGCAGCGCTGCTGACCCTGGCTGGCAAGCTCGGCCTGGAGCTGCAGCATGAAGCGGCCAACCTGCCACGGGTGGATGCGATTCCCTTCAGTGCCGAACACCGCTGCACCGCCAGCCTGCACCAGCATCAAGCCGGGCACGGACTGATCTACCTGATTGGCGCACCCGAGCGCTTGCTGCAAGTGTGCAATCGACAATGGCGTGATGGACACGACGAGCCCCTCGACCTGGAACACTGGCACACCGCGCTGGAGCAAGGCGCTGGCCAGGGCCTGCGGATGCTTGGCCTGGCCTCGCGCACCTTGCCGGAGCCCCAGCCTGAGTTGAGCTACGCCGATCTTGATGGCGAGTATGTGCTGCTGGGGTTGGTGGGTATGCTCGACCCGCCGCGCGAAGAGGTGATCCAGGCCATCGCTGACTGTCATGACGCCGGAATCCAGGTCAAGATGATCACCGGCGATCATGCTGCCACCGCGGCCTGCATCGCCGGGCGCCTGGGCCTTGGCGGCAGTGCGCCGATGACCGGGGCCGAACTGGACAAGCTCGATGATACCCAGTTGGCCGCTCGCCTGACCGACACCCATGTATTCGCCCGCACCAACCCGGCGCAGAAATTACGCCTGGTGGAAGGCCTGCAAGCCAGCGGCGCGCGAGTGGCGATGACCGGTGATGGGGTCAACGACGCCCCGGCGCTCAAGCGCGCGGACATCGGCGTGGCAATGGGCATCAAAGGCACCGAAGTCGCCAAAGAAGCGGCCCAGATGGTGCTGGCCGACGACAACTTCGCAACCATTGTCCATGCCATCGAGGAAGGCCGCACCGTCTACGACAACCTGAAGAAATCCATCCTGTTCATCCTGCCGACCAGCGGCGGGCAGTCGATGATCCTGCTGGCGGCGATTGCCCTGGGCTGGACATTACCGATCACCCCGTTGCAGATCCTCTGGGTGAACATGATCACCGCCGTCACCCTGGCCCTGGCGCTGGCCTTTGAGCCCGCGGAAGCCGGGATGATGCGCCGGCCACCCCGCGATCCCCGCCAGCCGCTGCTCAGTCAGGTGCTGCTGTGGCGGGTATTGCTGATTTCGGCGCTGATGACCGTGGTCTCTCTCGGACTGTTCCATTTCAGCCAGGAGCTGGGCTGGAGCCTGGACGCCAGCCGGGCCCTGGCGGTCAATGCCCTGGTGGCTTGCGAAGTGGGCTATCTGTTCAGCAGTCGGCGCCTCGACGGGGTGGCGCATTTCGCCTGGCGTGACAACCCGATGGTCTGGAGCATGGCGTTGCTGATTGTGTTCCTGCAACTGCTGTTCACCGAACTGCCGCTGCTGCAGCAACTGTTTGCCACCGCCTCCATGCCATTGGAGGCCTGGGGTTGGTGCGGCCTCGCGGCGCTGCTGACCTGCGCCCTGGTGGAGCTGGAGAAAGCCCTGATGCGCTGGTATGGGAATCGGCGGATGGCAGACTGAGGGGGGCGTTGAAGAGGCGTTGCCCCTCCACGCTGCGCCGATAAAACCACCCGCGCGAACCGGACAAATGCTGAGCTAAGCTAAAAGCTCAACCGGAGGACTTTCCCATGTGTGGAAGGCTTTCTCAGTACCGGGGCATACACGACTTCGTCGCTGCATTGAGCATGCCCAATGCGCTGGTCAACACTGTGGGAGACCAGCCACTCGAACGGTACAACGTTGCGCCGACGACCCAGGTAGCGCTGCTCCACCTGGAAGGCGACCTATTGCATGCCGACCTTGTCCGCTGGGGATGGCGGCCGCAGTGGGCAACCGACCGTCCGCCGCCCATCAACGCCAGGGTCGAGAAGGTCATGCATGGCCCGTTCTTTCATGCGATCTGGCCGCACCGGGCGATTGCGCCGATCGACAACTGGTTCGAGTGGGTTTATGAAGGCGGCTCGAAGAAGCAACCCTACCTCATCCGGCGCAAGGACCGCGCGCCAATCCTCTGTGCCGCCATTGGCCAATATCCCGCCGGCGGCCGGGAACCGAGGGACGATGATGGCTTTGTAATCATTACTGCAAACAGCGTCGGCGGCATGGTCGACATCCACGACCGCCGGCCAGTAGTACTGGCTCCGGAACTGGCCCGGGAATGGCTCACCCACGCAACGCCAAAGGAACGCGCCGAGCAAATACTCCTGCACCAGGGCGAACCTGCCGAGGAGTTCGAATGGTTCAAGGTGGATTTCGCGGTGGGTAATGTGAGAAATGACGGAGCCAGACTGATCCGCCCTATGAGCTGATTTACAGCCTCGCTACAGATCAAAAAGGTCCGCTTCCACGCTACCATCACTGCGCTTTCGATGGTCGGCAGGTGCGTCACATACAATCAGCAGAAAAGGTCCAGGGCAGTCGGCTGTTGAAAAAAGCGTCATACCTTCTGCGTGATCATCTCCCTGGCCAAAGGGCACATCCAGAATCTTCTTGAGATCCTTGCTGAACACCACGCTCTCCCCGGCCGCCTGTACTCCGTTTGGCCAACGACTGACCGTAACGGGTCCATCGAGGTCCATTGTCGGTCCGGCAAGAATCAGCAAATCAGTTCCCTGCACGCATAAGTCTCGAACTCCCAATCCTCCCAACTCGATAAAGTGCTTGCGATAAAGGCGGCCGCGCTCACCGATCCCTGCCAACTTCAGGGTATGAGGATCGTGTTCTTCCACCTGCGGTTCAATTTCAAGAATGATTGCCCAGCCTCTCAATACCGGCCCTCGCAGGCCAATGAACAGACGTTTGCCAGCGGCGGCCAACCCTTCGATATCGAAACCGTTATCTTTGCCCGGAATCGCGAAAAACCCCTTCAAGTGCTCATCTTCCTCCAGTGCCTTGGTCAGAGCGTCCCAGGACTGTTCGCCGTGCAACTGGGCAGCTGTTCCCTGCAAATCCGTGGTCTCTCGCACAAGACTGATGGTGCCGTCCTGATCCACCACAGGGATCCGGGCCAACAGATAACGATTCCCGTCGCTACTGACCTTGCTCAGCCGTTCGATATTCTTGTGTCCGTCTCTTTGCGCTTCTGGTTGCTTGCGCTTGAGGCTATGGGAGCCGACCAACCAGAGATAGTGCTCGGTCTCATCATAGGCAAGTCCCTCTATATCTGCTTCTTCAAAATCTTGCACGGAAGTCGGGGGCGCAGGCAGACGCAGAAAATCATTCAACGCAAACTGCTGATGATCTTCATAAAGAAACTCACCCGCAGCCGTCTGGCCTTGGTAAACAAGACGCTCCAGGGTCAACTGTTCATCATTGGTAAGCCAAAGCGACTGACCGATCTGCAACACAGCCGATAATCCGTCCCTGAGTTTCTTCTTATCACTCGGATCAAATTTACTGTTCAACTTCAGCAGTACAGTCTTCATACGCCTCCTTTGAGCCACCTTAAGCTACAATCGCGCAACAGCTAACCCAGAACACTTTATAGTTTTCAGGCAATCACGCTGAACTATAGATTCCAGTGGAAAATACAAGGTGCAAGTTTCAGGCTAATTTGGAATAAGCAACTTGTGCGTTCATTTCGCTGGGCGTTTCCTTTATTGCTTATTTCCAAGAAAAGCTGAACTCCTGTCGTTGCGACGTTTCGTAATTCTATGGTTCGGATTTTTTCTGCAGGAGTGGCATTCATGGGCATTTCTGGAACACGACTGACCAGCCTTGCGCTGGGCCTGGGCATGAGTCTGACCTGCGCCGCAGCGTCCAACACCTTCGTCGATGAGGCCTCGAGCGCGGGGATGGCCGAAATCGAGACCAGCAAGCTGGCCTTGCAAAAAAGCAGCTCGGCTGATGTCAAAGCCTTCGCCAACCAGATGCTCACGGACCATAGCGCCGCCAATAAGGAACTGGCCGCACTGGCGGGCAAACTCGCCATCAAGGTTCCTGACGATACCGCCCTCAGTCGCAACGCGGAGAAAATGGCACTTAAGGTTCCGGATGGCGCCTCCTTCGATGCCGCCTACGCGAAACATCAGGTCGACGCTCATGAACAAACGATCAAGCTGTTCACCGAACAGAGCCGTTCCACTGCCGCGCCCTCAGAAATGGCAGCCTTTGCCAGCAAGACCTTGCCGACGCTGAAGCATCATCTGGACATGGCGAAAAAACTCCAGGCACAACATCAAAAAATCAATTGACCCGTGCATTGAGCTGGCGCCACAGCGGCTGCAAATGCCCGATCACCCGAGGAGGCCCTCATGGACAATTCGACTTCGTTGATTGGCACAGGCACTGCCTGCATCGACTATGTTCAAGACACCCTGTTTGGCCCGATTTCGAAACGTTCCGAATGCCAGGTCAGGCTTTTCACCCTGACCCTGGAGGACCAACCCGGGTTCGAACTAGTGGTCGAGGCACCACCGTCCGATCTGCATAAGGCGCATACCCTGAATGTTCTGCTGGACGGCAAAAAGTACATCGGCATCGTTCGACATAGCAAACGAGCCGACGACCAAGGCCTGGTGTTGCAGATGGAGATGCAGTAACCCGCGCGGCTCAAACTTGTTTGTTGGTCTGCGGGAAATCAGCTGGCCATGCTGATCGGCTTCTTAATGTGCAGGTTGTCCCGACCGGCCTGGAGTTCCGCCCGCAGTTCCGAAACGAGGCTGCAGATTGCGCTGCTGCTGACCAGCTCCGTCGTGGAGATTCCCGTAACGAAGAGATCGACTCGACCAGACGGTTGATCAAAAATCTGAACGCTCAGATATCCGTCAGGGTTGACCCGGCAGGTGCAGGAAAGAGGCAGGAAAGCCGATTCAATGATGTGGCGAAGTTCGAGGGTGGAGATCATCTAGCTTTGTCCCATGGGAAAAGGGTAATTTTCTTGTCGGATGAACCTCTATAAATCTATACGAACTTACACCTTTTTTAACCACTCTGTGACAGGCGGCACAGAAAAAATTCTCACAGCCGCTGCTTCAACCTCAGGCTCCGATGAGTAAAATAGATTTCTCCAATTTTCCATTCATCAAGGAGGCGAGATGCGACAGATCGACGTCAAACACATTGGTTTTTTTGGTATAGGGATGCCGAGCAATACGCCCGGTTTCTGGAAATATTTGAAGACGTAGATAAGCTTCCGAACACATTCCCTCAATGGCAGAAGAAGGCCATGAAGCTGCTGGAAAGCGTGACGCGCCAAGGCCATACCGCGACGAAAATCTACTCCACACCGCAGGAGTTCAAGGATTGGTGCATGGCAAACGGTACGGCGCTCAACGGACAGAGCCGGAGTGAATTTGCGAGCTTCAAAGCTGAACTGGAAACCACGGGACACATGAATCTGTTCCATGCAATTCATCGGGCGAACCAATCCGACTAACCTGCGATACGCCAGCAATACGGCGGCGATTGGCTCAATCATCGAACAGGAGGCACACGAATTTCTCCGGCCCGGCATTGATTTCTGACGCCCTTGCCGCAGGTCGCGAATGCCAGGTCTTTCCCCATGCAGACACGAACCTCCGACAGTTCGGGCCCCCTACAGATAATCGCGATGCCATCCGCGGGTATGCCCGGATTGCTCTGCCGGAATAGACGCGCGATCTCTCGAGCTTCGAAGTAATGCGAGGCGCTGAAGGGCTGCAGTTTCTCCGGGATCTGCACAGCAGCAACGGCCTTGTCTGCCAACTCCAGATAACCCGATGCCCCCAGACCACTACAGGTGCCATGCTTTTTCCACTCATGTTCAAGCAGCTTCTGCGTCGGGAACAACGTCAGCCCCCTCGCCCGCTCCGCTGGCGATAACGGAACCCGTGGTGCACACGACTGGGGCCAGCCACCCTGGGCGTACTGGGGC
This sequence comes from Pseudomonas fluorescens, assembly GCF_902497895.1. Lineage (GTDB taxonomy): Bacteria > Pseudomonadota > Gammaproteobacteria > Pseudomonadales > Pseudomonadaceae > Aquipseudomonas > Aquipseudomonas fluorescens_BP. The sequence goes on from NZ_CABVHQ010000081.1 coordinate 17,706, forward strand.
CAGAGACCGTGGAGCACAAAGCCGTAGCCTTTTCCCGAGCACTGCTCATTCTCGCGATGGGTCAGGCAAAACGTGGGCGACCAGGACAACGTCAGCAGATAATAGTCAAAGACCCCCGCCACCGAATCAGCCCGCTGCTTGCCGTCCCGGGCCTCGCTCATGCCCACGCTGAAAATCGTCAGCGCAACGAGCGCCCCCAATACCGACAGTTTTCTCAATTACCCTCTCCTTGGGACCGGAATCTCCTGCCATCCCATTCTTGTTGATTGGCAGCCAAGACCAAAAACATCTTTGTCGCTCTGATGTTTCAACCGCCCGACTCAGGGCTGTTGAATGGCGCCTGTTTTATCACTTTTACCCCACCAATTGGCGACCACAGAGAGGCCAATGCCAGTCAGTTAAGGAGTTTCCGACTACGCACATTCCTCGTAGCAGCTGCCGAAGGCTGCGTTCGGCTGCGCAGCAGTCGTAAAATCAAGCGCCACGGTATTCCCGACACACCGTGGAAGCAGGATGTACCGTCTTAACTGACTGGCATTTTCCGGCATCGCCAGCCACCCATTGCCGTAGGTCAAGGAAATGCTTCAAGTCCCATCATTTGCACGAATTCCGGAGTAGCCTCTACTCATCGTCATAGGAGCCTGAAATGAAAATTCGAATCCAAGCTGTAAGTTATAACGCTGATTTAGAACCAGAAATTTTCTCGGTCCGCCTTCTCCTGGAACCAGATGATGGTTATGAAGGCGTCTTCATGGGAGAGACCGTCGTGACAATCCCCTTTGATTCCGAGCTGACGTTTTCGCAGATTGAGCAGAAGGCTATAGCCGAGGCAAAAAGGGTTATCTGACAGAGACCGGGGCAGGCACCTAGGGTGGTTGGTTGCGTTCGCTTTATACAATAAAGCGCTTGGGGTTCAAGCGAGTGCATGAACCCCAAGCGGTGTATCGGTCGTTGTGGTGAAACAGTTGTAAGCCTGTTCAGGACGAGACAGCGCATTCGCCTGGAAAAACAAACCCGTCACCTTCCCCACTACAGCTTGTTCTGCCTCGCCGCTACAGCCGGAAGCCCGGCTCGCTGCAAATCCAGAACGGGCAGTTCCGAAGGCAGATTCAACGCCCGCAACACGGCTAAATCGTGCCCGTACACATCGGGTTTAAATGCCACTCGCCCGCCCTCCTTCAAATCCACTGTCCAATAGGCCAGTAGCACCGGCACTTTCACCGGGAGCCTGATGTTTTCTGTCTTGCCGTTGGCCAACTGTTCCTGAATGGCGGCGCTGTTCCAGCGAACCGGATCGTTGAACAACAGTTCGACCAACTGCAGCGGGTTTTCGACCCGGATGCAGCCGGAACTGGTGGCGCGGCGTGATTGAGCGAACAACTCCCGATGAGGGGTGTCGTGGAGATAAATCGCATATTCATTGGGAAAGCGAATCACAACCTGGCCGAGGGAGTTGTCAGGGCCCGCATCCTGACGCAGGGTAATGCCGCGCGGGTTGTTCCAATTGATAGTCGACGGATCGACGACAGCCCCTTGCCTATCAATCGCTCGAATAAGATTGGCTTCGAGGTAATGCGGATCTTTTCGAATCTTGGGGAGAATGTCTTTGACCAGAATCGTCGGGGGCACTGTCCAGGTCGGATTGAAGGTTATGTACGTAATCTCGGATTGAAATACCGGGGTGCTGCGAAACGGTTTACCGACCTGCACCCGAGAACGCCAGATAGCCTTGCCGTCGCGATAGAGCGCGACTTTGTACCCGGCGATGTCGACAATGACGAAGGTTCCCTGAAGCTTGTACAGCAGCCAACGGGCGCGTTCCATGTTGACTCGGACCTGGTCTATCCGTGCCTCGATGGGTACATTCAGCGCAGCGAGTGTCCCCGCTCCCGCAACACCGTCCACTGGCAGGTATTGCTCGGTTTGAAACCTTTTAACCGCAGTCGCCACGCTCGCGTCGTAGTCAATCCGCGTGGTCATTTGCTCGGCCAGATAACCGGCAGCCGTCAAACGGGCCCGCAACTGCGCGACTGAAGCGTCGAGCATTCCCGGTTTGAGCACCTGCCCTAGCGTAATCTGCGGCCAGCCGCCGACATCCCGAACCGCGCGCAGTCGCGCCAACCCCTCTCGCAACGTGCCGTAAAGCGCTTCCTGTGGCGGCGCTTGATCGAACGCACGGGCTACGTCGTGGGCGTCGAGGGCATCGAAGAAGGCTTGGACGTCTTCACGAGGATCGACGTCGACCGGGTCGAAGTTCCAGTGTATTTCCAGACGATAAGGGTCGACTTTGCCGCGCCGAAGCTGCAGCAACGCCGTAATGTAAGTCTGGGTGGCGGCTATATCAAATGTCGCGCGTTGTGCGGGAGTTGGCAGCGCTGTGCCCATCGCCACTTGAGCCCTGGCCAGTTCATCAATACGGAAATCAGCAGGATCCAGACCGTCGGCCTGAGTGTCGTTCAGGCGCTTCAACAGTTGGGCGACGTCGCTATCCTCTGTCCAGGCAGCACGAAAGCTTCGCTGAGCGTAAAAATCGACGACCGCGCGACTGACATCCACCCGTTGGTGGCGCGGTGGGACGGCCGGCAGAGGGGAAGCCGTCGAGCCACTCAGGGCAAGAAGTGCCTGGATTGCCTGAGCCACCGGGTCGTCCGGCGCAACATCAATGACGCTAGGTGATGGCGTAGGCGCCGGGATCGGCGAAGATTGCGCTGTCGCCGAGCTGCAGATCAGGAGTCCAATAACCAAAAAGCGGCTTAACAGGGATAAATTTGATAGCTGGCGCATGAATAATCCTTAATTTCCCGTACACAAGGGCTAGCATCCGTCACACTGCTAGACTGGTACACATTCCGATGAGATACGCACATGCCGCTAGACCGCTTGGGCTTTTTAATGTCGGCCCTGCTTCTGCTGTCCATTCCAGTAGAGGCAGCCTACGCCGATTCGCTTGAAGCCGCGCTGGTCAAAGCGGCTCCAGACGCTAACGCCAAAGTTATCGCACTGGCCGTGCGTGCGTCCCAGTGCAGCCAGGCGCAAGGTGCAGTGCCTGCGCAACGGCTCGCGGTGATTGACTATTCCCTGCCCTCGACCGAACAGCGGTTGTGGGTTTTTGACCTGAAACAGCGCAAATTACTCTTTCACGAACTGGTCGCCCACGGTCGCAACAGCGGCGAAAACATGGCCGTTCAATTTTCCAACCAGAACGAAAGCAACGCCACCAGCCTTGGCTTGTACAGGACCGCTTCAAGCTATAACGGTCACAATGGCTATTCCTTGCGCATGGAAGGATTGGAGCCTGGATTCAATGATCGTGCATTCGACCGGGCCATCGTCATCCACGGGGCGCCGTATGTCAGTCCCGATCTGGCGCGCTCCAACGGCCGTATTGGCAGAAGTCTGGGCTGCCCCGCCGTGCGCCCTGCCATTGCCCATAAACTGATCGACTCGATGAAAGATGGCCAGCTACTGTTTTCTTATTATCCTGATCGGCAGTGGCTGAAATCGTCTTCGTTTATCAACTGCAATAAGACTACTGTGGCTGATGTGTCCCAGCCGGGTACAGATTATTAAAGATTGATGGTTTTTCCGTTCTGGCGTTCACATTTTTTTCACGTTCCGGGGCGTAGTGTTACTCCTGCTCCTCGCAAGATCTGAAAGCCCGCTAATCCCCATCGCGGGCTTTTCTTTGCCTGAAATTTGATAAAGATACCTATCGCAACCGCCAGCAGGCGGCGGTCTGCGCTCGGCCTCATGCACCAGAAGCCTGCTTTCGCACCCATATGTCCTATGCTCATGGCAGTAAACCTGCCGTCGCCCTTGGTGAGTCCTGGCTAATCAGGACACCCGGAGCAGAGATGACAATCAACATAGGGGGGCGGCGCCATGATAAAACCTGACTATTCAGCCTGCATGAAATGGGTCGCAATCTTTGCTATGGCGACGACCCTGATTGCCGGCTGCAACAAGAAGGAGGACCCCATTGCTCAGGCCGAAAAGAAAGACGTGGCCCAAGGCATAGCCGCGCCAAGCGTCACCGAAACCAAGGCCATTGCCGAGGAAGCCTTCATCTACGGCCTGCCCATCGTGATGAACTACGCCGTGATGTATGAATTTGCCGTGGACACCAAGTCCAGTCAATTCAAAGCGCCCTTCAACCAGATCAACAACCAGCACCACGTTGCGACCTACGAAGACACAGCGATCGTCACCCCGAACAGCGACACGCCTTACTCGATGATTTGGCTGGATCTGCGCGCGGAACCGATGGTGATCTCGGTACCCGCAGCGCCAAAAAAGCGCTACTACTCAGTGCAGTTAATCGACGGCAATACCTACAACTTTGGCTACATCGGCAGCCGCGCCACGGGAAGCGAGCCGGGTGATTACCTGGTGGTCGGCCCCGACTGGACAGGCCAGCCGCCCGCCGGGATCAAGAAGGTGTTTACCTCGACGACCCCCTTCTCGCTCACCGTCATCCGGACCCAGCTCTTCAACGCCAAAGACATGCCAAACGTGGAAAAGGTGCAGGCGGGATACAAAGCGCAACCACTCTCCGCCTACCTCAAACAACCCGCCCCGCCGGCCGCACCGACCATCGATTTCCTTCCAGCCAGCACCCCGGGGATCAAGGCGAACTTCTACGAGTACCTGAACGCCGCCCTGCAGTTCGTCCCACAGACACCGGAAGACAAGGAAGTCCGGGCCAGACTCGCCACTATCGGCATCGGCCCGGGCAAGACCTTTGAATTCAAGGAACTCTCGGCGGAACACAAGGCTGCCGTCCTGCTGGGCATGAAGGAAGCCGATGATAAAGTAGAGAAGTGGCTCTCCAGCGGGATGAAAAACATCAACGGCTGGAGCATAGGCTCGATGTTTGGCGACCGCACTTTCTTTAATGGAGATTGGCTCAAGCGTGCCGGCGCGGCCAAGGGCGGTCTCTACGGCAACGATGCCGTGGAAGCCTTGTACCCCTTCGCCCGCACCAACGCGACGGGCGAAGCACTTGACGCCGGCAAGCACAACTACACCATCACCTTCCCCGCCGGGCAACTGCCGCCGGTGAATGCTTTCTGGTCGGTAACAATGTACGACCGCACGAGCCAGCTATTGATCAAGAACCCGCTCAATCGCTACCTGATCAACTCACCGATGCTGCCGGGCATGAAGAAGAATAAGGACGGATCGCTGACGCTCTACATCCAGAAGGATTCTCCTGGCAAGGCAAAGGAAGCCAACTGGTTGCCCGCTCCGAATGACACTATCTATCTGGTGATGCGCTTGTACTGGCCTAAAGACACGCCACCTTCGATCTTGCCGCCTGGGGGCGGGACGTGGCAGCCTCCGGGGGTGGTGGTGGCGAAATAGGGACGTGCGTGTGCCACGGGGTTCCGGGTTGCATGTGCTCGACGCCGAAGAAGAAAGGCCCACTCATGGGGCAATGCTGTTCACTTAAGCTCGGGTTTCAGGCACACACACACAGGCGTAGCGAGGGGGCGGTGGATCAAGAGCCGGTCGGCTTGTATTTTGTTGATTGGGTACATATCCGTTGCTGCGGTCACGGCGACTCAGGGTTCCGCCCTTACGGCGGGTCACTTGGAAAAGCCCCAAGTAACCAAGGGCTCTTGCCCCTTTCGTTCG
>NZ_CABVHQ010000082.1 GCF_902497895.1 Pseudomonas fluorescens
GACCGGAGGCGATGCCCCCTGATGAATGCCGGAGCGAGGGAACACCGAGCCTAGGCGAGGTGCCGGACGCTGGGGCGAAGCCTTTTGGTTACTTTTTGGCGTCTGAAAAAGTGACACGCCGTAAGGGCGGAACCATAAGTCGCCGTTACCGCAGGAATGGATATGTACACCGACCAAACGCCAAGATCAAAAGATCGCAACCTTCGGCAGCTCCTACAGGGCGTCTGGAAATAGTCGCCGTAAAGGCGGAACTATTAGTGCCGTTACCGCAGGAATGGATATGTACACCGACCAAACGCCAGGATCAAAAGATCGCAGCCTTCGGCAGCTCCTACAGTGGGATTGGGTACATCCGCGAGAGCGGGCAAGCCAGTTCCCACAGTGGATCGATGTACATCCACGAGAGCCAGGCCGGCTGTCAGGCCGCATTCGCGGGCAAGCCCGCGAATGGGTCTGGCAGGCACAGAAGATTTCAGTCTACAAAAAAAATGCCAGGCTCAAGGCCTGGCATTCTTAGTGTGCATCCCACTCGCCAAAACGACCTAGAACGGCAGCTTCATGCCCGGTGGCAATTGCATGCCGGCGGTCATGCCAGACATTTTGTCCTGGCTGTTGGCTTCGATCTTGCGCACGGCGTCGTTGACGGCGGCGGCGAACAAGGCTTCGAGCATTTCCTTGTCATCTTCGTTGAGGCCTTCAACGATGCTTGGGTCGATGCTGACGCGCTTGACGTCGTGACGACCGGTCATGACCACCGTCACCATGTCGCCACCGGACTTGCCGGTCACTTCGGCGTTGGCCAGTTCTTCCTGCATCTTGGCCATTTTTTCCTGCATCTGCTGTGCCTGCTTCATCAGGCCGGCCATGCCACCTTTCATCATGGGAATCACCTCAAAAGTACTTGGATAAAAATAGCGCTCGGCCCGTCAGGCCAGGCACCTTCAGTTATTAGCCCTGAGTGACCAGAGCCTCGACAGGTTCAATAGTATCGTTACGGATCACCGCGCCGAACTGTTGCATCATTTGCTGGATGAACGGATCACCGTGGATCGACTCTTCGGCCTCGCGCTGGCGCTCGTTACGGCGTCGGGATGCGGCCTGGGCCGGAGTTTCCTGCTCGGGCTTGATCAGCTCTATGCTCACCGTCAACGTGCGTTGATGATACTGGTTCAGCGCATCGTTCAAGCGTCGCTGCTGGGTCGCATTGAACAGTGCGCTGTGGGCCGGGTCCAGGTGCAGCAGCCAATGATCGCCATCGACCGCCATCAGCGTGCAGTTGGCGGCGATGCTGCCGGTCATGCCGGAAATCGGCAATTTCGGAAACAGTTCCAGCCATTCCAGGGCCAGGCCGGTGGCCGGTTTCAGCGCCGGGGCGGGCTCAGGTTCCGGCGCCGGCTCGGCGGTGTGTTCACTGGCCAGTTCATCCAGATAGCTGTAGGCCGAATCCATGTCCGGCTCAATGTAGTCTTCATCCAGCGGCGGCTCGTCATCCTGGTCCATGCCCGGAGTGGCCGCATCGACCTCGGCTACCGACGGCTCAGGCACCGGCGCGGCTACCCATTCGGGAGCATCCGGCACCGCGCTGTCGGGCGTCGGTCCAGGCATCGCGGTCAATTCAGGCTGCTCGGCGGCGGTCTCGAGCATCGGCTCGACCGCCGGCTGTTGCTCGATGACCGGTTCTACCGGGTCGTTCCACGGCAGATCCACGACTTCAACGGCGACCACCGCAGGTTCCACCACCGGCGGTGTGATGAGCGGTTCCGGTACTACCACAGATGCGACTGGTTCAGGGGCCGGTGCAGCGACCGCAGCGGCACTGGCAGCGACCACCGGCGCAACCACAGGCGCGGCAGCCACGGAGTTTGCGGAATCAACTGTGGCCTGGCTGATCCCTACTGGCTTTAGCGGTTGCCTGGGCGCCTCCGTGCTGTCTGCCGGGCGGAAGGCCAGCATCCGCAACAGGACCATTTCAAAACCACCACGGGGGTCTGGCGCCAGCGGCAGGTCGCGGCGGCCGATCAGGCCCATCTGGTAATAGAATTGCACATCTTCGGCCGGCAAGGCCTGGGCCAGCGCCAGCACCCGGTCGCGGTCGCCCTGGCCGTTGTCGACGGCTTCAGGCAGGGCCTGGGCGATGGCGACACGGTGCAACACATTGAGGATTTCCGAGAGCACGCCATTCCAGTCCGGCCCTTGCTCGGCCAGATGGCGCACCGCTTCGAGCAGCGCCCGGGCATCGCCATCGAGCAATGCCTGCAACACGTCGTAGACCTGCCCGTGATCCAGGGTCCCGAGCATCGCCCGGACATCGGCGGCCATGACCTTGCCTTCACCGAAAGCGATCGCCTGATCGGTGAGGCTCATGGCGTCGCGCATCGAACCATCGGCCGCGCGGCCCAGCAACCACAATGCATCCTCTTCGAACGGTACGTTCTCGACCCCCAGGACATGGGTCAAATGCTCGACCACCCGCTCCGGAGTCATGTTTTTCAAGGAGAACTGCAGGCACCGCGAAAGAATTGTTGCAGGAAGTTTCTGCGGATCGGTGGTGGCCAGGATGAACTTGACGTGGGGCGGCGGCTCTTCAAGGGTTTTGAGCAGCGCATTGAACGAATGGGTGGACAGCATGTGCACTTCGTCGATCAGGTAGACCTTGAAGCGCCCGCGGCTCGGCGCGTACTGCACGTTGTCCAGCAGCTCGCGGGTGTCCTCGACCTTGGTCCGGCTCGCGGCGTCGATTTCGATCAGGTCGATAAAGCGCCCTTCGTCGATCTCCCTGCACGCCGAGCAGGTGCCGCACGGCGTCGAGGTAATACCTGTTTCACAGTTCAGGCATTTGGCAATGATCCGCGCGATGGTGGTCTTGCCCACCCCGCGGGTGCCGGTAAATAAATAGGCATGGTGCAGCCGCTGGCTGTCCAAGGCATTGATCAGAGCCTTGAGCACATGGGTCTGGCCGACCATTTCGCGGAACGAGCGCGGACGCCATTTACGTGCAAGAACCTGATAACTCATCGAAAACCGTCGCAACTGGGAAGCGGAAGCGGGTAATGCTAGCGGAGCAAGGACGAAATTGCATCCGGTGTGCTCTTCTAATCTGGCTAAGCTGCTCTTTGAATGGCATTTTGTCGAGCCTTGTCGTGGTCTTGCGGGAGCGTTTATGCATTTAGCCTGGGCCGCTTTGCTGCTGGTCAGCGCAAACGGTTTTGCCGCGCAGGCCCCGCTGCGTTTCGCAGTGACCGACAGCTGGGCCATGCCCATGGTGCAAATTGAACGCGACCAGCCGACCCAAGGCATTTTGCATGACATAATGCTCAGCCTGGCAACCCAGGTCGGCCGCCCTGCCGAGTTCCACGTGCTGGCTCGCAGCCGGGTGCAAAGTGCCATGGAACGCGGCGAGATCGATGTGCGTTGCTATGCCGCGCAATCCTGGCTGCCCAACCAGTCAGGCGACTACCTCTGGAGCATTCCATTGCTGTTTCAGCGCGACCTGCTGGTCAGCAGGCAAGACCTTCCCGCGCTGGTAGTGCCCTCGAGTCTGCCTAAACAAAATATCGGCACGGTGCTTGGTTACATCTACCCAAAACTCCAGCCGCTGTTCGACAGTGGCCAACTGCAGCGCGACGATGCACGCAATCAGGAACAGGTATTGCAAAAACTGATGGCCGGTCGCTATCACTATGCAGTGACCAATCAATGGACCCTGGACTGGTTCAATCAAAAGCTTTTACCTGCCGATCAGCTACGCGGCGTCGCCGTCCTGCAGGAGCAAAACGTCGGCTGCTATGTGCGCAACGACCCGAAACTGCCGGTGCAACTGATTCTGCGCACCCTGCTGCGAATGAAGATGTCCGGCGAAATCGATGCCATCATCAAGCTCTACACCGGCACTGATGTGCCGCTGCAAGCGGAGCCAACCGCCCGCCAGCAGTGAACGTCAAAGCGCGGGCGTAACGAGTACGAATGCGAAAAGAAGCTTTGCTGTAACACTTTGGTGTCACACCCATGGCCTACCTGATCAAGCGCGGAGCGCTCTACTACCTCAATCTCAAGCTGCCCAAGCACCTCTTCTCGAGGTGTCACACTTTGCGTTTAAGCCTGAACGCCGCCTCACTCGCCCAGTAAATCCACAGCCACCTGAATGAATACCCCATGGCAGACCTTCAGACGCTGCGTAGGCTGTGTTCGGAGTGGCGAGACTCTGCCCCTTCGCCAACGATCCAACCTGATGCACGGAAGGCACCAACCAATGCCGTGAAGCGAAACAGCGACGGCCCCACCCTGGCCACTCTATCCAAGCTGTATATAGAAGAAGGAAAGCGTGGTGGCACATGGCGAACGGTCAGCACCACAAGATCGCAAGCTTCTACGTCGAGAGCGAGAGTGGTGCATCTCTCCAGTTCCGTGGACAGACCAGTTCGGGACCATCAAGCGCGGCACCTCTCGCAGATATCTGCCGACGAGCGGTCTTGAAATTCGCCCCTTCAAGCCTAAGCTCACGTCACGTCACGTCATGTAATGTCATTATCATGTCGCATAGACTTTGGGGCCCTAGGAAATCCCCACCCGGTTCGAAGGAGCCGATCTAAAAATAAAAAACTTCATGATTCATGAGTTATTGCTTTTTGCGGACTGCGAGAAAGAGGATTTTTCCAGACCTTCTTGGGGTGATAGAAATGAAAAAAATTATTTTAGCTGCACTTGTCTCTTGTGCAGCACCGATCGCACACGCTGATATAGGCGCTTTTGCCGGCATAACTTATGCATTTGGCTCAAACACTGGCATAGGCCTTACACTTCATGCAACTTCTACCAGGGATGAAAATAGCGCTATCGCGGCGGCAGGTATTAGCTACTATCCCTTTGCCGCCACCCCAATGTTTGGGCTCCCCGTGGGTGTAGGCTACCAAGGCAAAAATGCAGCGGCTATCGTTAGTTATGACCTCCTACTTAATCAATTCGCTATTGCTGGCGGTTACGCCAACACCCGTAGTAACGAAAATAACGATGAGGGAGCGGCCACCACATCGACACCCGCCCCCACATCAGGAGCATCCCAGCCAGGAACGGGAACAGGAACCGGTGGTGGAACTGGTGGAGGAACTGGAGGTGGAACTGGAGGTGGAACTGGAGGTGGAACTGGAGGTGGAACTGGAGGCGGAACTGGAGGAGGAGGAGGAGGTGGCGGTGGCGGTGGCGGTGGCGGTGGAACTGGAGGAGCAGTAGCAATTATTAATAATAGCCAGCAACTAGGTACAGAATGAACTTTCACGTTTCGAGGCCATTATGCGTGGCGGCTCCTGAGAGCAGTGTCAGTACGACACGACATTGTTCACCGCAACGGTAAGTCCTTTCCGGGAGATCAGCACCGACTAGATATGAGGGATGTTGCTCGTGACCGATATCCAAGATCGTGGCTCAGATGATGTGGTGGACCACGTTATGGACTACCTCACCTCGACCTTAACCAGCGAACGACCACCAAGGACATAGCCGCCCTGTCGCAAAAAGGAAAAGGAAGCTGAACTTACGAGCTTGGGGTTCGAGTGGATCAGCTGAAACAGACGCGATAGCATACCGCTTATGGTGCACCACTTTGGTGTACCTAAACGCTGTCACACTTCGAGTTTTTTTACTGATAAATCCTTGAATAATCAAGGACTTAGAGATAGGTGGTAACCCCATCAGCCACACCCCGGCACACAATGTCACCGCTGCGGCTGCTCCCTTCCAGGCCTGACCGGGTTCACGGCTGATCGTTGCGGGGGGACCGATGGGGTCACCATAACGACGCTCGCCAGTGGCGAGCCGCGCCATTGTACCGATCTGACGAGAACTTACAACCGTCTATTGGGATTAAAAAATATGAGCAGGGTCAAGGACCTGCGTTGCTCTGCGATCTTTGTTTTTTTAATGATCCTGCACCGCCTCATCCGCCCGCCCGCCCTCCTGCTGGATGACCAGGTGAATGAAATGCAGCTTGGCAATAACCGGCGGCGGCAGGACAAAGGGATAGAAATCCGCCTGGCCCATGCTGCGTGACAGCTCATTGAGCATGCCGGCCAGTTCGATCCAGGCGTTGACGAAAGACAGGAATGCCGCGCCACCGGGATGCTGCGGATCGTAGAGGGTGTCGAGGGCGAAGGGCTGATAGTCGAAGTCCATCTGCCGCGCGCTCATGCCAAAGCCCAGCGCGGTGTCGACCGCGTCCATCATGTGCAGGTAGTGAGCCCAGGTTTCTGCCCAGTCTTCCCACGGATGCATGCTGGCGTAGGCACTGACGTAGCCCTGCTGCCAGTCGCCCCGCGCGCCCTGCTGGTAGTGCCGTTCCAGCGCCTGGGCATAGTTGGCGCGCTCGTCACCGAACAGGCTGCGACAGGGTTCCAGCCAGTGGCTGTTGGCGATCAGCCGGTCCCAGTAGTAATGCCCCACCTCATGACGAAAATGCCCGAGCAAGGTGCGATAGGGTTCGTGCAGCTGCACCCGGATCTGCTCCCGATGGGCGTCGTCGGCCTCTTTGATATCGAGGGTGATGAGGCCGTTGGCATGGCCGGTGGTTGGCGATTTGCCTTCGAGGTCGACTCCGATGAAATCGAAGGCCAGCCCGGTTTCTTCGTCCAGGGTTTTCGGGATCACTTGCAAGCCCAGGCTGATCAACTGTGCGACCAGACGCCGCTTCGCCGTTTCGACCTTGCGCCAGCGCTCGGGGTTCTCGGTAATCGACAGATCGGGGATGGTGTGGTTCAGGCTACAGGCTACGCACAGCGCAGCATGGTCGTTGGCCGGCAACAGCCAGTTGCAGGCGGCCGGGGAGTCGAGGTTGGCGCAGCGGCGAAATACCCCAGCCTCGGGATCGGCATCGAGTAGCCAGGTAGCCACCTGTGGGCCGGGTTGCAGCGAGGACAAGCGACTCTGCTGCGGCTGATAACCCAATGCCGCCGAACAGGCCAGGCACTGGCTGTTGCGAAAGAACAATGCCTGCCCGCAGCGACAGTGCCAAAGCTTGCTGTTGCGACTGCTCTCGCCCATCAAGGGTGCAGCGATGCGCGAGCTGAGTTGTTCAAAGAAGCGGTACATGGCGATCTCTCCCTGGGGCTTGCCAAGACTAGATCATGGTTGAGAGGCAAGGGTTCCACGGTTTTCAGGGAACTGCGCAGCCCAATGTGGCGAGCGCCGAACCTGTGGCGAGGGGGCTTGCTGTGGCGAGGGGGCTTGCCCCCGCTGGAGCGCGAAGCGGTCCTAAAATCAGCTATCGAGATTCTTCAGTTAGAACGCATCGGCCGATTTTACGACTGCTGCGCAGCCGAGCGGGGGCAAGCCCCCTCGCCACAAATGCATTCCAGTCACAAATATGCGCTACACCGAAATGTTGTGCTTGCCCAAAAACTCGACAAACGCCTCTTCGTCCAGCACCTTCAAACCCAGCTCATTGGCCTTGACCAACTTGGAGCCGGCACCGGGTCCGGCCACTACGCAGTGGGTTTTCGCCGATACCGAACCCGCCACCTTGGCGCCCAGGCTTTCGAGTTTGTCCTTGGCGATGTCGCGGCTCATCAGTTCCAGGGAGCCGGTCAGCACCCAGGTCTGGCCGGCCAGCGGCAGACCTTCGACGACTTTCCGTTCGCTGTGCCAATGCATGCCGAAGTCTTGCAGCTGCTTCTCGATCGCCAGCGCACGTTCAGCGCGCTCGGGGTTATCGAAGAACTCACGCACCGCCTTGGCCTGCTTCTCGGCAAGCGCCTGGCGCATGTCCAGCCAGTCGGCGTTGATCACGCCTTCGAGCGAGCCGAACTTGTCGGCCAGTTTCTGCGCCCCGCCCGGCCCGACCGAGGGAATATGCAGCTTGTCGATCAGTCCTCCCAGGGTCGTGCTGGCTGCGAACTCCGCGCCCAACTCGCCCTGGTCCTGGATCTCCAGGCCGCGAGCCAGCAACTGCTCGATAACGGTTGTGTTGTGCTGATCCTGGAAGAAGCTGTGGATCTCGTAGGCGACTTCCAGCCCGACATCCGGCAAGTAGGTCAATACTTCCGGCAACGCCTGCTGAACCCGTGCCAGTGACGCCAGTGAGCGCGCCAGCACCTTGGCGGTTTCCTCGCCGACATCGGGAATGCCCAGTGCGTAGATAAACCGCGCCAGACTCGGTTTTTTGCTGTCGGCGATGGCACTCAACAGGTTCTTGCTGGAGAGCTCGGCAAAGCCTTCGAGGTCGACGATCTGTTCGAAGCTCAGGGTGTAAAGATCCGCCGGCGAACCTACCAGGCCTTCATCCACCAATTGCTCGACGCTCTTCTCGCCCAAGCCTTCGATGTCCATGGCGCGCCGCGAGACGAAATGGATGATCGCCTGCTTGAGCTGTGCACCACAGGCCAGTCGGCCGACGCAGCGATAGACCGCGCCTTCGCTGACGGTTTCGCGCCCCTTGCTGCGTTTCACCAATTGCGTGCGTTCGACATGGGAGCCGCACACCGGGCAGCTCTCGGGAATCTGCACCGGGCGGGCGTTTTCCGGGCGACGCTCGCTGACCACTTGCACCACTTGCGGGATCACATCCCCGGCACGGCGGATGATCACCGTGTCACCGATCATCAACCCCAGACGGGCTACTTCATCCATATTGTGCAACGTCGCATTGGAGACGGTAACGCCCGCGACCTTGACCGGCTTCAAGCGCGCCACCGGCGTCACGGCGCCGGTGCGACCCACCTGGAACTCCACATCGAGCAGCTCGGTGAGCTCTTCCATCGCCGGGAATTTATGGGCAATCGCCCAGCGCGGTTCGCGGGCCCGGAAGCCGAGTTCGCGCTGCGAGGCCAGGCTGTTGACCTTGAACACCACCCCGTCGATTTCATAGGCCAACGCATTACGCCGCTCACCGATATCACGGTAGTAGTCCAGGCACTCGTCGATGCCCTTGGCCAGTTTCAGTTCGCGACTGACCGGCATGCCCCACTTTTTCAGTTGCTGCAGATTGCCGATATGGGTATCGGCGATGTCGGCCGAGACCTGGCCCAGACCGTAGCAGCAGAACTCCAGCGGACGGCTGGCGGTGATCTTCGAATCCAGCTGGCGCAGGCTGCCGGCAGCGGCATTGCGCGGGTTGGCGAAGGTCTTGCCACCGACTTCCATTTGCGTGGCATTCAGCCGCTCGAAACCGGCCTTGGACATATAGACTTCGCCGCGCACTTCCAGGGTCGCGGGCCAGCCGGTGCTCTGCAACTTGAGCGGGATATTGCGCACAGTTCGCACGTTGACGCTGATGTCTTCACCCGTGGTGCCATCGCCGCGAGTGGCGCCGCGTACCAGTACGCCATCCTGATACAGCAGGCTGACCGCCAGGCCATCGAGTTTTGGTTCGCAGCTGTATTCCACCGCCGCGCCAGCGCCGAACAAATCGCCGGCCGGCAGGTCGAGACCCTCGGTCACCCGGCGATCGAACTCGCGCATGGTGCTTTCGTCGAAGGCGTTGCCCAGGCTGAGCATCGGTATTTCATGACGCACTTGAGTGAAGGCCGAGAGCGCCGCGCTGCCGACCCGCTGAGTCGGTGAATCGCTGGTTACCAACTCGGGATGTTCTGCTTCCAGCGCCTTGAGCTCATTGAACAGCCGATCGTATTCGACGTCCGGAATGCTCGGCTCATCGAGCACGTGGTAGCGGTAGTTGTGCTGATCGAGCTCAGTGCGCAACTCTAGAATGCGGTTTTCGGCGACGGTCATGGGTGTTCTCTCATAAAGCAAAAGAGCAGCCGAGGCTGCTCAATCTTGTAAATACTGTGGCGAGGGGGCTTGCTTGTGGCGAGGGGGCTTGCCCCCGTTCGGCGGCGAAGCCGTCGTAATCCTGCAAACGGGTTTTACCTGACACAAAGGGGTGGCTGGTTCTGGAGCCGCTTCGCAGCCCAGCGGGGGCAAGCCCCCTCGCCACAGAAAGCTCCCTCGCCACAGGTACGGTGTATCAGCGCTTGTGGGTCAGGGCGCGGCGTTCGAATTCGACGATGCGTTGACGGTAATGCTCAATAGTCTGGGCGGTCAGTACGCTGCGCTGATCGTCCTTCAGCTCGCCATTGAGCTCTTGCGACAGTTTGCGGGCAGCGGCAACCATCACCTCGAAAGCCTGTTTCGGATGACGCGGGCCTGGCAAGCCAAGGAAGAAGCTCACCGCCGGAGTGCTGAAGTGATCGATATCGTCCAGATCGAACACGCCCGGCTTGACTGCGTTGGCCATGGAGAACAGGACTTCGCCATTGCCAGCCATGCTTTCGTGACGGTGGAAGATATCCATCTCGCCAAAACGCAGACCGCTTTCCAGAATATTCTGCAACAGCGCCGGGCCTTTGAAGCCATCGGAATCGCGGCAGATCACGCTGATCACCAGGACTTCTTCCGCTTGCGGCTGCTCTTTATCCTGAGCTGCGCTGGAGGTTCGGGTTTCATCCGGGAAGTCATCATCACGGCTGCTGAAGCTCGGGCCGCCATCCAGGTCCAGATTGAGGTTCATGTCACCCTGAGACGGTTCGCCGCCACGCTTGCCACGCTTGGAGCCCAAATCACGGCCCTCGCGGGCAGGCATGCTCACCGACGGCAGGTCATGCTCGTCCAGTTGCGGTTCCTTATGGGCATCCAGCACCCGCGGCGGGCCCAGCAGTTCGGCACTGGTGTCCTCGTCGGGCAGATTGGACAGGCTGCGGTCCAGGCGAAATTTCAGCTTGCCCTTACCACCGCGCATGCGGCGCCAGCCGTCAAAAAGAATACCGGCAATAACTATGATGCCGATGACTATCAGCCACTCGCGCAGACCGATTTCCATGTAATCCCGTGCCTCTATAAAAAATGCTGATGATTAAAGGGCTTAGCAAGCTGCAAACCCCTTTAAAACGTGGCGCCAACTCTATGTTCTGACAGGCGTTTTGCCCACGCGTACGAAAAATTGACATTAAACTAGCACGACCCAAGATAACTTTACACCGTCTGTCGCAATGGCTTCAGCCAATATGTCGATTGGCCAGCAAGTCGTGAAAGAAAAACATCCTACATCTCTAGGAAATCATCCTACACACAAAGACTTACGCTTCCACCATTGCCATCGCCTCCTCGACATCAACTGCCACAAGGCGTGAACAACCGGGCTCGTGCATCGTCACCCCCATCAACTGATCAGCCATTTCCATGGCGATCTTGTTGTGGGTGATATAGATGAACTGCACCGTCTGTGACATTTCTTTCACCAGCCGGGCATAGCGCCCTACGTTAGCGTCATCCAGCGGTGCGTCAACTTCGTCGAGCATGCAGAATGGCGCCGGGTTCAACTTGAAAATGGCAAATACCAGGGCCAGCGCGGTCAGTGCTTTCTCACCGCCAGAGAGCAAATGGATGGTGCTGTTCTTCTTTCCGGGCGGACGCGCCATGATCGTCACCCCTGTATCGAGTAGATCTTCGCCCGTCAGTTCCAAATAAGCGCTGCCACCACCGAAAACTTTTGGAAATAATGCCTGTAAACCGCCATTGATCTGATCAAAGGTATCTTTAAAGCGATTACGGGTTTCTTTATCGATCTTGCGAATCACGTTTTCCAACGTGTCGAGAGCCTCGACCAGATCGGCATCCTGGGCATCCAGATAACGTTTACGCTCGGATTGCTGCTGGTACTCGTCGATGGCTGCGAGGTTGATCGCGCCGAGGCGCTGAATTCGCGCGGCAATCCGTTCAAGTTCTTCTTCGGCGACTTTTTCGTTGATCTCGGCATTTAACGTGGCAAGTACGCCGTGCAAGTCGTAGCCGTCCTCGAGCAACTGATCCTCGAGGGTCTTGCGCCGCACCGTCAGCGCCTGCCATTCCATGCGCTGCTGTTCGAGCTGGCCACGGATCAGCTGCGACTGCTGCTCGGCCTGGTTGCGGCGTTTCTCGGCATCGCGCAGTTCGCGGTCGGCGTCTTCCAGGGCGATTTGCGCGGTCCTGAGCTCTTCGTCGACCGTCATGCGTTTGTCGAGCAGTTCTTCGAGCTTCAGACGCAACTCTTCGAGGGGGGCTTCCCCCTCCTCCAGATTGAGGCTGAGCTGTTGGCTCTTTTCGTTCAGACGCTCGGACTGTAATTCGAGCCGTTCCAGCGCCTGACGGGTGGAATCATGCTGAGCCTTGAGCGAACCCAGGCGCACCGCCAGTTGATGAGCGTGATCCTTATGCTGGCGGGCTTCCTGGCGTACCCGGTCCAGGCGCTCACGCAAACTGTCACGCTGGGCCAGCAACAATTCGCGTTGTTCGGTATCGACCGCCATGCTGTCGAGCGCATCCTGCAATTGCAGGCGTGCCTCGCCAACCTGTTCGTGCTCAAGGGTGCGCTGTTCGCCGAGCTCGCCCAGTTCCTCATCGAGCCGCGTGCGACGAAAAGCCAGCTGTTCGGCCTTGGCCTTGCCGGCGGACAACCGGGCTTTCAACTCACCCTGCTGACGCGCCTCGTCCTGCAGCAAGCGGCGTAAATGTTCACGGCCATTTTCCTGCTGACGCTGCTGTGCACGCAGGTTCTGCAATTGGGTCTCGAGCGCTTCCACGGTCGCTTCACGCTCGTCGCGCTCATCGCCTAGCCGCTGGATTTCCTGGCCTCGCGCCAACACCCCGCTTTGCGCTTCGCTGGCGCGTCGCACCCGCAAAAAGTGCCGACCCAGCCAGTAGCCATCGCGGCTGATCAGGCTTTCACCGACCGCCAATTGGCCACGCAAGGCCAGAGCCTGGTCAAGGGTTTCCACCGGCCTGACCTGTCCCAGCCAGGGCGACAGATCGATCCCGGCTTCGACCTTGTCGAGCAGACTGCCCGGCACGCGAATGCCGTCACTGCCGGGACTCAACAGGCGCAGGTCACCCTGCTGGAAGCCGGCCAG
The DNA here is from genome assembly GCF_902497895.1 of Pseudomonas fluorescens. Classification (GTDB taxonomy): domain Bacteria; phylum Pseudomonadota; class Gammaproteobacteria; order Pseudomonadales; family Pseudomonadaceae; genus Aquipseudomonas; species Aquipseudomonas fluorescens_BP. Next base: position 12,867 of record NZ_CABVHQ010000082.1, read on the forward strand.
ATCGAACCCGGCAAAGTCGTCGACCAACACTGCTTGCAGGTCAGCACCCAGCACGGTTTCCACCGCCAGCTCCCAGCCGCTGTCCACCTTCAGGCTTTGGGCCAGTCGCGGCCGTTCCGTCAGCTGCTGCTCTTGCAACCATTGCGCGGTACCGGTGCCCGGGTCGAGCGCGGCTTGCTGCAAGGCTTCCAAAGAAGCCAACCGACCGTTGAGGCGCTGCAACTCGCCTTGAGCCTGTTGCTGTGCCTGGGTCGCCTGCTGCAACTCCTGGCGCAATTGCTCCAGGCGCTCGACTTGCCCCTCCTCGCTGGCCTGCAAATCCTCCAGCGTCATCTCGCTGGCGGCCAGTTGCTCGCCGAGCTCGAGAATCGCCGCGTCTTGCGGATCGGCCGCCAGCAATGCACGCTCTTCAGCCAGCCGGCGTTGCCGATCGGCCAGGCGTTCCATGCTGGTTTCCAGCTGCTGGATCCGCGATTGCTGAACCTCGGCCTGACGGCGTGGCTCGGCGGAGCGCAGGTTGAAGGTGTCCCACTGCTCCTGCCAGCCATGCATGGTGGTTTCAGATTCTTCCAGGGCTGCAGCGGCCTCTTCGGCGGCGGCACTGGTGATTTCCTGCTCGGGCTCGAGCATCTGCAGCTCTTCGCCGAGGGTCGCCAGCAGGGTGCGGTCGAGGCCCAGATGGGATTCGGTTTCCAGCCGCGAACGCTCGGCTTCGCGCAGGTCGTCCTGCAACTGGCGCAAACGCTGCTGACCGTGCTGGATGCTCTGCTCGACCCGGGCAATGTCGCCGCCGACCGAATAGAAGCGCCCCTGCACCAGATTGAAGCGCTCGGAGAGGTCATGGTGACCGTCACGCAGCCGCTCGATACTCGCATCGGCATTGCGCTGATCGGCCACCAGGGCTTCGAAGCTGACTTCCTGGGTGCCGATAATCGACTCGCGCTGGCCCACCTGCTCGCTCAAGGCCTGCCAACGCAAGGCTGACAGCTGCGCCTTGAGCTGACGTTCTTCGGCTTTATATTCCTGATACTTCTCGGCGGCCTGGGCCTGGCGATGCAGACGCTCGAGCTGGCGTTCCAGCTCTTCGCGCAGGTCAGTCAGGCGAGCGAGGTTTTCATGGGTGCGACGGATGCGGTTTTCGGTCTCGCGCCGACGCTCCTTGTATTTGGAAATCCCCGCCGCTTCTTCGATGAAGTTGCGCAGGTCTTCGGGCTTGGCCTCGATCAGCTTGGAGATCATGCCTTGTTCGATGATCGAGTAGCTGCGCGGGCCAAGGCCGGTGCCGAGGAAGATATCGGTGATGTCACGACGCCGGCATTTGCTGCCGTTGAGGAAGTAACTGTTCTGACTGTCGCGGGTCACTTTGCGCCGAATGGAAATCTCCGCATACGCCGCGAATTCCCCGACCAGGGTGCCATCGGAGTTATCGAAAACCAGTTCGATGCTGGCCTGACTCACCGGTTTGCGGCTGGTAGAGCCATTGAAGATGACATCGGTCATCGACTCGCCACGCAGGTTTTTTGCCGAGCTCTCGCCCATCACCCAGCGCACGGCGTCGATGATATTCGACTTGCCGCAACCGTTGGGCCCGACCACCGCCGCCATATTACTGGGGAAGTTCACCGTGGTCGGGTCGACGAAGGATTTGAACCCCGCCAGTTTGATGCACTTGAGCCGCATGCTCAGGCGGCCGTCAGCGCAGACAGCACCAGATCACAACTGCGCTGGGCGTAGGCCGTGAGCACGACGCGAATCTGCGGCAAATCACGGGCCAGCACGGCGGCCAGCAGTCGCTCGAACAATTCCAGGAACTCGCTCATCTCGGCCTTGCGTTGCTCCAGCGCGAGGTAATACGCACGGCTCATGGCCGGTTGCAGGTTCTCTACGGTTTCCTGCAGGTATGGGTTGTTCGCGAAGGGGTACGCCGCACGCATCACATTGAAGCTGTCTTCGACAAAGGCTTGAATGTCCTGGCGCTCGTAGCTGGCGACCAGACGCTGCTGGATTTGCAGGAACGGCGCCATATCGGCCTGAACCGCCCAGCCATTGGCCACGGCATTGCCCAGCAGGATGTACAGCTCGCTCATCAGCGCGCACAGGCTCTGCACCTTGTGCGCGCTGAGCTCGGTGACATGGGCACCGCGTCGCGGCAGGATCGCAATCAGGTGGCGGCGTTCGAGAATCAGCAATGCTTCGCGCACCGAACCGCGGCTGACATTGAGGGCCAGCGTGACCTTCTGTTCCTGGATGCGCTCCCCGGGTTTGAGATCCCCGCGAATGATACGTTCGGCGAGGTGGTGAGCGATTTGCTCGGCGAGGCTGTCCGGCGCCTTGAACGTCATGGTTTTCCTTCCAAACTCTTCGATCGGTACAAGCGGCGCAGTGTAACCCAGTTGCCGGGTAATGGCGCAGGGCGCTGATTGTAATGGCCAGGGGGCTGAATTTGGCACGAAATCCGCAGAAAAAACATTCAAGAGCCATGCAAAGGCAACCTATCCCGAGAGGGTCAATAATAAACAGAGGTGTCGTTAATCGGCAAAATTGAATTTCCTGACCTTTAAGTCAGAAAAACATTGACCGAAAAGTCAGACATGACTAAATTCGGCTCAAGTCGGTTAACAACAATAATGAGTCTGCGAGGCCTTCCGTGATCCAGTTTTTACTAAACCAGGAACTCCGTAGTGAGCACGCCCTGGACCCGAACCTGACCGTGCTCAATTATCTGCGCGAGCACCTGGGAAAATCCGGCACTAAAGAAGGCTGCGCCAGCGGTGACTGTGGCGCCTGCACCGTGGTCGTCGGCGAATTGCAAACGGCCGACGACGGCCGCGAGCACATTCGCTATCGCAGCCTCAACTCGTGCCTGACCTTCGTTTCGTCGCTGCACGGCAAACAGCTGATCAGCGTCGAAGACCTCAAGCATCAGGGCCAGCTGCACAGCGTGCAGAAAGCCATGGTCGAGTGCCACGGCTCGCAGTGCGGTTTCTGTACGCCGGGTTTCGTCATGTCGCTGTTCGCCCTGCAAAAGAACAGTGACCAGCCGGACTCCCACAAGGCCCACGAAGCGCTGGCCGGCAACCTCTGTCGCTGCACCGGCTATAGGCCGATCCTCGCCGCTGCCGAACAGGCCTGCTGCGGCAAGCAGACTGACCAGTTCGACGCCCGCGAAGCCGAGACCATTGCCCGCCTGAAAGCTATTGCGCCGACTGCAACCGGCGAGCTGAACAGCGGCGACAAACGTTGCCTGGTGCCCTTGACCGTCGCCGACCTGGCCGACCTTTATGAAGCCTACCCGCAAGCCCGTCTGCTGGCCGGCGGTACCGACCTGGCGCTGGAAGTGACGCAGTTCCACCGCGCCCTGCCGGTGATGATCTATGTGGGCAACGTCGCCGAAATGAAGTGCATCGAACGCTTTGACGACCGCCTGGAAATCGGCGCCGCCACCTCGCTGTCCGATTGCTATGAAGCGCTCAAGGCCGAGTACCCGGACTTCGGCGAATTGCTGCAACGCTTCGCCTCCTTGCAGATCCGTAACCAGGGCACCCTGGGCGGCAACATCGGCAACGCCTCGCCCATCGGTGACTCGCCGCCCTTGCTGATCGCCCTCGGCGCACAGATCGTTTTGTGCAAAGGCGAGACCCGCCGCACCCTGGCACTGGAAGACTATTTCATCGATTACCGGGTGACTGCGCGCCAGGAAAGCGAGTTCATCGAAAAGATCATCGTGCCCCGCGCCAGCGCCGAGCAATTGTTCCGTGCCTACAAGGTTTCCAAGCGTCTGGACGACGATATTTCCGCGGTCTGCGCGGCGTTCAATCTGCGCATCGAAAACGGTGTGATCGCTGACGCCCGGGTCGCCTTCGGCGGCATGGCCGCGACGCCAAAACGCGCGAAAAGTTGTGAAGCGCAGCTGCTCGGTTCGCAGTGGAGTTCATCCACGGTGGAGCGCGCTTGCGCCGCTCTGGGCGAGGACTTCACGCCACTCTCGGACTTCCGTGCGAGCAAGGAATACCGCCTGCTCAGTGCGCAGAACCTGCTGCGCAAATACTTCATCGAACTGCAAACACCGCACATCGAGACTCGGGTGACCGCTTATGTCTAATCATCATGCCGTCGAAAAAACTCAGGCGGAACTTGCCGAGCTGTTCGCCCAGGACCTGACTTCCGGCGTCGGCCGCAGCGTCAAGCACGACAGCGCCGACAAGCATGTGTCCGGCGAAGCGGTGTACATCGACGACCGCCTGGAATTTCCTAATCAGCTGCATCTGTACGCGCGGCTGTCGGACCGCGCCCATGCGAAAATCCTCAGCATCGACACCGCGCCCTGCTACGCCTTCGAAGGCGTGCGCATCGTCATCACCCATAAGGATGTGCCGGGCCTGAAGGACATCGGTCCGCTGCTGCCCGGCGACCCCTTGCTGGCCATCGATGACGTGCAGTTCGTCGGCCAGGTGGTGCTGGCAGTGGCGGCAAAAGACCTGGAAACCGCGCGCACGGCAGCCATGGCCGCGATCATCGAATACGAAGACCTCGAGCCGGTACTGGACGTGGTCGAAGCCCTGCGCAAAAAGCATTTCGTGCTCGACAGCCACACCCATAAACGCGGTGATTCGGCCAATGCGTTGGCCACCGCCGAGCATCGGATCCAGGGCACGCTGCACATTGGCGGCCAGGAGCACTTCTATCTGGAAACCCAGATCTCCTCGGTGATGCCGACCGAAGACGGCGGGATGATCGTCTATTGCTCGACCCAGAACCCCACCGAAGTGCAAAAGCTGGTGGCCGAAGTACTGGACGTGTCGATGAATAAAATCGTCGTCGACATGCGCCGAATGGGCGGTGGTTTCGGCGGCAAGGAAACCCAGGCCGCGAGCCCCGCGTGCCTCTGCGCGGTGGTCGCGCACCTGACCGGCCAGCCGACCAAGATGCGCCTGCCACGGGCTGAAGACATGCTGATGACCGGCAAGCGTCACCCGTTCTACATCGAGTACGACGTCGGCTTCGACAGCACCGGCCGGCTGCACGGCATTCAGCTGGAACTGGCGGGTAACTGCGGTTGTTCGCCGGACCTCTCGGCGTCGATCGTCGACCGTGCGATGTTCCATGCCGACAATTCCTATTACCTCGGCGAGGCGACCATCAACGGTCACCGCTGCAAGACCAACACCGCATCGAATACTGCCTATCGCGGCTTTGGTGGTCCGCAAGGAATGGTCGCGATCGAGGAAGTCATGGATTCGATCGCCCGCCACCTGGCGCTCGATCCGCTGGCAGTGCGCAAGGCCAACTACTATGGCAAGACCGAGCGCAACATCACCCATTACTACCAGACCGTCGAGCACAATATGCTCGAGGAAATGACCGCCGAACTCGAAGAAAGCAGCCAGTACGCCGAGCGGCGTGAAGCGATCCGTCGCTACAACGCCAACAGCCCGATCCTGAAAAAAGGCCTGGCGCTGACCCCGGTGAAATTCGGCATTTCCTTCACCGCCAGCTTCCTCAACCAGGCCGGTGCGTTGATCCATATCTACACCGACGGCAGCATCCACCTGAACCATGGCGGCACGGAAATGGGCCAGGGCCTGAACGTCAAGGTCGCGCAGGTGGTGGCCCAGGTATTCCAGGTCGAAATCGACCGGGTGCAGATCACCGCGACCAATACCGACAAGGTCCCGAACACCTCGCCGACCGCCGCCTCCAGCGGGGCCGACCTGAACGGCAAGGCCGCGCAGAACGCCGCCGAGATCATCAAGCAACGCCTGGTGGAATTTGCCGCGCGCCACTACAAGGTCAGCGAAGAAGACGTCGAATTCCACAACGGTCACGTGCGGGTACGCGATCACATCCTGACCTTCGAGGCGTTGATCCAGCAGGCGTATTTCGCCCAGGTGTCGCTGTCCAGCACCGGCTTCTACAAGACCCCGAAAATCTTTTACGACCGCAGTCAGGCCCGGGGTCGGCCGTTCTACTATTACGCCTTCGGCGCGGCCTGCTGCGAGGTGATAGTCGACACCCTGACCGGCGAATACAAGATGCTGCGAACCGACATCCTGCACGACGTCGGCGCCTCGCTGAACCCGGCGATCGACATGGGTCAGGTCGAGGGCGGCTTCATCCAGGGCATGGGTTGGCTGACCATGGAAGAGCTGGTGTGGAATGCCAAGGGCAAACTGATGACCAACGGCCCGGCCAGCTACAAGATTCCGGCAGTCGCCGACATGCCGCTGGACCTGCGGGTGAAGCTGGTGGAAAACCGCAAGAACCCGGAAGACACGGTGTTCCACTCCAAGGCCGTCGGCGAGCCGCCGTTCATGCTTGGCATCGCCGCCTGGTGCGCGATCAAGGATGCGGTGGCCAGCCTGGGCGACTACAAGCATCAACCGAAAATCGACGCGCCGGCCACTCCGGAGCGGGTGTTGTGGGGCTGTGAGCAGATGCGCCAGTTGAAGGTGGCGGAGGCCGTCGAGGCTGAGCCTGAGTTGGCTTCGCTCTAGACCGCGGCGCTGCCATCGCGAGCAAGCTCGCTCCCACAGGGATTTTGTGAACGCCGCTAATCCAATGTGGGAGCGAGCTTGCTCCGGGCGGCGTTCCGACGATGACGGCCGAACAGACACCACAGTTGCAAGAGGTGATACATGAACAACTGGATCGACGCCCTCGCCGACCTGCAAACCCGGGGCGAACCCTGCGTCCTGGTGACCATCATCGAAGAGCTCGGCTCGACTCCGCGCAATGCCGGTTCGAAGATGGTCGTCAGCGCCACCCAGAGCTTCGACACCATCGGCGGCGGGCACCTGGAATACAAGGCCATGCAGCTCGCCCGGGAAATGCTCGCCAGCGGCAAGCAGGACACCCATCTGGAGCGTTTCACTCTCGGTGCCAGCCTCGGTCAGTGCTGCGGCGGAGTCACCGTGTTGCTATTCGAACCGATGGGCCAGGTCCAGGCGCAGATCGCCGTATTCGGCGCTGGCCATGTCGGCCGGGCGCTGGTACCGCTGCTGGCCAGCCTGCCCTGCCGGGTGCGTTGGATCGATTCGCGGGAACAGGAATTCCCCGAGCAGATCCCTCACGGTGTGCGCAAAATCGTCAGCGAAGAACCGGTGGATGAAGTAGACGACCTGCCCGCCGGCAGTTACTGCATTGTCATGACCCATAATCATCAGCTCGATCTGGAACTGACCGCCGCGATCCTCAAACGCAACGACTTCACCTACTTCGGCCTGATCGGCTCGAAGACCAAACGGGTCAAGTTCGAACATCGCCTGCGCGATCGCGGTTTCGACAGCGCTCTGCTGCAACGCATGCGCTGCCCGATGGGCATCGGCGAAGTCAAAGGCAAGCTGCCTGTGGAAATCGCCATCTCCATCGCCGGCGAAATCATCGCCACCTATAACGCGAATTTCGGCCAGCACAGCGCCAGCGCCGAACCCATTGCCAAACTGCTGCCTGCCTCGCGCCGCAGCCAAGCCACAAACTGAGAAACCCCCATGCCTTTGACTCGCAAAGCCTACCGTGCCGCCATCCTGCACAGCATCGCCGACCCTGCCGTGGTGGGGATCGAAGCGTCCTATGAGTATTTCGAAGACGGTTTGCTGGTGATCGACAACGGCCGGATCAGCGCCCTCGGCCACGCCAGCGAATTGCTCGCCAGCCTGGCGGCGGATATTGAAATCACTCACTACCAGGATGCGCTGATCACCCCTGGATTCATCGACACCCATATCCACCTGCCGCAGACCGGCATGGTCGGTGCCTACGGTGAACAACTGCTGGACTGGCTCAACACCTACACCTTCCCCTGTGAAAGCCAGTTCGCCGACAAGGCCCACGCCGAAGAGGTCGCGGGCATTTTCATCAAGGAGCTGCTGCGTAATGGCACCACCACCGCGCTAGTATTCGGCAGTGTGCATCCGCAATCGGTGACCTCGTTCTTCGAGGCCGCCGAACAGCTGGACCTGCGGATGATCGCCGGCAAGGTGATGATGGACCGCAACGCCCCGGATTACCTGACCGACACCGCGGAATCGAGCTACCTCGAAAGCAAGGCGCTGATCGAGCGCTGGCACGGCAAGGGCCGCCTGCACTACGCAGTGACCCCGCGCTTCGCACCGACCAGCACCCCGGAACAGCTGACCCTCGCCGGGCAATTGCTCAGCGAATACCCCGACCTGTACATGCAGACCCACATCAGTGAAAACCTGCAGGAAGTCGAGTGGGTCAAGGAACTGTTCCCGGAGCGCAAAGGCTATCTGGACGTTTACGACCATTACCAACTATTGGGCGAGCGCTCGGTATTCGCTCATGGCGTGCATCTGTGCGACGACGAGTGCGCGCGCCTGGCCGAAACCGGCTCGGCAATCGCCTTCTGCCCGACGTCGAACTTCTTCCTCGGCAGTGGCCTGTTCAACCTGCCAATGGCCGAGAAACACAACCTGAATGTCGGCCTGGGCACCGACGTCGGTGGCGGCACCAGCTTCTCGCTGCTGCAAACCCTCAACGAAGCCTACAAGGTCATGCAAATGCAAGGCGCGCGCCTGAGCCCGTTCAAATCGCTGTACCTGGCCACCCTCGGCGGCGCCCGGGCACTGCGCCTGGAAAACCGGATCGGCACCCTGCAACCGGGCACCGACGCCGACTTCCTGGTACTCGACTACAACGCCACACCGCTGCTGGGCTATCGCCTGAAACAGGCGAATAACATCGCCGAAACCTTGTTTGTGTTGATGACCCTGGGGGATGACCGGACGGTGTTGCAGACCTATGCGGCGGGGAATCTGGTGCATCAGCGCTAAGATTTTCCGGGCATAAAAAATCCCCCGCAATCGTTGGTCGCGGGGGATTTTTTATGGTCTGTCAGAATGCCAAAAGATCGCAGCCTGCGGCAGCTCCTACAGGTGTACGCATTCCCATGTAGGAGCTGCCGCAGGCTGCGATCTTTTCGGCGAGCCCAACAAATCAAAGTTTGGCGGTTGTCCGACCCGGCTTCTTGGTCTGCAATATATGCGAGAACACCGCATGCAGATCGTCCGAGGCGCTGTCTTCGTCGAGGTTGAGCTTGCTGTCGATGTGATCCATGTGATGCATCATCAGGTCCACCGCAAGTGTCGCGTCGCGCGCCTCGATGGCGTCGATCAACTGGGTGTGTTCATCGTAGGAACAATGCGAACGGTTGCCGCTTTCGTACTGGGCGATGATCAATGAAGTCTGGGACACCAGGCTGCGCTGAAAGCTGATCAGCGGAGCATTTTTCGCCGCTTCGGCGAGCTTCAGGTGGAATTCGCCAGAGAGCCGGATCCCCGCCCCACGGTCGCCACGGGAGAAACTGTCGCGCTCGTCGTTGACCATTTGCCGCAATTGGCTCAACTCTTCGGCCGTCGCATGCTGCACTGCCAACTCGGTAATTGCGCGCTCGACCAGACGCCGCGCAAGAAACACCTGGCGGGCCTCCTGAACGCTCGGACTGGCCACAATGGCACCACGATTCGGGCGCAACAAAACCACGCCTTCATGGGCCAGACGCGACAGGGCGCGGCGAATGATGGTGCGGCTGACCCCGAAAATTTCCCCCAGGGCTTCTTCGCTCAACTTGGTGCCGGGCGCCAGGCGCTGCTCGAGGATGGCC
>NZ_CABVHQ010000083.1 GCF_902497895.1 Pseudomonas fluorescens
CTCCAGTCACGTGTCACGGGCGCGGCCAGCACATCCAGCGGCACCGAAATATGCACCGGGCGCGGACGCTCGCTGTCGAACACCGCATAAGCGCGGGCAATCAGTTCGGGCAAATCCTCGGCACTCAAGGCCACCGCCGAGAACGCGGTGATCGGCGCGGTCATGGCGCGCTGATCCTGGGTTTCGTGCAGGCAGCCCCAGCCTTTGCCAAGGGTGGTCGTATGGTTGACGCTGGAAATCACCAGCATCGGGATCGAGTCGGCGTAGGCCTGGCCGATCGCGGTCGCGGCATTGGTCACGCCGGGGCCGGTAATGATGAAGCACACTCCAGGTTTACCGCTGACCCGCGCATAGCCGTCGGCCATGAACCCGGCCCCTTGCTCATGGCGGGTCAGCACATGGCGAATGCCACTGCCGGGCAAGCCGCGATACAGCTCCAGGGTATGCACGCCGGGAATGCCGAACACGGTGTCGACGCCGTAATTGGTCAACAGGCGCACCAGGGTCTGGCCGCCGGTCAAGGTTTTGCTTTGCATGCTCAGATCCTCAGGCTTGGCCGAGGCGTATCAACGCATCGACCGCAGTGGTGCCGTGGGCACCGACCAACAATGGGTTCACATCGAGTTCGAGCAACTGCCCGGCGTTCTCACAGGCGTAGTCCGCCACGGCGCGGATCGCCGCCACCAGCGCGTCCAGATCCGCCACTTCGCGACCACGAAACCCCTGTAGCAAGGCGGCACTGCGCAGGCTCAGCAGCGCGTTGCGAATGGCCCCGTCAGTGGTCGGCAACAACAGGCTGCGGCTGTCCTGGAGCAGCTCCACCAGAATCCCCCCGGCACCGATGACCAGCGCCAGGCCAAACCCGGTTTCGCGCTTGATACCCACGATCAACTCGGCCAATGGCGGGGTTGCCATGCGCTCCAGCAGCACCTGATCGAATGCCACCCCCGGTGCGTAGTCGGCGATCCGTGCGCGCATCTGTTCCAGAGCGTCGCTCAAGGCCTGCGGATCGCGCAGGTTCAGTGCCACGGCTCCGGCTTCGGTCTTGTGCGGCAGCTCGGCGCTGACCGCCTTGAGTACCAGTGGATAACCCAGCGAATTCGCTGCGCTCAATGCCTCGCCCGGAGTGCTCAACAAGCCTTGCGGAATCGGCAGGCCAAAGGCGCGCAATGCCTGTTTGGATTGCCATTCATCGAGCAGTTGCCCCTCGCCTTCCTGCGCCTGCGGACAAAACGGCACCAGCGCCGACTCACCCAGCGCGAGCAAGGCCTGACGATTGCTCTGATAACCAGCGATCCGGCCCCAGGCGGCCAAACCATCTTCCACACCTTGCAACGCCGCCACACCATGGGCGTGCAAACGTTCACGGGCGCTGGCCGGCAGCAGTTCGGGAAAAGCCGAGGTGACGAAACCGGTCTTGCCGTGACGGGTCAACGCCGCGCGATACAGCTCCAACAGCAGATCACATTCCTTGCGTTCGCCGGTCGCTTCAGAGGGGTAATCGAGCACCAGCACCGCGGCGTCGGCTTCGGTGCGCAGGGCGCTGTCGAGCATCTTCTCCAGCGCTTCGCGGTCACCCCAGATTGCCGTGGTGAAATCCAGCGGGTTCACCAGATTGGCGTAGCTCGGCAGCACCTGATCCAGTTCTACCCGCTGGCTTTCATCGAGTATGGGCAGGCTCAAATCGTTGCGTTCGGCATAGTCGGCAATCAACCCCGCATCGCCACCGGAACAGGCCAGGGCGATCAGGCTATTGCCTGCTGGTAGATTGCCGCAGGCAGCGGCTTTGAGAGTCTCGACAAAACTCACCGGGCCGCTGACGCGAATCACCCCGAGGCGCTCGAACAGGCTGTCGTACAACACATCGGAGCCGGCCAGGGAGCTGGTGTGGCTGAGGGCCAATTCGGCGCCGATCTGCGACACCCCGGTTTTCAGCGCGATGATCGGAATACCTTTTTCCAGCGCCTTGTGTGCCGCGCGAGCAAAGCCTGGAACGTTCTTCAGCCCTTCCAGATGCAGGCCGATCGCCGTGACGCGCGGCTCGTCGAGCAGCACATCCATCAGCTCGGCGATGCCCAGCTGCGCCTGGTTGCCGACTGAAGCCATGTAGGCCACTGGCAACGAGCGGTCACTCATGGACAGGTTGTAGGCGAAGTTGCCGCTCTGGGTCAGCACTGCGACGCCCTTCTCCACTGTTCTGCCGCCATGGGCGACTGGCCACAGTGCCGAGCTGTGCAGGTAATCGAGCAAGCCGTAGCAGTTGGGGCCGAGCAAGGCCATGTCGCCGGCCGCCTTGAGCAGTTGGTCTTGCATAGCCTGGCCTTCAGCGCCGGTTTCGGCGAAACCCGAGGCGTAGCAAATCGCCCCGCCCGCCTCCTTGGCCGCCAGTTCGGCGACGCAGGTCAAGGTCAGCTCGCGGTTGGTGGCGATGAACACCGCGTCCGGGCCACACGGCAGCTCTGCCACGCTGCGCACACAGGGCACGCCTTCGAGGCTGTCGTGCTGTGGGTTGACCAGCCACATCTGCCCTTGATAACCGCCCTCGGCACAGCGCTTGAGGGCACGGGCCATGCTCCGGCCGCCGATGAATGCCAGGTGGCGCGGCGCGAGCAGGCGTTTGAGGTTGTCGCGAATCTGTTGGGACATATCCGTTCTCCGACCCGATCAGCGCAGCAGCGGCCGCAGCAGCTCGCGGGAAATGATGTGGCGCTGGATCTCCGAGGTGCCTTCCCAGATCCGCTCGATCCGGGCATTGCGCCAGATGCGCTCGACCGGGCCTTCGTCCATCAAGCCCATGCCGCCGAAAATCTGCACCGCTTCGTCGGCTACGCGACCGAGTACTTCACTGGCGAACAACTTGGCCATGCCGGCTTCGCCATCGGTCATGCTGCCCTGATCCATTTTCCAGGCGGTGTGCAGGGTCAAGAGTTCGGCTGCGCGGATTTGCGTGGCCATGTCGGCCAGCTTGAACGAGACCCCTTGATAGGTGCCGATGGGTTGGCCGAACTGCTTGCGATCCGCCGCCCATTGCAGTGAAACGTCCAGCGCCCGCTGGGCCTGGCCGACACAGTTGGCGGCAACCATCACTCGCCCGGCGGTCAGCCAGGCGTTGGCCACTTCCCAGCCCTTGCCGACTTCGCCGAGCACCTTGGAGGCCGGTACGCGGCAATCGTCGAAGAACATTTCATAGGTGTGATAACCGCGGTTGCTGACGCATTTTGGCCCGCGGCGGATGGTCATGCCCGGCGTGCCTCGGTCGACCAGGAACGAGGTCACGGCGTTGCGTTGGCGACCGTTGTGTTCGTAGGTATCGGTCACGGCGAAGACAATCGCGAAATCGGCGTACCCGGCATGGCTGATGAAGTGCTTACTGCCGTTCAACACAAAGTCGTCACCGTCACGTACCGCGCGGGTCTTGATCGCATTGGCATCGGAACCGGCGCCCGGTTCGGTGAGGGCGAAGCAGTCGATCTTTTCGCCCTGGATGCACGGCAGCAGATAGTCCTGAATCTGCTGGCCGGTGCAGGCCATGAGGATTTTCGACGGGCGTGCGACGAACACATGCAGTGCCCACGACACCTTGGACAGTTCGCGTTCGATCAACGCCTGGGACAGGTAGTCGAGCCCGCCGCCGCCAACTTCTTCCGGCATGTTGAAAGCATAGAAGCCTGCCGCCAGCGCCTTGCCGCGAATCTGTGCGGCGAGCTCCGGGGAAACTTCATCGGCGCGATCGACCGCTTCTTCATGGGGCAGCAGTTCCTTGGCGACAAAACTGCGAACCGCGTCCACCAACATTTCTTGTTCTTGGGTCAGCTGGAAATTCATAACGCTACCTGTTCTTCGATAATCGTTTTATTCGTGAGCTGCGATGCCGGATTTATTGGCCAATAAAGACCGGCGGGCGTTTTTCCATCGCCGCGCGCAAGGCTTCGGCGCCGTCTTCACTGCGACCACAGAGCAAACCGGCGGCGAGTTCCGCGCTCAGTTGTTCCGGCAGGCTGCGCCGGGCGCCTTCGCGCATCAGTTTCTTGGTCTGGGCAAAGGCGAAAGTCGGGCCGCTGGCCAGGCGCGCGGCCAGTTCACCGGCCACGCTCAGCAGTTGCTCATCGGCGCAGACTTCGCTGACCAGGCCAGCAGTCAGGGCGCGATCGGCACTCCAGAGTTCATCGAGGAACAACAGACGCTTGGCCTGCTCGGTACCGATCAGACGCGGCAAATGCCAGCTGGCACCGGCGTCCGGCGAGTAGGCCATGCTGGTGTAACCGGCCTTGAAGCGAGCGGACTGTGCGGCAAGGCGCAAGTCGAAGCACAGGGTCAAATCCATCCCGGCGCCGACGGCGGTGCCGTTGATCGCGGCAATGCTCGGTTTATCGAGGCTGTACAGACGGCTCATCATGGCGTGGGCGGTTTCGGTCCAGCCGTAGCTTTCCAGCGCACCGCGTGCCTCTGCTTCGGCCCATTCGGCGAGGTCGGCACCGGCACAGAAACTGCGACCAGTACCGGTCAGCACGATCACCCGTACAGCCGGATCGGCGTTGAATTGATCGAGCAAGGCGTGAAGGCTTTTCAGCGTCGGAATGTCCAGCGCATTGCGTTGCGCGGCACGGTTGAGGGTGATCCAGGCAACGCCCGCTTCGACCTGACTGAGCAGAGAAGATTGAGTAGTCATACGAGTCCTCGAATTGTTGTGTTTGGCATAAGGGGGGAGCGACATGGCGACCATACTAAACGACTGTTCAGTAAGGCGGCAATCCTGTGGCCGGGGCACCTGTAACGGCCTTAAAACATCAATAACTTATTGTTTTAAAAGAGAATAATTAGATATTTCGAATACCCGCCGGAAAAGTTGTTACATCTTTGAACAACTGAATACGGGGGCTGTTTGCGAGGTCTTGAGGTCGAGGAGATCAAATGTGGGAGCGAGCTTGCTCGCGATGAGGGCATAACATTCAACAATGATGTTGACTGTCAGTCCGCTATCGCGAGCAAGCCCGCTCCCACATTTAGCCCTTCGTTTGTTGGCTTAAACCGTCGCCTGCGCCATTGCAGCTTGGCGTTTGCCATTGGTCACGAAGTAAGCGCCGTAGCAGAGGGCGATAAAGCCAAAGCCCCAATACAGCGACGGACGCTGTGTCTCGTCCAGCGCCAGGAACACAAACAGCGAGCAGCACAGGGCGATGCACAGCAGCGGCAGGAACGGGAACCAGGGTGCGCGATATTTCAGATCGCTGAGCTTGCCGCCTTCCTTGATGTAGGCGCGACGGAACTTGTATTGCGCCAGGGCGATCACGATCCAGGTCACGGTACCGGCCATGCCGCTGACGGCCATCAGCACCATGAATAGGGTGTCGGCGGCAATGAAGCTGGTCAGCAGCGACACCAGGGCAAAGCACAGGGTGATGCTCAGCGCCCGTAACGGCACGCCGCGAGAGCTCAAGGGCGAGAGGCTTTTCGGTGCCATGCCGGTTTTTGACATCGCCCAGAGGATCCGCGTCGAGGCGTACAGGCCGGAGTTACCCACCGAGAGAATCGCGGTGAGGATCACGAAGTTCATCAGGTCGGCGGCATAAGGGATGCCGACCATGTCGAACACCTGCACGAACGGACTTTCCATCAAGCCAGCCTGTTGCCATGGAACAATGGCCGACAGCACCACGATGGCCAGCACATAGAAGATCAGCACCCGGAACACCACGTTGCGCACCGCCTTGGGGATGCTCTTCTCCGGCTGGTCGGTTTCGCCAGCGGCAACCCCCATGATTTCACAGCCCTGAAAGGCATAGACCACGGTCATCATCACCGCGAACACCGCCGACAGACCGTTGGGGAACAGCGAGTCGCCGATCAGGTTGGTCATCATCGGCGCCGGGGCGCCGCTGGTCAGCGGTATCGCGCCGAAAATCACCAGTACACCGACGATGATAAAGCCGAGGATCGCCGCCACCTTGATTCCCGAGAACCAGTATTCTGCTTCACCGAAGGCGCGAGTGGCCAGGGCGTTCAGCCCAAACAACACCACCACAAAGAGTGCCGACCAATACCAGATCGGGATATCCGGGAACCAGCGCACCATCAACATGCCCGCCGCGGTGAATTCCAGGCCAACCGTGGTCGCCCAGCTCATCCAGTACACCCAGCCGATCATGAAGCCGGTGGCCGGCCCGATGTATTGGGTGGCATGGGTCTGGAACGAGCCGGACACCGGCATCTGCACCGACAGCTCGCCGAGGCAGACCATCACCAGGTACATCAGGAAGCCGGCCACCAGATAAGCCAGAATCGCCCCCATTGGACCGCCCTGATTGATAGTGACGCCCGAGCCCATGAACAGCCCGGTGCCGATGACACCGCCCAGCGACAGCATGAAAATGTGTCGGCTTTTCAAGGCCCGGGTCAGCTGTATGCCTTTAGGTTCGATAGATTCGCTCATGACGGCACCTCTCAAGACTGGGCGAGGTGCGCAGCGGGTGACAGGAGGTCATCGCGCGGGGAAAGATCAGCTTTGCGGCAGTTCATTATTATTATCTCCAATAAGCTTCGAAGACCGCGTCCGGCGCGGTTGTGCCGATTATTGGAAAGCCATGTAAGTTCGCGTTGAAGCTGAAGATCAAAGTTGTAAAAAGTCGTAACGATTTTGTATGTCAGGCGCTCAACACCTCCGCCAGCACCCCTTGCGAATCCTGCAACACCCCATGAAATCGGGGCACCAGCGCCTGCACCGCCGCAGTGTCGTTGCTCAATGCGGCCTCCTCGAGGGCTCGCAAGACTTCGGCCAAGGCGCGGAACCCCAGTGAATCGCTGCTCCCGGCCAAACGGTGGGCCAGGTGCGCAACCTCGGTGCAGTCATCGGCTTCAATGGCTTCCGTGAGCGCCACGCGGTGCTGGGCAATCGAGTCGCGCAACACCCTCAGCAGGCCCTGCAGTTTCTGCTCGCCGAGCAGGCTGCGATGGGTGTGCAGCAACTGCCAGTCCATCAGCTGCCAGCCCTTCACATGAGTATCCAGCACCGGCTCGGGCGTGGGTGATGCACCGGCCAGCGCCTGGCGCAGGTTTTCCAGCTTCAGCGGTTTGGCGAGAATGCCCTGCATGCCGGCATCCAGGTAGCCGCGAACCAATGCCGGCTGCACACTGGCGGTCAGGGCGAGAATGCGACTGTGTCGATTAGGTCCCGGTGTGCTGCGGATCAGCTTGCACAGTTCGACGCCACTCAAGCCCGGCAGATGCACATCGAGCAGGATCAACTCGAAGGATTGCCTGCGGCAGAGTTCCAGGGCTTGCTCGGCATCTTCCACGAGGCTGACCCGATGTCCGTCGCGCTCCAGCAAGCCGCTGACCACCTCGCGGTTCAGCGCCACATCTTCGACCACCAGAATGTTCAGGGCCCGACCCGGCGCAGTGGCAAGCGCAAGATTGGCCGCAGCCAAGGCCGGTTGCAGAGTCAGTTCGAACCAGAAGCAACTGCCCTGCCCTTCCTTGCTGTCGACACCGATGCGTCCGCCGAGCAACTGCACCAGGTGTTTACTGATGGCCAATCCGAGACCGGTGCCGCCATAACGCTGGGCCACGTCTTCGCTGGCCTGGGTGAAGCGCTGAAAAATCTTTTCCTGCATCGACGCCGCGATGCCGATGCCATTGTCGATCACGCTGAACCGCAGGCGTTGCCCTGTGGGCTGGTCGCCTGCCGCCAGTAGCACGACTTCGATTGTAATGTGTCCGGCCTCGGTGAACTTGATGGCGTTGGCCAACAGATTGCTCAGCACCTGACGCAAAAACTGTTCGGCGCCATGGCAACGATCGGCGACCTGCGGATCAACCCGACAATGCAATTGCGTGCCGTTGCTCAGCCCTCGTGGTTCAAGCAGCGTGAGCACCTCATCGAGCAGTTGCCTGAGAGAGAAGTCGACCCGCTCCGGATGACTTTCACCCTCCTCCAGCCGGGCGAAATACAGCACTTCATTGAGAATCGTCAGCAGCCCTTCGCCGGCTTTGTACAGCGCTTCCAGGCGTTTGCCATCGCGCTCCTCGAGGCTGGCGCCGCGCAGTAATTGGGCCATGCCGAGAATGCCGTTGAGTGGAGTGCGCAGTTCATGGCTCATGGTCGCCAGAAAGCGCGACTTGGCGAGGTTGGCCGCTTCGGCCTCATCCTTGGCGCGCAGCAGACTGGCCGTGCGCCGCTCGACCATTTTCTGCAGTTCGTCGCGCTTGTCCTGCAGCGCCAGACGGTCGACTTCGCGGCGATCGATATCGCTGAGAATCGCCCGGCGCATGTCATCCAGTGCATGGGCCACGGTGTCGATTTCGTCTTCGCTGCCGGTGCTGCTTTTGTCCAGGCGCAATGGCTCGTGCCAGTCACCGGCGGCAATGCGCCGGGCAAATTCGGCCATGACCTGCAAGTGCCGGGTCACCAGCCGGTAAAATAACCCCGACAGCGCCACCGCCAGACCGCAGAGGAACACGCTCATCCATAACAGGCTGGTCAGCCCGGTGGCGTACAACCGGCGATACACCGCGCCCAGGTCGATACTGACTTCCAGCTCACCCAAATGCCGTGACGGCCCGGTCGGTGGCTGATAATTCAGCTCGAAACGTTCGATGCGCAGCGGGCCGACCGGCGCGGCGCTGCCTTGCAGCAGGTCGAAATCCGGGCTGCGCAAACGCACCCGGGCCACATCGGAAAAGTCCACCAGGCCGCGTAGTTGCACATTCAACTGCTCCTGATTGAGATCCCAGAGGCTGCGCTCCAGGCTCGCCAGGTAGCCCGCGCGGATCAGCTCCATGCGCGAATCGATATCGCGCATTTCACGGCGGTACTCGAAATACAGCTGCACGGTGCTGGCGAGGATGGTGAAGCACAGGCTGAACAGCAGGATGAACAGAAGCAAACGCCGTAACAGGCCGCCAGGACTGGCGCGGCTCATTGCGCGTGCGCCGGCAGCTTGACCATGTCGCGATAGGTGGCTTCACTCTCGTTCAGCCAGCGCTCGATTTCGCCCGCGTCGACCATCCGCTGCAGTTCGGCGTCAATCGCCGGCATGCGCTCGGCCAGCGCGGAACGACGTGACACGGCGATCCGCAAATAGTCGACGCTCAATGAATTGGGTAAGGCCTGGATGTCCGCGGCGCCCGGCAGGTTTTCCACCAACAGTTGCCCGGTGCGCCGTTCCTGGGTGATGAAATCGATTCTGCCGCGAATCAGCTTGCCGAAATTCTGTCGACTGTCGGACACCCATTCGATATTGCCGTGCCGGGCGACGAAGCGATCGAAGTCCAGGCCATAGCTTTCACCAAACAGCAGGCCGCCGCGGTAATTGCCGAGGTCTTCAAGCCGTTCGAACTTCACCGGGTGTTGGCGGTTGACGAACACCGCGACCTCTTCGCGCAATACCGGCACGGTCGAGAAATGCATGCTCTGTTCACGCTGCGCCGTGCTGTAGGCCAGGACCACGTCGACCCTACCTTCGGCGGCATCCAGCAGGCAGCGCTTCCAGTTGCCGAGCACGACGATCTCGACCTCGTACCCCAGGTTGCCAAACAACCTCTTCACCACGCTGGGTGCCAGCCCGCGCACCTGTTTGCCGTCGCTCCAGGAAATCGGCGGGTAGACCGGATAATCGCAATAGCGAATTTTTTCGGTCGCCGCAACCGTTGTGCCCGTCAGGGCCAGGAGTAACCAGAGCAACTGCCACATAGGATTCAGGCAGCCACGCTGGCGGTGAACAGGTAGCCGGCGCCATGGATGGTAATGATCAATTGCGGCTCGGCGGGATCGTCATGCAACTTGCGCCGCAAGCGCCCGACCAGCACGTCGATGGAGCGGTCGTTGGGCACCCATTCACGGTTGCGGATCTGATCCATCAACTGGTCGCGGCTCAGGGTATGCCCGGTGTTGCGCAGAAACACACTGAGCAACTGGAATTCACCATGGGTCAGCAAGGTTTCGCCACCGGCATGATCGATCAAGCGCCGGCGATCGGTGTCCAGCGCCCAGGCGGCGAATTGTTTGACCTGACGTGGCTGCACCGGTGCCGACGTTGACTGCTGCAGCTGGGCATGGCGAACCCGGCGCACCAGGTTCTTCGTCCGCGACACCAGTTCACGTGGATTGAGGGGTTTGATCACGTAGTCATCGGCGCCGCATTCGAGGCCGACGATGCGGTCGATTTCGTCATTGCGCCCGGTAATCAGGATGATCCCGACTTCCGAGCGCACCCGCAGCTCGCGGGTCAGGGTCAGGCCATCCTTGCCCGGAAGACGGATGTCCAGCATCACCAGGTCGACAGCGTTGGTCGCCAGAAAGGTTTCGGCCAGCTCCGCCGTCGCGGCGCAGTGCACGTCATAGCCTTCCTGGGAAAGATAGGCGTGAAGGAGTTCGCGAATCAGCGGATCGTCGTCGACGATCAGTACCCGAGGAGTCATCGCTTAGTGTCCTGCATATGCCCGTAGGGCGCATTTCTTATTAGAGTTTTCCAGCTTCAGCGGCAGAGAGTAGCTATTGCTGAACGATCGATCAACAGCCCTTTGTCTGCAGCCGGAAACGCTGGCGCCCGCCCGCCTGCAAACCGTCGACCCAGGCTTCGCAGATCTGGATGCCCTGGCTCGGGGTAAAGGTGCCGGGGTTGAGCCCCGACTCCAGCCACAAGCCGTCGAGCAGCGCGCTCAGGCTGATGGCGGCAAGGTCGGCATCGAAGGCTTCCCAGGCCTCTTGCCGAGCCAGATCGTTGAGCACCTGGCGCAATTCGCTGCGGTATTCGCCATAGGAATGCTCATGGGCGAGATTGATTGCTTCGGCGGTCTTTACCGCGCCCCAGAACGCCAGCCAGGCATCCAGCAGTTGCGGATCCAGCAGTTCGGCCGAGAACGACGCGCGAAAAAACGCTGACAAACGCTCCCGGGCATTCGGGGCAGCTTGCTCCATGGCATCGCGTAACAAACTCATGACCCGCCCGGTGACCGCCATATAGGCCTGCGCCACCAGCTCATCCTTGCCGGAGTAGTGATGGCTGATCAACCCGACCGACACCCCCGCTTCAGCCGAGATCTTGCGGATCGAAGCCCCCTGGAAGCCATGGCGCTTGAGGCACACCAGCGTCGCCTCGATCAGGTTGGCCTTGCGCAACTCCGGCTCCATTCGGGAAAAGCGGGCTTCCTGGGTCATGGGTACATCTCCTGGAATCAGTCATAGGGCGGCTCCGACCTTGCAGCCGCAGAGCTGAACGACTGTACAACAAGAGCCCGAACTGTGGCGAGGGGGCTTTCCCCAATGCCGGTTAGTTGAGCTCTTACGCGGTCCGTAGCAGCTGCCGAAGGCTGCGTTCGGCCGCGAAGCGGTCGTAAAATCAGGCACTGCGGTATTTCAGACAATCCGTGCAAGTAGGATTTGCGACTGCTGCGGTCGAGCGCGACCCCGGTCCGAACGCAGCCTTCGGCAGCTGCTACGGGGCCAGTGCTGAGCCTGAAACCCCTTAACTGACTGGCATTGGGGCAAGCCCCCCCCGCCACAGGGTATTGCACTCAATCCCGATAACCCGGCGCCACTCGATCCGCCAACCGCAACAACGCCGCCCATGCCAACTGCATGGCATCCGGATCATTCAACTCGCCCTCCGCCAATGGCCGACCCGGCTCATTGAACTGGCGCTCGGTGTGTTCGCAAACGGCCGCCGGTGGCAGCACCAGTTCGCTACAGGCCTGCGCCGCCAATTGGATCTCGCAGGCTTTTTCCAGATAGTACATGCGCAGAAAGGCCTGGCCGACGCTTTCACCGACGGTCAACAAACCATGATTGCGCAGCATCAACACCGTCTTGTCACCCAGGTCGTGGACCAGTCGCTGCTGCTCGCCGAGATCCAGCGCCACGCCCTCATAGTCGTGGTAAGCGACCCGTTCGTAGAACTCCATGGAAATCTGATTCACCGGCAATAACCCGCACTTCAATGCCGCCACCGCGCAACCGGCCTTGGTGTGAGTGTGCAGCACGCACTGCGCATCTTCGCGAGCACCGTGGATAGCGCTGTGAATCACGAAGCCTGCCGGGTTGACCGGATACGGCGTCGCCTCCACCGCGCGTCCATCAAGGTCGATCTTGACCAGGCTGGACGCGGTGATTTCGTCGAACATCAGCCCATAGGGATTGATCAGGAAGTGATGCTCAGGCCCCGGCAGACGCACCGAGATGTGGGTGAAAATCAGGTCACTCATGCGAAAGTGCGCGATCAGTCGATAGCAGGCGGCCAGCTCCTGACGCAGGTGTTGTTCGGTCAGCGTTTGTTCGGTGGCGGAAAAGGCGGCGTGGGCGATCTGGTTCACTGTTCTGGTTCCTCTGGCTGATCGATTGCGCGAACAATA
Organism: Pseudomonas fluorescens; assembly: GCF_902497895.1. Taxonomy (GTDB): domain Bacteria; phylum Pseudomonadota; class Gammaproteobacteria; order Pseudomonadales; family Pseudomonadaceae; genus Aquipseudomonas; species Aquipseudomonas fluorescens_BP. The sequence goes on from NZ_CABVHQ010000083.1 coordinate 12,346, forward strand.
GGGTTGGACGCTCCAGGCGTCCAGCCACTGGTGGCTACTTGCTCGCCCAGGCGATGAAGTGTTCTTCGAGTTCTTCGCCGTGATCGACCCAGAACGACATTCATCGTCAGCGCCGGGTACCGCTCGAAGCTACTCAAACGATATTAAAAAAACAAGTTGATTTTTTACTGAGGGTAAATTTATATAGGGTAATAATAACAACGCCGAAAACCCGGTTTTCCGGCTTCAGCTTGCCTGGAGTACCGCACCATGCCCACTTCAAACCAAGCGTTTGCGCACCTCTTCGAACCGTTGGAGATCCGTGGCAAGCGCCTCAAGAACCGCATCATGTCCAGCGGACACGACACTTCGATGCCGACTGACAATCTGGTCAACGAGCAGTTGATCGCCTATCACCGGGCGCGTGCCGAAGGCGGCGTCGGGCTGATCGTGCTGCAAGTTGCCGGGGTGCATGACAGTGCGCGCTACACCTCCCATGTGCTGATGGCCACCGACGACGCCTGCATCGACGGTTATCGAAAACTGGCCGAAACCTGCCATGCCCATGGCACCGTGGTGCTCTCGCAAATTTTCCATCCGGGGCGGGAAATCATGGAGTCCAGCGATGGCTTGCTGGCTGTCGCCTACTCGCCTTCGGCGGTGCCCAACGAACGTTTTCGGGTCATGCCGCGTGCGCTGGATCAAGCCATGATCGACGAGATCGTCGCCGGTTATGGCGCGGCGGCCCGGCGTTTGCACCAGGCCGGGCTGGATGGTGTGGAAGTGGTCGCCAGCCATGGTTACCTTCCAGCGCAATTCATCAACCCGCGGGTCAATCAGCGCACCGACGGCTACAACGGCGACCTGCAACAGCGCCTGCGGTTTCTGCGCGAAGTCATTGCAGTGGTGCGCGACAACACTGACGAGCAATTCATCATTGGCTTGCGCATCAGCGCCGACGAGCGCGATCCCGAAGGCCTGACCGAAGACGAGTCGCTGGCGGCGGTCAAGTCATTGCAGCAGCAGCTGGATTACGTGCACATCGTCGCCGGCACTTCGGCATCGTTGGGCGGTGCGGTGCATATCGTGCCGCCGATGGCCATCGAAGCTGCCTACCTGGCCAAGGAGGCCGGAACCTTCAAGGCCAGCCTGTCGATTCCGCTGTTCGTCACCGGTCGCATCAACCAGCCGCAGGAAGCCGAACTGATCATTGCCCGCGGTCAGGCCGATGTCTGCGGCATGACCCGCGCATTGATCTGCGACCCGCAAATGCCGAACAAGACCGGTACCGGGCGCAGCGAGGATGTACGAGCGTGCATCGCCTGCAATCAGGCGTGCATCGGGCACTTTCACAAAGGCTTGCCGATTTCCTGCATCCAGCACCCGGAAACCGGTCGTGAGCTGAATTTCGGCAAGCTGCAAGCGACGACCAAACGCAAGCGCGTCATGATCGCCGGCGGCGGCCCGGCAGGGATGAAAGCCGCCGCCGTGGCCGCCGAACGTGGCCATGAGGTCACGCTCTACGAAGCCGGCTCGCAGCTTGGCGGCCAGATATTGCTCGCGCAGCTACTGCCACGGCGCAGCGAATTCGGTGGCGCCAGCACCAACCTGCAGCGGGAGATGGAACTGGCAGGCGTGCGCGTGGTGCGCAACACCCGCGTCGACCGGGCATTGGTCGAGCGCGAACGGCCAGATATAGTGATTGTTGCAACCGGTGCCGAACCCTATTGGCCGACCTTCGAACGTGGCGGCGAACTGCAAGTGGTGGATGCCTGGCAAGTGCTTCGCGACGAAGTCAAGCTCGGGTGTTCGGTACTGGTCGTCGACTGGCGTTGCGACTGGATCGGTCCCGGTATCGCCGAACGCCTGGTGCGCGCCGGCCATCAAGTGCAGCTGGCGGTCAACGGCACCCATTGCGGGGAAAATCTGCCGCTGTACGTGCGCGATCAATTGGCCGGAGAACTGCATAAGTTGGGCATACCCATTACGCCCTACGCCCGACTTTACGGCTGCGATGACAGCACCGTGTACATGCAACACACCGCCAGCGCCGAACCGATGATCTTCGAAGACATCGACACGCTGGTGCTGTGCCAGGGCCATCAACCGGTGGATACCCTCGGCGCAGAACTGCAAGGACTGGTGGAGTTCCGGCGGATCGGCGACTGCCTGGCGCCGCGTACTGCCGAAGAGGCAATTTATGAAGGGCTGAAGGTTGCCTGGGAGCTTTGAGGCTGCTTTATACTCCGGGCCTTTGTCAGCACACCCTTGCTGACTTGCAATCGACAGGCTCGAGCGTTTCAATGCGCTCGGCCAACACCCGGTTCGGAGCACGCAATGAGCAACAGCAGCAACCTGCCGCCTGCCAGCGCCGCACCCGCCAAACAGGGCGGCGCAACAGAGCCGCACTTCCTCGGCACGCGAATTCGCGGTCTGCGCAAACGCCGGGGCATGACCCTGGCCGCCCTGGCCGAGATGAGCGAGCTGACGGCGGGCTATATCAGTCAGCTCGAACGCAACCTGGCCTACCCGTCGATTCCGGCGTTGTTCAACATCGCCCGCAGCCTGGGCGTGACCATCCAGTGGTTCTTCGCCAGCGAAGCCAACACAGCGCCTGAAGACAACGGCTATGTGGTGCGCAAGAACAGCCGAATGAGCGTGCATTACGAAGACGGCATCGTTGACCAGTTGCTGACTCCGCAGCCCAATCGTCAACTGGAGATCCTGCATTCGCGCTTTCCACCAGGCACTTACAGCCAGCAAAGCTATAGCCATGAAGGCGAGGAAGCCGGCTATCTGCTCAGCGGCAGTTTCGAACTCTGGGTTGGCGAGCGCCATTTCCAGCTCGAAGAAGGCGACAGTTTCAGTTTTTCCAGCCAGGAACCCCACAGGTACGGCAACCCCGGCGAGGTTGATGCGGTGGTGATCTGGGTGATTACTCCGCCATCCTTTTGAACCAGCAAAATGCTGAACGCCCTGGCGCCAAAGGCCTCAGCGACGGGTAATCAGCCCCTGGCGGGCGATCCGCGTCAGCTGCCTGATGACTTCTGCCGCCTGCTCGGCACCGGGCGCCTGGATCACTGCCAGATCGAAACTGTCGCTGGCAAAACGCGCCAGCGACTCGCCGTCTTCGACAAACTGAATCAGAAAGGCCGAAGGACGACCGGTGCGTCGCGGCCAGCCATCGAGATAGCGCAGCAAGGTGGGCTGGTGGTTACCGCCGAGAAGGATTTTTGGATTGCGCTGGACGAGGTCCGCCGTGATCGGCGCCAGTCGGATAAGGGGGCGTAGTGCAGTCATCGTGTCGTGTCTCTGCCTCAAAAGTCTGCATGGCAGGTGAGAGGCAACACCGAACCAGCGCTTTAGCGGTATTTCGAAGCCTGTTCAGCTTCTATCGGTGACCATTCGAGTCACCTGGCGCCCCGCAAGTAGCTGTTTAAATCGGCGCATGAGCAGCATCCTAGAGAAGCCGATGGGGCGGTGTCAAGAATCTCGACCCGAAGCAACGGTGAAGGCGCTGCTGGACTTGCTAGCACACAGCTGAATCAGCCTCTTCCCCGGAAAACCTTTCCCGATAAGCCTGCGGCGTCACCCCCATGACCCGCAGGAAACTGCGCCGCAGGGTTTCCTCACTGCCAAACCCGCACTGCAGCGCCAGCCGCTTGATCGGCACGCCGGTATCACTCAACAGGCGCCGTGCGGTCTCCACCCGGATCAGCTCAATCGCCCGAGCCGGGGTCTGGCCGGTCTCGGCCCGGTAATGCCGGACAAAGCTGCGCTCACTCATCCCGGCTTGTAGCGCCAGGGTTGGAATGCCGAGATCCATGCTCAGGTGTTCGGCAATCCAGGCGTGGAGCTCGTCGAAACGGCCGCCGTGTTTTTGCAGGGCCAGGGTCACGCTGAATTGCGATTGCCCACCGGGCCGCTTGAGGAACACTACCAGTTGCCGGGCAACTTCCAGAGCCATGGCGCGGCCCAGGTCGGCGTCGACCATCGCCAGCGCCAGGTCAATGCCGGCCGTCACCCCAGCCGAGGTCCAGACCGGGCCATCGTTGATGAAGATCGGATTGGGCTCGACTCGCAGCAGCGGATGTTGCTGTGCCAGCTGTTCGCAACGGGTCCAGTGAGTGACCACCCGCCTGCCGTCGAGCCAGCCGCTGGCAGCCAATAGAAAAGCCCCGGTGCAGACTGAAGCCACGCGCCGCGATAGCGAGGCCTGCTGGCGGACCCAATCCACCAGACCGGGGTCTTCGGCCGCTGCGTAGACGCCCCAGCCTCCGGCGATGATCAGCGTGTCGCAGGCTGTGCCTTTCGCCGGCAGCGGATCGGCCACCAGCGCCAGCCCGGCCGAAGACATTACCGGCCCGCTCTGCGCGGCAATAACCCTCGGCGTATAGGGCTGCGGCAAACCTTGCTGGCGCGCCAGGTCATTGGCCGAAGCGAAGACCTGCAACGGTCCGGTCACATCGAGCAGTTGCACCTTGGCAAAGGCCAGCACATAAATGGTTTTCGGTTGGCTCGGCATGATTGGCGTAAATCGTGGGCTTATTGGCGTACGCGCCAAATCCTACGTGGATAGAGTGAAGTCGTCCACCCGTGCCGGGTGCGTGCATTTGATCGACCAAGGGGATAACGCAATGACGCTGCAGATCGGTTTCCTGTTGTTTCCACAGGTTCAGCAACTGGACCTGACCGGGCCCTATGACGTGCTGGCCTCGTTGCCGGACGTCAGCGTGCATTTGATCTGGAAGGACCTCGAACCCGTGAAGTCGAGCACTGGTCTGGTGCTGCTCCCGACCACTCGCTTCGACGATTGCCCGCCACTGGACGTGATTTGCATTCCCGGTGGCAGTGGCGTCGGGCCCTTGATGGAGGACAGCGAGACCCTCGACTTCATCAAGCGCCAGGCCGCCAGCGCGCGCTATGTCACTTCGGTGTGTACCGGCGCCTTGGTGTTGGGCGCCGCCGGCCTGTTACGCGGCAAACGCGCAACCACCCATTGGGCTTATCACGAACTGCTGGGGCCGCTGGGCGCCATTCCAGTTCACGAGCGTGTGGTCCGCGACGGCAACCTGCTGACCGGCGGCGGCATTACCGCAGGGATTGATTTCGCCCTGACCCTGGCCAGCGAATTGTTCGGCGAAGATGCCGCGCAACTGGTGCAACTGCAACTCGAGTACGCCCCTGCCCCACCGTTCGAATCGGGCAGCCCGCAGACCGCACCGCGTGTAGTGGTGGAGGAAGCCAATCGGCGTTCGGCGCAATCGCTGAAGCAGCGGGGAGAGATTGTCGATCGGGTCGCGGCCGGGCTGAGCCAAAACTGGTAACGCGGATTACTCTGGCAAACACAAACCCGGTGGCGAGGGCGCTTGCCCCAATGCCAGTCAGTTAAGGAATTTCTGGCTCCGCACATTCCCGTAGCAGCTGGCGTAGCCTGCGTTCGGCCGCGTAGCGGTCGTAAAATCGGGTACAGCGGTTTTTCAGGTTAACCGTGGCGGTAGGATTTACGACCGCTACGCGGCCGAACGCAGCCTTCGGCAGCTGCTACGGATCGCTCGTTTAACTGACTGGCATTGGGGCAAGCTCCCTCGCCACAATTAAACTCTTGCACTCTTGCACTCGCCAGCAGGCTTTTCAGCAGGCATAAAAAAACCCGCCGTAGCGGGTTTCTCAAGACCATTACGACTCCCTGTCGGCTGCATTCCATGCAATGGTCGATCATCCATGATCCTGAGCACATCCTGTGCTTCAGTTGATGGAGCTAGATTAAGCGCAATGCGCAAGCGGCAACAGACGACATAGCACCGTCCACCTGTAAGCCATTGGCCATTATGCAAGCCGCCCAAGTCACTTCTACACTGAAAGGCTCTCTAACCAGCCAGGATGAAGCATCATGCTCAAGACCTATGGTGGAAGCTGTCATTGCGGCAGGGTTCGATTTGAAGCCGATATCGACCTGAGCCGTGGCACCGGCAAGTGCAACTGCTCGATCTGCACCAAAACCCGCAACTGGAGTGTAATCATTAAACCCGATGCATTCCGCCTGCTGGCCGGCGAGGATGAATTGAGCGACTACCAATTCAATACCAGAAGTAGCCATCACCTGTTCTGCAGGCACTGCGGCGTACGTTCGTTCGGCCGCGGCCATGTTAAGGAAATAGGCGGTGATTATGTGTCGGTACAGGTGGCCGCGCTGGATAATCCTGACTTGGCGGAACTGCTCGCTGCGCCTGTTCGATATGCCGATGGCCGGCATGACAACTGGGGAGAGGTGCCCGCCGAGACCCAGCATCTGTAACCGGTCCAGACGCTGTTTTTGACCGACGAAAAAAAACCCGCCGCAGCGGGTTTCTCAAGACCATTACGACTCCCTGTCGGCTGCATTCCATGCAAATGGTCGATCATCCATGATCCTGAGCGCTTCCTGCACTTCAGTTGATGGGGCTAGATTAAGCGCAATGCGCAAGTGGCGATAGACGACATAACATCCATCACGTGTAAGCCTTTGGCTATAGTTGTGTCGTCGCCAGGGCGATAATGATCAGCTCGCCGTCAGCCAGAAAACCGCAGTGTTTCAGATACGGTGCTGAACTCAGGATGCAGCAAGGTACGTCTCGATGTTGTTCATCTGTTCATCCCAGCCCCTGCTGTTCATGCGAAAGGCTTTCAGACGACGTTCCGCGGGGATGCCATCGAAACCGGACTCCACGACCCGCAGCAAGGTGCCGCCATCCATGTCCTCGAGCTCAAACTTCACCAGCGTGGTGGGTTCCCCGGAATAGTCGACACCTGGCTCCACGGGATAGGGATGCCAGCTGAAGGAAAAAACCCGTTCGGGTTCGACTTGTTCGACCACTGCATTCCAGAGCAGATGTTCGTAGCCGGGATAGGTAATTTGCCCTTGAGTACGCTGACCAGCGACGAAACGCTGCCCTTTGAGCGCCACGCCGAACCACTCACCAAAGGCTTCGGCATCCGATAGCGCGGCCCAGACCTGCGAGCGTGGCGCCTTGAGCAGGACCTTTCTTTCAATGCGATCTGATGGGTTCATTGGCCACCTCCTGGATTCACATTAGGCCTGCTCGCCCGGAGGATCAACCTCTCTCGTTGTGAAAGACAGGTTCGGATCAACTGCTACAGGGAAAATGCCGGGTTCTTCAGTACACGACCTGTACCCACGCCATATCCCTATGTAGGAGCTGCCGCAGACTGCGATCTTTTGATCTTCGCCACACTTCGGATCTATCTTGCCTGCAGAAAAGATCGCAGCCTATCGGCAGCTCCTACACCGACCGTGTACACCTGTGAAGTCCGGGATATGCACTTCCCTACGCCGATCGTGTACACCCGTGAAACTGCGGATGTACACCTCCCCCATCAGCGCACAAATATCTGCGCCGTGGTAATCACCATATCGCCACCTGGCAGTTTGATGCTACCTCTCTGCTTCATGCTGTCGGCATGACGTGGGGAGCGCCCGGCGCTTTGCCCGGAGCGGCATATTGCGGCTTCAGGTGGCCGTCCTGATCCAGCAACCAGGCGTCCATGATCTGCCGCACCACGGGGCCGGCGACGCGACCGCCCGCCTCGCCGTTTTCAATCATTACCGAGATGACAATCCTTGGATGTTCCGCCGGGGCGAAGCCAACGAACAAGGCGTTGTCCCGATTGCGTTCCTGGGTTTTCAGCCGGTTGTAACGCTCGCCCTGTTTGATCGCGACCACTTGCGCGGTACCGCTCTTGCCGGCAATACGGTACTGCGCGCCAGCAGCCGCCGCTCGGGCAATGCCGCGCGGATCGTGCATGACCATCTGCATGCCGTGATTGACCTGCTCCCAATCCCGCGGGTCCTTAAGCAGTATGTTGGGCATCGGGTGCTCATCCACCGGTGCCACACCGTCTACAGTCCTGGCCAGGTGCGGACGATTCCATACACCTTTGTTGGCGATCAGCGCAGTCGCTTGCGCCAGTTGCAGGGGCGTTACCTGCATATAGCCTTGGCCGATGCCGAGGATCACCGTTTCCCCGGGGAACCACGGCTGGCGTCGCGTGGCGCGTTTCCACGCCTGGGACGGCATCAGCCCGGCCGACTCTTCGAACATGTCCAGCGAGACCTTCTCGCCGAGACCGAACATGGCCATGTAGTCGTGCAAACGGTCGATACCGAGCTTGTGCGCCAGGTCGTAGAAGTAGGTGTCGTTGGAGCGCATGATCGCCGCGTCCATGTCGACCCAGCCGTCGCCGCTGTGGTTCCAGTTGCGGTACTTGTGATCGAAGTCAGGCAGCTGGTAATAGCCAGGGTCAAAGACCCGGGTCTGGGGCGTGACCACGCCGGCATCGAGCCCGGCGATCGCCACTTCCGGCTTGATGGTCGAACCCGGCGCATAGAGGCCGCGCAGGACCCGGTTGAACAGCGGCCGGTCGATGGAGTCGTGGAGTGCCGCGTATGCCTTGAAGCTGATGCCGGTAACGAACAGGTTCGGATCGAAGCTCGGCTTGCTGACCATCGCCAGTACTTCACCGGTGGCCGGATCGAGTGCGACCACCGATCCGCGCCGATCACCCAGGGCCTCCTCGGCCGCTTCCTGGAGTTTGCTGTCGAGGCTCAGCACGATGCTTTTGCCCGGGATCGGATCGGTGTGCTTGAGCACCCGTAGCACCCGACCCTGGGCATTGGTTTCGACTTCTTCGTAACCGACATGGCCGTGCAATTCGGACTCGTAGAAACGCTCGATGCCAGTCTTGCCCATCGACTGTGTACCGCGGTACTCCACCGAGTCCAGGACCCTGGATTCTTTCTCGTTGATCCGCCCTACATAGCCGATCGAATGGGCAAAGTGTGCGCCCATTGGATAGTGACGAATGAACTGCGGCTCGACCTCGACTCCGGGCAAGCGGAACTCGTTGACCGCCAATACGGCGATCTGCTCTTCGTTCAATTCATAAAACAGGGTCACGGGAATAAAGGGATGCCGCGCTTGTTTGAGTTCTTTGTCGAACAGCGTCCGCTCTTCAGCCGGCAGGTGCAGCAGACTGACAATCGAGTCCAGCTCGCCTTTCAAGTCGTCGGCACGCTCGCGGGTGATGGTCAGATTGAAGCTCGGCCGGTTATCCGCCAACAACACGCCATTGCGGTCGTAGATCAGGCCTCTGCTGGGGGCGATCGGCAGCACATGCACCCGGTTGTTTTCAGAGATGGTCGAGTGATAATCGAATTCGACCACCTGCAGGAAATACAGGCGGGCGATCAATGTGCAGGAGATGGCAACGACGAACAGCGCGCAAGCCAACAGCCTTTTATTGACCAGGCGAGATTCTTTCTGGTGATCCTTGAGCGGTATCGGTGCGGGCATTTCTACGGTAGCTCATTAAATGAATTGGACGCCGCTCCCTGCGCATTGAATCATCCCTTCGAAAAATGAGCTGCACCATACCAAAAAGTACCCGGCTATTTTCGGGCGTTTTCCCCGAATGGTAATCACTGTAGGAGCGAGCTTGCTCGCGATGGACTCAAGGGCGGCGCGTTTATTCAGAAAACACGCGCTATCGTTAACGTTCATCGCGAGCAAGCTCGCTCCTACAAATCGGGCGCAAAAACAAAACCCCTACCTGCATACGCAGATAGGGGTTTCGGAATTCAATCTTGACGATGACCTACTCTCACATGGGGAAACCCCACACTACCATCGGCGATGCATCGTTTCACTGCTGAGTTCGGGATGGGATCAGGTGGTTCCAATGCTCTATGGTCGTCAAGAAATTC
>NZ_CABVHQ010000084.1 GCF_902497895.1 Pseudomonas fluorescens
GCGGTGCACGCCCCCTCGAGAGGCCGAGCGCAGGTTCTGCGCAGTGGGCAACCCGGCATGGATGCCGGGTTAGCCGCCCCCGGCCATGGATGGCCGATGGCGGCGGGCCCACGGAGCAGGGCCGGAGCGAGGGCATGCCGAGCCTGAGCGAGGCATCGAACGAAAGGGGCAAGAGCCCTTGGTTACTTGGGGCTTTTCCAAGTGACCCACCGTAAAGGCGGAACCCTAAGTAGCCGTGACCGCAGCAACGGATATGTACACAGTCAACAAAATACGGGCAGGCCGGCTCTTGCTGCATCTCCCCCTCGCTACTCCTATGTGCGCCTGAAACCCCGAGCTTAAGTGAACAGCAGCGGGCCCGATCTCACTACCCGTGGTTATCGAGCGTACATGCCCCACCAGAAGACGTGACCGAGGATGGTGATCTGCTCCTCCTGGATTTCCAGAAAGCTGTAGTCCTCGTCCGGATGTTCGTCGCGATTGAAGCTGCGCAGACGGATCCCGGAAGGCAGGCGGTAAAGCTGTTTCACCCGCAACTGGCCGTTATGGTTGATTGCATAAAGGTCGCCATCGACGATATCGCCAATCCCGCACTTGCCGGCGTTGACCCCGACCGTAGCGCCGTCCCGGAGCACCGGCAGCATGCTGTTGCCGCGAACGGTCACGCATTTGGCCTGGTCGAACTGCACGCCATTGTGCCGCAGGCTGCGCTTGCCGAAGCGCAGGCTGGCCTTCTCGCTTTCCTCGATGACGAATCTTCCTGATCCAGCAGCCAATTCAACCTCGCGCAGAAAGGGGATCGACACCTCGTCATCATCGACGGGGGTATCGTCATCCCACAGGCTTATGTCCTTGAGTTCGGAGTGCGGCTCGTCACGCACCGCGCCTTTGGTCGGCGCAACATCCACGCGTCCGCGCAGTTGATCAGTGCTCACCCGGAAGTACTCGGCGATCCGCGAGATGTGCTTGTCCGAAGGATCGGCGATCTTGCCGCCGAGAATGCGCGAGAGGGTCGATTGCGGCACGCCGGTTCGACGGTGAAGCTCCGTGGGGGAGATCCCGTGGCGATCGAGCAGTGCTCTCAAGACGGTAGAAACGTTGCGTTTTTGCATAATGCGCATAGTGAGCGTTCTTTGCGCCGAGCACAAATGCTGATTTGCATAAATCATGCATAGACCTGCGCCAGGCGAGCGGAACCTTCATGCCTGCGGAGGGCGGACCGCCCGTGGTAACCTTGCGCCCATCGCGAAAAAGCCGGGCCAAGGGTCCCGATTTTGCCCCCCACTTTTGACGAATCTTTCTAAACCACTGATGAATAAAGCACTTTCAGACTTATCCAGCCACACGCCAATGATGCAGCAGTACTGGCGCCTGAAGAACCAGCACCCTGATCAGTTAATGTTCTACCGCATGGGTGACTTCTACGAGATCTTCTACGAAGACGCGAAGAAAGCCGCCAAGTTGCTGGACATCACCCTGACCGCGCGCGGGCAGTCGGCCGGTCAGGCGATTCCGATGTGCGGGATTCCTTACCACGCAGCAGAGGGCTATCTGGCGAAGCTGGTGAAGCTGGGCGAGTCGGTGGTGATCTGTGAGCAAGTCGGCGATCCGGCGACCAGTAAAGGCCCGGTGGACCGCCAGGTGGTGCGCATCATTACGCCTGGTACGGTCAGCGATGAAGCACTGCTCGACGAACGCCGGGACAATCTGATCGCCGCAGTGCTGGGTGACGAACGTCTGTTCGGCCTGGCCGTGCTGGACATCACCAGCGGCAACTTCACGGTTCTGGAAATCAAAGGCTGGGAAAACCTGCTGGCGGAGCTGGAGCGAGTCAACCCGGTCGAACTGATGATCCCGGACGACTGGCCAAAAGACCTGCCGGCCGAAAAGCGCCGCGGCGTACGCCGTCGTGCACCCTGGGATTTCGAACGGGATTCGGCGCTCAAAAGCCTCTGCCAGCAGTTCTCGACCCAAGACCTGAAAGGCTTCGGCTGCGAGAACCTGACCCTGGCCATCGGCGCTGCCGGCTGCCTGCTCAGCTACGCCAAGGAAACCCAGCGCACTGCCCTGCCGCACTTGCGCCGCCTGCGCCATGAACGCCTCGACGACACCGTGGTGCTGGACGGCGCCAGCCGGCGCAACCTGGAGCTGGACACCAACCTTGCCGGCGGCCGCGACAATACTCTGCAATCGGTGGTGGATCGTTGCCAGACCGCCATGGGCAGTCGTCTATTGACCCGCTGGTTGAATCGTCCGCTGCGTGACCTGCAGATCCTGCAGGCGCGGCAGACCTCGATCACCTGTCTACTGGATAACTATCGCTTCGAAAAGCTGCAACCGCAGCTCAAGGAAATCGGCGATATCGAACGAATCCTCGCCCGGATCGGCCTGCGCAACGCCCGACCACGGGATCTGGCGCGTCTGCGCGATGCGCTGGCGGCCTTGCCTGAACTGCAAGTAGCAATGACCGAGCTAGAGGCCCCTCACCTCAACCAATTGGCCACGACCACCAGCACTTACCCGGAACTGGCGGCGCTGCTGGCAAAAGCCATCATCGACAACCCGCCAGCGGTGATCCGTGACGGCGGCGTGTTGAAAACCGGCTACGACGCCGAACTGGATGACCTGCAATCGCTGAGCGAAAATGCCGGGCAGTTCCTCATTGATCTCGAAGCGCGGGAGAAGGCCCGCACCGGCCTGGCGAACCTCAAGGTCGGCTACAACCGTGTTCACGGTTACTTCATCGAGTTGCCGAGCAAGCAAGCTGAACAGGCACCCGCGGACTACATTCGCCGCCAGACCCTCAAAGGTGCCGAGCGTTTCATCACGCCGGAGCTGAAGGCTTTCGAAGACAAGGCGCTGTCGGCCAAGAGCCGCGCCCTGGCGCGGGAGAAGATGCTCTACGAAGCACTGCTCGAAGACCTGATAGCCCAATTGCCACCGCTGCAGGACACCGCCGCGGCATTGGCCGAACTGGACGTACTGAGCAACCTGGCTGAGCGTGCCCTGAACCTGGACCTGAACTGCCCACGCTTCATCAGCGAACCGTGCATGCGCATCACCCAGGGCCGTCACCCGGTGGTCGAGCAAGTGCTGACCACGCCGTTCGTGGCCAACGACTTGAGCCTGGATGACAACACCCGGATGCTGGTGATCACCGGTCCGAACATGGGTGGTAAATCCACCTACATGCGCCAGACCGCCTTGATCGTGTTGCTGGCGCACATCGGCAGCTTCGTGCCGGCCGCCAGCTGTGAGCTGTCCCTGGTGGACCGGATTTTTACCCGGATCGGCTCCAGCGATGACCTGGCCGGTGGACGTTCGACCTTTATGGTCGAGATGAGTGAAACCGCGAACATCCTGCACAACGCTACCGAACGCAGTCTGGTGCTGATGGACGAAGTCGGCCGCGGCACAAGCACCTTCGACGGTCTGTCCCTGGCCTGGGCTGCGGCCGAATGCCTCGCCCATTTGCGCGCCTACACGCTGTTTGCCACCCACTACTTCGAATTGACCGTACTGCCGGAAAACGAGCCACTGGTGGCCAACGTCCACCTCAATGCCACCGAGCACAACGAACGGATCGTCTTCCTGCACCACGTCCTGCCCGGCCCTGCCAGCCAGAGCTACGGCTTGGCGGTTGCACAGCTGGCCGGCGTGCCCACAGAGGTGATAGTGCGGGCTCGCGAGCACCTGAGCCGTCTGGAAACCAACAGCCTGCCCCATGAAGTGCCAAGTCCTACAAAGAGTAAGGCAACCGTCCCACAGCAAAGCGATATGTTCGCCAGCCTGCCGCATCCGGTGCTGGATGAGCTTGCCAAGCTTGATCTGGATGACTTGACTCCGCGCAGAGCGCTGGAAATGCTCTATACATTGAAGACACGGATCTAACGCATACCGTTGCAAGCTGTTAGAATCTCGCGCGGTTTGGGATGCTGCAGGCTATTAGCCTGGTCTGCAGACTATCGCTCCCGAACCTGGCGAACCCCGTCCTGTAGGGGCTCCGCTGCCGCCGCCTGAGGAGAGAACTAGAAATGACCTTCGTCGTCACCGACAACTGCATCAAGTGCAAGTACACCGACTGCGTAGAAGTCTGTCCGGTGGACTGCTTTTACGAAGGACCGAACTTCCTGGTGATTCACCCGGATGAGTGCATCGACTGCGCGCTTTGCGAGCCAGAATGCCCTGCAGTGGCCATTTTCTCCGAAGATGAAGTTCCGGAAGATATGCAACAATTCATTCAATTGAATGTTGAGCTGGCCGAAATCTGGCCCAACATCACCGAGAAGAAAGAATCGCTGCCGGATGCAGAAGAGTGGGATGGCGTGAAGGGCAAGCTCAAAGACCTCGAACGCTGATATATGCCGCGTGCTGGAAAAGGCCCCTTTGTGGGCCTTTTTGCTTTGTGGGGCTGGTGCCCAGAAGCAAGATCAAAAGATCGCAGCCTGCGGCAGCTCCTACGGACAGGCGAAAAAAAGGGGCGGTTTGACCCGCCCACATTTTTCCTTAGTCCCTGTATTCCTTTTCATCGTCCTGATGAATCGCTTCCTGCGATGTCCTTTAACCATCGTCCTTGATGGCTGTGCCTGTCCATTGACACAGCACTGATAGTAGAAGGTTCCCCGCCAAGAGCAATCACTGCGCCGGTGCCCGACACTACTCGAGCGTTCACCGCGGCTCTTAAAAAAACGCTTTCAAATCAAACCAATAAGAATAATCACCGACATCAATGGACGCCTACCTTCAGGCAAGGGCAGCGAACACTTACGAAAGAGTAGGCAAAAACCTACACCAACTGAAGGCTAAACCTGAAAGACCGAAAGGCCAGCGCCCTGCCATTCATTGATTTTGAGCATAATAAAAAGCCCCGAAAAATCGGGGCTTTTTATTATCGAGTGTTCAGCTTATTGGAACAGCGACTCACTCGACAGGCCGTTCTTCTCCAGGATTTCTCGAAGGCGTTTGAGGCCTTCGACCTGAATCTGCCTCACCCGCTCACGGGTCAGACCAATCTCCAGGCCTACGTCTTCCAGTGTGCTGCTCTCGTGACCGCGCAACCCGAAGCGGCGTATGACCACCTCACGCTGCTTGTCCGTCAGTTCCGAAAGCCACTGGTCAATGCTTTGTGACAGATCATCGTCCTGCAACAACTCGCAAGGGTCGGTTGGACGATCATCGGTCAAGGTGTCGAGCAGGGTTTTATCCGAATCCGGACCTAGCGAAACGTCGACCGAAGAAACCCGTTCGTTGAGGCCCAGCATGCGCTTGACCTCACCCACTGGTTTTTCCAGCAGGTTGGCGATTTCTTCAGGGGAAGGTTCATGATCGAGCTTTTGTGTCAGCTCACGTGCTGCCCGCAGGTAGACGTTGAGCTCTTTGACCACATGGATCGGCAACCGAATGGTTCGGGTCTGATTCATGATCGCGCGCTCGATGGTCTGACGAATCCACCAGGTTGCGTAGGTCGAAAAGCGGAAGCCGCGTTCCGGATCGAACTTTTCCACTGCACGGATCAAGCCGAGGTTGCCCTCTTCGATCAGGTCGAGCAGTGACAGGCCCCGATTGACGTAGCGTCGAGCGATTTTCACCACCAGCCGCAGGTTGCTCTCAATCATCCGTTTGCGCCCAGCCGGATCACCACTTTGCGATAAGCGCGCAAAATGAACTTCTTCTTCCGGGGAGAGCAATGGGGAAAAACCGATTTCATTGAGATACAACTGAGTCGCATCGAGCGCCCGGGTGTAATCGATGTACTTGTGTTGCTTTAGTGAAGCGGAGTGTTTGGATTTGGCGCGAACCGAGGGCGCAGCAGCCCCCTCATTCGAAGTCGTATCCGTAGCGACGCCGGCCCCCATAAGGAGAACCTCATCGTCGATGTCAAACTCCGGCACTTCTTTACTGAGAGCCATTGTTATAGTCCTTTGGTGAGTTCGACCTCAAGCTCGAGCGACGCCTTTATCCTTGGCAACGCTGGAGCCTGTTCCTCCTACGTGAGGGAACAGGCTGGTAACTGATCAACGACGTGGCAAGAATTGCAGCGGATCTACTGGTTTACCCTGGCGGCGAATCTCAAAGTGCAGTTTCACCCGGTCTGTGCCCGTTGACCCCATTTCGGCAATAGCCTGTCCGACTTTGACCTGCTGCCCCTCCCGAACCAACAGCCTACGGTTATGGCCGTAAGCACTGACGTAAGTATCGCTGTGTTTGATAATGACTAATTCGCCGTAGCCCCGCAAGCCACTCCCGGCGTATACAACCGTGCCATCAGACGCAGCTAAAACAGGCTGTCCCAAATCTCCGGCGATATCAATGCCTTTATTCAAACTTCCGTTTGAAGAGAATTTACCAATCAAAATACCGTTGGAAGGCCAGCCCCAGCCATCGGGCGCAGGCCCGGCAGGCGAGAGTGGCGGCGCTGCCGGCTTGCTCGCGACGCTGGTTGCAGTACCGACTGCAGTACCGGCGCCAGCACCTGCCGGACGGCGAAAGACCGTGGTTTTACTGGAAGAGGATGGTGTTGAATCGACCTTGGTCACCACCGCTGTCGGCGTTGAACCTGAGCGGCCGTCGAAGCGAATCGTCTGACCCGGGTGAATGGTGTAAGGCACTGGAATGTTGTTGCGAGCCGCCAAGGCCTTGTAGTCCCAGCCATAACGAAAGGCGATCGAGAACAACGTATCGCCGCGACGAACGACATACTGGCCAGTGGTCACGGCTGGCCGCTGGGCCGCCGCGTTATTGCGCTCGATCACCCCCACGCTACTTGAAGGTTTGCTGGAGCACGCAACCAGCATGGTACTCAAGACAAGGCCAATCACCAGTCGCTGAAAGCTTGTTATGTCCATACGCTGCGCAATGACTGTGAGACTCACCCGCCGCTCCCTATGTGGTGGCTGATAATAAAATTTGCCTGTTCAGGCCTGGAGTGTCGCCAGTATAACCGTCCGCCTGGGGTTTACCGCTGGCAAAGCCAATCCGGAGCAGCATACGGTCGTTGACTGACGCTCAATCGCGTTTATCCGAACAGTCCCGCTGTAAGACAAACGCGACCAAACAGAATTCATCGCTATTAAACAAATACTCAGGCCAATGGCCCATTGAGCAGGGGCACGAAGCGCACGGCGCCCAGTACATGCCGAGAGAAGCCCTGTTCTTCACGGATGATCAACATCAATTGTTGCACTTCACCCGCGCCGACCGGGATCACCAACCGCCCTCCGGGAGCCAGTTGATCAAGCAAGGCTTGAGGAACATCGGTAGCGACGGCGGTGACGATGATGCCGTTGTAGGGTGCCAGCGCCGGCCAGCCTTCCCAGCCATCGCCCCAGCGAAACACCACGTTGCGCAGCTTCAACTCCACCAGGCGTTCCTTGGCGCGATCCTGCAGCACCTTGATCCGCTCCACCGAAAACACCCGTTCAACCAGCTGTGCCAGGACCGCCGTCTGATAGCCGGACCCGGTGCCAATCTCTAAAACCTTGTCCAATGGCCCCGCCTCCAACAACAGCTCGCTCATGTGAGCCACCATATAGGGCTGGGAGATCGTCTGGTTATGGCCAATGGGCAACGCGGTGTCTTCATAGGCGCGGTGTGCCAACGCCTCATCGACGAACATATGACGCGGGGTACGGCGGATCACCTCCAGCACCTGGGTATTGGACACACCTTCATCGTACAGCCGCTGAATCAAGCGCTCACGGGTTCGTTGAGACGTCATACCGATACCTCGACGCATCAGGTCGTCTGGCTCACGCCGCATCAGTTCAACCCCTCGAGCCAGCCATCGAGACTACTGAAGGCATCGTTGAAGGTGCGATCGAGCTGCAACGGAGTGATCGAAACATAACCTTGCATGACCGCATGAAAGTCAGTGCCCGGACCGCCGTCTTCAGCGTCGCCTGCCGCTGCAATCCAGTAGCCGGCCTTGCCCCGCGGATCGACCATTTTCATCGGTGCCGCAGCACGGGCACGATGGCCCAGGCGGGTCAGCTGGATGCCACGAATGTGATCGAGGGGCAGATTGGGGATATTCACATTCAGCACCGTACGCGGCGGCAACTCCAGCTGGGCATGAGCCCCCACCAGCTTGCGCGCGAAGTACGCGGCGGTCGACAGGTTCTCGACCTGGCGCGACACCAACGAAAAGGCGAACGATGGCAGCTCGAGGAAACGCCCTTCCAGTGCGGCGGCGACGGTACCGGAATACAGCACGTCGTCGCCCAGGTTGGCACCCAGGTTGATCCCGGAAACCACCATGTCCGGTTGTTGCTCCAACAGGCCATTGAGGCCCAGGTGCACGCAATCGGTCGGCGTTCCGTTGATACTGATAAAACCGTTGGCCAGTGTTTGTGGATGCAACGGACGGTCGAGCGTCAGCGAACTGCTGGCGCCACTTTTGTCCTGCTCGGGGGCAATAACCACGCACTCGGTGTAATCCGCCAGCGCAGCATAAAGCGCGGCGAGACCGGGTGCTGTTACCCCATCGTCGTTAGAAATCAGAATACGCATGGGCTGTCCGTTTGCCCCACCGGCACCAGATCGACGAGTTCGCGCACCAATACGGTGGCGAAGCATCCGGCGGGCAGGACGAATTCCAGTTGCAGAATGTCAGGTTCGGGATAATGCCACGTCAACCCGCCAATGGGCAGCCGCAGGATCCGTCGCTCATGGCTCATTCCGGCATTGATCAACCAATCGCGCAGATCGGCTTCACGAGCGGCGATTTGCTGCTCCAGATCATGGACAGCGCCAGTCGCCGGCGAGTCACCTTCGCCCCACTGCGGGCCGGTCGGGTGCAGATCGAGGATCGCCAGGCGTGGATCGCTGCATTCAGCTTCACCCGCCGGAAAGAAACTGCGGCTGTCGGTAAAGGCCAGCAGATCGCCGACCTGGGCACGCTGCCAGGTGCCATCAGCGACACGCGCCGCCAACACCTGATTGAACAGAAAACTGCGGGCGGTGGAGAGCAACCGGGAACGAACGTTGCGCTGCTCCGGCAGGGCCTTGCGCGCGGCCCAATCACGAGCATCGACCAGGTTGCCGCCGTCATGCCCGAAGCGCTGGGCGCCGAAATAGTTGGGGATGCCTTGCCTGGCGATCACTTGCAGACGCTCTTCGATCGCCGTCTTGTCACCGGCGAACCGGGTCAGGCGCAAGGTGAACCCGTTGGCCGAGTGGGCACCGCGTTGCAGCTTGCGTTTGTGCCGGCCGGTCTTGAGGATTTTCAGCGTATCGTTTTGCGCCGCCGACAAATCAGGATCGGCCTTGCCCGGCAACTGCACGCTGAACCATTGACGAGTCAGCGCCTGACGGTCCTTGAGGCCCGCGTAACTGACGGTGCGCAATGGCACGCCCGCAGCCTTGGCAATCCGTCGGGCTGCTTCTTCAGTATTCAGACCGCGCTTTTCCACCCAGATCCACAGGTGTTCGCCCTCGCCGCTCAGGGGAATGTCGAGGACCTCGTCGACCTGGAAATCTTCCGCGGTCGCTTTCAGTACCGCGGTGCCGAGGGCTTGGCCATAGGCCCGCGGGCCGAGCAATTGCGCCTCGTTCATGAGCGCAGCAACAAGGCAACGGAATGCACGGCAATGCCTTCTTCGCGACCGACAAAGCCAAGCTTTTCGGTGGTGGTAGCTTTCACGTTCACTTGATCCAACTCAACTTGAAGATCCGCGGCAATCAGCGCGCGCATCGATTCGATATGCGAGGCCATTTTTGGCGCCTGGGCAACGATAGTGTTATCGACGTTGCCGACTTTCCAGCCCTTGGCGTGGATCAGTGCGACCACGTGGCGCAACAGCGCTCGGCTGTCGGCCCCTTTGAATTGCGGGTCGGTGTCCGGGAAGTGCTTGCCGATATCGCCCAGCGCGGCGGCGCCGAGCAAGGCATCGCTCAAGGCGTGCAGCAGGACGTCACCGTCGGAGTGGGCGAGCAGCCCGAAGCTGTGAGCAATCCGCACACCGCCCAGAGTAATGAAATCGCCTTCAGCGAAACGGTGCACATCATAGCCGTGGCCAATACGCATAAAAAAACGCCCCGATTTTTGTCAGGGCGTGATTCTACCTGCTTTGTCCTGCTTAGGGTCTGTTGACGTTTGGTGACGGTCGCCACCAAACGTCAACAGTCCCTAGGCGCCTAGAGCTTGCCCATGATGCTGCAAGTGATCGCCGATGAAGCTGGCGATGAAGAAATAGCTGTGATCGTAGCCAGGTTGCAGGCGCAATGTCAGCGGATGACCGGCCAGTTTGGCGGCCTGTTGCAAGGCTTCAGGCTTGAGCTGGGTGGCCAGGAAATCGTCGCGATCACCTTGGTCGACCAGCAGCGGTAGCTTCTCGTCAGCTTCGGCAATCAACGCGCAGGCATCCCACTCGCGCCACTTCGATCGGTCTTCCCCCAGGTAGCGGGAAAAGGCCTTCTGACCCCAAGGGCAATCCATGGGATTGTTGATCGGCGAGAACGCCGACACTGACTGATAACGCCCCGGATTGCGCAAGGCGCAAACCAGCGCGCCGTGGCCGCCCATGGAGTGACCGCTGATGCCGCGCTTGTCCGATGCCGGGAAATGCGCTTCGACCAATGCCGGCAATTCCTGCACCACGTAGTCATGCATCCGATAGTGCCGGGACCAGGGTTCCTGGGTGGCATTCAGATAAAACCCGGCGCCGAGGCCAAAATCCCAGGCGCCATCCGGATCACCCGGCACATCGGGACCGCGCGGGCTGGTGTCCGGCGCGACGATGATCAGCCCCAGCTCGGCGGCCATGCGCATGGCACCGGCCTTTTGCATGAAGTTCTCGTCGGTGCAGGTCAGACCGGACAACCAGTACAGCACCGGCAGTTGGCCGCCCTGCTCCGCTTGCGGCGGCAGGTACACGGCAAACACCATGTCGCAACCAAGCACGTCGGAGCGATGGCGATAGCGCTTATGCCAACCGCCAAAGCTTTTCTGGCAGGAGATATTTTCCAGACTCATAACAAACTCCCCACTGGAAGCCCAAACCTCAAACGCCAGGCCGATGCGATCTGCTTGCCGCTTGAAGCTTGAAACTTGCAGCTGCTCCTCAGAAATGGATGACGGAACGGATGCTTTTGCCTTCGTGCATCAGGTCGAATGCCTTATTGATATTTTCCAGGCCCATGGTGTGGGTGATGAAGGTATCCAGCGGAATTTCGCCGGTTTGCGCCATCTCGACATAGCTCGGCAACTCGGTACGACCACGCACGCCACCGAAGGCCGAACCGCGCCAGACGCGACCGGTGACCAGCTGGAATGGACGGGTGGAGATTTCCTGGCCAGCGCCGGCAACGCCAATGATGACCGACTCGCCCCAGCCCTTGTGGCAGCACTCAAGCGCAGCACGCATCAGCTGAACGTTGCCGATGCACTCGAAGGAGTAATCCACCCCGCCATCGGTCATGTCGACAATGACGTCCTGGATCGGACGATCGAAGTCTTTCGGGTTCACGCAATCGGTTGCACCCAACTGTTTGGCGATCTCGAACTTGGCCGGATTGATGTCGATGGCGATGATCCGCCCGGCCTTGGCTTTGACCGCCCCGATCACCGCCGACAGGCCGATGCCGCCGAGGCCGAAGATCGCTACGGTGTCACCCGGCTTGACCTTGGCGGTGTTGATCACCGCACCGATCCCGGTAGTGACGCCACAACCCAGCAGACAGACTTTTTCCAGCGGCGCTTCCTTGGGAATCTTCGCCACCGAGATTTCTGGCAATACGGTGTATTCGGAGAAGGTCGAGGTGCCCATGTAATGGAAAATCGGCTGGCCTTTGTAGGAGAAGCGCGAGGTGCCATCAGGCATCAAGCCTTTGCCCTGGGTCGCACGAATCGCCTGGCAGAGGTTGGTCTTGCCCGACAGGCAGAATTTGCACTTGCCGCACTCAGGGGTGTAGAGCGGGATCACGTGGTCGCCGACGGCGACGGAGGTTACGCCCTCGCCGATCGCTTCGACCACCGCACCCCCTTCGTGACCCAGAATCGACGGGAAGATACCTTCCGGGTCGGCGCCGGACAAGGTGTAGGCGTCAGTGTGGCAAACACCGGAGGCAACCACCCGCAGCAGGACTTCACCGGCCTTGGGCATGGCGACATCGACCTCAACGATCTCGAGGGGTTTCCTGGCCTCGAAGGCAACGGCGGCGCGCGACTTGATCATGCTGACTCTCCAGTGAATAAAAACAAGACAGGGAGTGTAATACAGCCTCTTACGATGAATAATCGGGACAAATGCAAAATATTATTGCTGTACAGGGATAATCCACAATGTCCGAGAACCGCTGGGAAGGCATCGACGAGTTCGTCGCCGTGGCCGAATGCAGCCAGTTCACCGCCGCCGCTGAACGCCTTGGCGTTTCGTCGTCGCACATCAGCCGACAAATTGTGCGCCTGGAAGAGCGTCTGCAAACCCGCTTGCTTTATCGCAGCACACGCAGGGTGACGCTGACCGAGGCCGGGCAGACGTTCCTGCAGCACTGCCAGCGATTGCAGGACGGTCGGGAAGAAGCCTTGCGCGCGGTCAGTGACTTGACCAGCGAACCCAAAGGCATGCTGCGCATGACCTGTGCCGTGGCCTATGGCGAGCGCTTTATCGTGCCGCTGGTAACCCGCTTCATGGGGCTTTATCCACAGCTGCGGGTGGATATCGAACTGAGCAACCGCCCACTCGACCTGGTCCATGAAAGCCTGGACCTGGCGATTCGCCTGGGCCGCCTGCAAGACTCGCGACTGGTGGCGGCGCGCCTGGCCCCACGACGTATGTACCTGTGCGCATCGCCCTCCTATCTCGAGCGTTATGGCCGGCCCCACAGCCTGTCCGAACTGAGTCGGCATAACTGCCTGATCGGCAGTTCGGATATCTGGCAACTGGAACAGAACGGGCGGGAATTTTCCCAGCGAGTACAGGGCAACTGGCGCTGCAACAGTGGGCAAGCGGTGCTGGATGCGGCGCTGCAAGGGGTTGGGTTGTGTCAGTTGCCGGACTATTACGTGCTGGAACACCTGAAAAACGGCGAATTGATTTCACTGCTGGAAGCCCACCAACCACCGAACACAGCGGTTTGGGCGCTTTACCCGCAGCAGCGGCATCTGTCGCCGAAGGTACGCAAGCTGGTGGATTATCTGAAGGAGGGGTTGGCCAAGAGGCCGGAGTATCGCGACCAGGGTCGGCCGGTTTCAGTCAATGAATGATCGATTACCTGCCCTATCGCCATCGCGAGCAAGCTCGCTCCCACAGGGATCATGGTGAACATAGAAAAAGTGGGCAACGCCAAACAAATGTGGGAGCGAGCTTGCTCGCGATAGCGGTTGAAGCACAAACGAGCAACTCAGCGGCGGTTCGCCCAACGTTGGCGCAGCCATTCGAGGTCTTCAGGGCGGGTGACCTTGATGTTGTCTGCGCGACCTTCGATCAAGCGTGGCGCCAGGCCGGCCCACTCCATAGCCGAGGCTTCATCAGTGATGACAGCGTCCGCCACCAGACTGTCGGCCAAGGCCCGATGCAACGCGCCGAGGCGAAACATCTGCGGTGTATAGGCTTGCCAGATCAAGCTGCGATCAACGGTTTCCAACACACGGCCCTGCTTATCGACGCGTTTGAGGGTGTCGCGGGCGGGAACCGCCAGCAAACCGCCGACGGGGTCGTCCGCCAGTTCAGTCAACAATTTGTCCAGATCGTCACGTGCCAGATTCGGCCGCGCCGCATCATGGACCAGTACCCAGGCCTCATCGTCAGCGCCTTGAGCATGCAAATGCAGCAACGCATTGAGCACCGACCCCGAACGCTCGGAGCCGCCCTCAACCCGCTGAATGCGCGGATCGGAGGCACACGCCAGATTCGGCCAGTAAGGATCATCAACAGCAAGACTGACCACCACCCCCTTCAGGGAAGGATGATCAAGGAAACAGCCGAGGCTGTGTTCGAGAATAGTGCGCCCGCCCAATTGCAGATATTGCTTGGGACGGTCCGCGGCCATACGGGCACCGACACCCGCGGCAGGAATAATGGCCCAGAAGGCCGGTAGCGGCTGAATCATTGGGCCAACTGGAAGAGGGTTTCGCCCTCCTTGACCATGCCCAACTCATGGCGAGCCCGTTCTTCAACGGTCTCCATGCCCTTTTTCAGTTCCATGACTTCAGCGTCGAGCACGCGGTTGCGCTCCAGCAACACATCGTTTTCGGCATGTTGATCCGCAATTTGCTGAGTCAGGTCAGCCACCTGCGCCAGACTGCCATTTCCCACCCACAGGCGGTACTGCAGGCCAGCCAGCAGCAAGAGCAAGACGAGGAACAACCAATTGGGACTGCGCATCGAATATCGGGTTTCCAGTGAAAAAAGACAGCCATGCCAACAACTTTGAAGCGACTGATAGCACGAAGCCTGGAAGAACCAGGCTTGTGCTTGATAAGGCATCAGATTAGTGGCAATTCCATCACCGTAGCGATTTTTCCGACACAATCCGCTGTCTTTTTACCATCTACCACTTAGCCGCGGAACTCGCTGCGGCCGTTGTATTTGGCTTTGCCATTCAACTGCTCTTCGATACGCAGCAGTTGGTTGTACTTGGAAACGCGGTCGGAACGGCACAGCGAACCCGTCTTGATCTGGCCAGCCGCAGTACCCACGGCCAGGTCGGCAATGGTCGAATCTTCGGTTTCGCCGGAGCGGTGCGAGATCACCGCGGTATAACCAGCGGCCTTGGCCATCTGGATGGCTTCCAGGGTTTCGGTCAGGGTGCCGATCTGGTTGAACTTGATCAGGATCGAGTTGGCGATCTTTTTATCGATGCCTTCTTTGAGGATCTTGGTGTTGGTCACGAACAGGTCGTCGCCTACCAACTGGACCTTCTCGCCGATCTTGTCGGTGAGGATTTTCCAGCCAGCCCAGTCGGACTCGTCCAGACCGTCTTCGATCGAGATGATCGGGTAACGCTCGCTCAGACCTTTCAGGTAGTCGGCGAAACCCTCAGCGGTGAACACCTGGCCTTCGCCAGACAGGTTGTACTGACCGTCTTCGTAGAATTCGCTGGCGGCGCAGTCCAGAGCCAGGGTCACGTCGGTGCCCAGTTTGTAACCGGCGTTGGCCACGGCTTCGGAGATCACTTTCAACGCGTCTTCGTTAGAAGCCAGGTTTGGCGCGAAACCACCTTCGTCACCGACGGCAGTGCTCAGGCCACGGGCCTTCAGCACGGCTTTGAGGTGATGGAAAATCTCGGTGCCCATGCGCAACGCTTCGGAGAATGTCTTGGCCCCAACCGGCTGAACCATGAACTCCTGGATGTCGACGTTGTTATCGGCGTGCTCGCCACCGTTGATGATGTTCATCATCGGCACCGGCATCGAGTAGACACCCGGAGTGCCGTTGAGGTTGGCGATGTGTGCGTACAGCGGCAGGTCCTGGTCGTGGGCTGCGGCCTTGGCCGCGGCCAGGGAAACGGCGAGAATTGCGTTGGCGCCCAGGGTTGCCTTGTTCTCGGTACCGTCCAGCGCGATCATCGCGCGGTCCAGAGCCTGCTGGTCAACCGGGTCTTTACCCAGCAACAGGTCGCGGATCGGACCGTTGATGTTGGCTACTGCCTTGAGCACGCCCTTACCCAGATAACGGCTCTTGTCGCCATCACGCAGCTCGAGTGCTTCACGCGAGCCAGTGGAAGCACCGGATGGCGCGCAAGCACTGCCGATGATGCCGTTATCGAGCAGCACGTCCGCTTCGACGGTGGGATTGCCACGGGAGTCGAGAACTTCACGACCTTTGATGTCGACGATTTTTGCCATTGTTGTAAACACTCCAAAGTTGACGAAAACGACGCAGCTGAAGGAAATCTTTTATCGGCGGCAAGTGTTGGACAGTGGACAGACTTGCGGACGATAAGGCTCAGGCCCGAGGGTCTGAGCAATAATCGTGGGGTACTTTACCGGAGAAATCAGAGTTACGCGGTTTCTACCGTCGGAAAACTCTTCACCAGTTCATCCAGAGCCTTGAGCTGAGCCAGGAATGGCTCCAGCTTGTCCAGACGCAAGGCGCAAGGGCCGTCGCATTTGGCGTTGTCCGGATCCGGATGCGCTTCGAGGAACAGGCCGGCCAGCGATTGGCTGATGCCGGCCTTGGCCAGGTCAGTGACCTGGGCGCGACGACCGCCGGCGGAATCGGAGCGACCACCCGGCATTTGCAGCGCGTGGGTCACGTCGAAGAATACCGGGTATTCGAACTGCTTCATGATGCCGAAACCGAGCATGTCCACAACCAGGTTGTTGTAGCCGAAACTCGAACCACGCTCGCAGAGGATCAACTGATCGTTACCCGCTTCTACGCACTTGCTCAGGATGTGTTTCATTTCATGAGGGGCGAGGAACTGGGCTTTCTTGATGTTGATCACCGCGCCGGTCTTGGCCATGGCCACCACCAGATCGGTCTGGCGCGACAGGAAGGCCGGCAACTGGATGATGTCGCAGACCTCGGCGACCACAGCAGCCTGTTCAGGCTCGTGGACGTCGGTAATGATCGGCACGCCGAACGCCTGCTTGATGTCCTGGAAAATCCGCATGCCCTCTTCCAGGCCTGGGCCACGGTAAGAGGTCACGGACGAACGATTGGCCTTGTCGAAGCTGGCCTTGAAGACGTAAGGGATACCGAGTTTCTCGGTGACCTTCACGTACTCTTCGCAGACCTGCATGGCCATGTCGCGGCTTTCCAGCACATTCATGCCACCGAACAGCACCATCGGCTTATCGTTGGCGATCTCGATGTTGCCTACGCGGATGATTTTCTGTGCCATGGGATCAAGCCTTCTTCTGATGTTGGGTCAAAGCTGCCTTGACGAAACCAGTGAACAACGGATGGCCGTCGCGCGGAGTCGAGGTGAACTCAGGGTGGAACTGGCAAGCGACGAACCATGGATGATCCGGTGCTTCAACCACTTCGACCAGGGCGCCATCACCGGAACGACCGGAGATTTTCAGACCGGCTTCGATCAGGCTCGGCAGCAGCTTGTTGTTCACTTCATAACGATGACGATGACGCTCGACGATGACGTCCTTGGCATAGCAATCGTGAACCAGGGATCCGGTTTCGAGCAGACAATCCTGCGCACCCAGACGCATGGTGCCACCCAGGTCGGAGGCTTCGGTACGGGTTTCGACCGCGCCGGTGGCGTCTTCCCACTCGGTGATCAGGCCGACCACCGGGTGAGCGCTGTTGCGATCGAACTCGGTGGAGTTGGCATCTTTCCAGCCCAGCACATTACGCGCGAACTCGATCACCGCCACTTGCATCCCCAGGCAGATGCCCAGGTATGGAATCTTGTTTTCGCGAGCGAACTGGACGGCGGTAATCTTGCCTTCCACGCCACGCAGACCGAAGCCGCCCGGAACCAGGATCGCATCGACGCCTTCGAGCAGCGCAGTACCCTGGTTCTCGATGTCTTCGGAATCGATGTAACGCAGATTGACCTTGGTGCGGTTGCTGATGCCGGCGTGACTCATCGCTTCGATCAGCGACTTGTAGGCGTCCAGCAGCTCCATGTACTTGCCGACCATGGCGATGGTGACTTCGTGCTCCGGATTGAGCTTGGCGTCGACCACGGCTTCCCACTCGGACAGATCGGCACCGTTGCATTCCAGGCCGAAACGCTCGACGACGAAATCATCCAGGCCCTGGGAATGCAGGATGCCCGGAATCTTGTAGATGGTGTCGGCGTCTTCCAGCGCGATGACCGCACGTTCTTCAACGTTGGTGAACTGCGCGATCTTGCGACGCGAGGCGATGTCGATCGGGTGGTCGGAACGGCACACCAGCACGTCAGGCTGCAGGCCGATGGAACGCAGTTCCTTGACCGAGTGCTGAGTTGGCTTGGTTTTGGTTTCACCGGCGGTGGCGATGTACGGCACCAGCGTCAGGTGCATCAGCATCGCGCGCTTGGCGCCGACTTCGAAACGCAATTGACGAATCGCTTCGAGGAACGGCTGCGACTCGATGTCACCCACGGTGCCACCGATCTCGACCATGGCCACGTCGGCATCGCCGGCGCCCTTGATGATCCGGCGCTTGATCTCGTCGGTGATGTGCGGAATCACCTGGATGGTTGCGCCCAGGTAATCACCACGGCGCTCCTTGCGCAGGACGTGTTCGTAGACACGGCCGGTGGTGAAGTTGTTGTTCTGGGTCATGGTCGTGCGGATGAACCGCTCGTAGTGGCCCAGGTCCAGGTCGGTCTCGGCGCCGTCGTGGGTGACGAACACTTCACCGTGCTGGAACGGGCTCATGGTGCCCGGGTCAACGTTGATGTAGGGGTCCAGCTTGAGCATGGTGACCTTAAGTCCCCGCGCCTCCAGGATGGCCGCCAATGAAGCGGAGGCAATGCCTTTCCCCAATGAAGAAACAACACCGCCCGTGACGAATATGTAGCGCGTCATGAAAAACCCTAGAAGTCTGCGTTAAAGCGGTCCGAGCCGCCGGGGAAAGCGAAGGAAGGCCGAAGCCCCCGATCACCTGCATTAATCACAGTGCATCTTTCAAAAAAACCGCCGCGTTGGGACAGACCGGCAGATGAAACACCGGTACGTTGCTCGCTACACATTTTTTGGAATCGCCCAGCAAAGACTGCTTGGTAATCGGCAACTGCTGCAATTCTGGTGAATCCACAGAAGTTGTATCAAGAAGGGAGCGTAGTCTACCGGAAAGCCCCTTTCAGCTCAAACCTTGATCGCTCGTCGGTAACTGCCAATGCAATTGCCAGCATTCATCGGCACTTGCATCCAGTCCGGGAAGGTTTGCCACCGCCAGTAATTGCTCGTCACGGTACAGCAGCGGCAATCTGCCACGGGCAAATAGCGGCAAGCCGCTTTCGTTGAGCAAGCGCTTCAGGTCCCGATGACCACGCCCAGGCAGCTGCATGACTTCGCCGCCCTGGCGGTAGCGAACCTGCAAGGGACCGTCGGGGATCCCGCCACTGAGGCGCAACTGACCGTTACCGGGTAACTGCAGCGGCGCTGCAGGGTCGGCCCAGACGGGTGCCGGCTCTACCGCTTGCAACCAACCACCGGACAACCACCAGACTCGCCCGCCGGCCCGATGCAGCTCGCCGTCGGCCAGACGCCAGACCGGTCGCGCATCGCCGGTTGCGTCGCGCAAGGTCTGCCAACCGCTCCAGTGGTCGCTGTCGGGCAAACGGCTCAGCGCTGCCAGCCAATGACTCAGGGCATTGCGCTGGCGCGCCAGCGAGAGCTTCTCCAGAGGCGCCACAGCCAGTGAAGGCAACCCCAGCCAAGCGAACTCGCTGAGCGTCGCGGCCTCGCGCAGATCCATTTCAGCCAGCTCGTCAAGCAAGCCCTGCGCCTCGCTCAGATGCGCAGCACTGCGGGCAATGGTCACCACCGCCTGTGGCCAGCGTTCGGTCAGCACCGGGAACAGCTGATGACGCAGATAATTGCGCGAATACCGCCGATCGTCATTGGAGGGATCCTCGATCCAGCTCAACTGCTGTTCGACGGCATAGGCCTGCAACTCGGCTCGCGACATATCGAGCAATGGCCGCAGCAGATGCCCTGTGCCCAACGGACGTTGTTGCGGCATCGCCGCCAGCCCTCTCACCCCTGCCCCACGCAGCAGGCGAAACAGCAGGGTTTCCGCCTGATCATCACGGTGCTGGGCGGTCAGCAGTACTTCATTGGGCCCGGTTGCCGCGATGAAGGCGCCATACCGCGCATCCCGGGCGGCACGCTCAAGACTGGCGCCGGGCCGGACTTGGACGCGAACCACCTGCAGCGGCACGCCCAAGGCCTCACAGACCGACTGACAATGCTCCGGCCACGCCTCGGCCACAGCCTGAAGGCCATGATGGACATGGATCGCAGAGAGCGTTGGCAGGGATTCGGTTTTCGCAAGGTGCGCGAGCAGGTGCAGCAGGACGGTGGAGTCGAGGCCGCCGGAGAAGGCGATGCGCCAGGTTGCAGCGTTGCGCCAGGGGGCCAGATTCAGGAGAAGCCTGGCTGGCAGATCATTGTTCATGCTCGAGTGGACAGCCATTTGAATCACCTTTGCCCACGAGATTGCCAAGATCGCAGCCTGCGGCAGCTCCTACGCCGATTATCGGGTACATCCGAATCCGTAGGAGCTGCCGAA
This sequence comes from Pseudomonas fluorescens, assembly GCF_902497895.1. Lineage (GTDB taxonomy): Bacteria > Pseudomonadota > Gammaproteobacteria > Pseudomonadales > Pseudomonadaceae > Aquipseudomonas > Aquipseudomonas fluorescens_BP. The sequence continues at coordinate 20,133 of NZ_CABVHQ010000084.1, forward strand.
GGCTGCGATCTTTTAAAGACAACCTCGGGCAAAAAGTCAGCCGCGAATCAGAGACCGTAGCTCATCAGACGCTCGTAACGACGGGCCAGCAGCGCTTCGGTATCGAACTTCTTCAGCATCGCCAGCTGCGAGCTGAGCTCGGCACGGATCGAAGCAGCCGCAGCGGCCGGATTACGGTGCGCGCCGCCCAGTGGTTCGCTGATGACCTTGTCGACGATGCCCAGGCCTTTCAGGCGCTCGGCAGTGATGCCCATGGCTTCGGCGGCATCCGGGGCCTTTTCGGCGGTCTTCCACAGAATCGAGGCACAGCCTTCCGGCGAGATCACCGCGTAGGTCGAGTACTGCAGCATGTTCAGTTGATCGCAGACACCGATCGCCAACGCACCGCCGGAACCACCCTCACCGATCACGGTAGCGATGATTGGGGTTTTCAGGCGCGCCATGACCCGCAGGTTCCAGGCAATCGCTTCGCTCTGGTTACGCTCTTCGGCGTCGATACCCGGGTAAGCCCCTGGCGTATCGATGAAGGTCAGGATCGGCATCTTGAAACGCTCGGCCATTTCCATCAGGCGGCAAGCCTTGCGATAGCCTTCCGGACGAGGCATACCGAAGTTGCGACGAACTTTCTCGCGCACTTCGCGGCCTTTCTGGTGACCGATGATCATCACCGGCTGATCGTCCAGACGAGCAACGCCACCGACAATGGCAGCGTCGTCGGAAAAGTGCCGATCACCGTGCAGTTCATCGAACTCGGTGAAGATGTGATCGATGTAATCCAGGGTGTACGGGCGACGCGGGTGGCGGGCCAGGCGCGCAATCTGCCAGCTGGTCAACTTGCCGAAGATGTCTTCGGTGAGCGTGCTGCTCTTGTCTTGCAGACGAGAGATTTCATCGCCGATATTCAGCGAATTGTCATTACCGACCAAGCGCAACTCTTCGATTTTGGCTTGCAGGTCGGCGATCGGCTGTTCGAAATCAAGAAAATTCGGGTTCATAGGCGTCCGTCTTGGGTCGACGTCCAAGGGAGCTTGGGCCGGCCGGTTGTCTATTCGCGCCCTACCTTAAGGGACAGGCGCGTTCAGGTCGAGATTAAAAATCCTGGTCGAGATCAGGGCGCGCTCATTAATGGCAAAGAACGGCACCTGACCGTCAACGGTATTGGAGGAAGACGTTGTCTCGCCCGAACTGGTCACGCAGGGCTTGAATCAAGCTGTCTGCCGGGTCAATTCGCCAGGTCTCGCCAAACTGCAGCAAGGCCTTGGCGTCCTGGCCGGTGTACTCCATGGTAATCGGGCAGGCTCCACGATGACGCTTGAACAACTCGCCCAGCCAGCGCAGCCGGTCCCCTTTCAGGGCTTCGGTGCCGACCTTCAAACGCAGGCTTTCGGCCAGATTGGTGCGAGCGTCTTCCATGCTCATCACCCGCTTGACCCGCAGGCGCAGGCCACCGGAGAAGTCGTCGTTGCTGACCTCGCCTTCGACCACCACCATCGCATCGGTCTGCAACAGCGACTGTGCCGAGTGGAACGCCTCGGCAAACAGCGATGCCTCGATCCGCGCCGAGCGGTCGTCGAGGGTGATGAAGCCCATCTTGTCGCCCTTTTTGTTCTTCATC
>NZ_CABVHQ010000085.1 GCF_902497895.1 Pseudomonas fluorescens
CCGTAAGGGCGGAACCCTGAGTCGCCGTGACCGCAGCAACGGATATGTACCCAATCAACAAAATACAAGCCGACCGGCTCTTGATCCACCGCCCCCTCGCTACGCCTGTGTGTGTGCCTGAAACCCAAGCTTAAGTGAACAGCATTGCAGCACTAGACTGGGCTTTTTCACGTCAGGACGGTCGGAATATCCAATCTGCTGATGCGCCCAGCGTTCTCGCCAATCGTGTGCAGTAGGCATCGCTTGGACTCTGTTGGAATCGAGAACCTGGCAGGAGGGATGAAAAAGCCCGGCGCTGGGCCGGGCTCTCTGTAGACGGGGCCAAATCCTTTTGGCTGACCTCATTATGATTGGCAGGTGTGACGAAGGCATGACAGGGTCGCGGTTCCGACGATGACAATGCGGATTCTTTCACCAGAAACGCCCCCCCCCGACTTCCGTTAGGAAAATCAGGGGTTTGGCTTGTAGAAAATATGGCGGTGAAGGAGGGATTCGCACCCTTGAGGATGGCCCTCAGACGCGTTCTTTTCTGACCCGAAAACCGAAGCCGCCTTTTTCAACACAGTTGGCCAAAAGCGGACACTCAGAAACTCAACCACCCACCAGGTAGGCTCCGAACGGAACCCGATGTTTCAGCTTCTTGCAGCTGCCGGGAGCGGGCTGATGTCCGGGCGGGCGATCAGGAAACCAGATTCGGCATTTGCCCGGAGGCGGCCAATGGCCGCGGGGAATCTCCATCGCGTCGAACTCGGGTTCTGGCTCGGAGGAAGTCACTTGAAAATCTCCTTCGGGACGTGGCCTGCCAACCGTCCGCGATTCCGATTCCCACTCTGCCTGTGCGGGAGCGAAGGTGCCAGCGTGGCGCTTAGTGTCCAGAGCGGATTGCTCGGCAGCGGCAATTTCTGCTTCGCGGCGCCTTTGGGCTTCCTCTTTCAGCCCCTTCTGTACCGCAACCCGATCCAGTTCGGCGTTGGGTGGGGTACTCGAAGCCTGGGCCTGCTGCGCCGCCTGGATCAATTGGAAGTTGCGGTTGCGTAACTCGACGTTGCGAGCAACCCGCATGTTGGAGCGCGCCGCCAGCGCTTCAGCCTGCTGGTACTGTCCCTGCTGAAGACGCAACACACCGAGGTAGTGCAACGTCGCGGGATTGTTCGGCTGGATCTGCAGCGCACGCTCCAGCGTGGCAGCGGCTTGGTCCAACTGGCCATCTGCATACTGCTGCGAGGCGGATTCAATTAGGCTGGTTGATGCGTTGTTACTTTGCGGGGAGGCTCTTCGCTCTGCAGCAACCGAGCAAAGCGATGCGGCTGCGCAGAACGCCAGGATGAGACCTGGCAGAAAACTCTTGGTTGGCATCAGGGGACGGACTCGGCTGATCTCGGACGGCACTGTCGTATAACAGACCTCCAGCGCTGCTCGGCAGGGGTTGGTTCACTGTCCCGTCATCACCGATGCAGGGACTCTATAGACTTGGCCAGTACCCTGAAGTTCCCTCTGCAACAGCCCCCGTGACGATGATCGACGCGGTCTTCAGTTTGTCGTAGTCGGCAACGGTTGATCCCGGAAATTGGACGTTTAGCTCTGGTACAAAATCTGTCTTTGCCCAGTACGCGCCACCTTCCTCACCCTTGATGCGCCAACCGATAAAGGTTCGTTGGAATTTTGATGGGTTTGATGCCTTGATTCGTTTTGAACAGAAACGCAAAACCCCCGACTTCCGTTAGGAAAATCAGGGGTTTGGCTTGTAGCAAATATGGCGGTGAAGGAGAGATTCGAACTCTCGATACAATTTCTTGTATACACACTTTCCAGGCGTGCTCCTTAAGCCACTCGGACACTTCACCGTATCTCGTCAAACATGTTCTGTCTGTCGAGGCGCGCTAATGTAGTCGAAAGCTTTTCCAATGGCAAATATTTTTTTCAGAATTTTCATGCGCTTAGAGATTTATGTCAGTGGAAGCGGTTGGCCGCTGTGTCGGGCCATGGCAAACCGGCCAATCTCTGACCTTGCCTGTACTTCTATATAGAGAGCAACGCGGCGCTGGCGTGGCCGGCCAGGCTTGTCGGGCGGGCAAAGGCTGACTCATCGGTCAGTCACGGCGCTTTACCTGGCCGGTGGCGGTGGGTAACGTCTGCCTCACTTCATTACAAGGAATAGCGTCATGAGTGAGTTGATTTCTTACCACCTCGAAGACGGTATCGCGACCCTGACCTTGAGCAACGGCAAGGTCAATGCCATTTCCCCGGACGTGATTGCTGCTTTCAATGCTGCGCTGGATCAGGCAGTGAAGGATCGCGCGGTGGTGATCATTACCGGTCAGCCGGGGATTTTGTCGGGTGGTTATGATTTGAAGGTGATGACCTCAGGCCCCCAGGAAGCGGTCAGCCTGGTGACCTCGGGATCGACCCTGGCGCGGCGCCTGTTGTCGCATCCCTTCCCGGTGATCGTCGCTTGTCCTGGGCATGCGGTGGCCAAGGGTGCATTCCTGCTGTTGTCGGTGGATTACCGGATCGGCGTCGAAGGCCCGTTCAGCATCGGCTTGAACGAAGTGCAGATCGGCATGACCATGCACCACGCCGGCATCGAGCTGGCCCGGGATCGTCTGCGCAAGTCGGCGTTCCATCGCTCGGTGATCAACGGCGAGATGTTTGACCCGCAAAGTGCGGTGGATGCTGGCTTCCTCGACAAGGTGGTTGCGTCTGAGGAGCTGCAAGGCGCCGCACTGGCTGCCGCGCGTCAGTTGAAGAAGATCAACATGACTGCCCACAAGAACACCAAGTTGAAAGTGCGCAAGGCTCTGTTGGAAACCCTGGACAACGCGATCATCCTGGATCAGGAGCATTTGGTTTAAAGCCCAAAGCCACACCGAGAAAAGCCCGACCATCGAGTCGGGCTTTTTCTTGGGTTTTCTTTGAAGGCCCTTATAGCCGCTCTAAATCGCATTTGACGCTAGTCGGAAACATGTACTTAAACATCGGCTATCTCCCGCTTCTATACAGGCAATTGCCGAAAACAGTGCACATCCGTACACTGCGCCACCTTTTGTCCCGGCGGGTCTGTAAATGCTTCATCTGTTTCGCATGTTGTTGATGGGGTTGCACTTTATGGCGGCGGGTGTGCTTGGAGTCATGCTCGGATTGTGCCGACCGTTCAATCCGGATAACAGCCGTTTATGCGCTCGTCTCTACGCCTGGCCGGCGATGTGTATCTTGCGCCTGCGAGTGAAAGCCGAGGTCGGGCCGTTGATGGACAAACCTCCAGGCTGCGTGATCATTGCCAATCACCAGTCCAACTATGATTTGTTCGTGCTCGGCAATGTGGTGCCACCGCGCACGGTGTGCATCGGCAAGAAGAGCCTGAAATGGGTGCCGTTGTTCGGCCAGTTGTTCTGGCTCGCCGGCAACGTGTTGATTGACCGTGGCAACGCCCACAAGGCCCGCCAGGCGATGCTGACCACCACCCACACCTTGCGGCACAAGGACACCTCGATCTGGGTCTTCCCGGAAGGCACGCGCAACCTCGGCGAAGAGTTGCTGCCGTTCAAGAAAGGCGCGTTCCAGATGGCGATTGCCGCGGGAGTGCCGATCGTTCCGGTGTGTGTCAGCAGCTATATCAAGCAGATGCGCCTGAACCGCTGGCACAGTGGCAAGATCCTGATCCGCTCATTGCCGGCGATCCCCACCGTCGGCTTGAGCCTGGACGATATGCCGATGCTGATCGCCCAGTGCCGCGAGCAGATGCGCGAGTGCATCGAATCGATGGATCGGCAGTTGCAACCAGGCTGAAACCCGCCCGCCTCGCGCGGGCGTTTTTTGTCGGTGAACTGCGCCGATGTTGCTGACTCTGATCAGACAGAGCAGGCTAAGCATGCACCATGCCTGCCACTGCCATTGGCCACGAAGAAGCGAACAAGAATTATGGGTAGAGTCGTTGCTGCTGCGGTTTACAGCGCCGGGAAGAAAGTCACCAATATAACTCTTGATGAAGGCAGCGCCTGGGCCGCCAAACCCGGGCACTTCGTCTGGATCGGCCTGGAAGAGCCGAATGCCCTGGAACTGGCCAACCTGCAACGCCAGTTCAACCTGCACGAACTGGCCATCGAAGACGCCCTGGAAAAACACAGCCGCCCGAAACTGGAAACCTTCGGCGATGCATTGTTTATCGTCACCTATTCGCCGGTGCGCACGGCGGGCAGGCTGGAGTTCATTGAGACCCATATCTTTGCCGGCAATGGCTACATCATCACTGCCCGCAACGGTCAATCAAAGTCTTACGCCCATGTCCGACAGCGTTGTGAGGCGCGACCGCTGTTGCTCGAGCACGGGGAAGATTTCGTACTCTATGCCCTGCTCGACTTCGTCATCGAAAACTACCAGCCGGTGGGCGAAGCGATCCATGCCGAGATCGATGAGCTGGAGAGCAACGTGATGTGTAGCTCACTGAATGAGCGCGACATCCAGAAACTCCACAGCCTGCGCCGCGATGTGCTGCGATTGCGTCGGTATGCGGCGCCGATGGTGGAGATCGGCGAGGAATTGCAGAAGCTGAGCTTTCCGTTCATTGACAAGAACATGCGGCCGTATTTCCGCGATGTGCAGATTCATGTCACCCGGCAGATGGAAGACCTGGCGACCCTGGCGGACATTGCCAGCCAGACCATTGAAGTCGGGGTGTTGCTGGAGGCTTCGCGGCAAAGTGTGGTGCAACGCAAGTTCGCGGCCTGGGCGGCGATTCTGGCGTTTCCGACGGCGGTGGCCGGGATCTACGGGATGAACTTTCAGAACATGCCCGAACTGGCCTGGCACTACGGATACTTCGGGGTGCTGGGGTTTATTACCCTGGGGTGTGTCGGGTTGTGGGCCAGTTTCAAGCGGTCGGGGTGGTTGTAGGTCCGGCCCTGGTGGTTTGCAGGTTAGACCGGTTGACCCCATCGCGATGCGGACACCCACGATAGTGCAGGTGCATGCGGTCGGCGTAGGAGCTGGCGAAGCCTGCGATCTTTTCGCCGGACATCACCATCGCCAGGATCAAAAGATCGCAGCCTGCGGCAGCTCCTACACGGGCGGCGTTCCGACGATGCCTTTAGAGGTCTAAACCGACTCAGCCGGCGGCTTGTGCGCCACAAACCGCATCATCCATTCCGCCACGGTAGCGCCATGGTGTTCATGGTCCAGGCTGGCCACGCCTTTCTGGTAGATCTGCTCGCCAAGGGCCTGCTGACGAAGCTCCAGCAGCGCTCGGGAATAGTCGTGGATAAACTCCGGGTGGCCCTGGAAGCACAGCACCTGGTCGTTGATGTGATAGGCGGCGAACGGGCAGAAGTCGCTGGAAGCGATCACCGTGGCGTTTTCCGGCAAGGCGGTGACCTGGTCCTGGTGGCTGATCAACAAGGTCAGTTCTTCGACCACCGGGCTCATCCACGGCGCTTTGGCAGCCGCGGCCATTGTGTAGTGGTGGGTGCCGACACCCCAGCCCTGGGGCGCGCGTTCGCTCTTGCCGCCCAGCAGTAGAGCCAGCAGTTGATGGCCGAAGCAGATGCCGAGCAATTTGTCGCCGCGCTCGTAGCGCGCCAACAGGTAAGTCCTGAGGGTTTCAATCCACGGATCGGTACCGAAGGAATCAGCTTTGCTACCGGTGACCAGATAGGCGTCGAAACTCAGCTCATCACTGGGGTATTCGCCCTGCATCACGTTGTAGACGCTGAACTCGGCAGCGATCGGCTGTTGCGAGAACAGGCGCTGGAACATCTGCCCGTAACCCTGATATTGATCGACCAGTTCTGGACGCAGGATATCGGTTTCCAGAATGCAGATGCGTAACGACATAAAAAATACCTGACACGATTAAGGTGATAGTGCACACCTCAGAGCCTGCCTTGAAATAGCGGTTCAAGGCAAGCTCACTCCTTGAAACCGTCAGAACAATTTATCCTGGGCAGCCTTCTCCAACAGCAGAGCCGGTGGCGCGAAGCGTTCGCCATATTGCTCGGCCAGGTACTGGGCGCGGGCAATGAAGTCCTTCAAGCCATACTGGTTGATGAACTGCAGTGCACCGCCGGTCCAGGCCGCGAAACCAATGCCGAAGATCGAGCCGATGTTGGCGTCGGCCGTCGACTGCAGCACGCCCTCCTCCACGCAGCGCACGGTTTCGATGGCCTGCACGAACAGCAAGCGGTCACGCACATCCTGAGGCGAAATCTGCCCGTCGGCTTTCTCGAAACGCTTTTTCAACGCCGGCCACAGGTGCTTTTTCCCTCCGGCGGGATAGTCGTAGAAACCGCCACCGGCCGCCTTGCCCGGGCGTTTGTACTCATTGAGCAGCAGATCGATCACCGCAAAGGCCGGATGCAGCAGCAGCGGTTTGCCTTCGGCTTGCAGGTCCTTGGCGGTCTGCTGACGAATATGGTTCATAAGGCTCAGGGATACTTCATCGGAAATCGCCAGCGGGCCGATCGGCATCCCGGCTTTGCGCGCTTCGGTTTCGATCATCGGCGCTGAAATGCCTTCGCCGAGCATGGCGATGCCTTCGTTGGTGAAGGTGCCGAACACCCGCGAGGTGAAGAAGCCACGGCTGTCGTTGACCACAATCGGGGTTTTTCGAATTTGCAGAACGAAGTCGAAACCGCGCGCGAGGGTTTCATCGCTGGTGCACGCACCCTTGATGATTTCCACCAGGGGCATTTTTTCCACCGGGCTGAAGAAGTGCAGACCGATGAATTTTTCCGGCTGTGGCACCGCGGTGGCGAGGCCGCTGATGGGCAAGGTCGAGGTGTTGGAAGCGATCACCGCCTCGCTGCCGACCACTTTTTGCGCAGCGCTGGTGACCCTGGCCTTGAGCTCACGATCCTCGAATACCGCTTCGATGATCAGGTCGCAACCGGCCAGATCGGTATCCTGCCCGGTGGTGCGGATTCGCCCGAGGGCGGCTTCACGCTGCTCGGCCGTCAGTTGTCCACGGGCAACTTTCTTGTCGAGCAACGCCGCCGAATGGGCCTTGCCCTTTTCGGCGGCGGCGAGGTTGATGTCCTTGAGCACCACCTCGATCCCGGCCACCGCACTGACATAGGCGATCCCGGCCCCCATCATGCCCGCACCGAGCACCCCGACCTTGCGTGTCACATAGGGCGCAAAACCTTGCGATCGAGAGCCGCCGGCGTTGATTTCGTTGAGCTGGAACCAAAAGGTGCCGATCATGTTCTTCGCCACCTGGCCGGTGATCAGTTCGGTGAAGTAGCGGGTCTCGATCAACTGTGCGGTTGCGAAATCGACCTGGGCGCCCTCCACCGCCGCGCAGAGGATTTTTTCCGGCGCCGGCAGGCAACCATTGGTTTTGGCGCGCAGGATCGACGGCAAAATGGCCAGCATCTGCGCCACTTTCGGCTGTGACGGGGTGCCTCCGGGAATCTGGTAGCCGCTCATGTCCCAGGGCTGTTTGACCGCCGGGTTGGCGACGATCCACGCCCGGGCCTTGGCCAACAGCTCATCCGGATCAGCCGCCAACTCATCGATCAACCCAGCCTGCAGCGCTTGCTGCGGGCTGACTTTGTTGCCTTCGAGCAGATATGGCAGGGCTTGTTCCAGCCCGAGCATGCGGACCATGCGCACGACCCCGCCGCCGCCCGGCAACAGACCGAGGTTGACTTCCGGCAAGCCGATCTGCACTGACTTGTTGTCCAGCGCGACGCGGTGATGACAGGCCAGGCAAATCTCCCAGCCGCCGCCCAGCGCTGCGCCGTTGATCGCAGCGACCACCGGCTTGCCCAGGGTCTCCAGCGTTCGCAGCTGGCCCTTGAGCGTCAGGACCGTGTCGTAGAACGCTTGGGCCTGGGCTTTGCCGACGCTGATCAGCTCATTGAGGTCGCCGCCGGCAAAGAAGGTTTTCTTCGCCGAGGTGATGATGACCCCGGCGATCGACGCTTGTTCGGCAACCAGCCGGGCAACGCTGGCAGCCATGGCATCGCGGTAGACCGCGTTCATGGTATTGGCGCTCTGGCCGGGCATGTCGATGGTCAGGACGACGATCTGGTCCTGACCTTTTTCGTAACGGATGGCATCAGTCATGAAAGTGTTTCCTTGTAGTCAGGGCTCAGAGACGTTCGATGATGGTGGCAATACCCATGCCGCCGCCGACACAGAGGGTCGCCAGGCCATAGCGCAGGCGTCGCACTTCCAGTTCATCGAGCAAGGTCCCGAGGATCGCGCAACCGGTAGCGCCCAGCGGGTGGCCCATGGCGATAGAACCGCCGTTGACATTGACCTTGTCCGGGTCGATGGCCATGTCCTTGATGAACTTCAGCACCACCGAAGCAAAGGCCTCATTGACCTCGAACAGGTCGATGTCTTCGACCCGCAGCCCGGCCTTGGCCAGGGCTTTGCGAGTGGCCGGGGCAGGACCGGTGAGCATGATGGTCGGATCGGTGCTGGTGACCGCCGTGGCGACGACCCGCGCCCGCGGCTGCAGCCCCAGCGCCCGGCCCTTGGCCTCGGAGCCGATGAGCATCAACGCTGCGCCGTCGACTATCCCCGAGCTGTTGCCAGGGGTGTGCACATGGGTGATGCGCTCTACGTGGCTGTAGATCCGCAACGCCGTGGCGTCGAAGCCCATTTGCCCGATCATCCCGAAGCTCGGTTTGAGATTACCCAGGCCTTCAAGAGTGGAATCGGCGCGAATGAACTCATCGTGATCGAGCAGGACGATGCCATTCTGGTCCAGCACCGGCACCAACGACTTGTTGAAAGAGCCGTCCGCCCTCGCCCGTGCGGCCTTTTGCTGGGAGGACAAGGCAAAACCATCGACATCCTCGCGACTGAAGCCTTCCAGCGTGGCGATCAGGTCCGCGCCAATGCCCTGGGGCACGAAATGGCTGTGCAGGTTGGTTTGCGGGTCGAGCGCCCAAGGCCCGCCGTCGCTGCCCATCGGCACCCGCGACATGGACTCGACGCCACCGACCACCACCAGGTCCTCGAATCCGGAACGGATTTTCATGGCGCCGAGGTTGACCGCTTCCAGGCCCGAAGCGCAGAAACGGTTGATTTGCACGCCGGCCACGCTGACGTCCCAATCGGCGACCAGCGCGGCGGTCTTGGCAATATCGGCGCCCTGGTCGCCGATCGGCGTCACGCAACCGAGCACGATGTCATCGACCTGGCTGGTATCGAGTGCTGTGCGCTGTTGCAGAGCGTTCAGCAGCCCGGCCAGGAGGTTTACCGGCTTGACGCTGTGCAAGGCGCCATCGGCCTTGCCTTTGCCACGAGGGGTACGTAACGCATCGAAAATCAAAGCTTCAGTCATGACGTCCTCGAACCGCTGGGCAGGTGAGCAATACAGACTTCCCACCTTAGGCTCGGCAGCTAAGGATTCAATGACCGAAGCGCTCACTGACCTTGACGGACACGCTCAGACGAACGGTAGCAAGCAATCGAACACCCGGATGGAGCAACGGAACTGTCTAGCCAAGGGGCGGCAAGAAGCTGGCAATAGGCCTCATACCTTTTTATACACATTTGTACCAGTGCTGATATGAAATGGATCTAAAGCAAGTGGGACGCGGCCCCTAATGTAAACCTGTACGAGGTTGTCGTCGGGTTTTGCCGAGGCCCTCGTCAGAAAGGAAGTACAGCGCTTTGCCATCATGGAGAAATGTAGGCAAGCAATTTGACGTTCAATAAATAACAAAAAAGGCAGTCAGCCATGTTCAAACAATCGAAAGTACGTCAAGCCGGGCTCATTCTATTCGCCACCACGCTGCTCCTGATATTGCCGAACCTGACCAAAGTGATCGGCTAAAGGCGTGGCAGTTTCACAGCGCCGCACTCAATTTGTGCCCCGATTTACTACCGGGGCCGGCGCTTGTGTGCCAATCTTCGAGCAAGACCCCGGAGCTTGATGGCGCCCTGTTCGGCGACGTCCCGCCGTCCCGGGACGAATTTACTGACGACATTACGGCGACCCATTGAAACCTTTCATTTTGCTCGGGGCCTTGCTGCTCTGCACGCCCCTGTACGCCGCGCAACTGGTCCTGGACCTGGGCGCTGGGAGCCGGACCTGGCAGACCGAGGAACTGCTCAAGCACCCTCAAGCCCAGACAATCCGGATTACTGACGATGTGTCCTACAAGCGGGACATGAGTTATCGCGCCGTGCCGATGTCCGCGTTGCTCACGGGCATCGCCGCCGATGATCACCTGCAAGCGGTGGCGCTCGACGGTTTTGCCGCCGAGCTGGCCGCTGGCCCGCTGCTGAATGACAGTGGCGCTCAAGCCTGGCTGGCGGTGGAAGATCCGCAGCATCCCTGGCCGCCACTGGCTGCGGGCAAGCCGAGTGCCGGGCCGTTCTATCTGGTCTGGAGCAATCCCCAGGCCGGTCAGATCAGCCCTGAACAATGGCCGTTCCAGGTCGCGAGCATCAAGCTCCTGGCAGCAGTCACCGAGCGTTTCCCGGCCTTGCGCCCGGATCCGCAGCTGGCGCCGAATGATCCGGTGAATCAGGGTTTTGCGCTGTTCCAGAAGAACTGCCTGACCTGCCATCGCCTAAATGGCGCGGGTGATGCGCAGATGGGACCTGATCTGAATATCCCCTTCAGTCCTACCGAATACTTCGGGGCCGATTTCCTCAAGCGCTATATCCGCGACCCGCAAAGCCTGCGCCAATGGCCACAGGCGAAAATGCCCGGTTTCTCCGCGAGTGTATTGCCAGACGCGGAGCTGGAGTTGTTGGTGGGGTATTTGAAGCATATGGCGGGGCGTAAGCAGCAGCCTTGATGGTTTGACAATTTGCGTCTCGACCCATTCCCCGTAGCAGCTGGCGAAGCCTGCGTTCGGCTGCGAAGCAGTCGCAATCCGACCGCTGCGGTTACCCTGATAAACCGCAGTATCAGATTTTACGACCGCTTCGCAGCCGAACGCAGCTGCTACGCGCGATGCGGTATCCCCGATTACTGCTGCTGCACCGAAAAAACCGGCGTCGGCGAGACGAAGACTTTGGCGTGCATCTGCTCGCTGCCACCGCCGCGGCGCATGCCGCGTACCGGACAGGCATCCAGGTAGTCGAGGCCGACCGCCAGTTTCAGGTGACGCTCGGGCCGGGCCAGTTGATTGGTCACATCAAAGCTGTACCAGGCATCGTCGAGCCATGCTTCAGCCCAGGCATGACTGGCCAGGTGTTCGCTGTTCTCGCTGAACAGATAACCCGAGACATAACGTGCCGGAATGCCCAGGCTGCGGGCGCAGGCCAGGAATGCATGGGTATGGTCCTGGCAAACCCCGGCCCGTCCGGCGAAGGCTTCGGCAGCACTGGTATCGACTTCGGTGGAGCCCGGAGTGTAGGTCATGTGCTGGTTCAAGCCGTGCATCAGATCGATCAACCCGGTGCGATCCCGGCGCTTCAGGCATTGCCTGGCAGCAAAGGCACGCAAGGCTTCATCCGCCTCGGTCAAACGGGTAAAACGCAGGAATGGCAGTGCCGACTGGCTCTCATGCTCGGCTTCGTGCTGTTCATCGATATCCACTTGCCCGCGGGCGCCGATGACAATCGCATCATGGGGTTCGTCCATGGTCAGCACGTGCAGGATATTGCCGAACGGATCCAGTTGCGCGCGCACCGGCCGTGGCAGGTCAAGCTGCCAGCTGAGCACGTGCTGACGCTCGCTGTCGTGGGGCGTCAGACGCAAATACTGGATGCTCGCTCGCACCTGATCTTCGTAGTGATAGGTGGTCTCGTGGCTAATGGAAAGTCTCATGCAGCCTCCAGGTAGGAACTGTGAATGGCGGTGCCCAACTGGCGCACCAGCGGGATGTATTCGGTCAGCCAGGCGTGCAGGCCTTCCTCGAGGATTTCATTGATCCCGGTGTAGCGCAGACGCGCGTCTATCTCCGCGGCCAGGCGTTGCGCTGGCCGGCCGTTGGCGCCCGGCAGGCTGGCGAGGATCTGGTCGATCTCTTCGGTGCAGGCACGCAGGGAACGCGGGACATCGGCCCGCAACAGCAACAGTTCGGCGACCTGTCGTGCTCCGGGAGCGTCGCGATAGATCTCGGTATAGGCCTCGAACGAGGACAAGGCGCGCAGCAAGGCGCTCCACTGGTAGTAGGCGTGGGCCGTGCCGTCGCTGACCGCTTCGGCACGGTCACCGGCCATTTCATAGCGGGCATCGAGCAGGCGCAGGGTGTTGTCGGCCCGCTCGATAAAGGTCCCGAGACGGATAAAGCGAAACGCATCGTTGCGCATGATGGTGCCGTAGGAAGCGCCACGAAACAGGTGGGACCGCTCCTTGATCCACTCGCAGAAACGGCTCATGCCATAACGGCTGAGGCCCTGTTCGGCGATCCCGCGAATCTCCAGCCAGGTGGCATTGATGTTTTCCCACATGTCGGCGGTGATTCGCCCACGTACCGCATGGGCGCTGGCCCGCGCGGCACCGAGGCAGCTGTAGATGCTCGCCGGGTTGGCCGCATCCAGGGCGAAAAAGTGCAGCAGCCGCTCGGCATGCAGCGCACCGTGGCGCTCCAGATAATCGTCCAGGGTGCCGGTGATCAACAACGGCATCGCCAGTTCATGCAAACCATCACCGCGGCCGTCCTGCGGCATCAATGACAGCGAATAGCTGATGTCGAGCATCCTTGCGAGGTTTTCCGCCCGCTCCAGGTAACGCGACATCCAATACAAATCCGAGGCAGTTCTACTTAACATGGCAGGCTTCCTTCAATCCTCGACCACCCAGGTGTCCTTGGTTCCACCACCCTGGGAGGAATTCACCACCAGGGATCCTTCGCGCAGGGCGACACGGGTCAGGCCGCCGGGCACGACCCGGGTTTCGCGACCAGACAAGACAAACGGGCGCAGGTCGATATGGCGCGGGGCGATGCCGTTTTCGACAAAGGTCGGGCACGTCGACAGGCACAGGGTCGGTTGGGCGATGTAGGCATGCGGCTTGGCCTTGATCCGCGCGCGGAACGCTTCGATTTCCGCCGCCGTCGCCGCCGGCCCCACCAGCATTCCGTAACCGCCGGAACCCTGGGTTTCCTTGACCACCAGATCCCCCAGGTTCGCCAGCACGTGGGACAGCTCCTCGGGCTTGCGGCACTGAAAGGTCGGCACGTTCTTGAGGATCGGCTCCTCGTCCAGGTAGAAACGGATCATGTCCGTGACGAATGGATAGACTGATTTATCGTCCGCCACTCCGGTGCCGATGGCATTGGCCAGCACCACATTGCCCGAGCGATAGGACGACAACAGACCAGGCACCCCAAGCATCGAGTCCGGATTGAACGCCAGCGGGTCGAGGAAGGCATCGTCGAGGCGTCGATAGATCACATCCACCGCTTTCGGCCCGTCGGTGGTGCGCATGAATACCCGATCATCGCGGACAAACAGGTCAGCACCCTCGACCAGTTCGACGCCCATTTCCCGCGCCAGGAATGCGTGTTCAAAAAACGCGCTGTTGAAGCGTCTGGGCGTCAGCACCACGACACTGGGGTTATCCAGCGGGCTGGAGCTTTTCAGGGTGTCGAGCAACAGGTTGGGGTAATGATCGATCGGCGCGATGCGCTGGGCGGCGAACAATTCGGGGAACAGCCGCATCATCATCTTGCGGTCTTCAAGCATGTAGCTGACGCCGCTGGGGGTGCGCAGGTTGTCTTCGAGCACGTAATAGGTGCCGTCACCATCACGCACCAGATCGACGCCAGAGATGTGCGAATAGATATCGCGATGCAGATCCAGCCCTTGCATGGCCAACTGGTACTGCTCGTTGGCCAGTACCTGCTCGGCCGGGATAATGCCGGCCTTGATAATGCGTTGCTCGTGGTAAAGGTCGGCGAGAAACATGTTCAACGCCTTGACCCGCTGGATGCAGCCACGTTCGACGATCCGCCACTCGCTGGCGGGAATGCTGCGTGGAATGGTGTCGAAGGGAATCAGGCGCTCTGTCCCCTGCTCATCACCATAGAGCGTGAAAGTAATCCCGGCGCGATGAAATAGCAGATCGGCCTCGCGTCGCCGTTGTGCCAATAGCTCGTCAGGCGTATCGGCCAGCCAACGGGCAAACTCCCGATAATGCGGACGGACCTGGCCGCCGGCATCGTACATTTCATCAAAATAGGTGCGGATCATGCCGTACTCCTTGTCACCCGGACACCTGGGCTTCGCAAGGCCCGTGCCAGCGGCATAAATCCTTTAATATCAATCGGTTGGATAAGCGCCCAGAAAACACCGCACCATTGCTGTGCAGCAAACGCCCCCACCCGATCGTCCCCCGCTTCATTGCGAAGCACTGCCAATGGCTATCACCAATCACCAGCATAGCCAGCGTTGATTTCGTTGCACGGGCGGGCCAGAGGATTTTACGCAGCGGCAAAAGATCGCAGCCTGCGGCAGCTCCTACAGGTTTTGTGTACAACCACAATTTTGAGGCGTGCCCGGTCGGCGTAGGAGCTGCCGAAGGCTGCGATCTTTTGATCTTCTGTCAGCCACAAACGAAATCGGCCGACCCTAGGGCCAGCCGATGCTGAGTGTTGATGCTGTTCATAGATGTTATGCGAGTAACCCTCGTACCTCCTGCTTCACGCCCCAACCTTCGATTATCCCGCCCAGAGGCTCGACCACCGCCTCGAAATCCAGCTCGAAGTCACCGATGCCTCCGTAGGTGGCATACATCACCTTGCTCAGCTCCAGGTACCAGGCGCCATCATCACGCACGCTGATCTGAGCATTGAGTGACTCACCGCGATAATGCCCTGCCGCTCTGCGTGCCCCCTCCTCGTCCGGGAAAATGGCGTAGAACTCGATGGGATGGAATCGTGAAAAGTCAAAACCGCCTTCTTTCATGCGGCGCAGCACGCTGCTGCTGATGTCTTCTTGATAGGCTGTGCTCATGAAAACGTCCTCCTAAAACCCAATGGATAGACTTTCCGTACTCCCCCGCGCTCGCAACCGAATGGTGAAAGCAATACGGCAATAGAACTGCCGCGGGGAAACAAGCATGTAGCTGACAAGACCAGACCTTAGCGATTCATTCGCTGATCTCGATTGCAGAGTAGCGCGAAGCCAGTACCTGTACCAGAGGGGCTGGACAAGGATAGTGCGAGAAGCTCATCGAGCCTGGTTGATGCTGAGGATTTCAATGCTGCACTGTTCCTTCAGGTTTTTAACCGTGGGGTCTTCGGTACGGCCTTCCAGATCATTGAGATCCAGCGCGGCCGGGACTGGGAGAAGTTTTGCCCGAATCATTTGCGCAGCCTGCTCCAGGCTGGGCTTTTGCTCGCAATCGAAATGTTCAACGGTTTTAACGCCATGATCATCAACGAAGGTGACTTCCCACTTTTGCATCTGTGTCTCCTCGATAAATCCCGTTAATAGGCTTACAACATCTCGACCTTGAGCACCGGGCATCGTTCCACCCACAGTGCCAGAGGCTTTGCATAAAAAAAGCCGCCCTTAGGCGGCTTCCTTTCAACAGGCAACTGGCTCGAGCCGTTACGGCTTTTCAGCCCTTGCTTTCAATGCTTTCAAGGTATTGAACGGCGCATCGACGACAAACTTGTTGGCCAGCCACGATGGCACACTGCCGCCCGGATCGGTGTGAACCTGATAGGTCACTTCGATCTGGTCCACGCCTTTGGGGACGAACTTCCAGAAGCCCTGGACTTGAGCCACCCGCACGAAACCCTTTTCTTCGGGAAGATAGGTCGGCACGCCTTGCAGATTGCGGGTCAGGCTGCCATCGGCACCCTCGACAGTCGTAATGTGCAGCACCGAATCACGGGCAGTCACTGGCCAGGGGGTATTGAACTGGGTGTAGGTCCAGCTTTGATTGCTTTCGTGCTTGAGCAGCTTCTGTGACTTGCACTCGTGGATCCAGGCGCAGGCACCGACGACGTCTTCCTGCAGGCCACGCAACTTGGCCATGGAGGTTTTCATGACTGTCACACCGCGGTAGGCCTTGTATTCGGAACCGGCGACATCGCTCAAGGAAATCTTGATGCCGTCCGCCTCCTTGGCGGTTTTCCATTCCTCGGCCTGGGCCGTTGCGGCCAGCAAAACGGTGAAACCACAGAGCACAGCCATTCGATGCAGCGAACCCATTGTCTTTTTCCTTATTGTTGAAGTTCCGTTCAATGAAACCCCCTAAGCCGCCGTCATTTTCTCCCACCAACCGATCAATTTGATGGCTTCTTCACGACTGCTGCCGCAGACCTCGAGATCCGCCTGAAACGACCCGCAGACTGGCGGCCGCTCGGGCATCCCGAAAATCGCGCACAAGTGTTCGGCCGACAGGTGCAGGCACCGTTCTCCCGCGGCTTTGCCATTGGGCATGCCGGGAATCGGAGTACTGATGGAAGGGGCAATGCAGCAGGCGCCACAGCCTTCACGGCATTTCATGACGACAGAACTCCTGGCGACGGGCAAAGGGTTAATGACGCGGGATAGAGTACCCGCTAAAACAGTTGTTTGAAATTGGCCAGACTGTGGTTTTCTCGCTCAACCGACCGTGACCGGGCAGTCTGCGACAAAGTGTCAAGGTCGGGGCTCACAATCGGTGTAGGTATTTACCGCTTGAACTCGAACTCAAGCGCTGCACCCTCGACATCCCGGCGCTCTTCATTACGCAGCTGCAAGCCCATTTCATTGTTGATCAAGCGCCCGTTCAGCTGGAACGGACCGCTTTCCCCAGGTTTATCGCCAAACAGCTGCGGGAGCAAAGGCGCATGCTGGGTCTGTACAAGCGTACCTGGCGGCTGCAACTGACTGACCATTTCCGGCGGCAGGCTCAGGTCCACTCTGGCCGGGGGCAATGGGGTCTTTGCCACTTCACTTGCAGACTTTGCCTTGGACGCGATGGGCGCGCGCTTTTTCACAGGCTTCGGCTTTTTCGCCGTCACCGCCTTTTTAACGGGCGTGACTTTTTTTACCGCCGCAGGCTTCTGCGTTGTTGTCGCGGGGGACGCTGCAGGCTTATCCGGGCTGGAAGCTGCCATCACCGCCCCGCCATTGAACACGCTCAATAAACAGACTAAAAACCAGCCAATAACAAAAGTCGCTTTCATAAAAACTACAGCCTTGACGGCAGGGGGCCGTATGCTCGCTTGTTGGACGGTCCATGACAAGCGCGCCGACCAGCCGATCATCCGACGGGGCCTGCGCCCCTTTCAAAAACCGCCCGCCGCCTCCTGACACAATTGATTGGCGAGCATGCCCAGGGTCATCAACGTGCGCTCGGCTTCGCGATTCCAGGGGGTGCCGCAGTTCAAACGAATGCAGTGGTTGAACTGCTCGGTATTACTGAAAATCAGCCCCGGAGCGATGCTGATGCCCTGCTGCAAGGCACGCACATGCAACTCCTGAGTGTTGACCCGCCCGGGCAGGCTGACCCAGAGGATGAAACCGCCCGTCGGCCGGGTCATCTGCGTGCCTTCCGGGAAGTACTGCTGCACCGCCAGCTGAAAGGCGCTGAGGTTCTTGCGGTACTCCTGGCGGATGTAGCGCAGATGGCGGTCATAACCACCGTTCTCCAGATAAGCCGCGATGCCCATCTGCGTGACGCTGCACGCCGAATGGGTGCTGAAGGTCTGCAGGCGCTGGATTTCCTGCTGGTACTTGCCGGCAATCATCCAGCCAATCCGCACGCCGGGCGACAGGGTCTTGGAAAAGCTCGAACAATAGATCACCCGATCCAGCCGATCATAGGCCTTGAGGGCCTTGGTACGGCCCTGTTCGAACATCAGTTCGCCGTAAATATCGTCCTCGACGATCTGGATATCGAAATCCGAGGCCAGGCGCAGCAACTGTTTTTGCCGCTCTTCGGGCATGGTGCCGCCCAATGGGTTGCTCAGGCGCGTGGTCAGCACCAGTGCCTTGATCGACCACTGGTTCGCCGCCAGTTGCAGGGCTTCGAGGCTCATGCCGGTGGCGGGATCGCTGGGGATCTCGATGACTTTCAGACCCAGCAGGTCAGCCAGTTGCAGCAGGCCGTAATAGGTCGGCGATTCGGCCGCGATCAGGTCGCCTGGGCGGGTCAGCACCCGCAACGACATCTGCAGGGCGTCGACACAACCGTGGGTGATCACTACTTCCGAGGGATCGACCACCACACCGGCATCGCGCATGCGGATCGCCACCTGGCGGCGCAAGGGTTCAAAACCGGGACTGAACATGTAACTGAAGGCCCGCGGGCTATGAAAGCGCGTGACTTTGGCCAATTGCTGATGCAATGCGCGCACCGGCAGATAGTCGACGCTCGGCACGGCGGCTCCCAGCGGAAACACACCTTCGCGCCGTGACTCAACCAGTACTTGTTGAATGATGCTGCTGCGAGTGACCAGTCCGGGCCGCTCGACCCGGGCGATATCCGGGGTCGGCGCAGTCAGCGCCGGCGTCTGGTGCACGTAATAGCCGGACTGTGGCCGCGCACGGATCAGCCCCTGATCCTCGAGATTGGCGTAAGCCTGGAGCACCGTCGCATGGCTGACATTGAGCTGCGAGCTCATCTTGCGCACCGAGGGCACACGCTCGCCCGGCTGGTACACACCACGACGGATATCCTCAGCTAACTGCTGAGCGATACGTTGATAGAGCAAGAGATTGGTCATGACGCGGCACTCGACTTCACGGGCATTTTATTTTTGTGTGGAACAATACCGGAACAGTTTAGAAGTGTACGGGCACAGTTGCCACAATAGTCGACCGTACAGTGCAGTGTCATCAAAAACTGTACTGTTTTGTGCGGCAATTAGCAGGCATAAAAAAACCCGGCACCATAAAGGGGCCGGGTCGTGTAGGAGCTGCGTAGGACTGCGTAGGAGCTGCGTAGGAGCTGCGTAGGAGCTGACGAGTGCAACGAGGCTGCGATCTTTCCCGGTCCACTTGAGTCCCAAGCGAAAGATCAAAAGATCGCAGCCTCGTTGCACTCGTCAGCTCCTACACAGCTCCTACACAGGATTTCTGGCGTCACCCTTAGCGAGCAGCGCCCAGCTGGCCTTTTTCGTCGGAGAACACAATTTCCACCCGCCGGTTCTGCGCCCGGCCGCGTTCGGAAGCGTTGACCTCGACCGGATACTCATCGCCGTAGCCTTCGACCTGAATTCGCTTGTCCTCGACCCCCAGATCCATCAGCACGTTGGCCACCGCTTGAGCGCGATCGCGCGACAACTTGAGATTGTCCTGCTTGCCTCCGGTGCTGTCGGTATAACCTTCGATCCGCACCACGCGCTTGGGATTGAGCTGGAGGAACTGGACGATTTTCAGCACGGTGCGGTTGGCCGAACTCTTCAAGTCCGCCTGGCCGGTATCGAACAATACATCGCCCAGGGTCATCACCAGACCGCGATCGGTCTGGGTCGTGGCCAGGCTGATGATCTGCTCTTCCAGCCATTTGCCCTGCTGCTGCACGCTCAGCAGTTTGGCTTCACGCAAGGCCAATTGCAGGCGCTGACGCTCCAGCTCGAGCTTTGCTGCGCGTTCCTGGTTGAGTATCTGCTGGCTGTGCTCGCGGGCAATTTCACTGTAGCGCTGGCTCAGGTAAGCGTAATGCTTTACATCCGAGCCGCTGCCCCAGTAACTGGTCAGACGATCGGCACGGGCCAGGGACTCACCGGCACGGATCACGTCCTTGGGCGCGATGCGCAGCACGTTGGAGTCTTCCTTGACCTTCTGGAAGTCGGCGCTGGCTTGCGCCAGAGCGGCTTCGCTTTGCTGGCCGGCGCAACCGTACAGGCTCACGCAACCGGCCACCAGCAATCCACCGAGTACTCGGGTCTTCAGGCTCATTGGGCATCCCCCAGTTGCTTGCGCAGGCGAGTGATGCGGGTATCGAGCACGTTCAATTGCTCCTGGCTTTTCAGGGTCAGGACCCGCGCCTCGGCCAGACGGGCGTCCAGTTCGGCCTGTTCAGCCCGCATGCGTGCATGCTTGAACGACAGGTCGGTCATATCGCCCTGAGCCCGGGTGTATTTGTCTTGCGCAAGCTTCAGCTCGGGCACGTCTTCAGTCGTTGCACCCACGGCCCTGGCTTGTTCCAGGGCTTGTTCGGTCAAACGCATTTGTTCATTCGGCGCCGGATCGGCTGCACAACCCGCCAGAGCCAGAACGGCCAGGGCAGCGAAAAGAGGTCGAATAGTCACACAAGATTCCTAGGGTGCGTTCTTAATAAAGGGCGGATCGCGTTGATGTTGTGGTCGTGCCAGGCAAGGCGCGGGAC
>NZ_CABVHQ010000086.1 GCF_902497895.1 Pseudomonas fluorescens
TCCCTACAACCAACAATGAATCATCTTCAGCAACCGTTCCAGCCCCTGAAGTCTCATCAGGAGCGTTCCTATACCCTTCGCCGAATCAGCCTACATTCGGTGGCTGGTTGAAGAGGATGGCGCACTATTTTCGCGGGATCGCAGGAAGCCGGGACACCGGCGAACACGTCCGAAAACATAAAGGGGCCGTTACCGCAGAAATGGATAGGTACACCCGCGAGAGCCAGGATCAAAAGATCGCAGCCTGCGGCAGCTCCTACATTAGTGGGATTGGGTACATCCGCAAGAGATAGGCCGGCTGTCAGGCCGCTTTCGCGAGCAGGCTCGCTCACAGTGGATTGGGGTACATCCGCGATGAGATGCGGCGGTTGTCGGGGTTCAGGTCAAAGTACTCTGCACTTACCGTGACCGGCCTCACGACAAGCCCAAAGCGTCAGCAGAATACCGATAATCGACGGCAGCGTGACCGCCGGAAATCCACCCACAACACCTCCGGACCACAGATCCCCGCCGCCACTTCCCAGAAATGAAACAGCGCGTGGGCGGTCAGCCAAGCGGTTGCCGAAGCCCAGAGCAGGACCCGGTGCACCACGCTCAGGTTGCCTGCGATAAAGGCCGCGCCAATCGCCACATAGAGCAAGCCGATATCGCGGATGAAGTGCTGGTTGAACAAGCCGGTGCGCGCCACCCCCGGCACCTCGGTATACCAGAGGGCGGGGGCGATCAGCACGAACACCCCATTGGCGGCCATCGCCACGCCCAGTGCCGCGGCGAAAACCAGTATCGGGCGCTGGAACCGGGGTTTTGCGGAGTGCAGATTCATCGCGGCGAGCGGTGGTGTTCGAGCAAGTGAGCCAAACAGGAAACCAATGGTTCAAATAAGTGCGCATGCTCAATAACCGGGCTTCAATCTTGCGCATGACCGCATCCTGCTCTGGCGACCACTGCTTCGCCCAAAAAGCAGTCATTCATGGCCGAGGGGACCTGCCCTGACAGTTGCCTAATGCCACCTATACTACAAGCCACCTACCCCCCGGTGCCTGCGCTACCAACAATAAAAAGCAGAGGTGGAAAATGGTCTGGCAGCAAATCTACGATCCCTTCGGTAACCCGGTGCTATCGACCATCATGGCGGCGGTGCCGGTGGTGGTGATGCTGGCAGCCCTGGCATTTTTCCATATCAAGGCGCATCTGGCGGCATTGCTTGCCCTTGGCTCGGCCTTGCTGATCGCGATCTTCGCCTTCGGCATGCCGGCGAACATGGCGGGCTCGGCCGCGCTGTACGGCGCTGCCAACGGCCTGCTGCCGATTGGCTGGATCGTGCTCAACATCATTTTCCTGCATCGGCTTACCACCGAGAACGGCTCGTTCAAGGTGCTGCAGGATTCGCTGACGCGCATCACCGACGATCGCCGCCTGCAATTGCTGCTGATTGCCTTCTGCTTCGGTGCCTTCTTTGAAGGGGCTGCCGGCTTCGGCACGCCGGTGGCGGTCACCGGGGCGATTTTGATCGGGCTGGGGTTCTCGCCGCTGGCCGCATCCGGCCTGGCGTTGATTGCCAATACCGCGCCCGTGGCTTTCGGCGCCCTGGGCACGCCCATCATCACCCTGGCCAAGGTGACCGGGCTGGATGAAATGGAGCTGTCGATGATGGTCGGCCGGCAACTGCCATTTTTCTCGGTGATCGTGCCGTTCTGGTTGATCTGGGCCTTCGCTGGCTGGCGCAAGATGCTGGAAATCTGGCCGGCGATCCTGGTCGCCGGGCTCACCTTCGCCGTGCCGCAATTCCTCGTCTCCAACTACCATGGGCCAATGCTGGTGGACGTGATCGCCGCGTTGATTTCCATGGCCTGCCTGACCGGTTTCCTCAGGGTCTGGAAGCCGGCCACCGTGCACACCTCCGCCGCCCTGTCAGGGCGGGTCGACAACTCCAAAATAGCCGAGGAGCACGACGAACAACCCGTCGCCAGCGCGACCTTTGCCAGCGATGCCAAGCCCGCGGTAATGCGCGCCTGGATGCCCTGGATCATCCTCACGGTTTTCGTCTTCGCCTGGGGCACCCAGAGCTTCAAAAACATATTCGATACCCGGCAGGCTGTAGATCCGCAAACCAGCTCGGCCAAGCTTGACCCTCAGGGCAAGCCGATGCGCGAAGCTAACCCGATCTTTGCCCCGACCCTGACCTTCACCACCATTCACCAGCAGATCGAGAAGGTCCCGCCCGTGGTGCCCGCGGCTAAAACCGAGGATGCGGTCTACAAGTTCAACTGGTTCACCAGCACCGGTAGCGGCATCCTGTTGGCGGCGATCCTCGGCGGATTGCTGATGGGTTATTCCATCCCGCAACTGATCCACCAATACTTGCGAACGCTGTGGGTGGTGCGTTACTCGCTCATTACGATCGTGGCCATGCTTGCCCTCGGCTTTCTTACCCGCTATTCGGGACTGGACGCCACCATGGGCCTGGCCTTCGCCGCAACGGGCATTTTCTACCCCCTGTTCGGCACCCTCCTCGGCTGGCTCGGCGTGGCCCTGACCGGCTCGGACACTGCCTCCAACGTGCTGTTCGGCGGCTTGCAACGGGTGACCGCCGAGCAATTGGGCATCAGTCCCGTGTTGATGGCCGCCGCCAACAGTTCCGGCGGGGTCATGGGCAAAATGGTCGACGCCCAATCGATTGTGGTGGCGTCCACCGCCACCCGCTGGTACGGCCACGAAGGGGAAATCCTGCGCTACGTGTTTTTCCACTCCATCATCCTGGCCATTCTGGTCGGCGGCCTGGTCACCTTGCAGGCGTATGTGGTGCCCTTCAGCCATATGGTGGTGGGCGGGCCTTGATCGAAGCGGGCCCGGATTTTCCCACACGCCTTTATCCATGCCCGGGGTCGCCGCCCGGGCCATGGGGGGCGTTGAACTGACTCCACGAAAACTAGTTGGTCGCAACGGGTTTGCGAAGAAAGATAACCAGCGGACTCACCACCAGCATCGCCAACATCAAGATCTTGAACTGGCCGATAACGGCGATAAAAGCCGCCTGGCCGGTGATCATTTCGTTAAGCAACCCAAGCCCGGGCAAGGACGCCGTCAGCGGATGGGCAGCGGCGCGATAGGGCGTAAGGTTGCTTGCCAGCGCCATGTGCATCGCTTGCGTATTGTTGAAGAAGAAGATCTGCACGACCGCAACGCCGATGGTGCTTCCATAAACTCGGGCCAGATTGAATAAACCGGTACCTTCCGGACGGAGCTTGGGATCGAGCGTACTGAACGCCACCTTGCTGATCGACGGCATCAAGACACCGAGGCCGACACCCTGGATTGCACCGGCAACCGCCACGGGCCACCAGTCCATCGCAGGCGAATAGCCGAGCATCAGCCAGTTGGCATACACCACCACGGCTACGCCCGCCGCAACGAACAGTCGCTGGTCGATACAATCGGGAACACGACCCATCAGGATGAATGCCCCTACCAGCCCCACACCACGCGGTATCGTCAGGTAGCCTGTCGTTACAGGTGGGAACCCGAGCAGCTCATCCAGCATCGGGGAAGTCAGTGCCATCGTCGGCAACAGCACGAAACCGAGTGCGAAAAAGATGATCGTCGACAGCACGAAGTTGCTGTCTCTGAACAAATTCTTATGGAGGAAATGCACCTTCGCAGTCAGCACATGGACAACGAACAGGTAGAGCCCCACTGCACCTGCCACCGCTTCCAGCCAGATCTCGGGCGAGGCAAACCAGTCCAGGCGCTCACCGCGGTCGAGGAGCATTTGCAACCCGATCATTCCCAGGGTGAAGGTGCCGACGCCGAAGAAGTCAAAAGGCGGACTTTTCTCGGCCTTTTTCTCGGCAAGCAAAAGCGTCATCACCAGGAAGATAAATGCCGACAGCGCAAGGCTGATGTAGAACATCGAGCGCCATCCGTAATATTCGCTGAGCCAACCACCGATACTCGGGGCGCTGGCGATGCCCAAGAGCACAATGGCCGTGAACACCGAGCCAAATTTCCCACGCCGCGCAGGTGGCAATGTCTCCATTGCAATCGCCATCGACAGGGGCGCCAGCACGCCACTCGCGGCGCCTTGAATAATCCGCGCGCCGACGAATTCCAGCGGGGTGGTTGCAACCGTAGCGAGTAGCAAGCCAAGGGCGAAGATGGCTATCGTGGCTTGATACACAAGCTTCAAGCCATAGCGCCCGGCGAGCCACTGCGCAATCGGCAGGGTGATGGCGCTGGCAGCGAGGTACGAAGTGAATATCCAGCCCGCCTGGTCGTCGGTCATCGACAAGCTGCCCTGTATAAACCTGAGTGCCGAATTCGGAACAGGCAGGTTCGCGGACTGCATATAGGTCGCGAGCAGCGCGGCGAACCTTAGCGTGCGCGCACCCTCTCCCGCCGGGGTTCCCACAAGGTTGGCGTTCATCGGTCGGTACCTGCGGTTAACAGCGCTTTGAGCGGGTGCCACCAGGGCGTGCGATACCTGGTATCGACCGTGACCGTGGCGCTGGTACCCGAGAAAAGCGGCAGAGCAGGATCCACCTCATCGAGTTCGAGTCGCACCGGTACCCGCTGGACAACCTTGACCCAGTTGCCGGTCGCATTTTCCGGCGGCAGCAGGGCGAAGTCCGATCCGGCACCCGGGCTCATGCTGATAACGTGGGCTTTGAATACATGATCAGGATAAGTATCGATACTGATGGTTGCTGCTTGGCCTGGACGCATATGGGTCACCTCCGTTTCGCGGAAGTTGGCCTCAACCCAAACCTGGCGATCGGATAGCAGAGCAAATGCTGGCGCACCGCTGTTGACATAGTTGCCAACTTGTAAATCGTCAACCTTGGCCACGATGCCATCGTCAGGCGCATACACCGTCGCGTACGAGAGGTAAAGCTGCGCCTCGTCGAGCTGAGCCTGGGCCTCACGAACCGTCGGGTGGCTGTCGGCTTCGATGTCTGGATTACCGTTCAATGCAACGACCGTACTGGCGATCTGTTGTTCGATCGACGCTATTCGTTGCCGTGCAACTTTAAGGTCTGTGTCGGCGCGCTCGTAAATGGCGCGCGAGACGAACTCGGTAGCAAGCAGCGCCTTCTTCCGGGCAAACTCCCGCTGGTCGAAATCGGCTGACTCTTTGGCCGAATTCAATTCAGCCTGCTGCTGCCGGTAGCTTGCCTTGAGGCCATCGATGCGAAGCCGCGCGACGCTCAGCTGTGCTTGCGCACGGTTAACCGCGATCTGGAACGGCTCCGGGTTGATCCGGAACAGCACCTGGCCTTTGCGAACAGGCTGATTGTCCTCGACCGCGATCTCGACGACTTGTCCGGAAATGCGCGCATTGATCGATGCCTTCGCCACCCGGGCGTAGGCGTTATCGGTCGAAATATAGGGCTCGCCCGCCAGATAGTGCGCGTACCCAACCGCAGCGAAGAACACAGGCACACCCACCATAAGCAGTGGCCGCAGTCTCTCTTTGAACGGTTTCTTGATCGGCGTGTCAGCCAGGTTCGGCCCTGGATACTCGAAGGTCTGCGTAGCCGAGATGTCGAACTGTTTAGTCATGATCGAATCCACCTTTAACCGGGAAATGGGGCTAACACCCAAAAAACAGCCTTAGCGTGCGCGGTCAGGAGGATCACTTCCGCCGCACCTGTTTCGTCGCCGCAACACCCAGTTCGAGCTCCGCTACAACAAACCTGCAATTCAGGAACTTCTGGTTCCTTAATTTTGTGCGATGGTGTAAGAATATCCCCTGACCCACCTGCATTCAAGGATTTTGTACAACATGGCACAAAAAAAGATTACAGAGGGCAAAGGCCGCGGCCGCCCCCGCGCGTATGACCCGCAGACAGCGCTGCAGCAGGCGCTTGGGGTTTTTTGGAGCACCGGCTATTCCGGCGCTTCGCTGGATAGCATCGCCACTGCGGCCGGCATGAATCGCCCAAGCCTCTATGCGGCATTCGGTGACAAGCACGCGCTCTATATCAAGGCGCTTGAGCAGTATTGGGAGTTTGCCGCTGCGGCCATGCATGAGGCGCTGACGGACAAGGACCTGACATTGCGCCAGGCGTTGATGCGCTTCTACGAGGGGCAGTTGTCGATCTATTTCTCGGGTGACGGCCAGCCGCGTGGCTGCTTTGCAATCGGCACGGCGACGACCGAAGCCGTCGAGGATGCTGAAATACGCGAAGTGCTTTCGCAGCGGCTCAGCAGGCTCGATGCCGATCTCGAAACGCGTCTGCGAGCGGCAATCGATGCCGGCGAGTTGAAAAGCGATGTCGACCCTGCGGCCCTCGCCGTACTCGCGTCATCCCTGCTGCATAGCATTTCGATACGGGCGCGGGCGGGCAAATCCCGTACTGAATTGACGGAGCTTGCACGCGGTGCGGTAAGCGTGATCTGCGGTTGAGTGGCTTTATGGCTGGTGAAAGACTCGAAGATATTCTTGCCGAGCATCTTGCAGTGATTTTTTGTGGCATTAATCCGGGAGTGACTGCCGCAGCCCTTGGGCATCATTTTGCGGGTAGAGGCAATCGCTTCTGGCGCACACTCCATCTCGCCGGCTTTACGCCGCAGGAAATACGCCCGGAAAACGATCGGACGATATTGCAGTATCAGTGTGGATTAACGGCAGTGGTTGAACGGCCTACGGCGCGAGCGGATCAGCTGTCTTTACATGAATTCATCGCTGCCGCTGCGGACTTTGAACGAAAAGTCGCATGTTATGCGCCACGTTTTGTGGCGTTTCTCGGTAAAGCTGCGTATTGCGCGTTATCCGGCCAACGAGACGTTACGTGGGGGCTTCAGGCAAAGACCTTTGGTAATGCCTCGGTATGGGTCCTGCCCAATCCTAGTGGACGAAATCGCGCGTTCACCCTTGATCAACTGGTGGGCGCGTACCGCCAACTCTGTTTAGCCGCAGGCGAGAGTCGGGTTTAGATAAGCAATCATCCTCCGTTTCCCGAGACCAGCTTGAGTCCGATAACGCCTGCCAGAATCAGCACAATGCAGAGAATCCTCAGCGGCGTGGTGGAGTCACCCAGCACCGCCATTCCCAGAATCGCCGTACCCGCAGCGCCGATACCGGTCCAGACCGCATAGGCAGTCCCCATTGGCAGCGTACGCAGCGAGAGTGAAAGAAGAAAGACACTCGACAAGCCGGTGGCGGCCGCAAAGAGTCCAGGCGTCAATCGGGTGAAACCTTCAGACCCCTTCATGGCGAAGGCGAATGCGATTTCGAGAATCCCAGCGATGCCAAGTAGTGCCCATGCCATAGTGACAGATCCATTCGTTGACTCGCCAAGCGTTACCGCCGGGCGAGGTTGGGTAAGAGCCCTATCGTCAGGAAGACGAATAGATAACTCCAGGGGCGAAGCACTCGTTTAAAAGTTTATTTCAAGCTTTGGCAGCAGCAGTGGGGATCGAGCGGAACGTAACGCCGAATCGGTTAAAGGCGTTCATCAACCCGATCGCATAAGTCAGATCCACGAGTTCTTTATCATTGAACTCGGCAGCAGCGACTGCATAGTCAGCGTCAGGAACACCGGTATCAGCGACGCGAGTTACGGTTTCCGCCCAAGCGAGCGCGATGCGTTCACGTGTACTGAATACTTCACCCGCATCACGCCACACGGGTACCAGTACCAGCTTGTCCACGGTAACGCCGAGCTTGAGCAGATCCCGGGAATGCATATCGATGCAATAGGCGCAGCCATTTATTTGCGAGACCCGCAGGTACACAAGATCGATCAGCTCATGTGAAAGGCCGCACTGTTGAAGATTGACGTACACCCCTCCAAAAGCCTTGTAACCTTCAGGCGAAGCGTTGGCGTAGTCGATACGATTACTCATGATGAATCCTTATAGATGCTGGTTGAAGGACTCCATCGTGGTGCTTCTTGGCCTATTTGATAAGATCCATGATCGGGCTTGAGTTATAGGCCATGATCCTCCTGCCCCAGACAATCATGGACCCGTTTAAAACTCCATTCATGGACCTTGGGCATGGGTCATGAGCTTCATAGAATGATTCCCTTAACATAAGCAAATGGGTGAATCATGAAAATCCTGCACGTTACTTGCAGTCCTCGCAGGGAAAATTCCGAGAGCTATAGACTCTCTAAAAACATTATTGGCTTTTTACTAAAGAGCGATCCCACGGCAACAGTCATACACAGAGTCGTGGGGGATGGCGCTCTACCCCATGTAGATGAGCATTACGCGATTTCCCAACAGTCGCCCGCAGACGTATCTCAAGAGGGTTCCATCGCTCGGTCAGAAGAGCTGATTCAGGAACTGGAGAGTGCCGATATGGTGGTCATTGGAACGCCGATGCATAACTTCACCGTACCCGCGGCACTGAAGGTCTGGATCGATCATATCGCTCGAGTTCGCCGCACGTTCAATGTCGGTGCGGCAGGCAAAACCAGCCTGCTGAGCGATCGCCCAGTCTTTGTGGCCGTGTCCTCGGGCGGAATATTTTCAGGGGAGCGACCACGTCAGCCAGACTTTCTGACTCCGTACCTGAAAGCTGTCCTGGGTATGATCGGACTGCATGATCTGGCTTTCTTCTCCGTTGAAGGAACGGCCTTTGGCCCGGAAGCTGTAGCGGTGGCCAGGAGCAAGACAGACCTGGCGCTACACGAATATTTTTTCCACCAGAGTCATTTGGCTGGCTGATTCTGGCAGCGCTTTTGGAGCAGACTGAGCGCGAGGGAAACCACGGGCGAGGCTAATGACAAATCGAATCAACAGCTTTTCACCACTCGATCCGACCTCCAGCGAGCCTATCTACCGGCAATTATACTGGCGGTTCCGGGGTGCGATTACCGACGGCGTGCTCACGCCGGGAGAGCGGATTCCGTCGGCCCGGGCGCTGGCGAAAGAACTCGGACTGGCGCGAGGGACCATCGATACCGCGTATTCACTGCTGACCGCCGAGGGATATATCCAGTCTCGCGGCCAGGCAGGCACGGTCGTGGCACCGGGTATCAACGTCAGGCCCCCCTCTTCCGCCGCGGAGCGAGCCTTCAGTTCGGCCGAAGGCACCTCAATCCGGCATAAGGCGCAGGTATTGCCCTTTCAAATGGCCCTGCCCGCGCTGGACGCCTTTCCAAGAAAAATCTGGTCGCAAATCGGCGCACGATGCGTTCGCGCCACACAGATCGCGGACATGGCCAATCCGTCTGTCTATGGGCTGGAATCGTTGCGTACCGCGATTGCCACCTATCTACAGGTCGCACGTGGGATTACCTGCTCGCCCTCTCAAGTATTCGTGACGTCGGGATACCGAAACACACTGTTGCTGGTTGCTCACGCGCTCCTCAAACCGGGAGACCGGGTGCTCGTTGAAGACCCTGGATACCTTCCCACCCGACAGTTGCTGGAACATCTTCAGATAGAGGTTGCGCCCGTCCCGGTAGACCAGGACGGCATGCGGGTCACCCAAGGAGTGAACAGCTCGAAGGACGCGCGTGCGGCCGTCGTCACACCGGCCCATCAGAGCCCTCTGTGCGTTTCGCTGTCGTTGCCGCGACGGTTGGAGCTCCTCGAGTGGGCGACCCGGCAGCAAGCATGGATTGTCGAAGACGACTACGACGGCGAGTACCGCTACATCAGCCGCCCGCTGCCGGCGCTCAAGAGTCTGGATCGCGATGGCCGGGTGCTTTATGCCGGCACCTTCAGCAAGGTGCTGTTTCCCGGGATCCGCCTTGCGTATCTGATTGTGCCTCAAGCGCAAGTCGAACGATTCGAACACATCGGCCAGACCTTCCTGGGAGGTTGCCCGGAACTCACCCAAGCGATCGTGGCCACTTTCGTGACAGAGGGTCATTTTGCTCGCCATATCCAGCGCATGCGAAAACTCTACGGCGAACGTCGGGAAGCGACAGCACGGGGGCTCAAGAAAGCCCTGGGCAACCACATCCGCATCGATGCTCAGCCGGGAGGTATGCATCTGATCCTGCGACTGACGGAACAACAGTCCGATCGTTCGCTGGTCGAGCGCCTGCTGCAAGCGGGTATTTACGCAGAAGCCCTGACAGACTGGAGTATCTGCGGCACGACCGACTCCGCGCTGCTGCTCGGGTTCGCCAACATCGACTCGGAGGAAACCGCCGAGCAGCTTGGCAAACGCATCCTAGAGCTGATGTGAAGGTATCGGCGCATCGCTGCACGATGATCATGGCCCATTCAAACAGCCGATTCTTGGACCTTTTGCGTTAGTCCAACAGATCCCATGATCTGCGCACTCAACCCATTCGACCGGGAATAATCCGATGCCCACCCCTGCCCCACTGCGTAGCATTGCTGTTTTCTCTGGCTC
Source organism: Pseudomonas fluorescens (assembly GCF_902497895.1). Classification (GTDB taxonomy): domain Bacteria; phylum Pseudomonadota; class Gammaproteobacteria; order Pseudomonadales; family Pseudomonadaceae; genus Aquipseudomonas; species Aquipseudomonas fluorescens_BP. The sequence continues at coordinate 10,322 of NZ_CABVHQ010000086.1, forward strand.
CAATTACGGCTTCAACCCCGACTATGTTGAAGGTGCCCAAGCCCTGGGTCGGGAAATCGCCAAACGCGGCCTGCGACTGGTCTATGGCGGCACCAACAAGGGCTTGATAGGCGTCATGGCGGATGCTGTGCTCGCCGAGGGAGGCGAAGTCATCGGCATCATTACTCGCCTCCTGTTCGACCTCGGACATCTTCATGGCGGGCTGACCCACCATGAAGTGACGCAAGACATGCGCAGCCGAAAGACGCGCATGAGTGAATGGGCGGATGCATTCATTGCATTGCCTGGTGGCCTGGGCACATTTGAAGAGCTGTTTGAAGTCGCGACCCTGACTCAACTGGGTGAACACCACAAAGGTGTCGCCTGCCTGAACATCGGCGATTTTTTCAACCCGGTTCGCAGCCTGCTCAACCATGCAGTGACCGAAGGCTTCATGAAAGCCGAACACAGCGAGATGCTGATCTTCAACACCGACCCGTCTGCTCTGATCGATGCGCTTGAGCAGTGGCAAGCTCCAACTGTAACGAAATGGATTGGCCCTCAGGGTTCTTGAGTTCCGGTTCCGTGCGCGACTGACGTCGCTTACTGTTCCGGCACTACCAGCGGCGAGCCTTTCTGCACAATGTACGTCGCCAGCTCCGACGCATTGCTTCCACCGATATTCTTCGCGACATGCGCAGTGCCAGCGGGGATAAACAAGGAATCGCCGGCTTTGAGCGTTACAGGTGACTGCCCCTCGAGCTGATACTCAAACGTGCCCTCGAGGACAAAGGCAACTTCCACCCCTGGATGAGAATGCTTGGGGGATGCTACCCCTGGCTCGAAATCAACGCGGACCTGGATAACCTCACGCCCGGAGACGTCGAGATCCCGGCGCAGTAGATCGGTGCGTCGCAGACCTGCCTGCCAACTTTTTTTCGACTGCGACTCATGGCTGGCCTCGGCATGAGGCTTCGCCTCTTGAGCTTGAGAGAGGCCCGCGAATGCGCTGAGTGCCGCGGCGGCGGCAAGGGTGAGGCCAAGCCTGCCAGCGTTGGTACGGGTGTTGAGACGGGACATCGCATTTCTCCAGTTTGTGCACGGCAAGACCGCGCGAGGGTTGCCGAGGATGCGGTGGCCCCATTTAGAGGTCGCTATGTATCGCGCTGGTGTCGCGCACCCCATGGATTTGTATATGAAGTTGGCTGTCGGCGCGGCGGATACGTTCAGATACAAACTGGTTTGAGGTATGTGGGCCAACCACCGGGTCGTTACGCACGCGAGCGTTAGGTCGCGTCGGAGCGAGTTGCAAGGACTTCAAAACCAGCCGCTATTTCATCAGACCGAATAGGATTTGATCAGAGTTCCTCTTAGTTAAAAATCAACTAACTCAGCCGACCAACTGCTTAAGCGTCAAGCGCAATAGCCCTATAATACTCGGCCATCGAGTTTAGCGAGCAGCACGCTCGCCGCAGAGCAAATTCGATATATATCGCCAGGATCGGGTATCTACAGAGGCGAGGTATTTGTGCGAGCCGACAGTTATAGGCAGGCGAGGCATTGAACGCGGCAGACGTTCGCTCGCGTCCTTAACCAGTAGCGCAAGCAGCAATAAATAACGCAACTCGTTCGCCATCAAGTGTACCGATCGAGTCATACCGCTCAATGTAGATGCCATGGAACAAAAGCGCCAGCGCTGGGGAGTCAGCTTGCGTAATTGCATAAGCGATCAGCAGCAGTTCCGTGATGATGAAGGCCAGCTCGATTCAAGCATCCACAAGGGTATTGGGCGGGCAGAATTCAATTTTAGCTGTCGCGAGCATGATGTCAGTAAGTGATCTTCCAGCTAACGGGCGGACAAAGGTTTGCAAGTAGCGCGTGCAACCAGCCGGAGCAGACATAGGCCAAGCCTGTGCCGCCGCCCACATGAAAACTGTATTCATGCGCAGGAATAACTCATGCACACCATTCGCAACACCTTGGTGGTGGTGGATTCGCAGCAGTCCGAGGATCTGGTCCTGAACAGAGCTAAAATGATTGCCAACGCCACCCGGTCGCACCTGCATCTGCTGGCTTGCGACAAGCAACACAAACATTCCTCCTACCTGAACGACATGCAAGGCGCCCTGGCACAGGAGGGTTATAGCGTAAGTGCCGAGCAAGCCTGGCATGGGAGTCCGCACAAGACCATTATCGCCGCCCAACAAGCCCAGGGCTGCGGCCTGGTGATCAAACAGCACCTGCCCGACAATCCACTGCTGAAGGGCCTTCTCACCCCCGAGGACTGGAAGCTGCTGCGATACTGCCCAAGCCCGGTGCTTATCGTAAAAACCGCCAGGCCCTGGACCGGTGGCACCATTCTCGCCGCCGTCGATGCCGGCAACAGTGACGTGGAGCACCGCGTCCTGCATTCCGGCATTGTCAGCCACGGCTATGACATTGCCAAACTGGCCGGCGGCACTCTACATATGATGAGCGCCCACCCCTATCCCCTGCTCTCGGCAGCCAACCCCGTACTCCAACTCAAGGAGAGCATCCAGGGTTTCTATCGCGACCTGTGCAAGACCTTCCAGGCCCAATTCCACATCAGCGACGATCGCCTGCATATCGAGGAAGGCTCGGCCGATGTGCTGATCCCGTACGTCGCGCACAAGCTCGAAGCCGCGCTCACGGTGATCGGTAGCGTGGCCCGCAGCGGACTCTCCGGCGCATTGATCGGCAACACCGCCGAGATGATTCTGGACACCCTGGACAGCGACGTACTGGTGCTCAAACCTTACGACATCATCACTCACCTGGAGGAACTGGCCGCCCCATCATCCAGTCCATCGCTAGATCCTGCGGCATGCTCGTGGCCGTATAACCATCATAACCATCGACCACATACGTAGGAGCTGCCGCAGGCTGCGATCTTTTGATCTTAAGGCCCACTTCGTATAAGCATTAGTATCTACACATCTCGTTGGCCGAACACTTCTACCTGTGGCGAGGGAGCTTGCCCCCTCACCACAGTATTCGGTAGCTCTTAAAAATGTGTAGATACACCCCTAAGCGCTCACAATCATCTCGAAACCGCCGAAAATCATCCGTTGCCCATCGAAGGGCATGGGGTTGACGTCGGGTTGGAGCCGGGGGTCGGCCATGACCTTCTCCATACCCGCGTCGCGGGTCTGGCGCGAGGACCAGGTGATCCATGAAAAGACCACGGTCTCATCTTCCTTGAGTTTCACCGCCATCGGGAATGACGTCAGCTTGCCTTCGGGCACGTCGTCGCCCCAGCACTCGGCGATACTCAAAGCGCCGTACTCTTTGAAGATCGCCGCGGCGGACTGGGCATGCTGCTTGAATTTTTCGCGATTGGCGGTAGGCACTGCGATAACGAAGCCATCGACATAGGACATGATCAATCTCCTGTCTGGGTTGCATGAAACTGCGCAATCGACCCTGGGCGGATCCCGTCGTCGATTGCAGAGGGTTCTGCCTGTTAGTCGATCCGGTAGACGTCATTTCGACACGAAGAATCGATCAAACCGACCGGCGGCCATTTCCAGCAGATCAGACTGATTCGGCGATTTGATGACTATGCTGATCAAGCGACTGACACTTGGGGAACTACATAGCGGGCAACAAATGCAGGCTGCTATTGCCAAAGAGCTTAAGCAACAGTTTTGGTCTCGGTTGGAAAGCGGCATTAAACCCCTACTGCAAAAAACAGAAGGTGAACCATGAGCAAGAAAATCCTGGTGGTAGTCACCAGCGTCGAGAAATACCCGACCCTGCACCGCGCGACGGGTTTGTGGCTCGGCGAAGCCGTGCATTTTGTAGCTAAAGTCCAGGCTGCGGGTTACGCGGTTGACTATGTCAGTCCTCAAGGCGGTTATACCCCCATTGATCCGCACAGCCTGAACATGGCGCAACCGATGGATTGGGAGTGGTACCACGACAAGCCGTTCATGAACCGCCTGGGCGCGACACTCAAGCCGAGCGAGGTCAATGCGGATGACTATGTCGCCATCTACTATGCCGGCGGACACGGCGTGATGTGGGATTTTCCCGGAAACACCGAGCTGCAGGCCATTAGCCGGAAAATCTATGAAAGGGGTGGCGTCGTTGCCTCGGTTTGCCACGGTGCAGTGGGTTTACTCAACATCAAATTGTCTGATGGAACCTTGCTGATCAAGGATAAGCAGGTCACCGGATTTTCCAACGAGGAAGAAAAAATCGCCGAACTGGATAAGCACGTGCCCTTCCTCACCGAGTATGAAATGGTTGCCCGAGGCGGCGTGTACAAGAAGGCCGACGATCCCTGGGTGCCGTTTGCGATTGCCGATGAACGGGTGATCACCGGCCAGAACCCTGCTTCGGGTGGTCCCGTCGCCGACCTGGTGCTGGCAGCCCTTAAATAGACCTTGAACCAAGGTGCAGCCGATCCGTTGCCATGGGTAAAGGATCGGCGGGCTGTTTTGTTCGATCAGCGCGGCAATCAGCTCATCGGGGTGCTGCTCGGCCAACTCGATCACCGATGCACGACAATCAAACCTCGGCGTCAAGGAGCTCGAACTTCACTTGATCGGGATAGAACGCCATGTATCCGCGAATCTGCTCTACCGACACCTTGGGATTCTCATAACTCCATACCGCGTTGGCGCCTTCATGTCCCGGGACTTGCAGACTGAAATAGCTGGCATCGCCCTTGTAGGGGCAATAGCTGGTGTGATCGGTGCGGGCAAAGTACTTTTCGTCGATATCCTCCCGCGGGACGTAGTACACGGGAGGGTAATTGGCCTCAAGCAACACCAGCGCCCGTGCGGACGTGGCCACCTGGATACCATGAAACTTCACCAGCAGGCAGCCGGGCTGCTCGGCGATGCTGATGACAGGACTAGGACCGGAGCTTTTCATGGAATACATTCCTCATGACGGTGATGCCCACGATGGGCTGCGCAGCAGCCCTGAAACCTGAGACCTCGATCTATCAGGTATAACCCAGGTTTCGCCATCACGACGGCTTCGCAGCCGAACAGGGGCAAGCTCCCTCGCCACCTTTTTCCCTTGTAGGGGCTCTGGCACTGCAATTGTGTTTAAAATGCCGCCCCTTCAAATTGCCGACCCTGCCCGATGACTCCTGACGCCCTTTGCACCCTGCATCACCATTTGCTGACGGCCCTGGCGGCTGCCCCGGAAGAAACCCGCCGCCTGTTCCACGGTCGGGGCCGGTGCTGGCCGGGTCTGGAACAATTGACCGTCGACTGGATGCAGGGCCTGGTCCTGGTCTCGCTGTTCAAGGAACCTGAGCAGGCGCAGCTGGAGGCATTGAAGCAGCTGCTGATGGAGATCACCGAGTCGCCTGAGTGGCACAAGTCCGGCGCGCATAGGTTACTGCTGCAACACCGCTACCTGCCGCAAAGCACCACCGAATGGCTGCTGGGGGAAGCTATCGAGGAATGGACGCTTACCGAGGGCGGCCTGCGTTATCGGGTGGATCTGGGCAAGAAACAGAACAATGGCCTGTTTCTCGACATGCGCTACGGCCGCGACTGGGTGCGAGCCAATGCCCAAGGCAAGCGGGTCTTGAATCTGTTCGCCTATACCTGCGGGTTTTCGGTGGCGGCCATCGCCGGCGGCGCGGATCACGTGGTCAATCTGGACATGTCCCGGGCGGCCTTGAGCCGTGGGCGCGACAATCACCGGCTCAACGGACACGACCTGAGCAAGGTGAGTTTTCTCGGCCACGACCTGTTCAAGTCCTGGGGCAAGGTGATCAACACTGGACCTTACGATCTGGTGATCATCGATCCACCGTCCTTTCAGAAAGGCAGCTTTCTGCTGACCAAAGACTACCAGCGGGTGTTGCGCCGCCTGCCGGAACTGCTCAGCAGCCATGGCACCGTACTGGCCTGCATGAACGACCCGGCCATAGGCCCGGACTTCCTCATCGACGGCGTAACCCGTGAAGCCCCGAGCCTGCGCTTCGAGCAACGCCTGGAAAACCCGCCGGAATTCGCCGACGCCGACCCTGCAAGCGGCTTGAAGGCACTGGTGTTCAGGCAGGGTGAATGACTGCTGCTTTGGGCCTGGAATGCCCATTCGACAGGCGCCCACCCAGACGGTTTGATTCAACTGCTGACCCTGCTTAACATGTCGAACACACACCGGTTCTGGCTCACCGTAAAAGCGGCCAGGCCTGGTTAATATTTTCAAGAATAAAAAGGTATGGCCATGATCGACAGCTCCCTGCAAGACATCGCCGCGCCCGAAGGCGTCTGTTATGGCTGCGGCAGCAGTAATCCACACGGGCTGCACATCAAGAGCCACTGGCATGAGGATGGCGTGCATGTCGTGGCCGAGCATCTACCTGAGGCCAAGTATTGCGGCTGGCCGGATCTGGTCTACGGAGGGCTGATCGCGATGCTGGTAGATTGCCATTCGAACTGGACTGCCATGGCGTACCACTACCGTGCGGGAAACCGCGAGGTGGGCAGCCTTCCGCGCATCGACTGCGTCACTGGCAATCTCGGCATCAAGTTCATCAAACCGACGCCGATGGGCGTACCTCTCACCTTGCGTGCCAAGGTCGAGGGTGAGGTTGGACGCAAGAGCCGTGTTATCTGCGAGGTGTATGCGGGCGATGTGCTCACCGCTGTTGGCGACTCGATTTTCGTTCGGGTCGATACCGGGCAATTGGCAGCCACCGCTCATGGCCGTGAAGTTTGATGCGTCCAAGCTGACTGCCTGCTCGCGCCTTGGTATCGGTGCTGGTGTTCTGATAATCGGCGCCGAACAACACCCTGTGCTGCAACGTCCCAGTGTCGAATCTGGCAGCCAGATCCACTGGAGAAGAAGTGACTGATGGCGGGTTGGCGGGATGCCATTCAGACCTCCCGCCTTGCTCCAGCGTCTTCAAGAAGTGCCCAATCCCTGCGACAGGTCAGCTGGCGTTACGGATGTGGAGTGCTGCGCTACCCCGGTCTCGCCTCCCGTATGCTCGGTGGTTTTGGTCACTGTATCGCGTACCGCTTCAAAGCCCTCCCGCGCTTGTTGTTTGACCTTGCCGGTCAGGTTTGCACTGGTCTTGCCCAGGTAGCGTTGCTCAGCCGCCGTGGTGGGCAGCGCCGCTCCCAGCATGGCTCCCAGGGCGATACCCGCAGCGGCGACGATCAGCGGCTGTTCCTTGAGCAGATGACTGAACTGGTTGCTCAACACTTGCGTGTTGCGCATCAAACGGTCACTGGCATGGTGAACGACGTGGCCGACGTTGTCAGTGGCGGCGCTCAGATCGTCACCGACGCTCGCGGCCTTGCCCTTGAGCGACCGGTAACCGCCCTTGAGTGTGTCGGTGGTGCTGTGCAGATAGCCGCGGGCGCTATCAATGCCGTCCGCCAGGCCGTCGGCCATATCGCCGAAGCTGTGCTCATCCGCGTCGAAGCGATCGTCCGGGCGGGGCGGCGGGCGATTCTGGCTCATCATCAACCACAGCAACCCGACCGAAGTCAGCACCGCGGGAACCGGATTGTTGCGCACGCTGGTGCCCAGATTGCTCAAGAAAGTGGTGCCGTTGCTCTGCATCATGCTCAACGCCTGGTCGAACATTTGCCCCGGCGTGAATTTGCTTTCCAGCTCATCGACGATGTGGGAAATGCTTGCCCGCTGCGCATCGATCTCGCGCTCGATGGTTTCCGGACTTTTCGCCGACTCGATTTCCAGTTCACGATTCATGACACTTTCCTCCGCAGCGCTTCCTGGTCCTTGTTGAGGGCGTCCAGGGTGCGATCAGGCTTGAAGTGGGATGCTTCGAATTGCTTTTTCCCCGCCTGCAACATGACGAACCCGACCACCATCACCACCGCACCGACAATCAATGCAGCAAGCCAGGGTGCCATGACGATGCTCAAGCCATAGACGGCTGACATCAGCAGGATGACGAACCCGGCGAGCAACACCATCGCTCCGCCGGCAACGCCTGCAATGCCTGCTTTCACTGTCGTGAGGCTGGCCTGCAATTCAGCTTTGACCAATGCCAGTTCCTTGGTGAACAGCACCGGCACTTCCCGGGACAATTGCCGCAGCAAACCTATGACCGAGCTGTCGTGGTCGGCAGGTGGCATCGGATGCAGGCGCTGCCTTTCCAGTTCTTCTCTGTTCATCACAGTTCTCCTTTGAAGTGGGTCGAGTCAGGTCTCGAGGTCGTGGCGAAATCCCCAGGGTAGTCCTGGGCATTCGATGAGGCCGGCGTGGTGCCTGTAGCCGATTCTGGAGAAGGACCGGCACTGCTCGGGACCGAAGTTTCGTAGGGTCGCTGAGCGCCGAAACCACCGGAGGGCGGCATGGAGGTGCTCCCGGCCGCCGGGTCGCTGCTGGTCCGAATTTCAGCACTGCCGGCTTTCAAAAACCGCGACAGGCCAAACCCCACCGCTATGCTGCCGGCAATGAACAACGCCGGATTGTTGCGCGCCAGGTCTGCTCCGTCATGCAGCAGCTGTTCGGCGCTTTTGTTGCGCAGCTTTGCAGCCAGCCCGCTCATGTTCTCGGCCATGTTGGCGACGTGGTCGGACAGGCCGAGCGTATCGTTGCTCTCGATTTCCGAAACCAGGGATTTGGCGCCTCTGGCCAGGGCCTCGATCTGGTCGGCCGCAGTGTCACGGTACTGGCCGAATTGCGCATCGGCCTGCTGCCGTGCGTCTCCTAGAGTCTCGGTGACCTCCTCCTTCAAATGCTCAAAGTTTTGCTCCGGCCGTGTCGGGTTCTGCTGGGCGGACGGCTGCCCGGTCCTGCTGTCTGGAGTATTCATCTCGTCCCTCGCCTCTTAATGAAAAACAGATTCCAAGAGGTCCGCCGCGGCAAACCCGCAGATGCCCCTCAGTTCAGATGACGAAGAGCCTTTAAAGGAGTTCCAACGAGATGATGAGTGATACATCGAACGCTTTGACAGTGATGGGCACCCAAGGGATGAAGGAAGTGCTCAAAAGCTATCTGGACATCCACATGGTCGAAAAACAGAGCGCCGAATGGCAGTGCAGCGTTTGATTCAGGAGAATTAGAGGATTCAGGAGTGTGAAACCGCACTGTGCCGGGAGATAGATCGGCGGCCTGATGCCTGCGGGGCGAGTGCCAGGGACAACACGAAAAAAATGGCGGCCCTAAGGCCGCCCGAATGGTTCAGGGAAGTAGTGCTCAGTGGGCTACCGCGCCAGTGGTGCCCAGACGGTCTGCAAACGGACGAACTGGGATAAGAAGCGGCCGCGTTCCTCGTTGACCGGGCATCCAGTGTGGATGGAATGCCAGCTGCTGGGCCGGGTTTTCCCCGCCAGGCTGGGTTGGCAAACCAGCGGAGCTATCCTGAATGACTGATCGACCCGAAATAGCGGCAGTTGGCCAAAGCCAAAAATCGGCCATAAGCAGACTCTGGCGACGAACCCGGCCCTTACACAGTGGTCAAACCAGATGATGGCATCGCAACTGATCAGTGGCCTTGGGCCTGCTCCATTCAAGAGCGAAGCTTGCAGCTCACACACTTTAGGGTGCGCCGGATAACTTTCAGTGGGTTCGGTTCCTGTCTGACACAGGCGTTGACCGCTGCTCCCATCCAATGCTCCCTTATCGGAGTACGGAAATGACTCAATCAATGCGGTTCTTCCTATCGATCTTCCTCGCGGCTGCATCATTGGCATCGGCTAGTCTCCT
>NZ_CABVHQ010000087.1 GCF_902497895.1 Pseudomonas fluorescens
TCGCGGATGCACACAAATCCCGCCGGCCGCATACACCCGCGATATCGCGGATGCACACAAATCCCGCCGGCCGCATACACCCGCGATATCGCGGATGCACACAAATCCCGCCGGCCGCATACACCCGCGATATCGCGGATGCACACAAATCCCGCCGGCCGCATACACCCGCGATATCGCGGATGCACACAATCCTGTAGGAGCTGCCGCAGGCTGCGATCTTTTGATCTTCCCAACAGGCGACTCGTTGCCAGAAAAGATCGCAGCCTTCGGCAGCTCCTACGACATCAGGGCTTGGGACTGGCCAATGGAATCCCGGCGGCACTCAAGCGCTTGAGAATCTCGAACAGCAACTCGCTCTTGGTATTGCTGACGATTCTGGGGCTGCTGACATAACCGGTGATGCTCAAGATGATGCCCGCTGGTGTCAGTTGGCTGAATCTGACGGCAGGTGCGGGTTTTTCCAGAATGCTTTCGTGTGCGGTGTAGACCTCCTGCAGCAGGTTCCTGACCTGTTCCGGATCGATATCGAAGGGAAAGGTCAGTTCGAGTGTGACTACCCCTTGCGCACTGCCGCCCATGGTCACGTTGCGCAGGTTCTGGGAAATCAGTTGGGAGTTGGGGACGATCACGATCGAACGATCGCTGAGTTGGATTTCCGTGGCCCTGACGTTGATCCGCCGGATATCGCCTTCGACCCCGCTGATACTCACCAGGTCGCCGACTTTGACCGGCCGCTCGGTGAGCAGGATGATCCCGGAGACGAAATTCTTGACGATCTCCTGCAGGCCAAAACCGATGCCCACCGACAAGGCGCTGACGATCCAGGCGAGACTGTTCCACTTGACGCCAAGGGTAGACAGGCTCAGCAGAACCACCACCACGTAACCCACGTTGCTGAACAAGGTGCTCAGCGAGGCGCGCATGCCTGGGTCCATATCGGTTTTAGGCAAGAACTCTCGGTCCAGCCACCGGCTCAAGGTGCGGATCAGGTAAACCCCGATTGCCAGGGCCAGGACCGCGCTTAACAGCTGCGCCGGAATGATATTCAGTTTGCGCAAGCCTTCGCCACCGAGCACCGCGACGGTACTGTTAGCCAGTTGTCCAAGGGTGCTGCCGACTCCACCGACCAACAATGTAATGATTGCGAGCAACAGCAGCAGTGCCCTGCCCGCGCCCGACAACACGATCGCTGCCTGCTCCAGGCGCACGTCGCCAATGCCCAATAGCTGCTTGAGTGCTTTGCCACTCGGGTTTCGCGGAGAAAAAACGTTTTCGCAGGCATCTTTGTGCAATTGGGTCAGCAGATAGAAACTGGCGACAACGATATAAATCCATACCAGTTCATAGGTCAGGAATCTTGCCAGAGAGGTATAGCCAAGCAACAAGGAGAACAGTGACAGCACCACGACCAGATAGGTACTGGCATAGAGCAGGCCGGCAAAGGTGGTACGGGGTTCAGGCAATTCGCCTGCTGCGGCCAGCGCTTTGCGGACGTGATTGGTCCGCAGCAGCAAAGCGCCGATTATCAGCGCGGTGCCTAGTGCTGCCACGCCACGCGCGGAAGTGATGAGCTGTGTGCTCATGCCGGCCACGTTGCTCATCTGCGTCAGGGCAACAAGCACCAGCAGCAGACTGGCCAATATCCGAGGGAACGGCTTCACGGCCAGGGCGACTGGATCGGGAATGTCTGGCAGGCGCCAGGACGGATGTCGAGTGGATAACAAGGCACGACCCAGACCCGTAATCAGGGCGCAGGTGTAGACCAGCTTTTCCAGTTCGTCAGTGTAGTTCTGCAATAACGGCGTCAATTGATACTGGCGGGTAAGCGCAAAGTAGAGCAGTTGAAACGCACAGCCGGTGGTCAATACGGTGGCCAGGGTCGTGGCAATTGCCAGTGAGCTGCGCCGTAATCGTCCTTCAGGCAAGCGGTGGATGCAGAACCACGTCAGTCCCCGCTGGGCCAACCTGCGCCCCAGGCTCCATACCCCCAGGGCCAGCAACAGCAGCGTGGCGGACACAGTTCGTTGTCCCGGTAGCCACATCGCTTGTACTGCGGCGGTTGCCTGTTCGACGAAAACCTTGAGCCGCTGTTTATCCTCGTCAAGCGGATAAACCAAAGGCGACCAGAACCGGGGGCCCAGGATACTGCCGGTGCGCATCGCCAGTTCGATTTCCATCTGGCTTCGGCGGATGCCGGCGATCTGCATGGTGAGATTGACCGCGTTCTGCTTGATGCCTTCCAGCAACTTCAACTCGTCGTCCAACCGGGATTTTTGACTGCCGAGGTAGGCCCGCTGTTGCACGATATCAGGCTTTTCTATAGTCGTGCTGTCGCTGGGTGGCGGTCCCAATACCCCCAGTTGGGCTTGTAGCTGTGCCTGTTCGGGAAGCAGCAAGACTGTCAGCTCGTTGGCATCGTTGATCAGTTGCTGCACCAGGTCCTGAAGCCCGACCAACTGATTGTAATTGGTGGTGAGCGCGACTTGCTGTTTGAGTGTGTCCAGTCGCACCTGGAGTTTTTGCAGCTCGCTTTGGGGGACGACTGTTATGGCGGTTTGCTCGGAGGGTACGGGTACCGGGGCACTATCGGCCGCTGGAAGCGACGCAGGTGCCATGCCCAGCAGCAGGATGAAGATGGCGCGAACTATTGGCTTCGATGCATTGCACATAGGAGGGCCAGCCCTTGGTTTTACTCGCCTTGTCCCTGGGCCACTTGACGAATCGGTGCAACGAGCAGACAAAACGCCTCGAGTGGTGGCGAGGCGAACCAGGGGGTCACCTTGTTGAACGCGATGGCATGAGTTTAGGCGACGATCGCGAAAAATGTGCGAGGAGCGGTGCGGCGATCCGGGCGCAGCCTGACAGCCGGCCTGTTTTCTGGCACGCGCGATGCCCTTGTAGGAGCTGCCGCAGGCTGCGATCTTTTGATCTTGCCCTTGGGCAATCTCCAGAACCGCCAAAAGATCGCAGGCTTCGCCAGCTCCTACGCCGACCGGGTACACCCACAGCGTCGTGGGTGTCTGCAATCGTTCACTATCAGAAGTTCGCCGGGGTGTTCGCGCTGATGATCTCGGCCTCATCCTGGCCGATATTGCGAAAGCGGTGCGCCAAGGTGGTGGTGTAGGAGCTGCCGCAGGCTGCGATCTTTTGATCTTGCTCCTGGGCTATCTCCAGAACCGCCAAAAGATCGCAGGCTTCGCCAGCTCCTACGCCGACCGGGTACACCCACAGCGTCGTGGGTGTCTGCAATCGCTCACTATCAGAAGTTCGCCGGGGTGTTCGCGCTGATGATCTCGGCCTCATCCTGGCCGATATTGCGAAAGCGGTGCGCCAAGGTGGTGGGGAAGTAGTAGCCGTCGCCGGCATTGAGGATGCTGACTTGTCCGTCGATCGTCAGTTCGACCGTACCCCGGGTCACCAGGCCGCACTCCTCGCCTTCGGCATGGACAATCGGGTCCTCGCCGGAACTCGCTCCGGGTGCGTACTGCTCACGCAGAAAGCGCATCTGCCGGCTCGGCACGACCGCGCCGACGAGCAGCAGGCGCACCCCATGACGGCCCAGATCGGGCTGTTCATTGGCGCGGAATACGTAACGGCCTTCTTGAGGCGGCTGGTCGAAGGTGAAGAAATCCGCCAACGACATGGGAATGCTTTCGAGGAGTTTTTTCAGCGAACTGACTGAAGGGCTGACGCGATTCTGCTCGATCAGCGAGATCGTGGCATTGGTGACGCCGCTACGCCTGGCCAGCTCGCGCTGAGAAAGCTTATAGCTTTCGCGCACTAATTTGAGTCGTGTGCCCGTGTCCATGACAGCCTTATGGGAAAAATACTCAAGGGTATTGGGGAGAGTGGACGACTTTTTTGGAACGATCGCCGCTGCCCTGCCCCGGATACGTGGAAGCCAAGTATTAAATCACGTTTGATCGCACAGCTCAGCAGGTTAGATAAATCGCCGACAAAAAGGCCGGCGGCCAGTGTCCGGCTGGCCGCCGCCAGTAGTTGCGGCTAGATGCCGAACCGGTCACGCAGCGAGTAGTAAGCGGCCCCCATGGCAGTCAATGGCGCCTGGAAGGTCCGGCCGCCGAGCATCGGCATGTGCGGTAGCGAGGCAAACGCGTCGAAGCGCTCGGCGTCCCCACGGATCATTTCCGAGATCAGCTTGCCCGCCAGGTGCGAACAGGTCACGCCATGTCCGCTGTAGCCCTGCATATAGTAGGCGTTCTTTTCAATGCGGCCGAATTGCGGCATGCGCGACATGGTCAGCAGGAAGTTGCCGGTCCAGCGGTAATCGACCTTCACACCTTTGAGTTGCGGGAACGTCTTGAGAATTTTCGGCAGGATCAGTTGCTCGATGTCATCCGGCTCGCGGGCACCGTAGACCACACCGCCGCCATACAGCAGGCGATTATCGGCGGTGAGGCGGAAGTAATCGAGCAGGTAGTTACAGTCTTCGACGCAGTAGTTGTTGGCGATCAGGCTCTTGGCCACTTTCGCTGACAACGGCTCGGTCACGGCGATTTGCGAGCCGCAGGGCATGCTCTTGCGGGTCACCCTGGGGTCCAGATCCTGGTTCAGATAGGCATTGCCGGCAATCAGCAGGTACTTGGCCTTTACCACGCCTTTGGCGGTCCTGACGACAATCGGCTCACCGTAGCTGATATTGACCGCGGCCGACTGCTCGAAGATTTTCCCGCCCAGGGCAATGATCGCGGCCGCCTCGCCCAGTGCCAGGTTCAACGGATGCACGTGCCCGCCCTGCATGTCCAGCAGACCGCCGATGTAGTTGTCCGAACCGACTTCCCGGGCAATGTCCGCGCTATCGAGCATTCGCAGTTGCTGATTGCCGTAACGCTCCCAGGCGCTTTTCTGCTCTTCAAGACCCTTGAGTTGCTTCTTGTTGAGGGCCGCGAAAATCCCCCCGGGACGGTAGTCGCACTTGATATCGTAGTGCTTGATGCGCTGGCGAATGATATCCGCGCCCTCGAAAATCATGCTCCCGAGTATTTGCGCAGTCTTGTCGCCATAGCGCTGTTCGATGACATCGACGTCGCGGCTATAGGAATTGACCAGTTGCCCGCCATTGCGCCCGCTGGCGCCGAAGCCGACTTTGGCGGCTTCCAGTACCGTCACGCTGTAGCCCGCTTCTGCGAGGAACAGCGCCGATGACAAGCCGGTGTAGCCCGCACCGATCACGCAGACATCGCATTCCACCAGTTCTTCAAGAATCGGCAAGTCGCTTGTCGGGTTGCGGGTCGCCGCGTAGTAGCTGTTTACATGAGTTTGCATCATAAAATTCCCCGGTGACCGCAGGCAGACGCCTGCGACCACCGTTGTAAAAGTATTAGAGCTTGATCCAGGTCGCTTTGAGTTCGGTGTATTTGTCGAACGCATGCAGCGACTTGTCCCGGCCGTTACCCGACTGCTTGAACCCGCCGAACGGCGCAGTCATGTCGCCACCGTCGTACTGATTGACCCAGACGCTGCCGGCGCGCAAACCACGGGCAAAGCTGTGGGCCTTGCTCAGGTTGCTGGTCCAGACCCCGGCCGCCAGGCCGAAGATGCTGTCGTTAGCGATCTGCAACGCTTCTTCGACGGTATCGAAGGTGATGAGGGACAACACCGGACCGAAGATCTCTTCCCGGGCAATGGTCATGGCATTGGTCACGCCGTCGAAAATCGCCGGTTCCACGTACAGGCCACCGGTGTCTTCGAGGGTGCGACTGCCGCCAGCGATCAGTTGCGCACCCTGGTCTTTACCGACTTGGATGTAGCGCAGAACCGATTCCAGTTGCCGCTGATCGACGACTGCGCCGACGGTGGTGGCCGGATCGAGGGCGTGCCCCGGTTTCCAGGCTTGCAGCGCTTCCACCAACAACGGAATGAACTGCTCGCGAATCGACCGTTCCACCAGCAAACGCGAACCGGCGGTGCAGACTTCGCCCTGGTTGAAGGCGATGGCACTGGCCGCTGCCTGTGCTGCCGCGCGCAAATCCGGCGCGTCGGCAAACACCACGTTCGGGCTCTTTCCCCCCGCTTCAAGCCAAACGCGTTTCATGTTGCTTTGCCCGGCGTAGATCAGTAGTTGCTTGGCAATCGCCGTCGAGCCGGTGAAGGCCAGGACGTCGACATCCATATGCAACGCCAGGGCCTTGCCGACGGTGTGACCGAATCCCGGCAGAACGTTGAACACCCCTTTCGGGATCCCCGCGTCCAGCGCCAGCTGAGCGATGCGGATCGCCGTCAGCGGCGATTTTTCCGAAGGCTTGAGGATAAACGAGTTACCCGCCGCCAAGGCCGGTGCGAACTTCCAGCTGGCCATGATCAGCGGGAAATTCCACGGCACAATGGCCGCCACCACGCCCGAAGGTTCGCGAGTAATGAGCCCCAACTGATCGTGGGGCGTCGCCGCGACCTCGTCGTAAATCTTGTCGATCGCCTCGGCGCTCCAGCGGATCGCGTTGGCGGTCGCCGGGATGTCGATGCCCATGGAGTCGCTGATGGGCTTGCCCATGTCGAGGGTTTCCAGCAGCGCCAGTTCTTCCTGGTTCGCCAGAATCAGGTCAGCGAAGCGAATCAGGATGCGCTTGCGCGCAGCCGGAGCCAGTCTGGCCCAGACGCCGGATTCGAATGCCCGGCGCGCGACGACCACCGCCGCATTCGCGTCGGCTTCATCGGTGCTGGCGACGTTCGCCAGAAAACGACCGTCCACCGGGCTCATGCATTCAAAGGTGTCGCCGCTGAGTGCCGAGCAGTATTGGCCGTCAATGAATGCCCGGCCTTCTATTGATAAGGACTGAAAGCGTTGCTCCCAGTCGCTGCGAGTGTTTGCCATGGTTGTGACTCAACGCAGAGGAATAAGTGATCGTCAGGCTGATGCCCGTGTAGGAGCTGCCGGAGGTTGCGATCTTTTGACCTTGGTTTTTGACGTCCATGAAGCCACCGAAGATCAAGATCAAAAGATCGCAGCCTTCGGCAGCTCCTACAGGGTTATTCACCCGCCATCAAAGATATGTCGCCCCAATTGACTGGTATTAGCCAATCAGACCGTGTGCAGGTACCAGTTGTACTCAAGGTCCGAGATGGAGTTCTCGAACTCGGCCAGCTCGCTTTCCTTGCACGCCACGAACACGTCGATGTACATCGGGTCGATGTAACGCGCCATGACTTCGCTGTCGTCCAGCTCACGCAATGCATCGCGCAAGTTGTTCGGCAGGCTCTGCTCGTTCTGTTCGTAGCTGTTGCCTTCCACCGGCGCGCCGGGCTCGATTTCGTTAATCAGACCGTGGTGAATACCAGCCAGTACCGACGCCATCAGCAGGTACGGGTTGGCATCGGCGCCGGCAACCCGGTGTTCGATGCGCACGGAGTCCGACGAACCGGTTGGCACGCGGACCGCGACGGTACGGTTGTCGATGCCCCAGCTCGGCGAGTTCGGCACGTAGAATTGTGCGCCGAAACGCCGGTAGGAGTTGACGTTCGGGCAGAGGAAGGCCATTTGCGCCGGCAGGGTCTCGAGCACACCGCCGATTGCATGACGCAGTGCGGCGTTCTGCTCGGGATCCTCACTGGCAAAGATGTTGTTGCCTTCTTTATCAAGGATCGAGATGTGCACGTGCAGACCATTGCCGGCCTGGCCTGGATAAGGCTTGGCCATGAAGGTGGTGTCCATCTCATGATCATAGGCAATGTTTTTGACCAGGCGCTTGAGCAACACCGCGTAGTCGCAGGCCTTGATCGGGTCCGAGACGTGATGCAGGTTGACTTCGAACTGCGCCGGGGCGCTTTCCTTGACAATCGCATCGGCCGGAATGCCCTGCTCTTTCGCGCCTTCAAGGATGTCTTGCAGGCAATCGATGTATTCGTCCAGGTCGTCGATCAGGTACACCTGGGTCGACATCGGACGTTTGCCGGACACCGGCGAGCGTGGCGATTGCGGACGACCGTTCACGTTGTCCTGGTCGATCAGATAGAACTCCAGCTCGAACGCGGCGCAAATGGTCAGGCCCATGTCATCGAACTTGCTCACCACCTGACGCAGCACTTCGCGAGGGTCAGCGAAGAACGGCTGGCCTTCGAGTTCGTGCATGGTCATTAACAGTTGCGCGGTCGGGCGCTTCTGCCAGGGTTCGATGCACAGGGTATTGGGGATCGGATAGCAGATTCGATCCGAGTCGCCGATGTCCAGACCCAGGCCGGTGCTTTCCACCGTGGAGCCGTTGATGTCCAGAGCAAACAGTGACGCCGGAAGGTTTATGCCTTTTTCGTAGACCTTATGAAGACTGGTGCGCTCGATGCGCTTGCCGCGCACCACACCGTTCATATCCGCAATCAGAAGGTCGACGTACAAAACCTCAGGATATTTCTTAAGGAATGCGTTTGCTTCGTTGAGTTGAACGGTACGCAGAGGGACCGACATGATGCACCTATTAGCTGTTAATTATTATGTTCACTACCCTTTCACGAGCTCAGTCAATCCGAAAGGCAAAGTGAAGTCAATAGCGAACACTTGACCTTTAAACCTTTATTTTCTGGCCTTTTTTGGGCACGAGAGTGCCAAATTAGCCTTGCCCACTGCGTAAATCCTGAAGATCAGACGCGCGGCGTTTAGAATTTTTTACATGAGAGTTGTTAATTAAAATCAACAAGGCTAAGCTCCGGAAAAGCTCGTTCAAGTGTGAAACTTCGAGGTGATAAAAATGGCATTCAAGCCATTGATCGGCGTTACTGCGTGCGTCAAACAGATTGGCCTGCACCCCTACCACGTCAGCGGCGACAAGTACTTGCGTGCTGTCAGCGTCGCGGCTTTGGGGCTGCCGGTAGTCATTCCTTCCCTGGCGGAACTGACCGAAATAGATGAGCTGCTTGAGCATCTTGACGGCCTGCTGCTGACCGGCTCACCGTCCAATGTGGAACCGTTCCACTATCAAGGGCCCGACAGCGCCCCAGGCACGGAACACGATCCGCAACGGGACGGCACCACCCTTCCCCTGTTACGTGCAGCGATCGCCGCTGGCGTTCCGGTGCTCGGCATCTGCCGGGGCTTTCAGGAAATGAACGTGGCGTTCGGTGGCAGCCTGCATCAAAAGGTCCACGAACTCCCCGGATTCCTCGATCATCGCGAAGCGGATCATCCGCAGCTGGCCGTGCAATACGCCCCGGCCCATGCGGTCAGCGTGCAACCGGGTGGCATGTTCCAAGGGCTGGATCTGCCTCGGGTGTTCCAGGTCAACTCGATTCACAGCCAAGGCATCGACAGACTCGCTCCCGGCCTGCGCGCCGAAGCCATCGCACCGGATGGCCTGATCGAGGCGATCTCCGTCGAGCACAGCAAGGCTTTCGCCGTCGGCGTGCAATGGCACCCGGAATGGCAGGTCCTGTCGAACCCTCCTTACTTGAGTATTTTCCAGGCGTTTGGCGACGCGTGCCGGCAACGGGCGGCGCTTCGTTATGCGCGCTGACTGACGACCTCAAACACCACTCAACGATTTACTCCCCCCGTGAGCCAGGCGGGTGCGCCTTTGCGCGCCGGTCTCTCACGATGACAACAAACGCGATAGCAGTTTTTCGACAGCACTTTCGATAGCAGTTTCGATAACAACAAGCAGCACCAGGCAGCCAGGACGGCGGCGCCGAACAAGCCCGCACGGTGCGGGCTGGAATCACTCTATTAAGTCAGGCCGTATTGGCCCGACTCCTCACACCTGTTGGGAGTTTCACATGGCAAACGCCTCCAGCACTTACCGGAAGGCTCTTGAAGGCAACCCGCACCCGAAGAAGGTGTTGGTTAAAGTCGACCGGGTCACCAAGAAATTCGACGAGACCATCGCCGTGGACGATGTGTCCCTGGAAATCCATCAGGGTGAAATTTTCGCCATGCTCGGTGGCTCCGGCTCAGGCAAGTCGACACTGCTGCGCATGCTGGCAGGCTTCGAGCGTCCGACCGAAGGACGAATCTACCTCGATGGCGTCGACATCACCGACATGCCGCCCTACGAGCGGCCGATCAACATGATGTTCCAGTCCTACGCGCTGTTCCCGCACATGACCGTGGCGCAGAACATTGCCTTTGGTCTCAAGCAGGACCGGTTGCCGGCCAGCGAGATTGAAGCCCGGGTCGAAGAAATGCTCAGGCTGGTGCATATGACCCAGTACGCCAAACGCAAGCCCCATCAACTGTCGGGTGGTCAGCGGCAACGGGTGGCGCTGGCGCGTTCCCTGGCCAAGCGGCCGAAGCTGCTTCTGCTCGACGAGCCCATGGGCGCGCTGGACAAAAAGCTGCGCTCGCAGATGCAGCTTGAACTGGTGGAGATCATCGAACGGGTCGGCGTGACCTGCGTGATGGTGACCCACGACCAGGAAGAGGCCATGACCATGGCCCAGCGCATCGCCATCATGCACCTGGGCTGGATTGCCCAGATCGGCAGCCCGGTCGATATCTATGAAGCACCGGTCAGCCGCATGGTCTGCGAGTTCATCGGCAACGTGAATGCCTTCGACGGCACCGTGACCGAAGACCAGGAAGGCCATGCGGTCATTCATAGCCCGGACCTTGAGCAGAAGATTTATGTCGGTCATGGCGTCAGTACTTCGGTCGAAGACAAGTCCGTCACCTACGCCATTCGCCCGGAGAAATTGCTGGTCACCACCCTCAAGCCCGACTCGCGCTACAACTGGTCCCAGGGCAAGGTGCATGACATCGCCTACCTGGGTGGGCACTCGGTGTTTTACGTGGAGCTGCCGGGCGGCAAGATCGTTCAGTCGTTCATGGCCAACGCCGAACGCCGCGGCGCACGCCCGACCTGGGATGACCAGGTGTACGTGTGGTGGGAAGACGACAGCGGCGTGGTACTGCGTGCATGATCACTATTAATAAGCGGATTCAACGACTGATCCCCAGTGGCCGCAAAGTGGTCATCGGGATTCCATTCCTCTGGCTGTGCCTGTTCTTCATGCTGCCGTTTTTCCTGGTGATGAAGATCAGCTTCTCGGAAGCGGCCCTGGCCATTCCTCCCTACTCGCAGATCTACAGCTTCGCCGAGCAGAAGTTCCAGCTGTTCCTCAACGTCGGCAACTATGCGCTGCTGGCCGCTGATGAGCTTTATATCTCGGCCTACCTCGGCTCGCTGAAAGTGGCTTTTTTCAGCACCCTGATCTGCCTGCTGATCGGCTTCCCGATGGCCTATGCCATCTCCAAGGCCCGCCAGGACGCGCAAACGGTATTACTGCTGTTGATCATGATGCCGACCTGGACCGCGATTCTGATCAGGGTTTATGCCTGGATGGGGATTCTCAGCAATAACGGCCTGCTCAATGCATTCCTGCTCTGGACCGGCCTTATCCAGCACCCGATAGAAATATTGAACACCAATATCGCGGTGTATATCGGCGTCGTATATGCCTACCTGCCGTTCATGGTCCTGCCGCTCTACGCCAACCTGGTCAAGCATGACCAAAGCCTGCTGGAAGCCGCCTCGGACCTGGGCTCCAGCACCTTCAACAACTTCTGGAAAATCACTGTGCCGCTGGCAAAAAACGGCATCGTCGCAGGCTGCATGCTGGTGTTCATTCCAGTGGTCGGTGAGTTCGTCATTCCGGAACTGCTCGGCGGTCCGGAAACCCTGATGATCGGCCGCGTGCTCTGGCAGGAGTTCTTCAACAACCGTGACTGGCCGGTGGCGTCCGCCCTGGCGGTGGTGATGCTGGCGATCCTGATTGTGCCGATCATCCTGTTCAACCGCAGCCAGGCCAAAGAGATGGAGGGACGGGCATGAAACGTTTCGGTTTTGCAAAATTGATGTTGGTACTGGGTCTGTTGTTCATCTACCTGCCGATGCTGATCCTGGTGATCTACTCGTTCAACGCCTCGAAACTGGTGACGGTGTGGGGCGGCTGGTCGGTGAAGTGGTATGTCGGCCTGCTGGACAACTCGCAACTGATGGGCTCGGTGGTGCGTTCCCTGGAAATCGCCTGCTACACCGCGATAGCCGCTGTGGCCCTGGGCACCCTGGCGGCCTTCGTGCTGACCCGGGTGACCCGCTTCAAGGGTCGCACGCTGTTCGGCGGTCTGGTCACCGCGCCACTGGTGATGCCCGAAGTGATTACCGGTCTGTCGCTGTT
Organism: Pseudomonas fluorescens; assembly: GCF_902497895.1. Taxonomy (GTDB): domain Bacteria; phylum Pseudomonadota; class Gammaproteobacteria; order Pseudomonadales; family Pseudomonadaceae; genus Aquipseudomonas; species Aquipseudomonas fluorescens_BP. The sequence continues at coordinate 12,121 of NZ_CABVHQ010000087.1, forward strand.
GCTGCTGTTCGTGGCCATGGCGCAAATGATCGGCTGGCCCCAGGAGCGCGGCATCATCACCATCTGGATCGCCCACACCACCTTCTGTGCGGCTTATGTGGCGGTGGTGGTCTCGGCACGCTTGCGTGAACTGGACCTGTCCATCGAAGAAGCGGCCATGGATCTGGGGGCGCGGCCGCTGAAGGTGTTCTTCCTGATCACCATCCCGATGATCGCACCCTCGCTGGGCGCGGGCGGCATGATGTCCTTCGCCCTTTCGCTGGATGACCTGGTGCTGGCCAGTTTCGTCTCCGGGCCGGGTTCGACCACCCTGCCAATGGAGGTGTTCTCCGCCGTGCGCCTGGGGGTGAAACCGGAGATCAACGCGGTGGCCAGCCTGATACTGCTGGTGGTCTCGTTTGTCACCTTCCTGGTCTGGTATTTCAGCCGCAAGGCCGAAGCCAACCGCAAACGCGCGATCCAGGAAGCCATGGACCAGACCGCGAGCGAATCCTGGAAGCAACCTGAGCGACAGTTGGCAGGTGCGGCTGCCTAGGCGGCCTCACTTCAATCCGCCGCAAGAGGTGATGGCCACCCTCTATGCCGTCCCCGACCTGCCCATCGGTACCCAGCGCTTGATGACCCGCGGCTGGACCCGGGTAAAACTCGGTAAATAGCCGCCTGCGCCCCTGCCGGCGCGACACCCTCTTGCGTTCACGCCGCGACTTACCAACGCGGCAGCAACCTGAACGGCTTCACCTGGCCTCCCTCGGTCAAGGTGATTCCTGGCGCCTTCGGGCGCTTTTTTCTTTAAGCCCGCAAGGTTGAAGGCGAAAGTGAGTCAGATAGACCTGAGCTAATCTACTCAGCGAGTGACTGAGCAAAGATTATTGACTGGTGAACCTTATCCCCGGATACCCGGTCGATACTTGCAACCTAAGCTATGTTTGCCGGTGCCCGCGTCGGCGGTGATCACTGGTTTGCTGCAATTTCTGGAGAATGCCCCGATGATATCGACTCTACACATAGCCAGGCTCAAAGCATGGGGCGCCCATGGGTTTACCGCCACCGGCGTGGTCACCGCCTTCCTGGCGACCATTGCCTTGTTCGAAAACCAGCCCAAGGCCTGCCTGCTGTGGCTGGGGGTGGCGCTGATTGTCGATGGCGTCGACGGCTCGCTGGCGCGCAAGGTCAATGTCCAGACGGTCCTGCCGGGTTTCGATGGATCGGTGCTGGATCTGGTCATCGACTACCTGACCTATGTATTTATCCCTGCCCTGTTCATCTATTGGTATGTCGAACTGCCGGGCTACACGCCGCTGCTGACGGTATCGGTGATCCTGGTCTCTTCGCTGTTCTGCTTCTGCAACGTCAACATGAAGAGCAAGGACAACTACTTCCAGGGCTTCCCCGCCGCCTGGAATGTGGTCGCCCTGTGCCTCTACATCATCTCCCCGACACCCTGGATCACTCTGCTGAGCATTATCGGACTGGCACTATTGACCGTGACCCGGATGAAATTCCTCCACCCCTTCCGCGTCCGCCGGTTCATGCCGATCAACATCGCCGTGACCGCCGTCTGGTTGCTGTGCAGCCTGTCGCTGGTGCTCAACCATCCAGGCAAAGATCCTATGGTAATGGGGCTGTGGCTGGCCATGTCCGCGTATTTCCTCGGCATCTGCATCTGGCGCACTTCGCTGGAGTGGTTCGATAGATTACGCGCAGAATAAAGCGCCGCGGTTGGCGAGGACCGGGTGCCTCGCCAGGTTGACCATCGCTGTCGTCGCCTGGCCCTACAGATGAAGCGCAGACAGTCTCCCAGGCAGGCTTCGCCCCCGTAGGAGCGAGCTTGCTCGCGATGGACGTGAACGATAACGCGTGTTCTCTGAATAAACGCGCCGCACTTGGGTCCATCGCGGCCTCCCTCCTACAAGAGACCTCATTTCCTTAACTGGCATTGGGGCAAGCCAGTACCAACAAGATCAAGATCAAAAGATCGCAGCCTTCGGCAGCTCCTACGGGGGGGAATATGTTCCCTATACAAACAGGCCGGTAGGTCGACTCGCTTTGCTTCTGATCTGCCCGCCCCTTCGGCAGGCAAAATTGGCATTGGCCTCGGTTAACGGAACTTTCACCAACAACGCGGCAAGCTCCCATCGCTTCATCCGAGCAGGCCCCATTCGACTGCTTGCTCGCGCCGCGTAATTTTGTCGGAGAACGGCCAGGGGCGCGTGTGGTAGCGCTCGACTATGTGCGTCGGCATGATCTCGCCCTGCTCGAAGTGGCGGACGACATTCTTTCCTATCACCGAATGGTGATGGGCGAGCCAGATGATCTGCCAGTAACCACTCTGCGGGCAGACTTCACCGCTGTAGCAGTACGGCGCGGATAAATGAGACTGGCTGAACGCTGGCGACCCCGGCAGCGCCCGGCCGGTGGCCGGGTCGAGGACTTTGGCCTTGGCTAGATGACTGATCAGCGCCTCGCTGGGTTTCTGCGGCGGGACATTGGCCAGGCGCGCTTCCAGCCATTGCAGCTTGCCATCCCATGGCGGAAGTTGGGCTGGTGGCAGCGGGAGGATCTCGTTGATCTCGGGGACTTTGGGCTGGGCGTAGGAGTAGTTACTCAGTACTGTGCCAATTTTCTCGTAACGCTCAGCGCGATCGAGGTCCTCCTGTTGGCCGAGGTAATGCAGTTCATTGGAGGGTGGCGGGTTACGAAAGCCTTTTTCCAAAAAGGAAGCCGAAGTTTCGTCACCAGCAGCAACTCCCATCTGAAACGCTTCGAGCGCCTCCTGATATCGCCCATCTTTAAGGTAAACGCCCAGAGCGAGAGCCGCCTCGCCCTGACCCTGCTCGGCAGCACAGCGATACATCTGGAGTGCGATTTTCGGGGCAATGTCGATCGGTTCGAGCTTATCGCCCACATGGTACTGGGCTTGGGCATTGCCCTGATCGGTGGCCTTGCGGTAGTAGCGCAGCGCCATTTCCGGGTCCTGCTGCAACCCAGCTGAGCCCTGCTGCAGGAAGATCCCGACGAAGTAGTAGCCCGTCGCCACACCTGCCTCGATCAGTTGCTGGCTCAGGCGCAAGTGCTCCTCGCCACGCAGCTTGAAATGACCGCGCATGGCGCCGTTCTGCAGATTGATATTGGCCTTGTAATGGCCGTTCTCGCTGGCGATGCGGTACAGCCGCTCAATCTCGATATCAACCGTTTTGTTCTGCTTGAGCTGGTTGTTCTTCTGCAGCCAACGTGCGTATTGGAACAGCACGTCGGCTTCGGCGGTGGCCGCAGGAATTTTCTCGTGTGCGCAGGTGAAAGCCAGCTTGGCGTTGATCTCGGTGAGCGGATCCATGCTGCCAGTGCCACAGCCAACCAACGCAATACTCGACAGACAGACAATGAAAGTCCAATGCTTCACTTGAGCAGGGCCCATTCGACTGCTTGCTCGCGCCGCGTGATTTTGTCGGAGAACGGCCAGGGGCGCGTGTGGTAGCGCTCGACTATGTGCGTCGGCATGATCTCGCCCTGCTCGAAGTGGCGGATGACATTCTTTCCTATCACCGAATGGTGATGGGCGAGCCAGATGATCTGCCAGTAGCCACTCTGCGGGCAGACTTCACCGCTGTAGCAGTACGGCGCGGATAAATGAGACTGGCTGAACGCTGGCGACCCCGGCAGTCCCCGACCAGTGGCCGGGTCGAGGACCTTGGCCTTGGCCAGCTGACTGATCAGCGCCTCGCTGGGTTTCTGCGGCGGGACATTGGCCAGGCGTGCTTCCAGCCATTGCAGCTTGCCGTCCCATGGCGGAAGTTGGGCGGGTGGCAGCGGGAGGATCTCGTTGATCTCGGGGACTTTGGGCTGGGCGTAGGAGTTATTCGCGAGCACCCTCCAGATTTTTTCATAACGTTCGGCGCGCTCTAGGTCTTCCTGCTGGCCGAGGAAATGTAGTTCATCAGTGGATGGCGGCGCGCGAAAGCCCTCTGACAAACGGGAAGCGGCACTCTCATTGCCTGCGGCCACGCCCATTTGTAGGATTTCGATAGCTTCATTGTATTTTTTTTCATCCTTTAGATAGATCGACAACATCACAGCAGCTTTACCATGCCCTTGCTCAGCGGCGCAACTGCGCATCTGCCGGGCAACGCCCGGGGCAATATCGCTCGGTGCCAGTTTGCCCCCCACATAGGCCTGGGCTTCGGCATTACCCTGATCGGCCGCCTTGCGGTAATAGCGCAGCGCCATTTCCGGATCCTGCTGTAGCCCGGCCGAGCCCTGCTGCAAGAAGATCCCGACGAAGTAATAGCCCGTCGCCACACCTGCCTCGATCAGTTGCTGGCTCAGGCGCAGATGCTCGTCGCCACGGAGCTTGAAATGACCACGCATGGCGCCGTTCTGCAGATTGATATTGGCCTTGTAATGGCCGTTCTCGCTGGCGATGCGGTACAGCCGCTCAATCTCGATATCAACGGTTTTGTCTTGTTTGAGCTGGTTGTTCTTCTGCAGCCAGCGGGCGTACTGGAACAGCACATCGGCTTCGGCGGTGGCCGCAGGAATTTTCTCGTGTGCGCAGGTAAAAGCCAGCCTGGCCTTGATCTCGGTGAGCGGATTCACATGGGGGTCCTTCTTCGTATAGGTAAAGGCGCTGCGGCTATCACAGGCGGCCAGAAGTAGGCATGACAGCAGGAGGAACCGACGCATCAGTCGAGATCCTTCAGGGTCGCTTTGCCGTAATAAAATTCGATGAGGGGGGCCCAAGGCACATGCTTGGCTTCTTGGCGCTTGATGTTTTCATCGATGATTTTCTGCCAAGCGTTGAACGCCACGCCCGGATCATCCTGCGCCCCCTTACCCGCCGTATGCAGATTCCACAATCGCCGCCGCAGCGCCTGAGTCACACTCATCCACTCGTGGGCAATATTCAGCTCACTGTCGACCTGCATGCTGCGGGTGTTGATGTTGGCCGAGCCGAGGGTGGTGAAGACGTCGTTGACGATCATCAGCTTGGAGTGGATGTACACCGGCATCCATGGCTTACCCGCCGGTGAGTCGGGGGCGACCAGCGAGCACACGTGGACTTTCAGGCCGGGAATGTCCTTGTCCGGGACAATGGTGCTGTCCTTGATCTCCTGGATTTGCTGATCGAGCTCGGCCTGCCATTGGGCCAGTTCCCTCTGCTCGGGACGGTCGCGGGGCTCGGGGCGGGGCCGAGGTGGCGCGTCTTCTTTCACCTGTTTGATGCGCCGTAATTTCGTTACTTCGGGAATGGTCTCGGCGCGCCCGAGGCTTTCGAGCATGCGCTGGGTATTGACGGTGCCGGCGCCGATGCCGTCGTCGGTGGCATTGGTAATCACGAACAGGTGCAAGGCGCCATGCAGGCCGGGGTCGCGGCCTTTGCGGGTCTGAACGACCGCCGCCTGTTTGATGGCCTCGGCCAGGGGTGGCCAGCGGAAGTACTGGTTTTCGATGTAGATGAACTGGGTCGCGTTGTTGACGGCCTTCAGGTAGAGCTGCTCGATATCGCGCTTGCCCGCTTGCGGCTGGGTGCGCAACAGCTGGGCCAGCTGCGGGGTGCCGCCGGTGCATTGAAGCTGCTGCCCCACTTGCATGGCCTGGCGCGAGGCGAGCAGGTCCTCGCCGGTTTCCTTGTACCAGGCGGTGGCGAAGTTGTGGTGCAGGTGTTCCAGAATCGGCCCGGTGAGCTGGCTGGAAATATCCTGGCGCGGCGTAAAGCCACGCGCGCCGCGATCAGGCTGGGGCAAGGTGTCCGGAGTACGGTTCAGCGCCAAATGGCCGTCGGTGTCCCAGTATTCGTCGAGCATGTTGTGGCCCATGACGAAGCCGACGGCGCGGTCCGGCAGTTCATAGTCGACAAGGACGCTCTTTTGGTGGTGGCTTGGTGACCACCACTGCACGTAACGCGTGCTTCTACTGATTTCCGGGTCGAGACTTTGGTTTTTCACCTGATCGGCAATGGTGTCCCTTTCACCCTTGCTGAAGCCGCGACTGACGAACAGGGGAAAGTGATCGACGCCCCGCTGAGCCGCCTTGTCGCCCGCGACCGCACAGTCGGCAAACCACTGGCGGTCTTCGGCGTATTGCGCCTGGGTGGAGCGCTGCAGCGCCCGATCCTTGATGCGCAGCGTGCCTTTGCCGGGCAGGTTGGCCTCGCCCACCGCGCCTGCGGCATTTAACGGATACTCCCAACCCAGCACGCGAACCTTGACGCCTTCTCGGGCCTTGGCCTTGAGCAGCTCGCCGATGCTCGGGGCCTTGCCGTTGCGGATGAAGTGCATCGACGGCTGGAAGCCCCAGCAGATGATGTCGACGGATTTGGTGGCCCCGGCAATGGCCAGGTGCACGGCCTCGAAGGTTTCTTCGCCGTTGATCAAGGGTTGATAGGTGGCCGCCACCGGATGGTATTCGGTATTGCAGACGAACCAGGGTGAGGTGCAGGTTGCCTGCTGGGTGTGCTGGAGGGCGACCGGCACCACGATGTTGCACTGGGTCATTGGGTTTTTCCTTCCTTGTTGCTGAGTCCTTCCAGCACCGCCTGGTACAAAGCGCGGTGATCCGTGTGCGCCGTGGGCTGGCTGACCTCGGCGTTGGTTTGTGAGGGGTGGTTGTGCAGGCCACGATTGGCCAGGTGCGCCTGCTCGGCATTGCGGTAGTCGGTGGGCAGCGGAATCTGGTAGGTCACGCCGTTGGCCATCTCCAGCCGGTAGCCTCGGGTCACGACCTGGTGCTCAATCAGCAGTTGCCCGGTGTCGTCCAGCACGCCTTGCTTGAGCAGCGCGCCATCGGCATAGAGTGTGTAAGGCATGCCTGCCCAGCCTTTGCCGGGAGCGTTGGGGGCTTGCGGCACATTGAATTGCAGACTTTGTTTGGACAGGCTCTGCGGGTAATCCGGATGCGTGGCCGTCATGCTGGCTGGGCCGCTGTACTCGAAATGTGCGGCCTTGATGGTGTAGTCACCCGCCGTCCCGGATTCGATGCTGTAAGGATCGAGGGTGATGTAACTGCCGCCGGCGTTGAGGGTGATTTTCTTCTTGGCGGTGATGTGGATTTCGTCCTCGGTGCTGGTGATGTCCAGCCCATGCCGGGCCAGCAGTTCCAGACGGTCGTTCTGAGCCTGCACCCTCACCGGCCCCTGGTTGGCGATCAGCTTGATGCCCAGCTTGCGCACGAACAGGCTCAGCCCCTGCCCCACGCCAATGAACAGACGCTTGACCACGCTGAGGTCGGCCTCGCCGCCGGCGTTGAGCATCAGGTTGTGTTGCGCCGCCAGTTGCAGGTGCTGGCCGCTGCTCAGGGCGATGCCCTGGGGGGCGCTGAGCAGCAGGACCGACGACTTGAGCTGCTCCAGGTCTTGCCTGAGCAGGTTCAGTTGCGCCGGCACATCCGCCGGATCGGCCTGGCTCGCCTGGGCATCGACGGAGAGTGTTTGCAGTTGTTCGCCGGCCTGTTGCAAGCGGCCCAAGGCGGCGCTCATGTCGAGCACCAGACCCTGCGCTTTGGGCTGTTCATCGGCACTGATGAACAGGCCCTTTCCGCCCCTTATGGCACCCCAGTCGTCAGTCCGCAGTTCAAACCCTTCACCGCGCTTCTGCTTCTTCGCATCCACCACATGCCCCAGATTCAACTGGCTCTTGCCGCCGTACTCGGTGCTGAGCTTGACGTGCTCCTGGCCGCGGTTGTCCTCCAGGCGCAGTTTGTTGTTGGCCGGGGTGCGCAGCACGTTGCGGGTGTAGTCACGTTTGCCCAGGGTCACGTGATCCGGGTGCTGGCTGTCGTGCAGGGCGTGGGCGATGTAGGGGCGGTCCGGGTCGCCTTGTTCGAAGGCCACCGC